>NZ_DAMCPG010000021.1:0-18985 GCF_032106685.1 Massilia sp.
CTCACCCGCGTGGCGGGCGAGAACGTCGGCAGCTATGCCATCGACGCCAGCGCCAGCCAGAACTACGCGCTGAGCGTGAACGGCGGCACCCTGAACATTGCGCCGCGCGCGCTGACCGTCGCGGTCGAGAACGCCGCCAAGGTCTACGGCGACGCCGATCCGACCCTGGGCTACCGCATCGTCGGCGGCCAGCTGGTCGGCAGCGACACCCTGAACGGCAACCTTACCCGCGCGGCGGGCGAGAACGTCGGCAGCTACGCCATCGACGCGTCGCGGCTCGCCAACGGCAACTACGTCCTGACCGTCAACAACGGCGCGCTCTCGATCACGCCGCGCCCGATCGCCGTCGCCGCGAACGACGCCGCCAAGCAGGCCGGCGCGCTCGACCCGCAACTGAGCTGGCGCCTGGCGGGCGGCAGCCTGGTCGGCGCAGACACGCTCGACGGCCAGCTGGCGCGCGCGCCCGGCGAAGGCGCCGGCAGCTATGCGATCGGCCAGGGCACGCTCGGCAACGCCAACTACGCGATCGCCTTCACCGGCGGCCAGCTGAACATCGCTCCGGCGCCGGTCGCGGTTGAACCTGCTCCAGCTCCGGCCCCAGCGCCGGTGCCCGTGGAACCGACACCACCGGCGCCGCCAGCGCCGGTAACGCGCGTCGCCGTCAACGCCTCGGCCTACACCAACATCGTGCCGGAACTCGTTCCACCGACCGTGGGCGCCCTCTCCTACGTGGCCGTCGCCGGTACCGACAAGACCGATGGCCAGGGCGCCGAAGGCGAGGAATCGATCGGCATGCGGCGCGCCGCCTCGCACGCGCCCACTTCCGGCCGCGACGTCAAGTTCCTCGACGTGATGGTGGTTTCGGGCGGCATCAACACCCGCGGCGACGCCGCACCGGGCGAATGACGCCCCCCGACATTGAACGCATTCTCATGATGATGATGAAAACACTCCCACGACTCCTGCCGGCCGCGCTGCTGGTGCTCGCCGCCCATCCGGCCGGCGCCCAACAGCTGAGCACCCAGCTGCCGCCCGACGCCGGCCGCCTGCTGCAGGAAAACACCCAGCCCGCGCTGCAGGCGCCGAAACCCGCCCAGGGCGTCGCCGTCGAAACGCCAGCCCGTCCCGGCACGCCCGGCGGCATCAAGGTCACCCTGAAGCAGGTCGCGATCGAAGGCAATACCGTCCTCGACGAGGCCACGCTGCTGGCCAGCCTCGGCGACGTCACCGGCAAGGACTTCGATTTCGCCGGCCTGGACCGCCTGGCCGCGCGCATCAGCGAACGCTACCAGGCGGCCGGCTACCCATTTGCGCGCGCCGTGCTGCCGCAGCAGGATTTAAGCAGCGGCCAGCTGCGCATCCGCGTCATCGAGGGCCGCTACGGCAGGATCGCCGCCGCCGGTGCGCGGGAGCTGATCGAGGATGCCCAGGGCTTCCTCGATTACCTGACGCCAGGCGCGCAGATCGAAAGCAGCCAGCTCGAGCGCGTCACCCTGATCCTCGACGACCAGCCAGGCATCAAGACCACGCCAACCATCCGTCCCGGCAAGGCCTACGGCACCGGCGACCTGATCGTCGACGTCCAGCGCGAGCAACCCTACAGCGGCGAAGTGGCGATCGACAACCACGGCAACCGCCATACCGGACGCCAGCGCCTGCGCGCCGGCTTCGAACTGAACAGCCCTTTCCGCTTCGGCGACCAGATCGCGGTCCAGGCATTAGTCACCAACGAGAAGATGTGGTTCGGCGCGCTGGCCTACAGCCTGCCGGTCGGCTCCTCGGGCCTGCGCGGCCGCATCGGCGTCACGCATTCCTACTACACGCTGGCGGGCGACTTCGCTGCGCTCGACGCCACCGGTACCGCGGACATCGCCAGCGCCGGCCTGTCCTATCCGCTGGTGCGCTCGCAGCGGCGCAACCTGAGCCTGTCCGGCCAGTTCGAGCGCAAGCGCCTGAACGACCGCCAGGGCGCGCTCGACAGCGAAAACGACAAGTCGAGCAAGGTGTTCAGCGCCGCCCTGAACTTCGACGCGCGCGACGAATTCATCCGCACCGGCGTGACCTTCGGCGCGCTGCGCTGGAGCAGCGGCGACCTGCGCCTGGACGATGCGCTCGGCGTGGCCGACCTGGCCAGCGCGCGCAGCGCCGGCCGCTTCCGCAAGATCAACCTCGATCTCGCCCGTATCCAGGCGCTGAGCGAGCACGTCGATCTGTACGGCCGCCTGTCGCGCCAGTGGGCGTCGAAGAACCTGGATTCGTCCGAGAAGTTCGGTCTCGCCGGCGCCTATGGCGTGCGCGCCTATCCGAGCGGCGAAGGCTTCGGCGACTCGGGCGCCATCGGCCAGGTCGAGCTGCGCTACACGAAGTACGCGACCGCGCCCTACCTGTTCTATGACGCCGGCAAGGTCACGCTGAACCGCAAGCCGTGGAGCGGCGAGACCAACAAGCGCAGCCTGGCTGGCGCCGGCATCGGCGCGCGCTACCACCGCGGCGACTGGTACGGCAACCTGGCGGTCGCCTGGCGCGGCCGCGGCGGCACACCGCAGTCGGATGCGCACGCGGATTCGCCGCTGGTGCTGGCGGACCTGCAATACCGCTTTTGATCAAAAAACCGCCGGTCTCCCGGCGGCGTTCCAGTAGCGTGGGCACTCCGTGCCCACGCGTTACGGGCGCATCCTTGCCGCGTCGGCTGGCGCTGATCGCCCGCCGACTTCCACCTTGGCCCGGCTTGCGTCCCGTGGCGGGACTCTCCCTTTCTACGCTTTCGCCAGGCGCATCTGGCTCAGCTCCCCCGTCAGGTAACCGACCGCGGACCCGAACTTGTCCTTGTAGTTCGCGCGCACCAGCGGATCGAGCGTGGCTTTCACGTTGTTGTGGATGCCGCCCCAGTCGCCCGCGTGCTGGAAGTTGCTCATGATGTAGGTCCAGCCATTCAGTTCATCGACCGCGTGCAGACCGGTCGACTCGCCGCCGGCCGGGATCGACATGATGCGCGCGAGCTGTTTGGTGTCGACGTTGTAGGCCCACAGGAAGTTGTTGACGTGCTGGCCGCTGTCTTCGCCGATGAACAGGGTGCGCAGCTTTTCCGAGAACTTCAGGTTGTCCGGGTTGCCGATCCTGTTCGGGTTGGCGGTATTGCCCAGCGCATCGGCGGTGATGTCCTCGCCCGTGATCAGGGCCTTGATATCGACCGGCATCCACTCGCTGTTGATGGCCGCGCCGTTCACGTCCTTCTGTCCACCCTTGAGGTTCAGCGCCATCACCGCGCCGGCGTTCAGCGCCTTCGGGATCGCCACGCCGTTGCCGGCCACGTTCAGCTTGTTCCCGGCGACCATCGAAGACTGGCAGTTCTGCAGCGCCGAGTACGCGATCTTGTCCTTGGCGTTGACGGTCGTGCCTTCCATCTTGGTGAAGCCCATCGAGGCGCCGACCAGGGCGGCGTAGCGGTGGGTCTCGAGGAAGGCGGCGGCCTTCTCCATGCCCGGCATGAGCTTGATCCACTCGACGGCGCCGTTCGCGACCACCTGCTTGAACGACACGTCCTGCGGGTCGACGGTGCGCACGTCCATGATGTCCGTCGGCTTGACGGTCGCGGCCAGCTGGCGGATCTCGGCGCTGGTAGCCGCGCCGAGCTTGATCCAGCTGAGCGGAGCGGCGGCGCCGGCCGGATCGATCGAGAAGCCGGCGCCGACCTTGGCCACGTACAGGGTGCCCGACGACAGGTCCTTTTCCTTGTCGGCGACGAACACGAAGTAGCCGCTGTTGGTGGCGTCGTCGCCCATCAGCACGGTGCGCTGGTCCGGCATCACCTGCACCAGCTCGTGCGAGATGCGGCCCATGCAGTAGTGCTTCTTGATCGAGGCGGTGCCGTCCGGATTGACCGTCACTTCCGGCATGTGGCCGTAGTTGTAGGGGTTGGCCGCGGTCTCGCTGCCGTACAGGTTCTTGCTGAAGGCCTTGAACTGCGAATCCGACGCGGCGGTGAAGGCGTTCGGCTCGTACTCCTCGCTCGACAGGTGGGTGCCCCAGGGCGAGAGGCTGGCGCCGCAGGTGATCCACAGGCCTTCGACGCCGGAGGTGTCGACGTTGTGGTACTTCACCAGGCTCAATTTGCCGGTGGTCTGGTCCTGGTCCAGGGTCAGCACCGCGATCGGCGACGGCAGGCGGCCGTACATGCCGGTGACGCCGTCCTGGGCCAGCGTGGTGTATTCGAACTGCACCACGGCGAAGACCGGTTTGCCCTTCACGCCCGCCACGTTCGCGTTCGGCACCGACAGCAGCGAAGTGCCGTCCGGCGAATCCGAGAAGAACTGGCGCTCCTTGCCGGGCACGGTGGTGTCGATGATCGGCTGGTTCTTGATGTTGTAGTAGCCGCCGGCGAGGACGGTGCCGCCGGCGCCGTTCGGGACCATGTCGCCGGTGATGAAGAAAGGTTTATAGGACAGCTTGAAATCGAGCTTGCTGCTGTCGCTGAAGTTCACGGTCATGGTGGAACCGACTGTGGTGGTGGCCATCGCGGCGGGGTTCGCCAGGGTCGGCGCGTCCATCGAGCTGAAGGTGACGCTCGCCAGGGTGACCGGCACCACCGGCGGGACCGGGGTCACGGCCACCGGCGTGCCGTCGTTGTTGTCGCCACCGCAGCCGGCCAGCAGCGAAGCGGTCGCAAAGCCACCCAGCGGCAGCATCGGGGCGGCGCCCAGCATGCGCAGCAGGCGGCGGCGGGACAGTTCAGGGGTCGAATTCATGCGTCGTTTCTCCAGTTGGTGGTGGGCACCGCGAATGCTGTGCTGATGGAGGCGCAGAATAGCGGGGCCTTATGTCACGTTCATGACAAGGGCCACGCCTTGCTCCCATTGCCATGCACATGACGGGAGCAGGTTTTGTTGGCATAATTTGTTGCTAACAAGCAAAATATCAGCTGCATCAGCAGCGCCGCAGTTTCGCCCCCACCACTGGAAAAATATGTACAAGCTTCTTGCTGCCCTTCTTTGCGTCCCCCTGTTGGCCGCTTGCACCAAAGAACCACCGAAATGCTCGGATCCCGCGACGCTCACCCTCGTCAAGCAAATCCTGCTCGACAAGCTTGGCGTGAATGAGGCCGACAGGGAAAAGATTGGCGTGGAGCTGCTCTATGCCATCTTGAGCCTGGAAAATCCTCGCTCCTCGGCATATGACGAGAAAATCAAGAAGCTGAGTTGCGAGGCCACGCTCATCGTGAAAAGCAATGATGAAGCAGGAAACACTTATCAGCTTCCGCTCGATTTCGAGTCCCAACTCGACGACAAGGGAGACCATATCGTCGCCGTGAAGGGCGTGATGATTGGCGATCTGCGCCAGGTCGATCAGTATGTTGGAGCAGCAATCGTCAATGCGAGGAAAAAGGCCGGCGTCGCGGAATCCGTTGTTACGCCACCCGAGACGGCGGCGGCCGAGCCGGCACCCGCCGGAGGCACTGAGCCGGAACAGCCCGCCGAAGCGTCCACCGAAACGTCCACCGACGTGCCGGATACTGTCGAAAAGTCAGGCGTATGCAAGGGCCTCGACCTGGCAATCAACGTGGAGCAATCAGAATGCTTGAGCCGAAAGTTCACGATCGCCGACAAAACATTGAACGACGAATACAAGCGTGTGATGGCAAGCTTGCCCGCAGAGCGGCAGGCCGAGTTAAGGGGCAGTCAACGCGCATGGATCAAGGAAAAGGACCAGAAATGCGCGCAGGCCGGTGATGAATTCGAAGGCGGCACGCTACAACCTATCGTCATTGCCGACTGCGAAGTCCGGATGACGGATGAGCGGAGCAAGTTCCTGGCAAACTACCAATAAGTCGCCGCCATGGCGCGGCGGACATCATAAAGAAAAAACCCCGTCACGACTGCGTGACGGGGTTGTTCGATTGTGCCGGCGCTCTGGAGCGCCTGGCGTCAGACGTTGAACAGGAAGTTCAACACATCCCCATCCTTGACGATGTACTCCTTGCCCTCCGCCCGCATCTTGCCCGCTTCCTTCGCGCCCGCTTCGCCCTTGTAGGCGATGTAGTCGTCGAACGAAATGGTCTGCGCGCGAATGAAGCCGCGCTCGAAGTCGGTGTGGATCACGCCGGCTGCCTGCGGGGCGGTGGCGCCGACCTTCACGGTCCAGGCGCGCACTTCCTTGACGCCGGCGGTGAAGTAGGTCTGCAGGCCGAGCAGTTTATAGGCGGCGCGGATCAGGCGGTCCAGGCCTGGCTCTTCCATGCCCATGTCGGCCAGGAAGGCGGCCTTGTCGGCGTCGTCCAGGTCGGCGATTTCCGATTCGATGGCGGCGCTGATCGCGACGATCGGGGCGTTCTGCTTCTTGGCGAACTCGGTCAGCTGGTCCAGCAGCGGGTTATTCGTGAAACCGGTGTCCGAGACGTTGGCGACGTACATCGCCGGCTTGGCGGTGATCAGGTGCAGCTCCTTGATCAACGCCATCTCGTCGGCGTCCAGGCCCAGGGTACGGACCGGCTGGCCTTCGTTCAGGTGCGGCAGCATGCGTTCGCACAGGGCGACCAGCTTGGCGGCGTCCTTGTCGCCCGAACGGGCCTTCTTGTTCTCGCGATGGATCGCCTTTTCGACGGCGCCCAGGTCGGCCAGGGCCAGCTCGGTCTGGATCACTTCGATGTCGTCGATCGGGCTGACTTTGCCGGCGACGTGGATGACGTTCGGGTCTTCGAAGCAGCGCACCACGTTGACGATGGCGTCGGTCTCGCGGATGTGCGACAGGAACTGGTTGCCCAGGCCCTCGCCCTTCGAGGCGCCTGCCACCAGGCCGGCGATGTCGACGAATTCGACGATGGCCGGGACGATGCGCTCCGGCTTGACGATCTCGGCCAGCTGGGCCATGCGCGGATCGGGCACCTCGACCACGCCGACGTTCGGCTCGATGGTGCAGAACGGATAGTTTTCAGCCGGGATGCCGGCCTTGGTCAGCGCGTTGAACAGGGTGGACTTGCCGACGTTGGGCAGGCCGACGATGCCGCATTGGAGACTCATGGGAATTCTTTCTCTCGATGATGATGGAGCTGCGTGCAACAGCTCGGAAACCCCGCATTGTAACCCGGGAGGCGGGCGAATGCCGCAAAAACAGGCGCGCATGACGCGCTCGCAACATGCGCCGGCGGCCCTGGATTGCTTAGATCGCGCGCAGGCGCGACAGGTCCGGCCGCTCGACGAAGGCGGCCAGTTCGTCGCGCAGGCGCTGGCCCTCCCCCATCGCCTGCAACCATGCGCGCACGCGCGCGTCGTGGTCCAGCCCATGGAACTTGAAGTCGGCGCGGTCAGGCAGCTTGGCGCGCGGCAGAGTCTTGATGAATTCCTGCGACGGCGAGACGATCAGGACGTTGTCGAGCCATCCGCGATTCGGGCCGCGTGCGCAGCGGCGCCAGGGCATGGCCTTGTCCAGCCAGCCGGGCACGATGTGCTCGTTGAAGTGCGGGTAGAACACGATAGCGTCCGGGTCCTGGGCCTCGATGCAGGCGTAGGGCAGCGCGAGGTGGTAGTCGATGATGCCGCCGTCCCAGTAATGGCCGGCGGGCGCGCCCAGGATGTTCGTCACCGGCTGCATGATCAGCGGCAGCGTGCCCGAGGCGAGCAGGCTGGCGGCCAGGTTCTCGCGCGTCAGCGTGGCGAAATGGGTGGTGAAGCTGTCGAAGCGCTCGCGCAGCCAGGGCAGGCCGTCGCGCGCATCGCCGATCACGACGCGCTCGAGCATGCCGGCCAAACGCGCGCGCGAAGCAACATTGGTCAGCGCCGCGGCGGCGAAGCCGCGCATCTCGGCGCGCCGGTGCGCGGGCGCGGCCAAGGCGCCCTTGCCGCGCACCGCCAGCAGGTGCAGGCGGTGATGGGGATGGCCGAGGATGTCGTCCTCGTGGCCGCCGGCGAATTCGCGCAGCAGCTCCTGCACCACGGCGTTGATCTGCTGGGGGCTGGGCTTGGTGCTGGTGTAGCGCTGGCCGGCGTACAGCGCGCCCAGGCGCTCGGAGGCGCGCACCGGGTCGCGCTGGCAGGCGGCAGCCATGCGCCAGGCGCCGATCGAGGAACCGATCAGGGTGCGTACGCGCGGGCTTTGCGGCAGCCATTCGCCGAAGACGTACTGGTCGAGGGACTGGAAGATCAGGCCCTTGGGGCCGCCGGCGGCGGCGGGGATGACGGCGACGTCCCCGGCGCGCAGGCCGTGCGCGCGGATACGGGCCAGGGCCCGGGGGCCGGCGTGGAAGTTGAGTGCGCTCATCCTGGGAATTATCGCAGGACGGGGCGGTTTGCGCAGGTTGCGGCAGGGTCGGGCGTTTCGATATGCAGGTGCCGTACCGCGTGGGCACAGGTGCCCACCCTACGCAAACCCGTCAGGCCGTATGCAGCTGCATCGTCGCGGCGTCGAGTTTTCCTTCGACGGCCAGCGGGATGATGCGCAGCGCCTTGTCGATCGATTCCTCGATCGGGCCCTGCTCTTCGCGGCGCGGGCGGTGCAGGACGAAGTCGGCCACGCCCTGCTGCAGGTTCAGGCTGCGCGGGTGGCCGATGCCGATGCGCAGGCGCCAGTAGTCCTGGGTGCCGAGCGCGGCGGTGATGTCCTTCAGGCCGTTGTGGCCGCCCGAGGAACCGCCCTTCTTCAATTTGGCGACGCCCGGCAGCAGGTCGAGCTCGTCGTGCACGACCAGCACCTCGTCCGGGTTGATCTTGTAGAAGCGCGCCAGCGCGCCGACCGACTGGCCGGAGCGGTTCATGAAGGTCAGCGGTTCGAGCAGCCAGACCTCCTTGCCGGAAATGGATGTTTTCGCCATCAGTGCATTGAAACGGCTCTCGCGTTGCAGGCGGCAGCCCGGCAGGCTGTTGGCGAGGTTGTCGACCAGCCAGAAGCCGGCATTGTGGCGGGTTTGTTCGTATTCTGGGCCAGGGTTGCCGAGGCCGACGATGAGGCGGATGGACATAGCGGTCGCGTCAGGAAAAAGGCGATTATCGCCGAAAACGGGAAAGGATCAGGAAAGAACGGGCAAGGAAACAGCAAAACAAAAAAACCCGCCGCGGCTTGCGCCCCGACGGGTTTTGATTTCGACCGCCCACAAGGAGCGGCGGAAAAATTACTTCTCTTCGCCTTCGGCAGCAGCGGCAGCGCCACGCGGCACGGTCGAGGTGGCGATGGTCAGGTTCTGGCCGTGGGTCAGCGCGGTCACGCCTTCCGGCAGTTTCAGGTCGTTCACGTGGATCGACTGACCGGCTTCCAGGTTGCCCAGGTCGACTTCGATGAACTCAGGCAGCTTGCCCGGCAGGCAGGCGACTTCCAGCTCGTTCATCACGTGCGAGATGACAGCGCTGCTCAGCTTGACGGCTGGCGAGGTCTCGGCGTTGACGAAGTGCAGGGTGACCTTGGTGTGGATCGGCTGCGATGCGTCGACGCGCTGGAAGTCAGCGTGCAGGACCAGTTGCTTGTATGCGTGCATCTGGAAGTCGCGCAGCAGGACTTGCTGGGTCTTGCCTTCGATTTCCATGTCCAGCACGGAACCGTGGAAAGCTTCTTTCTTGAGCGCGTGGAACAACGCGTTGCCGTCCAGGGCGATCAGCTGCGGGGCTTCGGCGCCACCGTAGATGATGCCAGGGGTCTGGCCAGCGTTGCGCAGGCGGCGGCTCGCTCCGGTGCCCTGCAGGGTGCGGTTGAATGCGACTACTTTCATGTAAAACTCCAGTAATAAAGTGTGGGCCCGAATGCCGGGAATGATTCCCGGCCCGCGCCCGGTAAATGCCTGCCCCCGCGACCAGGGACAGGCGGCGATTGAGCGCTGACTGCGCACTCAAGAATTCCGATATTTTTACGGCACAACGGCGCGCCGGCTGTTCAGCCTGGCGCGCCGCGGTTTGATGCGTGTATTGCTTAGTCGACGAACAGCGACATGACCGAGTCGCCCTTGACGATGCGCTTGAAGGTCTCGGCCAGCAGCGGAGCACAGGTCAGCTGGCGGATCTTCGGGCAGGCGGCGCCGGCTTCCGACAGCGGGATGGTGTCGGTGACAACCAGCTCGTCCAGCGGCGAGTTCGAGATGCGGTCGATGGCCGGACCGGACAGCACCGGGTGGGTGCAGTAGGCCACGACTTTCTTGGCGCCGCGCTCTTTCAGCACTTCGGCAGCTTTCGTCAGCGTGCCCGCGGTGTCGACCATGTCGTCCATGATCACGCAGTTACGGCCTTCGACTTCGCCGATGATGTTCATGACTTCCGACACGTTCGCCTTCGGGCGGCGCTTGTCGATGATCGCCAGGTCGCAGCCGAGGCGCTTGGCCAGCGCACGGGCACGCACCACGCCGCCGACGTCGGGCGAGACGACCAGCAGGTCGTCGTACTTCTGCTTCTGCAGGTCGCCCAGCAGGATCGGGGAAGCGTAGATGTTGTCGACCGGGATGTCGAAGAAACCCTGGATCTGGTCGGCGTGCAGGTCCATGATCAGGACGCGCTCGACGCCGGCTTCTTCCAGCATGTTGGCGACGACTTTCGCCGAGATCGCGACACGCGCCGAACGCGGGCGGCGGTCCTGGCGGGCATAGCCGAAGTATGGAATGGCAGCGGTAATGCGGCCAG
Organism: Massilia sp.; assembly: GCF_032106685.1. Lineage (GTDB taxonomy): Bacteria > Pseudomonadota > Gammaproteobacteria > Burkholderiales > Burkholderiaceae_D > Telluria. The sequence goes on from NZ_DAMCPG010000021.1 coordinate 10,587, forward strand.
CCGATGCGCGCTTGAGAGCGTCGACCATCAGCATGATTTCCATCAGGTTATCGTTGGTGGGTGCGCAGGTCGATTGCAGAACGAAGACGTCCTTGCCACGAACGTTCTCGTTGATTTCGACCATTACTTCGCCATCGGAGAACTTCGAGACCACGGCTTTACCGAGAGGAATGCCGAGGTTTTTTGCGACCCCTTCTGCTAGCGCCGGATTGGCATTGCCGGTAAAAACCATCAGGTTTTCGTAAGCCATGGGAGTCCCAGAAAGGTGAGCTTGAACTTGAAAAACAATCAGCCGGATATACCGGCTGATTATGCGTTATGGAGAGCGACCATTTTCGTGCTTTCCTTATTTATCCGCTGGACGCTTGCAGCATCGACAGGCCGGACAAATTGAATGGCAGGGGAACAAGGATTCGAACCTTGGAATGCCGGAATCAAAATCCGGTGCCTTAACCAACTTGGCGATTCCCCTACGCAACCTACAGCTTACCGCAGTGCTCAACTATTGTAACGTCAATCGCTGCGACAGGCAAAATTTTATTCTACAACATACTGTTTTGCAAGAGCTTTTTCATCGGGTGTCGCGCCAGCGATTTTGCTTTCCACGATTTCCAGCTGTCGGGCACTTGCCGCAACACCTGATCCGCTTGAGCTTCGCCGGGCAGCGCGCAAAACACACACGCCCCTGAGCCAGTCATCCTGGCAGCACCGTAACGCCCCAACCACTCGATCGCCTCCCCTACTGCAGGAAACAAGCGGGCCGCTACTGCTTGCAAATCATTTTTCCCGTATGCACTTAACTTATGTGCCTCAGGAAAGTCCGCTATTCTGACGGGTTTTGTGTCCCTTGTCAAATCGGGTGCGGTAAAAATTGCAGGGGTCGGCACCGAGACGCCAGGTTCGATCACCACGTACCAGCAATCCGGGCCGTCCACCGGCTGCATCGCCTCGCCGATCCCTTCCACGAAGGCGGTTTCGCCGTAGAGGAAAAACGGAATGTCGGCGCCCAGCGGCAGGCCGATTGCCATCAGCTCGGCATCGCTGAAACCGCACTGCCACAGGTGGTTCGCCGCCATCAGCGCGGTCGCGGCGTCGGACGAGCCGCCGCCCAGGCCGCCGCCCATCGGCAGGATCTTGTCCAGGCGCACGTCGATGCCGGGTACGGCGCGGCCATGGCGCGTTTGAAACGCCTCGGCCAGGCGGTGCAGCGCGCGCACCACCAGGTCCTGCTCCGCGGGCACGCCGGGCACGTCGTTGATGCGCTGGATGCGGCCATCGTCGCGCAGGTCGAAATCAAGGGTGTCGGCGCGGTCGATCAGTTGAAAGACGCTTTGCAGCAGGTGGTAGCCGTCGGCGCGGCGGCCGACGACGTGCAGGAACAGGTTCAGCTTGGCCGGGGCCGGGCAATGGTGCAGCGACTTCATCAGGCAGCCGGGTTGATGATGATACGGATCTGCAGCTCGCCGCTGGTGGCGGTGGCGCTGCGCTCGGCGTCTATGCGCTGGGGCACTGGCCGTGCGGCTTTCTCATCTTGCCAGGAGACGAAGCGCAGGCGCCAGCCATCCCTGGTGTAGACGCTGTTATTCGCCGGCGACGCGACGAAGCGCGTGCCGTCGGCCGCCGTGGCATAGCCCTGCATCCAGTCGCGCAAGCCGGCCACCGGCAGTGACCAGCCCAGCGCCTGGGACGTCAGGGTATCGATGTCCTCGGCGCTCAGCGGCTCGCGGCCGGCCTGGGTCAGCGTGGCCCCTTGCGGCGTGACGCTGATCTCGGCCAGGGTCTGGCCCAGCGGCGAGGCCAGGCTGACGTCGATGCGGCCCGGCTGTTGCGACCACTCGAAATTGCCCGTGACCGAACCGGGCTGGCCGTCCTTTTCGTAGTTCACCGACAGGCGCCCGCTGAGGTCGATCGTCTCGCGGTAGTCGGCGACAGTGGATTGGGACAGGGGCGCGCTGGCGCAGCCGGCAAGCGCGGCGGCGATGGCGAACAGGGTCAGGCGGCGGGTGATTGGCATCGTTCGGATAGTCGGTAGTCTACAAAAAAGCGCGGCGGGCATGCGCCCGCCGCCGGATTCATGCTGGTTAGAGCCTCTGACAAAACCCGACAGGGCAAGGCGCGTCGTCGAAGACAGTACGAGCGTACGGCGAGACGATGCAACGCAGCCATGGAGGTTTTGTCAGACGCTCTTGATTATTTCACAGCGTGAGGCGCAAGCGCGCCAGGGTACTGCGCAAGGTATCGTTCTGCGGGTCCTTGGCGCGCGCCTCGAGCCAGAGCTTCTGGGCGTCGGCGCGCTTGCCGCGCTGCCACAGCACTTCGCCGAGGTGCACCGCGATCTCCGGATCGCGGCGCAAGCCATAGGCGCGGCGCAGGTGGGCCTCGGCCGCTTCCAGGTTGCCCATGCGGTATTCAACCCAGCCCATGCTGTCCATGATGAAGGGATCTTCCGGCGCCATCGCCAGCGCCTTCACGATCAGCGCGCGCGCCTCCTCCAGGCGCACGTTGCGCTCGGCCAGGGAATAGCCGAGGGCGTTGTAGGCATGGTGGTTGTCCGGCGCCAGGCGCATCACCTCGCGCAGGGCGCGCTCCATTTCCTCGACCTGGCCGGCCTTTTCGGCCAGCAAGGCATAGTCGTACAGCAGGTCGGGATTGGCCGGGAAGCGCTTGGTGGCGGCCTGCATCAATTGATAGGCTTGGCCGGCCTGGCCGGCGTCGCGCAGGATCTGCGCTTCGGCAGCAAGCACCTGGGCCTGGGCGGCAGGATCGGACGGCGCAAGCGAGGCGAGCAGGCGGCGCGCGGCCGGCACGTCGCCGCCCTTGCCGAGCAATTGGGCGCGGCGCAGCTGGGCGCTGAACACGGTCTTCTCGTCGCCCTCGGGCAGTTTATCGAGCCAGCCGACGGCGGCCTGCAGGTCGCCGCGCTCCTCGGCCAGTTGCGACAGGATGAGCAAGGCCCGCGAAGGGTCGCGCTCGTCGTCCGGGTTCCGTCCCAGCACCTCGACGAAACGGGTGAAGTAGCGCTCCGCGCCTGCCGGGTCGTTCAGCTGGGTCGACAGCACGCCCAGCGCGTACAGCGTGGTGACGTTGTCCGGCTGCTGCTGGTCGAGCAACTGGAACTCGCGGCGCGCCGCTTCGTATTGCTTGGCGTTGACCAGGATGCGCGCATGGGCGGCGCGCACTTCGCGCGCATTCGGATTGGTGACCAGGAATTTTTCCAGCAAGGCCGTGGCCTGCTCCTCGCTGTCGCTGGCCTGGGCCAGGGTCAGCATCGCGATCTGCGAGGACGACTGCAGTTCCAGCGCGGCGCGCGCCTGGCGTACGCCCTCCTCCTTGTCGCCGCGCGCCAGCGCGGCCTGGGCCAGCACGACGCGGCCCTCGACGGTGTCGCCATAGGGCGCGACCAGGCGCTCGAGCATGGCGTTGGCTGCTTCCTTGTCCTTGGCGCGCGAGAGCAATTGCTGGACCTGGTACAGCACCACGCCGCGCACCTCGGCCGGGGCGCTTTCCAGGCGCTTGCGGAAGATCGCTTCGGCGTCGGAGATATTGTCGGAGAGGATGACCATCCCCAGATAGTATTGCGTCGCTTCCTCGGATTGCGGATCGAGCTTGCGCCATTCGCGCACCGCGGCCAGGGTATCGTCCTGCTGGCGCGCGGCCAGGGCCATCTCGGCGGCGCGGCGCGCCAGGCGCGGGTCGCGCGTCTGCTGGGCCAGCGCCAGCATCGTCAGGTAGGGACCTTGCCAGTCGCCCTTGCGAAACGCGAACTCGGCGCGCAGCAATTGGTTCAGCAAGGTCGGCGTCAACGCGACCTTGGGCAGGCGCGCCATTTGCGCCGCTTTCTCGGCCTCGGCCGCCGCCTGCTGCTCGGCTTCGCGCGCCTCGGCCATGGCTTGCGGATCGGCGGCTTTCGCCGCGGCCGCCGCTTGCGCAGCGGGCTGCGGTTGCGGCGCCACAGCGCATGCCGCCAGCACACCGGAGAGAGTTACAATGACGAAAGCGTTTTTCAAAGCGTGTCCATATCGGTAACGATGTCCCGATTCTACGCCCAAGCCCTGCAACGCGTCCGCCCCCGCAACACGAATTTACAAGAATTTGTCGAATTTACATGCCTGAACTCCCAGAAGTAGAAGTCACCCGGCGCGGCGTCGCGCCGCACCTGGAAGGCCGCGTGGTCGAGCAGGTCGTGTTCCGTCGCGAGGGCCTGCGCTGGCCCTTCCCCGTCCACATCGCCGACGCGCTGGTCGGCCAGCGCATCGAGCACGTCAAGCGGCGCGGCAAATACCTGCTGCTGGGCTTCGCGAGCGGCACCCTGATCGTCCACCTCGGCATGTCCGGCCACCTGCGCGTACTGCCGCCGGGTATCGAGCTGAAGAAGCACGACCACTTCGACCTGGTCGTCGGCGCCAACGGCGTGCGCCAGGTGCTGCGCCTGCACGATCCGCGCCGCTTCGGCGCCGTGCTCTGGCACGGCATCGACGACGGCGAACTGGAACAGCACATCCTGCTGCGCGGCCTGGGCGTCGAACCGCTCGAGGACAGCTTCTCGGCCGAGCTGCTGTACCGCGCCACGCGCAAGCGCAGCGCCCCGATCAAGCAGGTGCTGCTGGCGGGCGACATCGTGGTCGGCGTCGGCAACATCTACGCCTGCGAAAGCCTGTTCCGGGCCGGGATCAACCCGAAGACACCGGCCTCGCGCATCAGCCGCGCGCGCTACGAGAAACTGGCGCAGGCCATTCGCGACATCCTGGCTGCCGCCATCGTGCAGGGCGGCAGCACATTGCGTGACTTTATTGCCGTAAACGGACAGTCAGGATATTTCCAGCAGACATATTTCGTCTATGATCGTGCTGGAGTGCCTTGCCGCAACTGTGGGGCGCCGATACGCCAGATCAAGCAGGGCCAGCGCTCCACCTTCTACTGCGCGACCTGCCAGCGGTAAGCAACCTGACAAGCGGGCGGAACATGCAACAGATCCAAGAATACGGCGCCTGGCGCGCCGCCATCGCCGATGCGCTGGACACCTATCGCGGCGCGCTGCAGGCGGCCGAACTGGCCGACGCCGCCGCCCTGGCGCGGATCGGCCAGGCCCAGGCGCGGGTGCGCGACGACCGGCTGTCGATCGCCTTCGTGGCCGAATTCTCGCGCGGCAAATCCGAGCTGATCAACGCGATCTTCTTCGCCGACTACGGCCAGCGCATCCTGCCGTCGGCCGCCGGGCGCACCACCATGTGCCCGACCGAGCTGCTGTACGACGCCGCCTTCGATCCCTGCATCCGCCTGCTGCCGATCGAGACCCGCGCCAGCACGCTCTCGACCGGCGACTACCGCGACGATCCGGCCGCCTGGACCGTGCTGCCGCTCGACCTCGGCGACCCCGAACGCATGCGCGACGCCTTCCGCCAGGTCAGCCTGACGCGCCGCGTGCCCGCCGAGGAAGCCCAGCGCTACGGCTTGTACGACCCGCAGGACCCGGAGCACGCCGACGCGTGCGCAGCCGACGGCACGGTCGAGATCCCGCAGTGGCGCCACGCCCTGATCAACCTGCCGCACCCGCTGCTCAAGCAGGGCCTGGTGATCCTCGACACGCCGGGCCTGAACGCGATCGGCACCGAGCCGGAACTGACGCTGAACCTGATCCCGAACGCGCACGCGGTGCTGTTCGTGCTGGCCGCCGAGACTGGCGTCACGCGCAGCGACATCGAGGTCTGGCGCACCCACATCGGCGCCGGGTCGGGACGCATCGTGGTGCTGAACAAGATCGACGCCATGTGGGATCCCCTCAAGAACGAGGCCGACAACGAAGCCGAGCTCGCGCGCCAGCGGCAGGACGTCGCCCGCCAGCTCGGCCTGGAAGTCGGACAGGTGTATCCGGTCTCGGCGCAGCAGGCGCTGGTCGGGCGCATCCAGGGCGACATGGACTTGTTCGAGCGCAGCCGCGTCGGCGCGCTGGAAACGGCCCTGCTGCAGGGCCTGGTGCCGCAGAAGAAGGCGATCCTGTCGCGCCAGCTGCGCGAGGACCTCGCCGCGCTGGAGACCGCGCTGGCCGGGGCGCTGGCGGCGCGCATGCGCGACCTGGTCGAGCAGCTGCAGGAACTGAAAAGCCTGCGCGGCAAGAACCAGGCGGTGCTGTCCCTGATGATGCGCCGCATCGAGGCCGAGCGGAAGGATTTCGACGCCGGCCTGCTGCGTTTGCAGGACGCGCGCACGCGCTTCGCCGCGCTGTCGACCCAGCTGTACTCCCTCCTCGGCCTGGACGCCGTGCAGCGCCAGGCCGAGGCCGTGCGCCTGGCGCTGCAGGCCGCGCGTTTCGCGACCGGCATGCGCGCGCCGGTGCGCACGTTCTTCGACGAGGCGCGCGCGGCGCTGGACGCGGCCGAAGCGAAGGTCGGCGAGATCGGCGCCACGACCGAGGCCATGGTGCGCGGCTTCGCGGCCGAGCACGGCCTGACCCTGTCGGCGCCGCCCGGCCTGAGCCTGGCGCGCTACCGCGCCGAGATCGACGCCATCGAGGCGCTCTACGCGAAACAGTTCGGCACCGCCACCCTGCTCATGACCAGCCGGGCGACGCTGATGGAACGCTTCTTCGATTCGATCGCCTCGCGCGTGCGGCGCACCTTCCGCGCCGCAAACGGCGACGTCGAAGCCTGGCTGAAGGTGATCATGGCGCCGCTCGAAACCCAGATCCGCCAGCACAAGGAGCAGTTGCGCCACCGCCTGGCCTCGATCCAGCGCATCCACGACGCGACCGACAGCCTGGAACAGAAGATCGCCGCCTTCGAGGCGCGCCAGGACGAACTGCAGCGCCAGCGCCGCGCGGTGCTGGACCTGGGCGCGGCCGTCGGCGCGGCGCTCGACGAACCCGCCCTGCTGGAAGCCGCATAGACACTACATGAAACGCTTGACCGAATTCGACGACCTGATCGACCCGACCTTTTCCGACGCCGTGATCGCCTGGCAGCGCGCGCATGGCCGCCACACGCTCCCCTGGCAGAACACGCGCGACGCCTACCGCGTCTGGCTGTCCGAGATCATGCTGCAGCAAACTCAGGTGGCGGCGGTGCTGGGCTACTACGCGCGCTTCCTCGCGCGCTTCCCGACCGTGCAGGCGCTGGCCGAGGCGCCGATCGAGGACGTGATGGCGCACTGGAGCGGCCTGGGCTACTACACCCGCGCGCGCAACCTGCACGCCTGCGCCCAGCGCGTGGTGAACGAGTACGGCGGGGTGTTCCCGAGCGATCCGGCCCTGCTCGCCGACCTGCCCGGGATCGGCCGTTCCACTGCGGCCGCCATCACCGCGTTCTCGAACGGCACCCGCGCCGCTATCCTCGACGGCAACGTGAAACGCGTGTTCGCGCGCGTGTTCGGCGTCGACCAGTACCCGGGCGAGAAACGCGTGGAAGAGGCATTGTGGCGGCGCGCCGACGCCCTGTTGCCGGTCGAGGGCATCGAGTCCTACACGCAGGGCCTGATGGACCTTGGCGCCACACTGTGCACGCGCTCGAAGCCCGAGTGCGGCCGCTGCCCGCTGCAGGCGCGCTGCGTCGCGTTCGCCACGAACCGCACGGCCGAACTGCCGGTGCGCAAACCGAAGAAGGCCACGCCCGAGAAGCGCGCCGATTTGCTGGTCGTCGTGCACGACGGTGAAGTACTGCTCGAGCAGCGGCCCGGCAGCGGGATCTGGGGCGGCCTGCTGTCGCTGCCCGAGGTCGAGGGGCATGTGGCGCTGGGCGATGCGTCTCCCGCGCTGATGGCGCCGGCAAGCCTGGCCGGGGCGTTCGCGCGCTTCGGCGAAGTCGAGGAAGCGCAGGCCCTGCTGCCGCTGGTGCACGTGTTCACGCACTACAAATTGCACATCTTCCCGCACAAGCTGACCTTGGCCGCGCGGCCGGCGGCGCCGGAAGGATTCGTGTGGTGGAAACTGGCGGCGATCGACGAGGCAGCCTTGCCGGCGCCGGTCAAGAAGCTGCTCGGAGAACTCGCCAGGCCCAGCCTGTTCTCGTAGGGTGGGTTCTTGAACCCACCGCCCCGGCCGTTCGCATCATGCTACCGCCCGGTGGGTTCGAGAACCCACCCTACCGGGTTTTGTAGGGTGGGCTCCTGAGCCCACGCGGTCTCACCGGTTGCATCGCGACGCCATTCATCGGTGACGCTGGTGGTCGGGACGCGCACCATACAGCGTGGACACAGGTGTCCACCCTACGAAACGCGCGCGGCCCAGCCTGTTCTCGTAGGGTGGGTTCTTGAACCCACCGCCTCCGCCGTTTGCATCCTGCTACCGCCCGGTGGGTTCGAGAACCCACCCTACCGGGGTTGCGTAGGGTGGGCTCCTGAGCCCACGCGGTCTCACCGGTTGCATCGCGACGCCTTTCATCGGTGACGCTGGTGGCCGGGACACGCAC
>NZ_DAMCPG010000021.1:19085-79473 GCF_032106685.1 Massilia sp.
CTGTTCTCGTAGGGTGGGTTCTTGAACCCACCGCCCCGGCCGTTCGCATCATGCTGCCGCCCGGTGGGTTCGAGAACCCACCCTACCGGGGTTGCGTAGGGTGGGCTCCTGAGCCCACGCGGTCTCACCGGTTGCATCACGGCGCCTTTCATCGGTGACGCTGGTGGCCGGGACGCGCACCATACAGCGTGGACACAGGTGTCCACCCTACGATACTGCGCCGCGATGCGCATCGTCACGGCGCGTGGGTTCAGGAACCCACCTTACAGATGGTCGAGCGAGAAAATCCGCCGGTGCTCGCGGATTGCGTACCGGTCCGTCATCCCCGCGATGTAATCGGCGATCTTGCGCGCCTGCTTCAGGGTGTCGCCATCGACCGCCTGGTAGTCGGGCGGCAGCAGCACCGGGTCCGTCATGAAGGCGTCGAACAGCTCGCGCACGATGCGGCTGGCTTTCACGCGCATGCGGTTGACCTGGAAGTGGCGGTACAGGTTGGCGTACAGGAAGCGCTTCAAGGCCGTGGTCTCGGCGCGCATCTTGTCCGAGAAGCGGATCAAGGGCGGACCCTGGCGCACGTCGTCGATGCTCTGCGGCGCGGCCTCGCGCAGGCGTTCGGCCGAGGTCTCGACCAGGTCCGCCGTCATCGCCGTGATCATCAGGCGGATCGTCTCGTACAGCGCGCGCCGTCCCGGCAGGCCCGGGTACTGGGCCTCGACCTGGTGCCGCAGGCGCGCGAACAGTTCCACTTCCTCCATCTGCGCCATCGTCAGCAGGCCGGAACGCAGGCCGTCGTCGATGTCGTGGTTGTTGTAGGCGATCTCGTCGGCCAGGTTGGTCAATTGCGCTTCCAGGCTCGGCTGGGTCTTGTCGATGAAGCGCTGGCCGAGTTCGCCCAGCTGGCGCGCGTTGTTCAGCGAGCAGTGCTTGAGGATGCCCTCGCGCGTTTCGAACGTGAGGTTCAGGCCGTCGAAGGCGCCGTAGTGTTCTTCCAGCTGGTCGACCACGCGCAGGCTTTGCAGGTTGTGCTCGAAGCCGCCGTAGTCCTGCATGCATTCGTTGAGCACGTCCTGGCCGACGTGGCCGAAGGGCGTGTGGCCGAGGTCGTGCGCCAGCGCCGTGGCTTCGACCAGGTCCTCGTTCAGGCGCAGGCTGCGCGCCAGGGTGCGCCCGATTTGCGCCACCTCGATCGAGTGCGTCAGGCGGGTGCGGAACAGGTCGCCCTCGTGGTTCAGGAAGACCTGGGTTTTATATTCCAGCCGGCGAAAGGCCGTGGAGTGGATGATGCGGTCGCGGTCGCGCTGGAATTCGCTGCGCGAGCCCGGCGCCGGTTCCGGAAAGCGACGCCCGCGCGATGTCGACGAATGCGCCGCATAGGGTGCGAGGTGGGCGTCGAAATCCATCATGCGCTCCCGCCCGCCACGCAGGCCGCCAGCGTGGCCCGCAGCGCTTCCTCGGGCACGCTGGCGATGCTCGGGCTGCCCAGGGGTTTCAGCAGGATGAACTTGATCGCCCCGCCCTCGTTCTTCTTGTCGACTTCCATCAGCTCGATCCAGCGCGCGACGCCCAGGTCCGGCGCCACCGTCGGCAGGCCGGCCGCCTTGACCAGCGCGCGCAGGCGCTCCACGGTTGCCGCGTCGACCAGGCCCAGGCGCTGCGACAGGTCGGCCGCCATCACCATGCCGCAGCCGACCGCTTCGCCGTGCAGCCATTCGCCATAGCCGAGGCCAGCCTCGATCGCGTGGCCGAAGGTATGGCCAAAGTTCAGCACCGCGCGCAGGCCGCCTTCGCGCTCGTCGCGGCGCACGACGTCGGCCTTGATTTCGCAGGAGCGCGCGATCGCGTGCGCCAGCGCCTGCGGCTCGCGCGCCACCAGGGCCTTGACGTTGGCCTCGATCCAGTCGAAGAATTCGGCGTCGAGGATGGCGCCGTGCTTGATCACCTCGGCCAGGCCGGCCGACAGCTCGCGGTCCGGCAGCGTCGACAGCGTGGAGGTGTCGGCCAGCACCGCGCGCGGCTGGTAGAAGGCCCCGATCATGTTCTTGCCGAGCGGGTGGTTGATGCCGGTCTTGCCGCCGACCGAGGAATCGACCTGGGCCAGCAGGGTCGTCGGGATCTGCACGAAGGGCACGCCACGCATGTAGCTGGCCGCCGCGAAGCCGGTCAGGTCGCCGATCACGCCGCCGCCCAGGGCGACCAGGGTGGTCTTGCGGTCGCACTTGTTGGCCAGCAGGGCGTCGAACACCTGCATCAGCGAGCCCCAGTGCTTGAATTCCTCGCCGTCCGGCAGGACGATCTCGACCACCTCGCGCCCGGCGGCGCGCAGGGGCGCGGCCACCTGCTCCAGGTAGAGCGGGGCCACGGTGGTGTTGGTGACGATCGCCGCCTTGTGGCCGCCGACGTGGCGGGCCAGGGCCGCGGGGTCGGCCAGCAGGCCGGGGCCGATCGCGATGGGATAGCTGCGCTCGCCCAGTTCGACGTTGAGATTGATTTGTGCTGCCTGATTCATCGATGCCGCCTTCGTGCGCCGGGCGCGCCCGGCTGCGAGCGCGTCCAGCTGGTCTAGGATAGTCTGGACCATCGATTGTACGTTAGGTCGGCCGGTATCGATGACGAGGTCCGCAATCTCGCGGTACAGCGGCTCGCGCTGGGCCAGCAGCTCCTCGAGCTTGCGGCGCGGATCGGCCGTCTGCAGGAGCGGCCGGTTCTTGTCGTGCGAAGTGCGCTGCAAGATGGCGCCGATGCCGGCGCGCAGGTAGATCACGGTGCCGCGCTCGGCCAGCAGCGCGCGGCTGGCCGGATTCAGGACGGCGCCGCCGCCGGTGGCCAGGACGATGTCGTCCTGGGCGGTCAGCTCGGCGATCATCTCGGCCTCGCGGCGGCGAAAACTCGCCTCGCCCTCGATCTCGAAGATCCAGGGAATCGAGGCGCCGGTACGCGCCTCGATGGCGTGGTCGGAGTCGACGAAGCGCTTGCCCAGCCGGCGCGCGAGGAGCCGGCCAATGGTGGTCTTGCCGGACCCCATCAGTCCGACCAGGAAGATATTGTTACTGTTTGCCTCGGGCACGATATTCAGCTCGTCTAAAAAGACAAACGGCCAGGATAAGCTGGCCGTCTGTTGTTACGGTCACCCTTTTTATGGGCAGCTGAACGCCAGTTTAAACGGAATCGTGGTCACCACCTCGCCTGGCGAGGTCACGGTGACGTTGAAGGTCGCCGTTACCGGGGCGGTGCAGTCCTTGCCGGCCGGGTTCGAGATCGAGAAAGTATGGCGCGATCCCTGCGGACCGGAGACGTTGGTGCCGGTGATGTCGTCGCCGTTCATGGTGTGCGGGAAGATGTTCGGAACCGTGGCCGGCACCACGGCCGCCGCGCTCGCGTTCACCAGGTTGGTCACCTCGACGCGGGTCCCGAACGGCAGCGGGTTCAGGTTCACGTCGTTCAGCTGCAGCACGAACACCTTCGAATCGAGGGCCTTCACCGTGCCCAGGTCGGTGACGCCGTTCGCCAGCGGCGCCGACGCGCCGTCCAGGAACACCTTGGCGGCGCCGCTGCCGCCGAAGAACAGGCCGATCTTGCCGAAGATGGTGTTGGTGCCGTCGGTGCTGCTGGCGCACACGGTCGCCAGGCCCGGGCGCGTGCTGTCCGGGCTCACGCCGGCGCCGCTGCCGGTGTTGCACGGCGTGGCCGGCTGGCCCGGCGTCGGCACCCGCGGTTCCTGGGTCCGGAAATCGACCGCACAGCCGCCGTTGACGGTGTTGCAGCCGCCCTTGTCGGACGAGCCCACCGAGCCCATGTTGGTCTGGAACACGACCGGGGTGCCGTCCGGGACCGGGTTGCCGAAACTGTCGGCGATCATCACCTGGACCGTGGTGGCCGGCTGGGTCGGGCTGCTGTCGCGGGTCCAGCCTTCCAGGTTGGACCTGCCGGCGCTGAGCGAGAACGCGCGCTGCACCGGCAGGCCGGTAGTGACGACGATCGAATCGGAGGTGGTCGAGATGTCCGGCTGGGTCGCGGTGGCCGTGTTCGGCAGGGTCGCGAACACGCGGAACGAGGTCGCCACCGTGCCGGAATTGACCGTCGTGATCACTTCGCCCTTCTCGTCGGTGCTGTCCGAGGTCTTGTTCAGGTGTACCAGGGTCGGGGACGAGACCGTGAAATTCACGGCGCGGCGCGGCAGCGGGTTGCCGAAGGTGTCGAAGACGCGGAACTTCAGGGTCGCCGTTTCGGTGCGGTTGATGCCGCCCTGGCCCTGGATCACGATCGACTTCCCGACCGGATCGGCGGAGACGAACTGCACCGAGGCCGCGTTCGGCGGCGCGATCTTCAGCGCGGCCGTGGCCGGGACCGAGACCCCGTCGGCCGAGACCGTGATGATGTCGTCGTTGGCGCAGCCCAGGTCGCGGTAGACCGTCCTGGCGACGCCGTTGGTGGTCGCGACGGCCGTGGCCAGCGTGGCCTTGCCGGCGGCAACGCAGGCGGACGTGAAGTTGACGGTGGCCCGGCCGGCATAGGTCGCGCCGCCGGCCTGCACTTCCACCGAGAGGTCCGTCGAGTCGTAGGCCTGAATCGCGCTCCTGGAGATCTTGAGCGTGCCGAAGCTCAGCATGGTGGCGCCGACCTGGTAATTGCGCTCCCCCACGATGGTGGTGCCGCCGGCATTGACCGTCGCGGTCACTTTGCCGGCGCCGCCCGCCGCCAGGCTGGCCGCGTTCAGGGTGATGCGCGCCACGCCCTGGTCGTCGGTCAGGGCGGTGCCGGCCGATGGCGAAAAGACGCCCAGGTTGGCGTCGGTGACGAAGGTCACGAGTTCTTCCTTCATCGGCTTGCCGGCCGCGTCCTTCACGCTGGCCTGCACCGTCAGCGGCGTGGCGCCGCTGAGCGAGTTGCTGGCCTGCCCGCCCGCGCCGAGCAGGGACAGGCTGACCGTCGGCGCCGCCGGCGTGGTGGGCGCGGGCGGCGTCGTGCCGCCACCGCCGGCGCTGGGGGCACCCGGCGCGCCGACCGCGCCGGGATTGCCGCCGCCACCGCCGCAGGCGGCCAGGGCGGCCGCGGCGATCAGGGTCAGGGCCGCCAGGCGCAGCTGCGCGGCGGGCTTCGAGGAGTTCGGGGTGTGCTGCATCGTCGTTCCAGTTGTTGTCGATTATTGGTTGTTGGTCACTCATGCAGCCGGCATACGGCCCGGCCATCAAAAAAACGAAGGCCACAGGAACACGCCGGCGTCGCTGTGGCGGGTACATCGCGCCGGCGCACGCGGCGCCGGCCTTGCTGCGTTGTTCGAAACGTCGTTCAGCGGCCCGACGTCATGCGGTCGGCCACGATCTTCGGCGTGATGAAGACCAGCAGTTCGGTCTTCGCGCTTTCGCGGCCCTGGGTCTTGAACAGGTAGCCCACGAACGGGATGTCGCCCAGCAGCGGCACCTTGCTTTCGTTGCTGCGCTCGGTCTGCTGGTAGATCCCGCCCAGCACCACCGTGCCGCCGTTCTCGACCATCACCTTGGTCTTCACGTGCTGGGTGTTGATGGCGAAGCCGGCGCGCGTCTCGTCGCCCTTCGAATCCTTGCTGACGTCCACTTCCAGCACCACGTTGCCGTCCGGGGTGATCTGCGGGATCACTTCCAGGCGCAGGTTGGCCTTCTTGAATTCGATCGAGGTCGCGCCGCTCGACGAAGCGACCTGGTACGGCAGCTCGATGCCCTGCTCGATCACGGCCACCATCTTGTCCTCGGTGACCACGCGCGGGCTGGAGATGATCTTGCCCTTGCCGTCCGCTTCCAGCGCCGACAGTTCCAGGTTCAGGAAGCGGTTGTCGGACGAGGAGAACAGGCTGAAGGCGATGCTCGGGGCGTTGATGCCGCCGATCGCCGCCGCCGGCAGGTTCACCAGGGTCGAGTTGTCGAAGGTACTGCCGCTGGCCTGGCCGGTCACCGCGCCGACGCCGGGGATGTTGCCGCTCAGCGCCAGGCGGTTGTCGCCGCCGACGCCGTAGCCGGGGTCGCCGCCGGCCGCGCGGCGCGCATCGTTGAAGCCGATCTTGGCGCCCAGGTTGCGCGAGAAGCCGTCGCTCGCCTCCACCAGGCGCGCCTCGATCAGCACCTGCTTCGAGGCGACGTCGGTCTTCTGGATCAGCATCCGGATGTCCTCGATCTTCGAGGCGATGTCAGTGACAAACAACTGGTTCGTGCGCGGATCGATAATGGCGCTGCCGCGCTTGGACAGCACGCGGTTGCGGCTGTCGCCGCCCGGCGCGCCGTTGGCGTCCAGGCCGAACACGGTGCGGAAGGACTCGGCCTTCTGGTAGTTCAGCTGGAAGATCTCCGAACGCAGCGGTTCCAGGTCGGAGATCTGGGCGCGCTGCTCGAGCTCGAGCTTTTCCTTGGTCAGCAGTTCTTCCTTCGGCGCGATCCACAGCACGGTGCCGTTCTTGCGCATGTCCAGGCCCTTCGATTGCAGGATCACGTCGAGCGCCTGGTCCCAGGGCACGTCCTTCAGGCGCAGGGTCAGGCTGCCGCTGACGGAATCGCTGGCGATGATGTTCAGGCCCGAGATGTCGGCCACCGCCTGCAGCGCGGCCCGCACTTCGATGTTCTGGAAGTCGAAGCTGATCTTCTCGCCGTTGAAGCCCTGCGGGCCGCCCAGCTTGTTCGGGTCTTCCTTGACCGGACGCACGTCGACCACCAGCTGGGTCTCGCTCTGGTAGACCGATTGTTCCCACTGGCCTTGCGCCTCGATGATCATGCGCACGTTGCTGCCCTGGGCCGCGGTGGTGACGGTCGTCACCGGGGTGCCGAAGTCGGTCACGTCGAGGCGGCGGCGCAGCGCTTCCGGCAGGCCGGTGTTCAGGAAATCGACCTGGACCCGGTTGCCGAGCTGGCGCACGTCCACCGCGACCTGGTTGTTCGGCAGGTCGACCACGACCCGGCCTTCGCCGCCGCTGCCGCGGCGGAAGTCGAGGTTGCGCAGTTGTTGACGCACTGACGGTTGTACCGCCGCGGCCGCGGTGCTGACCTGGGAGACGACAGACGTGCCGCCGGCGCCGGCGCCGTCGATGGTGACGACAATGGCCTTGCCGTCGATCGCGGTGGTGTAGTTCACGGAGCGCTTCAGGTTCAGCACCAGGCGCGTGCGTTCGGCGGCCTGCACCACGTTCACGCTGCGCAGGTCGCCCAGGTTGATCTCCTGGGTGCTCTTGCCGGTGGCGTTGCTGGTGGCGCCGAAGTCGAGCGCGATGCGGGCCGGGTTGGTGATCGCGAAGCCGAGCGGCGCTTTCGCCGGCGCGTTCCTCATGGCGATGTTGAGCACCACGTTGGCGCCCTGCTGGTTGGCCGTGATCGACTCGATGGCATTGGCTTGCGCCTGCGCCTGCGCGGCCTGCACGCCCAACGCCAGCAGCAGCGCCGCGCCCAGGCGCAGCAGCCAGCCTGGCAGCAAGCGCGCCGCGCCGCTGTTCATTGCAAATGGGGTCATTTCCCGGTCTCCTTACTTTCCTGCAGCTCCAGCTTCGATATCCGCTCGACCCAATCGCCGCCGGCGTCCTGTACCATTTCCCTGACGTCCACCGCCGCCGGCGTCACGCGCGTGACCTGGCCGAAGTTCTGGCCGATGCGCTGGCCGACCCGCACGCGGTAGATGACGTTGTCGATGCGCAGCAGCGCGAAGCTGGCGCCCCCTTTCTGCATGGTGCCGACCATCGTCATGGTGTCGAGCGGGTAGGCCTCCAGGGCCTCGCGCGGCCGCTCCAAGTCCGGCTGCAGCGTGCTGCGCGCCTGCGCCAGCAGGCCGGCGTCGGCCAGCTTGGCGGTGCTGAACGGATCGACCGCCTCCTGCTGGTTGTAGGCGTAGGGGATGAATTCCTTCGAGGCCGGCAGCGGTTTCACTTTTGGCTTCGTTTCGCGCTTGACCTGGTCCATCCAGCTGCGCACCTCGCGCACGTCGCTGTCGCCGCAGCCGGCCAGCAGCGCGGCCATCGTCAGCAGCAGTGCGCCATGGGTCTTCGTCATTTCTTCGCCCCTTTGGCTTTTTTGCCCTTGCCCTTGGCCTTCTCGCGCGCGGCCCTCTGCGCGGCCAGTTCCTCGGCGTCGAGGTAGCGGAAGGTCTTGGCGATCGCTTCCAGCTTCAGGCTGCCGTCCTTGTTGGTTTCGATCGCCATGTTGTTGAGCGTGACGATGCGCGGCATGTGCGCCATGTCGGCGGCGAAGGCGCCCAGGTCGTGGTAGGTACCGCTGATCCTGATGTCGATCGGCAGCTCGGCGTAGTAGTCGCGCACCACGGTCTGGTTCGGGCGGAACAGCTCGAACTGCAGGCCGCGGCCGACGCCGGCCTGGTTGATGTCCGACAGCAGCGCCGCCATCTCGGCCTTGCTCGGCAACTGCTTCTCCAGGCGCTCGACCGACTGGTCGACCTGCAGCTTCTGCGCCTGCAGCGCTTCCAGGTTGACCGCCTGCGCGATCTTGTTCTTGTAGGCCGTGCGCAGTTTCTGTTCCTGGGCCGCGCCCTGTTCCTGGGCTTCGAACTGGCCTTGCCAGTAGGCGAAGTAGCCGAGCACGACCACCAGCGCCATCACGCCGGCCGCGCACAAGAGGCGCGGCGCCAGCGGCCACAGGCCGGGCGGGCGCCCTTGCAGGCCTTCGAACTGGGACGACAGCTCGGCGCTCCATTGTTTCAGGTCGATGTTCATGGCTTGCTTCCGTTCTTCGCGGCCAGGGCGGCCGGCTTGTCGGCTTCGTCACCCTCCTCCGCTTCGCGCGGGCGCTTGATGTTCACGGCCAGCGTGAATTCGACGACCTTGCGCGCGGCCTTGTTCTGGGTCACGGTGGCCGCCTTCACTTCGGTCAGGTCGGGCGCCTCGAGCCAGGGCGACTGGCCGGACAGGTTGCGCAGCAGCTCGGCAACGCGCTCCTGCGATTGGGCGACGCCGTTCAGCACCACGCGCTGGCCGTCCTGCTTGACCGATTTCAGGAACACGCCGTCGGGCGTCTGGCGCACCAGTTCGTCGAGCAGGTAGACCGGCTGGTTGCGGTCGCCCTGCAGGTCTTCGACCGCCTGCTGGCGCGACTTCAGGGCCTCGATCTCTTCCTTCAGGGTGGCGATGTCCTTGATCTTCCTGTCGAGCTTTGCGTTCTCGTTCTTCAGCGCCAGGTTGCGCTGTTCCTGGATCGCGATGCGGCTGGCGTTCCAGCCGCCGACCAGCAGCACCACGGCCGCGCCCAGCAGGCCGCCGAGCACCAGCATGGCGACGAAAGCCTTCTGCTTCTGCTTGCGCTTCGCTTCCCGGTGCGGGAGCAGGTTAATCCGGATCATCCGAACCTCCGCAGGGCCAGGCCGCAGGCGACCAGGTAGGCTGGGCCCTCCTGGCGCAGTTGCTGTTCGCGCACGCCGGGCGCCAGCAGCATGCCCTCGAACGGCGCCACCGGCGCAGTCGGGATGCGGGTGCGCCCGCCGACCAGCTCGACCAGGCCCGGCAGCAGCGCGTTGCCGCCGGCGAGCCAGATCTGGTCGATGCGGGTGTAGGGCGTCGAGGTGTAGAAGAACTGGATCGCGCGCGTCACTTCGAGGGCGGCGTTGTCCATGAAGGGCGCCAGCAGGTCGGCGCGGAAGTTCTCGGGCAGGTCGCCCGAGCGCTTGCGCGCCTCGGCTTCCTCGTAGGCCAGGCCGTAGCTGCGCACGATGTCCTGGGTCAGCGTGTGTCCGCCGAAGGGCTGCTCGCGCTCGTAGACGGTGTCGCCGTTGACCATGAAGGAGACGTAGGTCATGCTCGCGCCGATCTGGAACAGGGCCACGACCTTGTCGTCGGCCTTGGCGTCGGCCAGTGCGGTATTGACGGTAACGCGTTCCAGTGCGGCGCGCGCGGCGTAGGATTCGACGTCCATCACGGTGGCGGTGAGGCCGGCCGCCTCGGCGATCGCCACCCGGTCCTCGACCTTCTCGCGGCGCGCGGCGGCCAGCATGACTTCCATGTCCTCGGGCGAGGTGGCCGAGGGACCGACCACGTCGAAGTCGAGGCTGACCTCGTCGAGCGCGAACGGGATGTACTGGCTGGCTTCGGACTCGACCTGCACTTCGAGCTGGTCTTCGCCCATGCCGGCCGGCAGGATGATCTTCTTGGTGATGACGGCGCCCGGCGGCATGCCGAGCGCGACGTGGCGGGCGCGGGTCCCGCTTTTCTTCCAGATGCGGCGCACGGCGTCGGCGACCTGGTCGAAGTTCTCGATGTTGCCGTCGACGACGGCGCCGCGCGGCAGCGCTTCGAACGCGTGGCGCTCGAGGCGCAGCGCGCCCTTGCCGGCGTCGGCCAGCTCCACCAGGCGCAGTCCGGACGTGCTGATGTCGAGCCCGGCCAAAGGCGGGCTCGACTTTCCGAACAGGGACCCCAGATTGATCACGAGCGACCTCCCTCACTGCTGTCTGCCGTGGCAGAACGATTTATTGAACGCCCGCTCGGGGGAGTGTCATGTTGAAGAAACTGCCTGTGTCAGCACAACTTACTGCACATATATGAGGCACTGCATTAAATCGTAGCAATAAGGATGCGTACCGACAAGATATTTCTGCATTGGAACATTACAATCCGGCGCGCGCATGCCACACTCGATAACGCCTTGTACACACCACTTGTCGGATCGTCATGAAAGGCAGATTCCGCCGGCTTGTCCGGTTGAGTTCGTACCGTCACAAAAGTCCCTGTCTTATAATGAGATGGATCAACACTGTGAGTCAGCATGAAATCCCAAACCGATTCGAAGTCCTCTACCCCGAAGAAATCTGGCGCCAAGCGCCTGGTCCTGTGGACCTTCGGCGCCATCGCCGGCCTGGCCCTCACGGGCGTGCTGCTGGTGGTGTTCGCGCTGGCGATGGCCTACCCGAACCTGCCGGCGCTCGACACCATCACCGATTACCGTCCGAAGATGCCGCTGCGGATCTTCACGGCCGATAACGTCCTGATCGGCGAATTCGGCGAAGAACGCCGGACCCTGGTGCGCTTCAAGGACATCCCCGACGTCATGAAGAAGGCCGTGCTCTCGATCGAGGACGACCGCTTCTACCAGCACGGCGGCGTCGACTACATGGGCATCCTGCGCGCGGCCCTGCACAACGCGACCAGCGGCTCGCGCCAGGGCGCCTCGACCATCACCCAGCAGGTGGCACGCAACTTCTTCCTGTCGTCGGAACAGACCCTCAAGCGCAAGGCCTACGAGGCCCTGCTGGCCTGGAAGATCGAGAAGAACCTGACCAAGGACCAGATCCTCGAGGTCTACATGAACCAGATCTACCTGGGCCAGCGCGCCTTCGGCTTCCAGTCGGCGGCCCAGATCTATTTCGGCAAGGACCTGCGCGACATCACGGTGGCCGAAGCGGCAATGCTGGCCGGCCTGCCGAAGGCCCCATCGGCCTACAATCCGGTGGTGAACCCAACCCGCGCCAGGACGCGCCAGCAGTACATCCTGCAGCGCATGCATTCGCTGGGCTACATCACCGACGCCCAGTTCGAGCAGGCGAAGAACGAGGAACTCAAGATCAAGTCGGACAGCACCGCGTTCGGCGTGCACGCCGAGTACGTGGCCGAGATGGCGCGCCAGCTGGTCTACGAACAGTTCAAGGAAGACACCTATACGCGCGGCCTGAACGTGTTCACCACGATCACCAAGGCCGACCAGGACGCGGCCTACCTCGCGGTGCGCCGCGGCGTGATGGACTACGAGCGCCGCCATCCCTACCGCGGCCCGGAATCCTACATCGAGATCCCGAACGACAAGACCGAAGCGGACGAAGCGATCGAGGCGGAACTGGCCGAGAAGCCCGACAGCGACGACATCGTCGCCGCCGTCGTGCTGCAGGCCTCGCCGTCGAGCGTGACCGCGGTGCTGGCCTCGGGCGAGGAAATCAAGATCACCGGCAAGGGCCTGTCCTTCGCCTCGAACTGGCTGTCCGCCAAGGCGGCGCCGAACCGCCGCATCCGCCGCGGCGCGCTGATCCGCGTCATGCAGGAAGGCGGCGCGGACTGGAAGATCACGCAGATGCCGGCGGTCGAATCGGCGTTTGTCGCGGCCAGCACCGAGGACGGCGCGATCAAGGCCCTGGTGGGCGGCTTCGACTACAACCGAAATAAATTCAACCACGTGACCCAGGCCTGGCGCCAGCCGGGCTCCTCGTTCAAGCCCTTCATCTACTCGGCCTCGCTCGAGCGCGGCCTGTCGCCCTCGACCCTGGTGAACGACGCGCCGATCTCGTTCGACGCCGGCCAGACCGGCGGCCAGCCCTGGGAGCCGAAGAACTACGACAACAAGTACGAGGGCCCGATGACGATGCGGCGCGGCCTGACCAAGTCGAAGAACATGGTCTCGATCCGCATCCTGAACCGCATCGGCGCCCGCTACGGCCAGGAATACGCGACCCGCTTCGGCTTCGACCCCGAGCGCAACCCGCCGTATTTGACGCTCGCCCTGGGCGCCGGCGCCACCACGCCGCTGCAGATGGCCGGCGCCTACGCGGTCTTCGCCAACGGCGGTTACCGCGTCAGCCCCTACCTGATCTCGAAGGTGACGGACAGCTCGGGCAAGGTGCTGTCGGAAGCGCGTCCGGAACGCGCCGGCGTCGAGGCGAACCGCGTGATCGATGCGCGCAACGCCTTCCTGATGGATTCGATGCTGCGCGACGTGGCGCGCTACGGCACCGCAGCGAAAGCCCAGCAAGCCCTGAAGCGCCCCGACATCGCGGGCAAGACCGGCACCACCAACGACTCGATCGACGCCTGGTTCGCCGGCTACCAGCCGAAACTGGTCGGCATCGCCTGGATGGGCTACGACCAGCCGAGGAACCTGGGCAACCGCGAAACCGGCGGCGGCCTGGCCCTGCCGATCTGGATCGGCTACATGCAGACCGCGCTGAAAGGCGTGCCGGTCGAGGAGCGCGAAGCGCCGCCGGGGCTGATCATGATGGACGGGGATTACTACTACGCCGAGAACCCGCCGGGCACGGGCGTGCAGTCGCTCGACGTCGGTGCTCCGCCTCCGCCGGCCCAGCAGAAGGCGCAGGATGCGGTGCGGAACGAGTTGTTCTGATTGAAGTTTGCGTGAAAGAATATTTCAGAAAGCATCGCTGAATGAAATATTCTTTCATCGCTTTTGTAGGGTGGGTTCTCGAACCCACGCCGTAGAGCGCTCGCACACCGCACAGCATCCGCGATGCGCCCGCCGTCGCAGAGAATCTCGTTTCGACATGCCGCCGGGGTACAGCGTGGACACAGGTGTCCACCCTACAACCCGACCTGCGCTTACCCCAGTAGAGCGCTCGCACACCGCATCGCATCCGCGATGACGCCCGCCATCGCAGAGAATCTCGTTTCGACATGCCGCCGGGGTACGGCGTGGGTTCGAGAACCCACCCTACGAAACGCTTATCCCAGCTTGACCGGCGCCCCGCCCTGCTGCGTGGCCAGGTCCGACAGCGCCGTGTACAGTTCCGTATCGTCGCGCGTATTCCTCCACTCGTCGCCGACGCGCTTGTAGTGATAGCCGCCGGCGCGCGCCGCCACCCACATTTCCTGCAGCGGGGCCTGGCTGTTGACGATGATCTTCGAACCGTTGTCGATGAATTCGATCTCGAGCACGTTGCCGCTGCGCTTGCATTCGACATCGATGACGTCCTGGTCGTTCAGGTTGTCGAAGCAGCTTTCGATGCGGTCCAGCGTCGATTCGGCCAGGTCCAAAAATTCGGTTTCGGTCATGCTACACTCCAAGGTCTTAATCAAACCGTGATTCTAATCGTGAAGTCACCCATCGCGCTTCTTCCCGCCGCCGCGCTCGCCATCCTCGCCGCGTCCGCGCTGTCCGGCTGCGGCCAGACCGGTCCGCTCTACATGCCCACCCCGCCGGCCAGGCCCGCGACCGCCACGCTGTCCAGCACCCCGGCGATGAGCACGCCGGCCGCGATGCCGGACAACCAGGCCCAGGCGCGCCCCGCCCCGGCAACGAAGCAGCAAGAACAATCCACACCCGCCCCCGCACAATAAGCACATGTCGCATTTCTCGTACCAAGACGGCGTCCTGCACGCCGAAAGCACCCCATTGTCCCGCGTCGCCGAGGAATTCGGCACCCCGACCTACGTCTACTCGAAGTCGGCCCTGCTGAAGAACTTCGCCGCCTACGCCGACGCCTGCGCCGGCCGCGACGCCCTGGTCTGCTATGCGATGAAGGCCAACTCGAACCTGGCCATCCTCGACCTGCTGGCGCGCGCAGGCGCGGGCTTCGACATCGTCTCGGGCGGCGAACTGCTGCGCGTGATCGCCGCCGGCGGCGACCCGGGCAAGGTCATTTTCTCGGGCGTGGGGAAAACCGTGGCCGAGATGCGCCTGGCGCTGGAAAAGAACATCCTGTGCTTCAACGTCGAGTCGATCCCCGAGCTGCACCGCCTGAACGAGGTGGCCGGCAGCATGGGCAAGCGCGCGCCGGTCTCGCTGCGCGTGAACCCGAACGTCGACGCCAAGACCCACCCGTATATTGCCACTGGCCTGAAGGCGAACAAGTTCGGCGTCGCCTTCGACGACGCGCTGGCGACCTACCGCACCGCCGCCAGCCTGCCGCACCTGGACGTGGTCGGCATCGACTGCCACATCGGCTCGCAGCTGCTCGACGACGCCCCGCTGCTCGAAGCGCTCGATAAACTGATCGAACTGATCGACACCCTGCACGGCGAAGGCATCCATGTGCACCACCTGGACATCGGCGGCGGCATCGGCGTCGACTACGGCGCGGAAGGCGACAAGCCGCCGGTGCCGGTCGGCGACTATTTGAAACGCCTGTTCGCCCGCATCGACGCCTGGCGCGCCGAGCGCCACGCCGGCCAGCCGATCAAGGTGATTTTCGAGCCGGGCCGCTCGATCGTCGCCGACACCGGCGTGCTGCTGACCGCCATCGAATTCCTGAAGCCGGGCGAAGAAAAGAGCTTCTGCATCGTCGACGCCGCCATGAACGACCTGATGCGCCCGACCCTGTACGGCGCCTGGATGGGCGTGCAGCCGGTAACGCCGCGCGAAGGCGGCAAGGTCACCTACGACATCGTCGGCCCGGTCTGCGAATCGGGCGACTGGCTGGCGCGCGACCGCGCACTGGCGGTCGCGCCGGGCGACCTGCTGGCGGTGATGACCGCCGGCGCCTACGGCATGACCATGGCCTCGAACTACAACACCCGCGGCCGCGCCGCCGAAGTCATCGTCGACGGCGAGCAAATGCACCTGGTGCGCCGGCGCGAGACGCCGGAAGAGCTGTATGCGCTGGAGTCGATGCTGAAGTAAGCCAGCCGCTGCATCGTCATGGCGATGCATGAACGGAAAAATGCTCCAGTCTTGCGGCTGGAGCATTTTTTTTGGTCCGTCCGCCGCCGGCTTAGCGTTCGTCGGGACCCGATTTCCTGTCCTTCAGCATGAAGAACAGGGTCAGCACGGCGGCAAACACCGGCGGACCCCAGTCGTAGATGCGCAGGGGACGCGTTCCCATCGAGGTCGAGAAGGCCATGACGACCAGGGTCCAGGCGATGGCGACGCCGATCAGGATCAGGACATCCTTGGCCGTGACTGCGCGCTTCATGGCTTGCTCCCGTGACGCGCCGCCCAGGGAAAGGCGGCCCCCGCCTTCATCACGAACAGCGAGCGGAAATGCTTGCCGTAGGCAAGGATCAGCAAGCCGCACAGCAGCAACTCCTGGGTGCCGGTGAACAGCTGCCTCGGATGCGGGGAGACGAACAGGTTCAGGTAGGCGATCTGGAAGGCGATCCCGGCCATGACGGCCAATGCCAGCGGCGTCAGGATATTGAACAGCAACATCGATCCGAGGACGATCTCGAGATATTTAATGAAGGGATAGAACCCGATATTGTTCATCTCGGTCAGGTAGGGGCCGACCGCGCCGGCCTTGCTGAAATCGGGAATGACGCCGAACACGGCGTAGTTGATTCCCGATTTCAAAAAATGGATGGCGTAGTAAAACCGCAGCCACATCACCAGGTACTTCCACGGCGCTTTTTCCGCACAAATCACGATGTCTCCTTTTATCGTTATGTAATTGATCCTGCGAGAATCAATCTATGCCGATGAAAGGATGGCATCAATGCTGGTGACGGCAAGGCTGTTATGCGGATCGGCGATGCGGCGCCGCGGCGGAAGCCTGCGCCCGCGCCTTGGCCCGGCTCCAGTAAATGCGCAGCGCCAGCAGCACCGCCACGATGGCGGCGAACAGCATCGGCTGGGCCAGGTTGTTCTTGGCCGCCTTCATCCACCAGAAGTGCAGCACGGCGAGCGGCGCAACGAGATAGATCAGCCGGTGCAGCCACTGCCAGCGCTTGCCGCCCAGGCGCCGCATCATGCCGTTGGTGCTGGTCGCGGCCAGGGGAACGAGCATCAGGAAGGCGATGAAGCCGACCAGGATGAAGGGACGTTTCGCGACGTCGCGCAGCATGCTGGCGACGTCGAAGAAATGGTCGAACCAGAAGAAGGCGATGAAGTGCAGCAGCGCGTAGAAGAAGGCGAACAGGCCGAGCATGCGCCGCAGTTTCAGCAGCCAGTTCCAGCCCGAGAGGCGCCGCAAGGGCGTCACGGCGAGGGTGATGCAGAGCAGGTAGAGCGCCCAGTCGCCGCTTTGGTGCGTGATGTAGGCGAGCGGATCGACCGGCACCCCTTGCACGACCTGCCACGCGCCCCACAGGAAAGGCAGCAGCGCGGCGACGAAGACCGACGCCTTGATACCGCTGACCTGTTTCGCCGAAGGACCCGCCGCCATCAGAAGAACCGTTTCAGGTCCATGCCCGCGTACAGCGGCGCGACCTCGTTGTAGCCGTTGAACATCAGCGTATCGCGCTTGCGCTTGAAGAAGCCGTCTTCCCCGATGCGGCGCTCGGTGGCCTGGGACCAGCGCGGGTGGTCCACGTTCGGGTTCACGTTCGAATAAAAACCGTACTCGCGCGGCGCCGACACGTTCCAGGCCGTCTTCGGCTGGTCGCGCGTAAAACGGATGCGCACGATGGACTTGGGCGACTTGAAGCCGTACTTCCATGGCACGACCACGCGCACCGGGGCGCCGTTCTGGTTCGGCAGCACCTGGCCATACATGCCGACGGTGAGCAGCGCCAGCGGATGCATGGCCTCGTCGATGCGCAGCCCTTCCACGTAAGGCCAGTCGAGCACACCGCTCCTCAGGCCCGGCATCTGCGCGCGGTCGGCCAGGGTCGTGAATTCCACGTATTTCGCGTTGCCGGTCGGCTCGACGTGCTTGATCAGGTTGGACAGCGAATAGCCGACCCAGGGGATCACCATCGACCAGCCCTCGACGCAGCGCAGCCGGTAGACGCGCTCCTCGAGCGGCGCCAGCTTGACCAGGCTGTCGATGTCGAGGCGCATCGGCTTTTTCACCTCGCCTTCGATCGCCACCGTCCACGGCCGCGGGCGCAGGGTGTGCGCGTTCTCGGCCGGGTCGGTCTTGTCGAGGCCGAATTCGTAGAAGTTGTTGTAGTTGGTGGCGTCGCGGAACGCGGTCTGCTTCTCGGTGGTCGAGAGCGCCGGGTTGGCTTTCGCGGCCAGCTTCTGCGCGGGCGCGGCCTGGGCGAAGGCCTCGCGGTTGGCCATCTCCCACAGCGCACTGCCGACGGCGGCGCCGGCGGCGATGCGGGCAATGAACTGGCGCCGCTCTTCGTACACCTCGCGCGGCGTGATTTCAGAGGCGAAGGGCCGGTCCAGGCCGTTCGGGTTTCGTTTGATCAGCATCGTTTACTCCGCGGGCAATTGAACTTGTACCTTACACCATTGCTCGTGGAACTGCCGGCCGCGTGGATGATCGGTGATGTCGCGGGGATGTTTTGGCAAACAATCGGCGTGGAGATGCGAGGCCGGTTAAATTTTCGGGCGCCAGAGCGAAGGGACGTAGGGTGGGCGCCCCGTGCCCACGCGTAAACGGTGAGCAGACGCTGCGCTCTAGAGGCCAACATGACGCATGCGTCACGCGTGGGCACGGGGCGCCCACCCTACGGAAGCCCGAGCAGCGCGGATTACAGCTCGCCGTAGGAATGCAGCCCCGACAGGAACATGTTCACGCCCAGGAAGGCAAAGGTCGTCACCAGCAGGCCCACCAGCGCCCACCAGGCCGCCATGCGGCCGCGCAGGCCGTTGATCAGGCGCAGGTGCAGCCAGGCCGCGTAGTTGAGCCAGACGATCAGGGCCCAGGTTTCCTTCGGGTCCCAGGACCAGTAGCCGCCCCAGGCCTCGGCCGCCCACAGCGCGCCCAGGATGGTGGCCACCGTGAAGAAGGCGAAGCCGATCGAAATCGCCTTGTACATGACGTCGTCCAGCACTTCGAGCGACGGCAGGCGGTCGGCCAGGATGCCGTGGGATTTCAGCAGGTAGGCGGTGCCGACCATCGCCGCCAGGGCGAAGGTGCCGTAGCCGATGAAGTTGGCCGGCACGTGGATCTTCATCCACCAGCTCTGCAGCGCCGGCACCAGCGGCTGGATCGTGGCGGCGTCGCGCGACACCGTGTACCAGAGCAGGAAGCCCACCGACGCGCCGATGATCAGGAGCACGAAGGCGCCCAGCTGGCGCGTCGCGTAGCGCTCCTCGTAATACAGGTAGAACAGCGCCGTGATCAGCGCGAACAGGATGAACACCTCGTACAGGTTCGACACCGGGATGTGGCCGACGTCGGGCCCGATCAGGTAGGACTCGAACCAGCGCACCATCATGCCGGTGAAGCCCAGCACCACGGCGGCCCAGCACAGGCGCGAACCGATCGCTGCGCCCGATTCCGAACGCGACAGCAAGCCGATCCAGTAGAACACGGTCGAGAACACGAACAGCGCGCTCATCCACAGGATCGCCGACTGGCTCGACAGCATGTACTTGAGGAAGAATTTCTGGTCGGCCGCCGCCAGTGATCCGTCGTACAGCGACACGCCCCACAGCGACAGCAGCGCCACCAGCGGGATCAGCCAGCGCACCGGTTTCCAGTGCCAGCCGAGCGCGGCGAAGGTCGGCGCCGACAGCAGCAAGATCGCGCGCTCGTAGCCGTCCATGAAATGGGCGTAGCGGTTCAGTGCGAACAGCGCGGCAGCCAGCAGGGCGGCGCCGTACAGCCAGTCGATGCTGCTCAGGCGCCGGAAATAGCCGGGCGTTTCCTTGTAGGTAACCGACGAGGTCGGGCTTGGTCGGGATGCTTCCATCATGTCCTCCAGTGCCTTCAGCTTATAGAGTGCCGGCAAGCGCCAGCTTACGCCGATTGCGGCAGCTTGGCCGCCAGGTCAGCAAATTCTTTCTCGAAATCCAGCGTCTTGCGTTGCGTGCTCATCGCCATCAGCGCGTGCGCCCCTTCGCCGTTGTTGCGGACCCATACCCACAGGCGCCGTTCGCGAATGTAGAACATCGCGAAGATGCCGGCGGTCAAGAGCACGCAGCCGAGATAGACGATCTTCTTGCCGGGCGAACGCGTCACCTGCAGCACCGAGGCCTTGACCTCGTGGAATTCGTCGAGCTGCAGGTAGACCGGCGCGCCGTAGAAGAAGCTGTCGGACAGGGCGTTCGTCGCCATCTGCAGGAAGCGACCGTGCTTGTCGCTCGCCTCGATCGGCGCCTCGCCGTCGCGCACGCGCGCGGCCTGCCACAGCTCCCACAACACGCCGTTGAGCATCTTGATGAAGACGTTGGCCGCCTTTTCCTGCTCAGCCGCCGGGATCTTTTCCAGGAACTGGGCCACGGCGACGAAGCCGCCCGGCGTGTCCGCGCCGGCGAAGATGCCCAGGGTGCGCTCGGCCGAGTCGCGCAACTGGTCGGCAAAGCCGGGTTGCGACGCCTGGCCCGGCGCCAGCGCGCGCGCCGCGTAGCGCTCGGCGGCCAGGCGGCGCAGGGCCGGGTCGGCCAGGGCCGCGCGCAGGCGCATCCATTCGCGCACGCTGTAGTTGTCGTCGGCCGGGATGCGCAGGAAGCGGAACTGCTCGGCCGGGTTCTCGCGCACGCCGGCCAGGAAGACTTGCGCGCCCTCGAGTGTCACCGGCTGCATGTAGTTCAGGAATTCGCGCGCCTGGCCGGTCTGGTCGCGCAGCTTGTATTGCACGCTCGGGCCGACATTTTTCAGATCCTTGTTCTCGGCGTTCTTGCCGGCCGAGCCGGAGGCCTTGCTGAGGGTGGCCGAGAACTGTTCGTTGAAGGACTTGCCCTTCTCCACCGCGCGCGGGTCGTTGCTGGAGGTGTTCTCGACGTTGAACGGGCGGAAGCCCGACCACTCGACGGCGAAGGCGCCGCCCGCGGTCTTCAGCTCGGTCGAGCCGTTCACCTCGCCGGCGATCTCGAAGGACTGGGCAGTGGCGCCCGTCATCGGGAAGCCGGTCAATTTGAGCTTGCTGCCGCCGTCCTCGAAGCTCGACTGGTAGACCGCCACGCCCTTGTAGATCAGGGGCTTGTTGACCTCGATCGTCGCCGGGAAGGTCTTGCCCGCCTCGCGGTCGTGCACCACGACTTCGCTGGCGAAGAGTTTCGGCATGCCGGTCGAGTAGAACTCGATGTTGAATTTCTTCAGTTCGATCGCGAACGGCAGGTCCTGCACCAGCACGCCGCTGGCCTGGGGCAGGATCGCGGTGTTGCCGGTCTGGCCTTCGGCCAGCATGGTGTTGCCGCGGTAGGTCGGGTTCGACAGGCCGAGGCGGTGCTGGGCCGGGATCTGCGAGATCAGGCCGCTGCCGGCATACGGGGTCTTCCCGAAGAACCATTGCTGGAAGCGGATGGGCAGCTCGGAATCGAGCATGCCGCCCAGCAGGATGACGATGATCGCCGTGTGCGCGAAGATGTAGCCGAACTTGTTGCCGGCGCCCTTCTTCGCGGCCACCAGCACGCCGCTGTCCTTCTCGACGATTTTTACGGCGTAGCCGGCGTGGCGCAGGCGTTCGGCGCTCTGCACCGCCAGCGCCGAGCTGTTCAGCGGCGCGGTCCACTCGCTCTTGTGATGGAAATTGCGCAGCGATTCCTCGCGCACGTGGTCGCGCCAGCTGCGCATGTCGCGCAGCATCTTCGGCGTATTACGCACGATACACAGGCCGGTCGAGACGATCAGCACCAGCAGGATGAGCAGGAACCACCAGCTCGAATAAACGGTGAACAGGCCCAGCTTGCGGAAGATCTCGTACCAGAACGGACCGAACTGGTTCACGTAGTTCGGCATCGCATCGCCCTGGCGCAGCACGGTGCCGATGATGGCGGCGATCGACAGGATCACCAGCAGGCTGATGGCAAAACGCATCGACGACACCAGCTCGACGGCCTCGGCCAGCGCGCGCCGGCGCGTCTTCAGTTCAATTCCGGTGGTGCTCATTCTGGGTACTTACTTTCTCATGCGGGCAGGTGCGCCGCGAGTGTACAGCAAAAAAGGGCGCCGACTCGCGTTGGCGCCCTTCCTTACGGTACATACTATCGATACGGAAAAATCAGCGCAGGCCGGCAATGTAGTCGGCCACGGCCTGCATCTCGGCTTCCGACAGGCGCTGGGCCAGCGTCGTCATTTGCGGGCTGTTGGCGCGCGCGCCGCTCTTGAAGGCGGTCAGCTGGGTCATCGTGTAGTCCTGGTGCTGGCCGGCCAGGCGCGGGTACTGGGCCGGGATGCCGGAGCCGGCGGCGCCGTGGCAGCTGGCGCAGGCGGCCACGCCCTTGTCGGCGATGCCGCCGCGGTAGATCTTGCGGCCCAGCTCGACCGTGTCCTTGTTCTTGGCCGCGCCCGGCTTGGCCTTCTGGGTGGCGAGGTAGGCGGCGATGTTGCGCTTGTCTTCCTCGGTCAGCATCTTGGCATAGGTGCTCATGACCGGGTTGTTGCGCTGGGGTGTCGTGAAGTCGACCAGCTGCTTATGGGTGTAGGCTTCGAACTGCGCCGACAGTTTCGGATTGGCGGCGATGGTGGAATTGCCGTTCGCGCCGTGGCAGGACAGGCAGGCCGGCAGGCCGCGCGCGGCGTCGCCGCTGTCGTACAGGGTGGCGCCTTTGGCGGCATCGGGCTTTGCGGCAGGCTGGGCTTCGGCGGCGACAGCGACGTTGCCGAGCGCCAGGGTTGCAACCAACAACGATTTCATCAACACCGCGCTAGCGGACGATACAGACACACGATTCATTCGAGCACCCTGAAAAAGTCGAAAACAGTTTTATTGGTACAGCGGCTTCACCGACAAAAGCAATAGATAACCCCTTATTGTACAATAGGATTGTTTCCTCCACGCCTCATTTCGTTGCCTTTTTCACCTCTCTTCCATGTCCAAACTCTGGCAAGCCCGCTTCTTCACGACCGTCAACCAGCTGCGTGATCTCCCATCCACCCGGGTGCCCGAAATCGCCTTTGCCGGCCGCTCCAACGCGGGCAAATCGACGGCGATCAATATCCTGACGAACCAGAAAGGCCTTGCCTTCGCGTCGAAAACGCCGGGGCGCACCCAGCACATCAATTACTTCTCGATCGGCGGCGCCCACGTCGGGCAGCACCGCAAGGACCCGACCATCGTCGAGGAGATCCAGGCGCTGCTGGTCGACCTGCCGGGCTACGGCTATGCGGAGGTGTCGGGCACGGCCAAGCTGCACTGGCAGAAACTGCTGGGCGACTATGTGCAGCGCCGCGAGCAATTGGCCGCGCTGGTCCTGATCATGGATTCGCGCCGCCCGTTCACCGACCTGGACGTGCAGATGCTGGAATGGTTCGCCCCGACCGGCAAGCCGATCCACTGCATCCTGACCAAGGCCGACAAGCTGAACCAGAACGAAAAGACCAATGCGCTGCGCCAGGCCCGGCAGGTGCTCGACAGCTATGTCGATGAAGACGGCGAAGGCTTCCCCTTCACCGTGCAGCTGTTCTCCGCGCTCAAGCGCATCGGCGTCGAGGAAGCGGACGCCAAGATCCTCGACCTGCTCGGCCTGACCGACGATGCCGCCGGCGAACCCGAAGCGAACGGGGCCCCCGACCACTCCTGAAAGAGAAAGCAACATTACATGAGCTCGATCGTTACCGGACAGTACCCGAACAGCCGCATGCGCCGCATGCGCCGCGACCCGTTCTCGCGCGCCCTGATGCGCGAAAACACCCTCACCGCCGCCGACCTGATCTATCCGGTCTTCATCCTCGACGGCGAGAACCAGCGCCAGCAGGTGGCGTCGATGCCGGGCGTCGAGCGCGTCTCGGTCGATCTCCTGATGCAGGTCGCCGAAGAATGCGTGTCGCTCGGCATCCCGGTGCTGGCCCTGTTCCCGGTCATCGACGCGTCGCTGAAGACCTATGACGGCGTCGAAGCGACCAACCCGGATGGCCTGGTGCCGCGCGCCGTGCGCGCCCTGAAAGCAAGCTTCCCGCAGCTGGGGATCCTGACCGACATCGCGCTCGACCCCTACACCACCCACGGCCAGGACGGCCTGCCGGACGAGAACGGCTACATCGTCAACGAAAAGACCATCGAGATGCTGACGCGCCAGGCGCTGACGCACGCCGAGGCTGGCGTCGACGTGGTGGCGCCGTCGGACATGATGGACGGCCGCATCGGCGTGATCCGCGCGGCGCTGGAAGAGCGCGGCTTCATCCACACCCGCATCATGGCTTATTCCGCCAAGTACGCGTCCGCCTTCTACGGTCCCTTCCGCGACGCGGTAGGCTCGGCCGCCAACCTGGGCAAGGCCGACAAGAACACCTACCAGATGGATCCGGCCAACAGCGACGAGGCCCTCCGCGAAGTCGCGCTCGACCTGGCCGAAGGCGCCGATATGGTGATGGTCAAGCCGGGCATGCCGTATCTCGACGTGGTGCGCCGCGTAAAGGACGAATTCAAGGTGCCGACCTTTGCCTACCAGGTCAGCGGCGAATACGCGATGCTGAAAGCGGCCGCCCAGAACGGCTGGCTGGACCACGACAAGGTCATGATGGAATCGATGATGGCCTTCAAGCGCGCCGGCGCCGATGGCGTGCTGACCTACTTCGCGCTCGACGTGGCGCGCAAGCTGAAGGCGGGTGCGTAAGCGTTGACTTCGCTGTAGCAATGGAAAAACCGTGCCGAGGCACGGTTTTTTTGTAGGGTGGGTACTTGTACCCACGCGGTCGACCTTCTGCCCTTCCTCCACCGTGACCGGACACCGCCGCCCGGTAAAAACACTATTTTCCTTGCTGTTTCCGGCGTACCGGTAACGCCGAAATCACGCAAACGTTCTACCGCGTGGGTACAAGTACCCACCCTACACAACCCGCCAACGGGCTAACGCTTAGTACGTCTCCACACTCGCCGCCAGCAACTCCACCGGCTGCCCTGCCATGTGGTGATGTCCCATCAGCTCATGCAGCGACAGCACGCGCAGCCGCAGCGCGGCGTCGCCGGACTGCGGCTGATTGGCGCGCGCCCGCTGCAGCTTTTCGCCGAGCGGCAACGAGAAGCTCAGGGGGCCGGTGGCGCCGCGGTGGCCGAACATGACGATCGTCGCCAGGTAGAACGGGCTGCCGGTGTCGACCTGGGTCGGGTCGTCGGGCCCGTTCAGGATCACGGCATAGGGATCGCGGCACTGTTCGGGGAAGCTCAACGTGACGTTCGCGACCATGGTCTGGCCGGCGGCCGTCGCATTCTCGAGCGTCCCCGCCGGCAGCTGCACCAGGGCGCTGGCCGGTTGCGGGCCGCGCACGGCGCGCGCCACCACCTTGCCCGGGTAGACGCGCCGCGCCGCGGAACGCGGCCCGCGCCTGCCGCCGCCCGGCACCATTTCTTCCCCGCTGCCGGGCTCGTAGTCGTAGCCGAAGGCCGCCATCGACACGTAGTCGCCGTTGCGGGTCTGCCTGACCGGTTCGCCCTTGGCGTCGACGAAGAACAGCAGCGGTTCGCGCGCCCAGCGGAAATAATCGGTGGCGCGTTCTTCCGGCGACTTTTCTCCGTCCGGCAGATCGGTGCGCAGCTCCAGGCCGGCCGGCAGGACGGGTAGGCCCAGCGCCAGCTGGCGGCGCGTCCAGACATCCCACAGGCGGTCGATGTTGGCATGGTGCAGGAAGAACACCGGGTCCACCGGCGAGAGCATGTCGGCCATGAAGCCGCGCGTTTCCGTGAAATTGCAGTCGCGTGAACCGACGCAGCGGTGCACCGAATTGTGCGGCCGCGCTTCCAGGATGCCGAAGCCGCCCGAGGTATGGTGGTTCGAGGTCTTGGCGCTGGCGAAGGTGATGAAATCGGGCGCGGCCAGGGCCGCCTGGATCGTGCTGGCCGACACCGCGTCACTGGCGGCCAGCGAGAAGCCGGGCCGTTCGCGCACCAGCCCGCGCGCGCCCGGCTGGTCGAAGAACATGCGGCCGGACGGGTCGCGCAGGATGTCGAACATCACGTCGGCGTCGAAGCGGATGCTGCGCGCCAGCAGTTGCCCGTACTGGGAGTTGCGGTTGAACACGCCGTCGGGCGAGGTCCAGTAGCCCGCGTTCGCGACCGCCGAGGCCAGCCGGACTTCGAAATCGGCGCTGTTGCCGACGAACGCGGCATGGTTCGGATCGAGCACGCCGTCGAACATGCCGTCGGGCAGGCTCGGTTCCGCGGTCCAGTCCCAGTAAGGCAGCGCGAACTGGGGATCGCCGCTCAGTTCGCGGCAAACCTGCTCGAACCAGCCGAGGTAGCCGCGGTGCCAGGACAGGAACCACCAGTTGCCGTGCGGGCAGTCGAGGGTGTGGATGATGGCCTGGCGATACCAGTTGCGCGGATCTTCCGGCGGCAGCGCGAGCATGGCGTTCACGGCCTTCGCGTAGCTCTTGAGCATGCGCATGCCCATCTTCGAATGCGAGGAGGCGCGCCAGCGGCGGTAGCGCGGCTTGTGATGCTGCGCCTGCGGCTGCGCCAGCGCTGCACCGAAGGGCAAGGCGCCTGCGGCGAGCGTGAGTCCGGCGGACTTCAGGACGTGACGGCGAATCGGGCTGACAAGCTGGTCTGGCTTGATGGTCATGGGCTGCTCCGGTTGCGTGGAGAACGGCGCCCGTCTGCTGTCGCCGGGCGCGGGGGACGCCCAGTTCGCAGCTTCGACAAAGCCAAGCTCGACAGGGCACGAGCTCAGCCTATCGTGTCTGTCCGCGCCGGCGATGGCACAGCGCAAAGGAGTGCACCAGGCCAGTGCGCCCGTTCATCGGGGCAATGGCAGAGGGAAATAAAAGACCAGCAAAGCCGCTTGCGCGCAGGAAGCAATGCGCGCAAGGCGTGTCACAAGCACGTCAACGCCTGCCGCTTCAACGCGGCGGCTTGTACTCGGGGAACATTTCCTTCATCAGGAAAGCCTGCAGCTCGGCCGTGTCCTGCGGCCGAGCGCTCATCGTCACGACGCGCCCGAGCCGGTGCGATTCCCACTCGAAGTCGCCGCTCTTCTCGCGCCGGATCAGCTCGATCATCTTCTTGACCACGGCGGTCTCGACGTCCGGCTCGCTGCCCTGCTCCACCGTCACCGAGGTCAGCCAGCGGCGCTTGAAGCTCGGGTTCCAGCCGCGGAACTTCAGGTCCATGCTGTGGAAGGTCTTGTTCGAGATCGAGAAGATGCCGCCGCTCTGGTTGCTGTCGTCGCGGCCGCGGTTATTGATGGCGGCAATGTTCGCCAGCGCATTGCGCGTGCCGCGCGCCGCTTCGCTTTCTTCCTGGCTCGGGCTGGGCTCGGTCGCGCCGCGCTGGGCGCGGCGGCGCGCGATGTATTCGGCCATGTCCATCGGCGGCGCTTCCTCTGCCTTCGGCTCGGGTTTCGGTTCGAGCGGCGGCGGCTGCACCTTGTCGACGATGACCGGCTTTTCCTCGGGCAAGGTGATGGTGTCGGGCAGGCGCTCGACGCGCGGGGTCGTCGGGCGCGGCTGGGCCGGGCTCTTCGAGGGCTTGCTGGTTTTCTGCGGCGATTGCGCCTGCGGCGGCGGCGGCTTGGCCAGCGGTGCGACGTACACGACCTCGCCGCCGCTTGGCGGGAGTGCCTTCTTTTCCGGACGTTCGGGCTGGTAGAAGTACAGCGCTACCAGCAGCAGGTGCAGGAGGATCGTGACCGCCAGGCCGGTACGGCTGGTGCGCCGGACGCCGTAGGTGGGCACCACGGCGCCGGGCAGGACTTGCCCGCAATGCTCGCAGACATCGCTATACGCGGCGTAGGAGTGGGAATGGTCACGCAAGATCAATAAAACTTTCCGGAAACTGGTCAGCGCAAAGCGGGGTGGGCCGAATTCTACCCGCGCAGTCTACCTGCTTTGGGTCGCCGGCGCACGGCCGCGTTACGCTGCACAGCTTACAGGTCGGTTGTATTGATGGTTGTTACATTATGTTTCAACCGGTTTGTGGAGCGATACCGTGGGATTGGATGCATGAGATGTCCCATGTGCCGGCGCGTGCGCCGCCTCATGGGCTGTCTCGTGCGCGGCAATGTCGACATCGCTCATCGGACCGCTGCCGCTGTACTTGTCGAGGTACAGGTAGATGACCGGCGTGATGTAGAGCGTGATCACCTGCGAGAAGATCAGGCCGCCCACCACCGCCAGGCCGAGCGGCTGGCGCAGCTCGGCGCCGGCGCCGATGCCCAGCGCGATCGGCAGCGCGCCCATCATCGCCGCCAGCGTGGTCATCAGGATCGGGCGGAAGCGCAGGATGCAGGCCTCGCGGATCGCCTCGACCGGGGTCATGCCGGCATTCCTCTGGGCGTCGAGCGCGAAGTCGATCATCATGATCGCGTTCTTCTTGACGATACCGATCAGCATCAGGATGCCGATCATCGCGATCAGGGTCAGGTCCATGTCGAAGATCCACAGCGTGACCAGGGCCCCGACCGCCGCCGACGGCAGGCCGGCGAGAATCGTCAGCGGGTGGATGTAGCTCTCGTAGAGCACGCCCAGCAGCACGTAGATCACACCGATCGCGGTGATGATCAGGATCAGCTGGCTCGACTGGGTGTCCTGGAACACCGCGGCGTCGCCGCCGTAGTTGGTGATGACCGAGGACGGCAGTTTCATGTCGACCTTCATCTGGTCGATGGCGGCGGTGGCGTCGCCCAGCGGCACGCCCGGCGCCAGGTTGAAGGCGAGCGTGATCGCCTGCAATTGCCCCTGGTGGTTGACCGCGATCGGGCCGACCGTGCGACGCACGCTGGCAAAGCTCGACAGCTTCACCAGTTCGCCCGACTTCGAACGCACCGACACGCGCGCCAGGGCGTCGTCGAAGTAGCGGTCGGCTTCGGCCGCTTCCAGGATCACGTAGTAGCTGGCCGCGGTCGAATAGATGGTCGAGACCTGGCGCTCGCCGAAGTTGGCATACAGCACGGTGCGCACGTCGGCCATGCTCACGCCCAAGAGCGCCGCCTTGTCGCGGTCGATGTCGAGGGTGGCTTGCAAGCCCTTGTTCTGCGAGTCGCTGGTGACGTCGCGGAACATCGGGTCGGCGCGCATGCGCTCGAGGAACTGGTCGGCCCAGCTGCCGATTTCTCCGCCCGACACGCTTTGCAGCGTGTACTGGTAGCGGCTCTTGCTCTGGCGTCCGCCCAGCTGCAGGTTCTGCACCGGCGACATGTAGACCTGCACGCCGGGCACGGAGCGCGTGGCCTTGCGCAGCTCATCGAGCACGATCGGCATCGCCGGACGCTCGCTGCGCGGCACCAGCACCAGGAACATGCGGCCGGTATTGCCGCCGCCCACGAACGAGGTCACGTCCTGCACGCTCTTGTTGGCGCGCATGATGTCGACCACCTTGCCCTGCAGCGCCATCATGGCCTGCGAGGACGTGTCTTCGGAGGCTTCGACGCTGACCCGGATCTGGCCGATGTCTTCCTCGGGGAAGAAGCCCTTCGGCATGCTCATGTACAGGACGGCGGTCAGGGCGAAGGTGCCGAAGGCCAGCATCAGCACCAGGAAGCGGTGGCGCAGCGCCTTGTCCAGGGTGCGCGCATAGGCGTCGCGCACGCTGGTGAACATGGCTTCGAAGCGGCGCCCGATCCAGGACATCTCGTGCGGCTCGACGTGGCCGCCCTGCTTGATCAGGCGCGAACACATCATCGGCACCAGGGTCAGCGACACGGCCGCCGACACCAAGACCGCGAGACCGACGATGACGGCGAATTCGCGGAACAGCAGGCCGATCACGCCCGGCATGAAGAAGATCGGGATGAACACGGCCACCAGCGAGATCGAGATCGAGACGATGGTGAAGCCCATCTCGCGCGAGCCGACCAGGGCGGCGTGGAAGGGCTTCTTGCCCATCTCCATGTGCCGCACGATGTTTTCCAGCACCACGATGGCGTCGTCGACCACCAGGCCGACCGCCAGCGTGATGCCGAGCAGCGAGATGTTGTCGAGGCTATAGCCGAAGGCATACAGCAGCGACAGCGCGCCCAGCAGCGAGATCGGCACCGTCACCGCCGGGATCAGGGTCGCGGTCAGGCGGTGCAGGAACAGGAAGATCACCAGGATGACCAGCACGACGGTGCCGGCCAGGGTCAGGTTGACGTCGTGGATCGCTTCGCGGATCGAGACCGAGCGGTCGTTGACGAGGTGGATCTTGATCGAGGCCGGCAATTGGGTCTCGAATTTCGGCATCAGGTTGCGCACGGCGTCGACCACCTGCACGGTGTTCGCGTTCGGCTGGCGCTGCACCATCAGCACGATCGAACGCTCGCCGTTCAGGCTGCCGGCGGCCTTCACCGACTGGTAGCTGTCCTCGACCTCGGCCACTTCCTTCAGGCGCACCGGCAGGCCGTCGCGGGTGGCGACGATCACGTCGGCGAAGTCGGCCGCCTTCATCAGCTGGCCGCCGCCCTGGATGGTCAAGGTCTGCTGCGGGCCGTCGAGCACGCCCAGCGGGGTGTTCGAGTTGGCGGCGCGCAGCGCGGTGGCCAGCTCGTCCATGGAGATGTTGCGCGCGTTCATCAGGTCGGAACGGGCGCGCACGCGCACGGCGAAGCGCTTGCCGCCGTTCACCGAGACCTGGGCCACGCCCGGCAGGGTCGAGATCGCCGGCGAGACCATGTTCTCGGCGTAGTCGTTCAGCTCCGACAGGTTCATCGACGGCGAGGTCATGTGCATGAACAGGATCGGGGCGTCGGCCGGATTGATCTTGCGGTAGGACGGCAGGTCGGTCATTTCCAGCGGCAGTTGGCGCTGGGCGGCCAGCAGCGCGGCCTGGACGTCGACGGCAGCCTTGTCGACGTCGATCGAGGTGTCGAATTCCAGCGTCAGCGAGGTGTTGCCCTGGGTATTCGTCGAGGAAATGAGCTTGATGCCGGCGATGGTCGAGAACTGCTTCTCGAGCGGCAGCGCGACCGAGGACGCCATGGTCTCCGGGCTGGCGCCGGGCAGGTTGGCGTTGACGTTGATGACCGGCGTGTTATAGCTCGGCAGCGCCGCGACCGGGATGTGCATGTAGGCGAGGATGCCGACCAGCACCAGGCTGATCGACAGCAGCACCACCATTACCGGGCGGCGGATACACAGTTCCGACAGGTTCATGCCTGTTCACCCTTGCGCGCGGGCGCGCCTTGCTGTTTCGAGCTTGCCAGGCGCACCTTGCCGCCCGGACGCAGGTTCTGCTTGCCTTCGGTAATGACCTGTTCGTTGCCGGCCAGGCCGGTCACGGCCGCGTTCACGCCGAAGCTGTGCTGGCGCTGGATCGGCGCCAGGCGCGCGGTGCCATCCTTTTCCACCACGTAGACGAAGGTGCCCTGGGCATTGATGATAATCGCATTTTGCGGAATGACGACCGCATCCTTGATCGTGCGCACCGTCACGCGGGTGTTGACGTATTGTCCCGGCCACAGCAGGCCGTCGGCGTTGCCGAATTGGGCCTTGACGCGGATGGTGCCACTGCTCGGGTCGACCGTGTTGTCGACGAACACCAGTTCGCCGGTGACCGGCTTGGCGTTGCCGCCGCTGCGCGCCTCGACCGCGACCTTGCCCTGCTTCTGGGCGGCCAGCAGCGCGCCCAGGCTCGATTCCGGCAGCGTGAAGGCGACGTCGATCGGGTCGAGCTGGGTGATGGTGGTCAGCGAGGTGGCCGGCTGCACCAGGCTGCCCGGATAGACGTTGATGGCGCCGACGCGGCCCGACATCGGCGCGCGGATCGCGGTGTAGCTGGCGCTGACTTCCGAAGCACGCACCGAGGCGGTACTCGCTGCTAGCGCAGCGCGTGCTGCCTCCACCTGGCTCTGCAGCGTATCGACCGCGCTCTGGGCCAGGAATTTCTGTGCGACCAGTTCCTGGCTGCGCTTGTACTGGCGCTCGAGGTCGGCCAGCGTGGCCTTGCCACGCGCGACCTCGGCCTGGGCCTGGGCGACGGCGGCGCGGTCGCTGCGGTCGTCGAGCGAGAACATTAGTTGGCCGGCCTTCACGAACTGGCCCTCGCGGATATGCACTTCGCGGATGGTGCTGGTCGTTTGCGGGCGCAGGTCGACCGTCTGCTTCGGGCTGACGGTGCCGTTGGCGGCGACGTCGACACCGACGTCCTGGCGCTGCGGCGTGACCACGTTGACGACGACAGGAGCTTGCCCACCGCCGGGTCCGCCCTTGGCGCCGGCGGCTGCGTTCCCGCCGTCTCCGTCGGCGTGCGCGCCGCGGCTCATGTACCAGGCGCTTCCTGCGCCGACGGCAACGATGATGGCGACGACTGCGAGAGTATTCTTTTTCATTCAGGTCCCTTGCCGCCAGTGCCGGCGGCTTTATCAATCAACGATGAGTTAAACACGCAGTATGGCGTCCACGTGTGACAGCCTTATTTACCAACTTATTGCCAACTTATCTTGCCAACTTATTTACCAACTTATTTACCTGGGTAGTATTCCGGCAGCATCAGGGTCACTTCCAGGCCGCCTTCCGGATGGTTGGCCAGCGCGATGCTGCCGCCGTGCTGGCCGGCGATATTGCGGGCGATCGTCAGGCCCAGGCCGGTGCCGCCGGATTCGCGCGAGCGCGAGGTCTCGACACGATAGAACGGATCGAACACGCGCGCCTGTTCGTTCGGGGGAATGCCGGGGCCCCGGTCGCGCACGCGGATGCGCGCCGCGCCGTTCACGCGATCGACCGTCACCTGCGCTTCGCGGCCGTACTTGACGGCGTTGTCGATCAGGTTGCCCAGGCAGCGGCGCAGGTCGAGCGGCCGGCCCAGGATCGCCATGCCGGAGCGGCCGTTGAGCGTTACCGGCTGGTTGGCGTCGGCGGCGTCGTCGCAGCTCGACGCCAGCAGCGAGTCGAGGTCGAGCATCTGCATGCTTTCGGTGGTGTCCATGCTGCGCGCCAGTTCCAGCCCTTCCCTCACCATGGCCTGCATCGCCGACAGGTCGCCGATCAGGCGTTCCTGCAGCTCGGCGTCGGCCACCTTTTCCAGGCGCAGGCGCATGCGGGTGAGCGGGGTCTGCAGGTCGTGCGTGATGGCGGCCAGCATCTGCGTGCGCTGGAAGATGTACTGGCGGATGCGCGCCTGCATCGCATTGAAGGCGGCGCTGGCCTGCCGGATCTCGCTGGCGCCGGTCAGGTCGAGCGGCGGGCGGTTGATGTCGTTGCCCAGCTCCTGCGCGGCCACGGCCAGTTGCTTGAGCGGACGCGTGGTCATGCGCGCGACCAGGTAGGCCAGGAAGGCGATGCTGACGAAGAACAGGGCGATGACCGCGCGGTAGTCGGTGTCGTCGTTGACGGCGCTGCGCGGCGGCAGCACCGCCAGGCGCAGCGCTTCGCCGTCGCGCAGGCGCACGTTCAGGTATTCGCAGGCGCCGCGCCAGCGCGCCGACAGCAGGCCGTAGAGCTGGGGAATGCGTACCGGGCTCTCGCAGGCCGGCGGACGGGCGCTGGCCGAGACGATCTGGTAGCCGGCGCCGAGGCGCTCGCCCAGGGTCTCGGCGAATTCGCTGGCGCCTTTCGCCAGCGGACGCGGTTCGCCGACCTCGAGCAGCAGGCCGGGCCGGTTCGCCACCGCCAGGTAGGCGCGCCGCGCCGGGGCCGGCACGATCTCGGTGGCCATGATCAGCTGCTCGGCGCGCTCGATCAGGTTCTGGTCGCGCGCATGCTCGAGCACGCGCTGGCGCTCGTTGTCGGCCATCAGCTGGGTCAGCGCGCCGGAGATCAGGATCCCCAGCAGCAGGGTCACGAAGACACGGCCCGTCATCGAGCCGAGGAATGCTTTCACGCAGTCGGCTCCACGGTCACCTGGCCGGCCAGCACGTAGCCGCCGTTGCGGACGGTCTTGATAATCTGCGGCATGCGCGCGTCCTCGCCCAGCTTCTGGCGCAGGCGGCTGATCTGGATGTCGATCGAGCGGTCGAAGGGATCGGCGTCGCGGCCCTGCGTGAGGTTGAGCAGCTGGTCGCGGTTCAGCACGCGGTTCGGGTGTTCGAGGAAGACGCGCAGCAGGCGGAACTCGGCGCCCGAGAGCATGATGACGATGCCGTCCGGGTTGACCAGGTGGCGCGCGGTCAGGTCGAGCGTCCAGCCCGAGAAACGCATCTGCTGCACGTTCTCGGCCGGCGCGTTGGACGGCATGGCGTGCGAGCGGCGCAGCACGCTGCGGATGCGCGCCAGCAGCTCGCGCGGTTCGAAGGGTTTCGGCAGGTAGTCGTCGGCGCCCATTTCGAGGCCGAGGATGCGGTCGAGCGGCTCGTTGCGGGCGGTCAGCATGATGACCGGCAGGGTCGAGGTGGCGCGCAGCTTGCGGCACAGGGTCAGGCCGTCGTCGCCGGGCAGGTTCAGGTCGAGCACGATCAGGTCGGGGCGCGACTCGTCGAGGATCTTCCACATCGCGCTGCCGTCGCCGGCAGCCAGCGCGCGGTAACCGTTCGACTCGAGGTAATCGGCCAGCAGCTGGCGGATGTCGCGGTCGTCGTCGACGATGAGAATGGTAGAAGGATTATCCATAGCCGCAATTATCCTTACTTAAAAGGACCCTGAACAGCGCATTTGTATCGGTATGTATATGAATTCGCAGAGGAAACATATTGATACAAAGTGCGGGACAGGGGACACGCTGGGGTTACAGTTTTTGGCGATGATGGATCCCGTGCAGAGAGCAGTTCACGCACACAACCGACTGACTCACACACTCAAAGGACATCACATGAACACCCTGAGCAAGAACATCCTGATCGCCTTCGCCGCCCTCGGCATCGCCGGCGGCGCCATCGCCCAGAGCGCCACCGCGCCGGCCGCGGAAGGCCGCCACGGCCACGCCGTCAGCGCGGAACAGCGCGCCGCGCACAAGGCCGAGCGCCAGGCAAAACACGCCGAACGCCGGGCCCAGCGCGAAGCCAAGCTGCGCGCCGAGCTGAAGCTGAGCGCCCAGCAGGAGCCGGCCTTCGCCGCCTTTCTCGCCGCCGGCAAGCCGGCCGGGCGCCCGCAGGCACGCGATGGTGGCGAGCGCGCGAAGTTCGCCGCCCTGCCTGCGCCGCAGCGCATGGAGCGCATGATCGAGCGCCAGAAACAGCGCACCGCGCGCATGGAAGCGCGCCTGGCCGCCCTGAACAACTTCTATGCCGTACTCACGCCCGAGCAGAAGAAGGTGTTCGACAGCCAGGCCATGCGCGGCGGCTTCGGCGGCAAACACCGCGGCCACGGCGGCCACCACGGCCAGCGCGGCGCGGCGATGCAGAGCTGATCGGTTCAGCTTTCAGTCGAATGCAAAAGGGATGCCGCGGCATCCCTATTTTTCGTTTTTCGTAGGGTGGGCACCTGTGCCCACGCGGTACGGCTTGCACAGACCGCGCGGTC
The DNA here is from genome assembly GCF_032106685.1 of Massilia sp. GTDB lineage: Bacteria > Pseudomonadota > Gammaproteobacteria > Burkholderiales > Burkholderiaceae_D > Telluria. The sequence goes on from NZ_DAMCPG010000021.1 coordinate 53,772, forward strand.
TCACGCACGCCCTCACGCAAGCCAGGATCAGTCCAGGCGCTCCAGCGACACCAAAAACTTCGCCGCATTCTGGTAGCCGATCACCCGGCTATCCGGGATTTCCGCACCGCTCGGATCGAAGAAGATAATGCCCGGCGGCCCGAACAAACCGAAGCGCTTCAGCATGGCCTTGTCGTGCGCGTCGTTGGCCGTGACGTCGACCTGCAGCAGCACGGTATTGGCGAGTTTCGCCTGCACCTGCGGATCGACGAAGGTCAGCTTCTCCATCTCCTTGCAGGAAACGCACCAGTCGGCGTAGAAGTCGAGCATGGCGGTCTTGCCGCCGAGCGCGGCGAGCGCCGCGTCCAGCTCGTCCACGGTTTTCACGCGCTTGAATACGAGGTGCTGCTGCTGCGCACCGGTCAGGTGGGCCAGCGGCGCGAGCGGATCGCGGCCGCCGCTGGCCGCGCCGACCAGCTGCATCGCGCCCAGGATGCCGAATACGGCGCCGAAGGCGAGCGCGGCCCAGTGTCCGCGGCGGCGCAGCAGCCAGGCGCCGTAGCCGAGCAGCAGCGCGGCCCACAGGACCATCTGCACGATTGGGGGTAGCACCGGCGACACCAGCCACAAGGCCATCGCCAGCATCAGCACGCCGAAGAAGCGTTTCACGGCTTCCATCCAGGCGCCGGCGCGCGGCAGCAGCGAGCCGGCCGAGACGCCGACCAGCAGCAGCGGAATGCTCATGCCCAGGGCCATCGAGAACAGCGCCGCGCCGCCGATCAGCACGTCGCGGGTCTGGCTGATGTAGACCAGGGCGCCGGCCAAGGGGGCGGCCACGCAGGGGCCGACGATCAGCGCCGAGATGGCGCCCATGGCGAACACGCCGGCCAGCTTGCCGGACGCCTGGCGGCCCGAGACGCCCGCCAGTTTCGTCTGCAGCGCCGCCGGCACCTGCAATTCGTAGAAGCCGAACATCGACATCGCCATCGCGACGATCAGCACGGCGAACGCGCCCAGCACCCAGGGATTCTGGAGCGCCGCGGCCAGGCCTTCGCCGATCAGGCCGGCGGCGACGCCGAGCATGGTGTAGACGATGGCCATGCCGAGCGAATAGGTCAGCGACAGGATGAAGCCGCGCGAACGGCGCACCTTGCCGCCCTCGCCGACGATGATCGAGGACAGGATCGGCACCATCGGCAGCACGCAGGGCGTGAAGGCCAGGCCCAGGCCGAGCAGGATGAACGCCGGGACGATGGCGAGCAGGCGGCCGCCGTGCAGGATCGCGTTGATGCCGGACAGTTCGGAAGGCTTCTCCGCGCTGGCGGCTGGCGCGCTGCTGCCGGCGCCCGGGGCGATGTCGACGGTCTCGCCCGGCGCCGTGGTGGATGCTGCCTGCGCGGCGCTGGCGCCCTGCCCCGCCGCTGTTTGCGCGGGCTTGTCGACCGCGGGCGCGGCGTCGACTGGCAGGCCGAGACGCGCGGCGGCGCCGGCATTGCCTTCGCTTTGCGGACTGGAGGAGAGGAAGCCGGGTGCGGACGCGGTCGCGCCGCCGTTCGGCAGGCTCATCTGTGGCGCGGCGCCGCCGGCGGCCAGCTGCGCGCTGGCTTCCTGCGGCGGATAGCACAGGCCGGCGTCGGCGCAGCCCTGGCTGGTCGCGTTCAGGGTGAAGGGACCGCTGCCCTCGACCGGGATACGGATCGTCACCGACCCTTTATACGTCTCGACATCCTTCTGGAAGGTCTCGTCGTACTTTACCTTGCCCGGCGGGATGTCCGGCGTGCCCAGCTTCGCGCCGCGGGCCGTGAAGGCGAAGCGTTCGCGGTACATGTAGTAGCCGGGCGCGATGTCGTAGGTGACGACCGCGGTGCGCTCGCCCTCCATGCGCGCCGAGAACTTGAAGGCGATGGCAGGATCGAGGAACTCGTCGGCGGCGCGGCTCGGCGCGGCCAGCAGGACGGCGAACAGGAACAGGAACAGCAGCGACAGCGCGGCGAGCGGGTGCGTCGGCAAGGCACGAAGGCGGGAACGGGACATGACTTCCTTTGATTGAATACAGCGCAGCCGAATGGTACACCGCCCGCGTGACGATGGGTAATCCGAACCCGGGACAAAGGCCGCCGCCTGTCCCCGGCTGCGCATGGACGAAAAAAAACCAGGCGCGAGGCCTGGTTTTTCTTGTCGCACGGAGCGATTACTCGGCGGTCGGTGCTTCTTCAGCCGAGGTGACTTCCGGACGGTCCAGCAGTTCGACGTAGGCCATCGGCGCATTGTCGCCCACGCGGAAACCCATTTTCAGGATGCGCAGGTAGCCGCCGTTACGGTTGGCGTAACGTGGGCCCAGTTCGGCGAACAGCTTCTGCACCATTTCGCGGTCGCGCAGGCGGGCGAATGCCAGGCGCTTGTTGGCCAGGGTGTCGGTTTTGCCCAGGGTCAGGATCGGCTCGATGACGCGACGCAGTTCCTTGGCTTTCGGCACGGTGGTCTTGATGGCTTCATGACGCAGCAGCGAGACGGTCATGTTGCGCAGCATGGCGAGACGGTGGGACGAGGTACGGTTCAGCTTACGGAGGCCGTGACGGTGACGCATGGTACTTCCTTTCGAGTGTTTAATTTCCAGTTCTTCGATCGTTCATGCCAGGGCATGGACGCGGACCGGTTCTAAGGGTTTAAGACTGCCCGGACAACATTGTCCGGCCAGGTACAACAATTACTTAAGAATGCTGGCAAACCACTACAGCATCGTAAGCTTCAGAAACCGTAGCGAGCGGGCTCAGTTCCGTCCGAGAAGCGCAGCCGTACATCCGGTACGGCGAGCATCGCAGGACGGAAATGTGCCCGCGCAGTAGGTTTATGAAGCTTACTTCTCGAGGCCGGCAGGCGGCCAGTTCTCGAGTTTCATGCCCAGGGTCAGGCCGCGCGAAGCCAAGACTTCCTTGATTTCGTTGAGCGACTTGCGGCCCAGGTTCGGGGTCTTGAGCAGCTCGTTTTCCGAACGCTGGATCAGGTCGCCGATGTAGTAGATGTTCTCGGCCTTCAGGCAGTTTGCCGAACGGACCGTGAGTTCCAGATCGTCGACCGGACGCAGCAGGATCGGATCGACCAGCGGAGCACGCGACGGTGCTTCGGCGGCCGCTTCCGTGCCTTCCAGCGCGGCGAAGACGTTCAGCTGGTCAACCAGGACGCGGGCCGACTGGCGGATCGCTTCTTCCGGGGTGATGACGCCGTTGGTCTCGATGTTGATGATCAGCTTGTCGAGGTCGGTACGCTGTTCGACACGGGCCGATTCCACGGCGTACGAGACGCGGCGGACTGGCGAGAACGATGCGTCCAGGATGATGCGGCCGATCGTCTTGTTGGTGTCTTCCGACAGGCGACGGACGTTACCCGGAACATAACCACGGCCTTTTTCGACCTTGATTTGCATGTCCAGCTTGCCGCCGGCGGTCAGGTGAGCGATCACGTGATCCGGGTTGATCAGTTCCACGTCATGCGGCAGATCGATGTCCGATGCCAGGACTGCGCCTTCGCCTTCCTTCTTCAGGGTCAGGGTGACGGAGTCGCGGTTGTGCACCTTGAACACGACGCCCTTCAGGTTCAGCAGCAGGTCGACGACGTCTTCCTGCACGCCGTCCAGCGACGAGTACTCGTGCACGACACCGGCGATGGTGACTTCGGTCGGCGCGTAGCCGATCATCGACGACAGCAGCACGCGGCGCAGCGCGTTGCCCAGCGTGTGGCCGTAGCCACGCTCGAACGGCTCCATCACGACTTTCGCGTGACCGGCGCCCAGGGCTTCGACGTCGATGATACGTGGCTTCAACAAACTATTTTGCATGAAATGTCCTTTTCAATACCCTCGGCTCGTTACACCGATAAGGCTGATGGCATGTGGTGAATTCTTAAAACTGCAACGCCCGCTCGGATGAGGAGCGGGCGCATTTACCGTCTCGGATTAACGCGAGTACAGTTCGACGATCAGTGCTTCGTTGACGTCAGCGGCGATCTCGTTACGCTCAGGGAACGAACGGAAGGTGCCTTCCATCTTCTTGGCGTCGACCGAGACCCAGCTCGGCATGCCGACTTGTTCAGCCAGCGACAGCGCCTCGACGATGCGGGTCTGCTTCTTGGCCTTTTCGCGCACGGCGATGACGTCGCCTGCCTTGACCTGGTACGAAGCGATGTTCACGACGTTACCGTTGACGGTGAAGGCCTTGTGGCTGACCAGCTGGCGCGCTTCGGCGCGGGTCGAGCCGAAGCCCATGCGGTAAGCGACGTTGTCCAGGCGGGCTTCCAGCAGCTTCAGCAGGGTCTCGCCGGTGTTGCCCTTGCGGCGCGATGCTTCTGCGAAGTAGCGGCGGAACTGGCGCTCCAGCACGCCGTACATACGCTTGACCTTCTGCTTTTCGCGCAGCTGGTTGCCGTAGTCCGAGGTGCGAGCACCCGACTTCACGCCGTGCTGGCCTGGCTTGACGTCCAGTTTGCACTTCGAGTCGAGCGAGCGACGTGCGCTCTTCAGGAACAGGTCGGTGCCTTCACGGCGCGACAGTTTTGCTTTTGGTCCGATATAACGTGCCACGTTGAATCCTTTGATGTATTAATCACGCCCCGGAGGCATCGCGAACGATGCGGCAGGCGCTAGTCCGACCCAATGTTGAGCGGACGTGGCTGAAAGAACGCCCCGGACCGTAGGTCCGAGGCGAGAATAGCCGGGCAGTATACCCGAAATCGGGCAACCGCACCGGCGTATTTGATACCGCGACGGGCATCTGCAACAACCGGCGGGCGAACCCGCCGTTTGTCTTAGATACGACGACGCTTCGGCGGACGGCAGCCGTTGTGCGGAACCGGCGTCACGTCCTGGATCTCGGTGATCTTGATGCCCAGGTTGTTCAGCGCGCGCACAGCCGATTCACGGCCAGGGCCAGGGCCCTTGATGCGCACTTCCAGGTTCTTCACGCCGCTTTCCTGTGCGACCTTGCCGGCTGCTTCAGCAGCGACCTGTGCCGCGAACGGGGTCGATTTGCGCGAGCCCTTGAAGCCTGCGCCACCCGACGTCGCCCACGACAGGGCGTTGCCCTGGCGGTCGGTGATCGTGATGATGGTGTTGTTGAACGAAGCGTGGACGTGGGCGATGCCCTCAGCCACGTTCTTCTTGACTTTCTTGCGTGCGCGGGCGGCTGCCGCTGCTGCGCTGCTTTGTTGCTTAGCCATGGTCTATTCCTAGATTATTTCTTCAGCGATTGAGCGGCCTTGCGCGGACCTTTGCGGGTACGTGCATTGGTACGGGTGCGCTGGCCGCGCACTGGCAGGCCCTTGCGGTGACGCATGCCGCGGTAGCAACCCAGGTCCATCAGACGCTTGATGTTCATGGACAGTTCGCGGCGCAGATCGCCTTCCACGACAAACTTCGCAACTTCGTCGCGCAGCTTCTCGAGTTCGTTATCGTCGAGGTCCTTGACCTTCTTGTTGGTCGCGATACCGGTCGCATCGCAGATCTTCTGCGAGCGCGGGCGGCCGATACCGTAAATCGCCGTCAGGCCGATAACAGTGTGCTGATGATTTGGGATGTTAACCCCTGCAATACGTGCCATTCGTTATTCCTCTTAACCTTGACGCTGCTTGTGACGCGGCTCGACGCAGATCACGCGGACCACGCCCTTGCGCTTGATGATCTTGCAGTTGCGGCAGATCCGCTTGACTGAAGCATTAACTTTCATTTTGCACTCTCTTCCTGATTACTTGAATTTTTTACTTGGTGCGGAATACGATGCGCGCCCGGGACAGGTCGTACGGGGTCAGTTCCACCGTTACCTTGTCGCCCGGGAGGATGCGGATATAGTTCATCCGCATTTTACCCGAGATATGCCCCAGGACCACATGCCCGTTTTCCAGCTTTACGCGAAATGTCGCATTTGGGAGATTCTCGAGAATCTCACCTTGCATTTGGATGACGTCGTCTTTTGCCATTCGGTCTATGTACTCCCCGCTTATCGCGTCGGAATCCCACCCTTGAAATTCGCCTTGCGCAGCAGCGATTCATATTGCTGCGACATGACGTAGTTCTGCACTTGTGCCATGAAGTCCATCGTCACCACCACGATGATCAGGAGCGACGTGCCGCCGAAATAGAAAGGAACTTTCCAGAACGACTGCAGGAACTCCGGCACCAGGCACACCAGGGTGATATAGACTGCACCGGCCAGGGTCAGGCGCATCAGGATCTTGTCGATGTAGCGTGCGGTCTGCTCGCCCGGACGGATGCCCGGAACAAACGCGCCGCTCTTCTTCAAGTTGTCCGCCGTTTCCTTGCTGTTGAATACCAGCGCGGTGTAGAAGAAGCAGAAGAACACAATCGCCACCGCATACAGCAACGCGTGGATCGGCTCACCGGTCGCCAGCGAAGCGGCCAAGTCCTTCAGGAACCCGACGAACGGGCTGCTGGAGTCCTTGCCTCGCGTGTACCAGTCAACGATCGTCGCCGGGAACAGGATGATCGAGGAGGCGAAGATCGGCGGGATCACGCCGGCCATGTTCAGCTTCAGGGGCAGGTGGCTGGTTTGGCCACCGTACACCTTGTTGCCGACTTGGCGCTTGGCGTAGTTCACGAGGATCTTGCGCTGTCCGCGTTCAACGAACACGACGGCATACGTAACCGCAACTACCAGGATGACGATAATGATCGCGGCAATGCTGCTGATCGAACCGTTCGAAACCAGGGTGAACAGGCCACCCAGTGCCGACGGCAGACCGGCTGCGATACCGGCGAAAATGATGATCGAAATGCCGTTGCCCAGACCACGTTCGGTGATCTGCTCGCCCAGCCACATGAGGAACATGGTGCCGGTGAGCAGGGTCACGACCGTGACGAAGCGGAATGCCATGCCGGGGTCGAGCACGAGGCCCGGCTGGGCCTCGAGCGCGACGGCGATGCCGAACGCCTGGAACAACGCCAGTGCCACCGTGCCGTAGCGGGTGTACTGGGTGATCTTGCGGCGCCCTGCTTCGCCTTCCTTCTTCAGCGTTTCCAGCTGCGGCACGACGATCGACGCCAGCTGCATGATGATCGAAGCCGAAATGTAGGGCATGATCCCGAGTGCGAACACGGTAAAGCGGGACAACGCGCCACCCGAGAACATGTTGAACATGCCCAGGATGCCGCCTTCGTTCTGCTTGAACAGTGACGCCAGCGCTACCGGGTCGATCCCGGGGACCGGGATGTGAGCACCGATGCGGTACACGACCAATGCGCCAAGCAAAAACCACAGCCGACCCCAGGGGAAGCCGGCGGCGGCGCTTTTACCAAGTTGTGAATTAGTCGCCAATTTTTGCTCCGATCAGGCAGCGGCCGCTTTAGGCGACCGAACCGCCAGCTGCTTCGATGGCCGCTTTCGCGCCCGCGGTCGCCTTCAGGCCCTTGAGGTTCACCGCTTTGGTGATCTCGCCCGACAGGATGACGCGCACGTCGCGTGCCACCACCGGCAGGATGCCTGCTTGCTTCAGCACCAGGATGTCGACATCGCCGACGGCCAGGGCGTTCAGGTCCGACAGACGGACTTCAGCCTTGAAGGTGGCGTTGAGCGACTTGAAGCCGCGCTTCGGCAGACGACGCTGCAGAGGCATCTGGCCGCCTTCGAAGCCGACTTTGTGGAAGCCGCCCGAACGCGATTTCTGACCCTTGTGACCGCGACCGGCGGTCTTGCCCAGGCCGGAGCCGATACCGCGGCCGACGCGACGCTTTGCGTGCTTGGCGCCGTCAGCAGGTTGAATGGTATTGAGTTCCATTGATTTCTCCGTACGTAAGCTGTCGCTTACGAGACAACTTTAACGAGGTACGCGACTTTGTTGATCATGCCACGCACAGCTGGGGTGTCCTGCAGCTCGGAAACCGAGTTGACACGACGCAGACCCAGGCCGCGCACGGTGGCACGGTGATCCTGACGGGTACCGATCAGGCCCTTGACGAGCTTGACTTTGACAGTGTTTGCCATGTTTCTTCCCCTTAACCCAGGATGTCTTCAACCGACTTGCCGCGCTTGGCAGCGATGTCAGCCGGGGTGCTCATTTTTGCCAGACCGTCGAGGGTCGCGCGAACCAGGTTGTACGGGTTCGACGAACCGGTCGACTTGGCGACCACGTCGGTCACGCCCATCACCTCGAAGATAGCGCGCATTGCGCCACCAGCGATCACGCCGGTACCCGGCTTGGCCGGCGACATCATGACGCGCGAGGCGCCGTGACGACCGGTAACGGTGTGGTGCAGCGTACCGTTCTTGAGGGGCACCTTGATCAGGTTGCGGCGGGCTTCTTCCATCGCTTTCTGCACGCCGACAGGAACTTCCTTCGACTTGCCCTTGCCCATGCCGATGCGGCCATCGCCGTCACCGACAACGGTCAGCGCTGCAAAACCCATGATACGACCACCCTTCACCACCTTGGTGACGCGGTTGATCGCGATCATTTTTTCGCGCATGCCATCATCCGGCTTGTCGCTTGCCATTTTCGCTTGCATTTTTGCCATGACGATTCTTCCTTAGAACTTCAGACCGGCTTCACGCGCGGCATCTGCCAGCGCCTTCACACGGCCGTGGTAACGGAAACCCGAACGGTCGAACGCGACTTCGGTGATCCCTGCTTTCAGTGCTTTTTCTGCGACGCGCTTGCCAACCAGGGCAGCTGCTGCAGCGTTGCCGCCGGCACCAGCTTTACCGCCCAGCTCGGCGCGCACTTCTGCTTCCAGCGTCGAAGCCGAAACCAGGACCTTCGCATCCGGGCTGATCAGGTTCGCATAGATGTGCAGGTTGGTGCGGTGAATCGACAGGCGATTCACACCCAGCTGCGCGATCTTGATGCGGGTTTGGCGTCCGCGACGCAGACGCGACTGTTTCTTGTCCATGTCAGCTCCGATTATTTCTTCTTGGTTTCTTTAAGCTTCACCACTTCGTCCGCATAACGGACACCCTTGCCCTTGTAAGGCTCAGGCGAGCGGTAAGCGCGCACTTCAGCGGCAACCTGGCCGACCTTTTGACGATCGATACCCTTGATCAGGATTTCGGTCGGGGTCGGGGTGACCGCGGTGACGCCTTCCGGCATCGCGTGCAGCACCGGGTGCGAGAAGCCCAGCGACAGGTTCAGGGCGTTGCCCTGCACAGCTGCCTTGTAGCCCACGCCCACCAGGGTCAGCTTGCGCTCGAAGCCCTTGGTGACGCCGGTAACCATGTTGTTGACCAGGGCGCGCAGGGTGCCCGACATGGCGTTCGATTCACGCGAATCGTCCACCACGTCGAAAGTCAGCGTGCCGTTGTTGTTTTCCACTTTGACCAGGCCGTTCAGCGGCTGGGTCAGGGTGCCGAGCGGGCCCTTGACGGTGATCGACGACGCGTTGATCGCGACATCGGTACCTGCCGGGACGGCGATTGGCATCTTAGCTACTCGAGACATGTCTACTCCTTAAGCCACGTAGCACAGCACTTCGCCACCGACGCCGGTAGCACGTGCTTTGCGGTCGGTCATCACGCCCTGCGGGGTCGAGACGATTGCCACGCCCAGGCCATTCATGACCGACGGGATCTCGTTCTTGCCCTTGTAGATGCGCAGGCCAGGACGCGAGACGCGCTCGATGCGCTCGATGACCGGACGGCCGGTGTAATACTTCAAACCGATTTTCAGTTCCGACTTGCCACCTTCGGTGGTCACGGCGAAATCCTCAATGTAACCCTCGTCCTTCAGGACGTTGGCGATCGCAACTTTGACTTTCGACGACGGCATTGCGACCGTGGTTTTCTGGACAGTTTGTGCGTTGCGAATGCGGGTCAGCATATCGGCGATAGGATCGCTCATACTCATTGCTTGTTCTCCTATTACCAGCTAGCTTTGGTCATGCCCGGGATTTCGCCTTTCATCGCGAATTCACGGAGTTTGGTACGGGCCAGACCGAATTTACGGAAAGTGCCACGTGGACGGCCGGTCATGGCGCAGCGGTTACGCTGGCGGGTCGGGGCCGAATTACGCGGCAGGGCCTGCAGTTTCAGGCGCGCTTCGTAACGCTCTTCTTCGGTCTTCGACTGGTCGTCGATGATTGCTTTCAGAGCTGCACGCTTTGCGGCGAATTTCTCCACCAGGTCTGCACGCTTCTGTTCGCGGTTAATCAGTGCAAGTTTTGCCATGCTCTTAGTTCCTGAACGGGAATTTGAAGGCGGCGAGCAGCGCTTTGGCTTCTTCGTCGGTCTTAGCGGTGGTGGTGATCGAGATGTTCATGCCACGCAGCGCATCGATCTTGTCGTAATCGATTTCCGGGAAGATGATCTGCTCTTTGACGCCGATGTTGTAGTTGCCACGGCCGTCGAACGATTTGCCGTTGACACCGCGGAAGTCACGCACGCGCGGCAGGGCCACGGTGATGAAGCGGTCCAGGAACTCGTACATGCGGGCGCCGCGCAGGGTCACCATCGTGCCGATCGGGTAGCCTTCGCGGATCTTGAAACCTGCGATTGCCTTGCGTGCCTTGGTGACGACCGGCTTCTGGCCGGCGATCTTGGTCAGGTCGCCCACTGCGTGTTCGATGACCTTCTTGTCTGCGACAGCTTCCGACAGACCCATGTTCAGGGTGATCTTGGTCAGGCGCGGCACTTCCATCACCGACTTGTAGCCGAATTTCTCGGTCAGGTCAGCGACGACTTTTTCTTTGTAGAATTGTTGGAGACGGGCCATGATCTTAAACCTTCACAACTTCGCCGGAGGACTTGTAGACGCGGACTTTCTTGCCGTCCTGGTCTTTGAAGCCTACGCGGTCAGCCTTGCCGGTCGCGGCGTTGAACAGCGCGACGTTGGAGACGTGAATCGGCATCGCCTTGTCGACGATACCACCAGTGACGCCGGTCATCGGGTTCGGCTTGACGGCCTTCTTGGCCACGTTCACGCCGTCGACGATCACGTGCTCGGCGTCGACGCGACGCGAAACCACGCCACGCTTGCCCTTGTCTTTACCGGTCAAAACGATGACTTCGTCGTTTTTACGAATCTTATCCATTGCGACTCCTTACAGAACTTCAGGTGCCAGGGACACGATCTTCATGAACTTTTCGGTACGCAGCTCGCGCGTGACCGGTCCGAAGATACGGGTACCAATCGGTTCCAGCTTGGAATTCAGCAGGACAGCGGCGTTGCCGTCGAACTTCACCAGGGAGCCGTCTTGGCGGCGCACACCTTTGGCGGTACGCACAACCACAGCGTTATAAATTTCACCTTTTTTGACACGACCACGTGGCGCAGCAACCTTGACGGTTACCTTGATGATGTCGCCAATGCTCGCATAACGGCGCTTGGAGCCGCCCAATACCTTGATGCACAGTACTTCTTTCGCACCGGTATTGTCGGCCACTTCGAGCCGGCTTTCAGTTTGAATCATAGTATTTTCTTTCCCAACTTAAGCCGAAGAAACCCCACGGCGAACCGTAGGCCTGCGGTCAGTCTTGGTCCCGCCGTCCGCTCAATGCATGAACGTTCGATTGGGTGATTGGACTTTCCAATAAGCTTCGTACAGGCCGCAGTTACCGAGGGGGACAAACTGCGGCAACACATGAACGAAGCCCGCTAGTATCTCAGATACCAGCGGGCCCCGCAAGACAAATTTTCAGGCTTTACAGAACCTGTGCGACCTGCACAACACGGGTCACGGTCCACGCCTTCGTCTTCGAGATCGGGCGACCTTCCTGGATCTCGACCGTGTCGCCGGTCTTGGCCTGGTTGGTCTCGTCGTGCGCGTGGTACTTGTTCGAGCGCACGATGATCTTGCCGTACAGCGGGTGCTTCACGTGACGCTCGATCAGGACGGTCACCGTCTTGTCCATTTTGTCGGACACGACCTTGCCGACCAGCGTACGCTTCAGCGCCGTTTTAGTGGTGTCGTTCATTTGGCTTCCTTCGAGTTCATCACAGTCTTCACACGCGCGATGTCGCGACGTACTTTCTTGAGCTGCGCGGTATTGCCCAGCTGCTGGGTAGCGATTTGCATGCGCAGGCCGAACTGGGCCTTCAGCAGCTCATTCAGCTCCTTCTGCAGCGCTTCCTGGTCCTTGCCGCGGAGTTCCGATGCTTTCATATTCAACTCCTGTTATTGGCCGACTTGGCGCACCACGAAGGTGGTTGCCAGCGGCAGTTTGGCAGCGGCCAGGCGGAATGCTTCGCGCGCCAGTTCTTCTGCGACGCCGTCCATCTCGTACAGGACCTTGCCTGGCTGGATTTCGGCGACGTAGTACTCCGGGTTACCCTTACCGTTACCCATACGGACTTCGGCCGGCTTGTTCGAGATCGGCTTGTCCGGGAAGATACGGATCCAGATACGACCGCCACGCTTGATGTGGCGGGTCATCGCACGACGCGCCGCTTCGATCTGGCGTGCGGTGATACGGCCGCGGGCGACTGCCTTCAGGCCGAATTCGCCGAACGACACAGCGGTGCCGCGGCTGTGCGAAATGCCGGTGTTACGGCCCTTCTGCTCTTTACGATACTTTCTGCGGGATGGCTGCAGCATCTTTATTCTCCTGCTTTCTCAGCCGGCTTGGCAGCGGCGCGACGACCTGCTGGAGCGGCTCCTGGTTTGGCGCCTGGGCGCGGACGGCCGCCCGGCTTGCCATCATCGCGACGCGGGCCGCGTGGCTTCTTCTCGTCGGCCGGGACGTCGATCACAGGTGCTTCGCCCGTTGCCGAACGGTCGCCCTTGTAGACCCACACCTTGACGCCGATGATGCCGTAGGTGGTCGATGCTTCGCTGGTGCCGTAGTCGATATCGGCGCGCAGGGTGTGCAGAGGCACACGGCCTTCGCGGTACCATTCGGTACGTGCGATCTCGATGCCGTTCAGGCGGCCCGACGACATGATCTTGATGCCGACAGCGCCCAGGCGCATGGCGTTCTGCATCGCGCGCTTCATGGCGCGACGGAACATGATGCGCTTTTCGAGCTGCTGCGAGATCGAGTCGGCGATCAGCTGCGAATCGATTTCCGGCTTGCGGATCTCTTCGATATTGACGTGCACAGGCACGCCCATGATCTTCGTCAGCGACGACTTCAGCACTTCGATGTCTTCGCCCTTCTTGCCGATGACGACGCCCGGACGCGACGAGTAGATCGTGAAGCGTGCGTTCTTGGCAGGACGCTCGATGACGATACGGCCGACCGAAGCGTTCTTCAGCTTCTTCTTCAGGAAAGCGCGAGCTTCCAGGTCTTCCTTCAGCATGTCGGCGAAGTTGCCGTTGCCAGCGTACCAGCGCGACGCCCAGTTACGGGTGACCGCCAGGCGGAAGCCGGTTGGGTGGATTTTCTGACCCATCGTGTGACCCCTTAGTTACCGACAGTCACGTAGATGTGACAGGATTGTTTCGAAATACGATCGCCGCGGCCCTTCGCACGTGCGGTGAAGCGCTTCAGGATCGGGCCCTTTTCGACGTAGATCTGGGTGACCTTCAGCTCGTCGATGTCGGCGCCATCATTGTGTTCCGCGTTGGCGATCGCCGACTCCAGAACCTTCTTGATGATGGTCGCGCCCTTTTTCGGGCTGAACTGCAGAATGTTGAGTGCTGCGTCAACCTTCTTGCCACGGATCAGGTCCGCAACCAGGCGGCCCTTCTGTTCCGACAGGCGAACGCCTTTGAGGATTGCTTTAGTTTCCATTATCGTTTCGCCTTCTTGTCAGCAGCGTGGCCCTTGAACGTACGGGTCAGCGCGAATTCGCCGAGCTTGTGGCCGACCATGTTCTCCGAGACGTACACCGGCACGTGCAGCTTGCCGTTGTGGACAGCGATCGTGAGACCGATGAAGTCCGGAGTGATCGTCGAGCGGCGCGACCAGGTTTTGACTGGCTTCTTGTCTTTGGTCGCTTGCGCGGCTTCGACTTTTTTCACCAGGTGGGCGTCAACGAACGGCCCTTTTTTCAATGAACGAGTCATGATTTATCCTTATTTCTTGCCGCGGCGCGAGACGATCATCGACGAAGTGCGCTTGTTCGAACGCGTCTTCTTGCCCTTGGTCTGCTGGCCCCATGGCGACACCGGATGACGACCGGCAGCCGTACGGCCTTCACCACCACCGTGCGGGTGGTCGATCGGGTTCATGACCACACCGCGAACGGTCGGACGAACACCGCGCCAGCGCATCGCACCAGCTTTACCGATCTTGCGCAGGTTGTGCTCGCCGTTGCCGACTTCGCCAACCGTCGCACGGCACTCGATGTGCACGCGGCGCACTTCACCCGAGCGCAGGCGAACCTGGGCGTAGGTGCCTTCACGGGCCATCAGGACCACGCCGGCGCCGGCGGTACGGGCCATCTGGGCACCCTTACCTGGCAGCATTTCGACGCAGTGCATGGTGGTGCCGACCGGGATGTTACGGATCGGCAGGCAGTTACCCGACTTGATCGGCGCTTCCGAGCCGTTCATGACGGTGTCGCCCACAGCCATGCCCTTGGTGGCGATGATGTACGCGCGATGACCGTCGGCGTAGCACACCAGAGCGATGTGCGCGCTGCGGTTCGGGTCGTATTCGATACGCTCGACCTTGGCCGGGATACCGTCCTTGTTGCGCTTGAAGTCAACCAGGCGGTAGTGGTGCTTGTGACCACCGCCGATGTGGCGGGTGGTGATGTGACCGTTGTTGTTACGGCCAGCGGTCTTCGATTTCTTCTCAACCAGGGCTGCGAACGGACGGCCTTTGTACAGGTCGGCGTTCACAACCTTCACCATGCCGCGGCGGCCTGGGGAGGTTGGCTTCATCTTAACGAGTGCCATTATTTAGCCTCCTCGACAAAATTGATTTCCTGGCCTGGCTTCAGGCACACGAAAGCGCGCTTGGTGTGGTTGCGACGACCGGTGAAACGGCCTGCGCGCTTCTGCTTGCCTTCGCGGTTCACGGTTTGCACCGATTCCACTTCGACCTTGAACAGCAGCTCGACGGCAGCCTTGATTTCCGGCTTGGTTGCGTCCGGCAGAACCTTGAACACGATCTGCTCGTTCTTTTCCGCGACGAAGGTGGCCTTCTCGGAAATGACCGGAGCCAGCAGCACCTTCATCAGGCGCTCTTCGCTAAATTTGATTGCGGTGCTCATGCGTACATCTCCTCGATCTTGGCCAGAGCAGCTTTGGTGACCAGGACTTTCTTGTAGAACACCAGCGACATCGGGTCGGCCGCTTTCGGCTCGACAACCAGCACGTTCGGCAGGTTGCGCGATGCCAGTTCCAGGTTTTCATCGATGGTGTCGGTGATCACCAGGACCGATTCCAGGCCCATGCCCTGCAGCTTTTGCGACAGCAGCTTGGTCTTCGGAGCTTCGATCGACAGGTTTTCGACAACGTTCAGACGGCCTTCGCGGGCCAGCTGCGAGAAGATCGAGCAGATACCTGCGCGGAACATCTTCTTGTTGACCTTGTGCGAGAAGTTCTCGTCCGGGGTGTTCGGGAAGATACGACCACCGCCGCGCCACAGAGGCGACGACGACATACCAGCACGAGCACGGCCGGTGCCCTTCTGGCGCCATGGCTTCTTCGTGGTGTGGCTGACTTCTTCACGGTCTTTCTGCTTGCGGTTGCCGCTGCGCGCGTTGGCGGCGTAGGCGACCACGATCTGGTGAATCAGGGCTTCGTTGTATTCGCGGCCGAACACGGTATCGGCGGCGGCAACGCCGGCGCCAGCTTGACCTTGCTCATTCAGGAGCTGAAGTTCCATATTTAAGCTCCTTTCTTGGCTTTGACTTTGACAGCCGGCTTGACGATCACTTGACCGTTCTTGGCGCCAGGAACGGCACCTTTCACCAGCAGCAGTTGACGCTCGGCGTCGATACGAGCGATTTCCAGGTTCTGGGTGGTGACGGTAACGTCGCCCATGTGACCGGTCATGCGCTTGCCAGGGAACACGCGGCCCGGATCCTGCGCCATACCGATGGAGCCAGGAACGTTGTGCGAACGCGAGTTACCGTGGGTTTGACGGCCCGATGCGAAGTTGTAACGCTTGATGGTACCGGCGTAGCCCTTACCGATCGAGGTGCCTTGCACGTCGATTTTCTGGCCGACTTCGAACAGCGAAACGTTGACGGCGTCGCCGGTTTTGAGTTCGGCTGCCTTGGCGGCGTCGACGCGGAATTCCTTCAGCATCGTGCCGGCTTCCACGCCAGCTTTAGCGTGGTGACCCGCAACAGCCTTGGTCACGCGGGAAGCGCGACGTTGACCGAATGCGACCTGAACTGCGGCATAGCCGTCGGTTTCAGGAGTTTTGATTTGCGCAACACGGTTGTTCGATACGTCGAGCACGGTGACTGGGATCGAATCCCCGTCATCCGTGAAGATGCGCATCATGCCAACCTTGCGACCGAGAAGGCCCAGGCTCATTTTTTCTCCATTCCCACCTACGATTGGGCGGGGGTTGTTTAACTACTAGAAAAAGTACGGATCTAAAAAGACGAATCCATACCGAAGCCGGCTAGTATAGCGCGCAAAAGGGCTTGACGCAACAAGTTAATCAGGGGTATGTGAACCCTGTTGCGCATTTTTCGCAGTAGCGTGGAGAAGAAGGAATCTGGCCTAGCTGGCCAGCACAGAAAAGGCACCAATGCGCCTTTTCTCTGCAGAACCGCGAAGGGCTCTGCGCATATTTGAAGTGTTTGGTGGGCGGTGCAGGATTCGAACCTGCGACCCCTTGGATGTCGACCAAGTATTCTAACCAACTGAACTAACCGCCCGAGGTCCCGCATTATAGGGAAGGCATCGGCGGTTTGCAATAGCTGAGTTTGAGAAAGTTTTTTTGGGGTGGTGATCTTCAGGTGCGCAGGCGCTTGTGGGGCTGCTGACTGCCCTGTGATTGGTACGCGCCGTCCGCGTGGGCACAGGTGCCCACCCTACGGGCGGCGCTGCGGACTCCGGTGAAAAAAGCGAAGCCAATCGCGGGCTCTGTCGCCGCGAGTCCGAGGCGCCTCCCGTAGGGTGGGCTCTCGAGCCCACGCGGATCGTGAATTCCGATAACGGCACAGGCAACAGCCCCCGCGCCCGCCGCATACCCTGCGCCGACATACCCTCCCGTACGCCTAAGCTTGCCATAAGGACAGCTGTGTACAATCGAATAATTAACGCCTATATTGGCAGTCGATGCAAATCGACTCCAGGCCAGGCGGGAATCACGGCCGCCGCCGTCACCGACGGCGGTATCCACTGCAGTTTTCACTCCAATGAAAGGAGCTGTAATGGCAATCAGTTTGCAAAAAGGCGGCAACGTCAACCTCAGCAAGGAAGCACCGAACCTCACCAAGGTCCTCATCGGCCTGGGCTGGGACCCGCGCTCGACCGACGGCGCGGCCTTCGACCTGGACGGCAGCGCGTTCATGCTGAAGTCCGACGCGAAGGTGCGCGGCGATAGCGACTTCATCTTCTATAACAACCTGAAGTCGACCGACGGCTCGGTCGTCCACAACGGCGACAACACCACCGGCCAGGGCGAGGGCGACGACGAGACCCTCACCGTCGACCTGACGAAAGTCCCGGCCGACGTCGACAAGATCTCGTTCTGCGTCACCATCCACGACGCCGAAGCGCGCCGCCAGAACTTCGGCATGATCGGCAAGGCCTTCATCCGCTGCGTCAACGCCGGCACCAACGGCGAGATCGCACGCTACGACCTGTCCGAGGACAGCTCGACCGAGACCGCCATGATCTTCGGCGAACTGTACCGCGCAGGCGGCGACTGGAAATTCCGCGCCGTCGGCCAGGGCTACAACGGCGGCCTGGGCCCATTGGCGCGCTCGTTCGGCGTCAACGTGTAATCCGGCCCCGCCGGATCGCAGGGTGCCTTCCTCCCCTGCTCCCGCCCCGCCTGAGCGCGGGGCACTCTCCCACAGCATTACAAGGACTTCATGCGCGTCTGGTTCAACCGTACGTTCTCGTCCGTCCACGCCGCGATCGACCTGATCCGCCGCGACGATGTCGACGGCCGCTTCCACATCATCCACAGCAATCCGAATCCGCAATCGCCGGTGGCGCGCGCCGCCCACGAATTCCACGCCGAGCCGACCGGGCTCGAAGGACAGTCCTACATCGACTGGTGCCTGGACTTCTGCCGCGCGCACGCCGTCGCCATCTTCGTCCCCGGCCGCGAAGCCACCCTGCTGGCGGGCGCCCACGCGCGCTTTGCCGCCATCGGCACCCGCGTCCTGAGCTGCGCCTCGGAACAGAACCTGCAGCTGATTCACGACAAGGGCCGCTTCTACCGGGAAGCCGACCTGCCCGGCGCGCCCGTGGCCGAGTTCCGCGCCTTCCGCGACGCCGCCGGTTTCGAAGAAGCCTACGACCAGCTGCGCCGCCGTCACGCCAGGCTGTGCGTGAAACCCTCGCGCTCGATCTACGGCCTGGGCTTCGCCGTGCTGGACGAGACGCGCAGCAGCGCCGAGCTCCTGATGGCCGGCGCCGAGTACCACGTCTCGCTCGACGACTTCCGGCGCGCCCTGCCCGCCCTCGGCGAATTCCGCGACATGCTGTTGATGGAATACCTGGACGGGCGCGAATACAGCGTCGACTGCGTCGGCGACAACGGCCGCCTGGTGGCGGCGGTCGCGCGCCGCAAAGGCACGCAGGCCGGCGCCGGCCAGCGCATCGACCAGCGCGCCGACATCCTCGACGCCACCGCGCGCCTGGCGCAGGCGTATGGCCTGAACGGCCTGTTCAACGTGCAGTTCCGCGAAGCCGGAGGACGCGCACGCCTGCTCGAGATTAATCCGCGCATGTCGGGCGGCATCGGCATGGCCTGCGTAGCCGGCCCCAACCTGCCGTACATCGCCTTGCGCGGCTTCGCCGACGGTTTCGACAAGGTCGAGGTCGCACCGGTGCGCAACGGCATCCGCGTCGGCGAATTGAGCCGCGCCGTGGAGCTGGCATGAACGCGCGCCTCGACGCCGGCTTGCCGGTCCGCCGCAGCGAACGCCTGCCCACCGGCCTGCTCGAGATCGATCTCTACAATGGCGCGGACGAACTCGACGCGCTGCTCGGCTTCGCCGCGCGCGCCAACGCCAAGCGTGGTTTCCTGTTCCTGAGCAAGGTGCTGGGCAAGCACTGGCCGGTGCGTCCATCGACCATGCTCGCGGTGCACGCGCGCCTGGCCGCCGGCGTGCCGGCTGGCGACGGCCCGGTACTCTTCATCGCCATGGCCGAGACGGCCGTCGGCCTGGGCCAGGGCGTGTTCGAGGCCTGGCTGCGCGCCAATCCGGGGCGCGACGCGCTGTTCCTGCACACCACGCGCTACCGCGTCGGCACGGGTCCCATCATCGAGTTCGAGGAAGCCCACAGCCACGCGCCGCGCCAGTTCCTGCACATGCCCGCAAGCCGCCACGAACAGGACCTGCTGCTCAATGCAAGGACCATCGTGCTGGTCGACGACGAGGCCAGCACCGGCAACACCTTCGTCAACCTGGCCCAGGCCTGCTTGCGCCTGAACCCGGCGATCGAACGCGTGCACCTGGCGGTCATCGCCAACTTCATGGGCCAGGCCGCAACCGGCGCCCTGGCCGCGCGCTTCGGCATGCCCGCCACCCTGGGTGCGCTGATCGACGGCGAGTACCGCTTCGAGGCCGCGCACATCCCGGTCGACGCCGCGCCGGCCCAGCGCTTCGATGCGCTGGCCGAGCGTGGCGCCAGCACGGCATTCGGCCGCCTCGGCCTCACGCGCGGCCTGCGTACGCCTGAAGCCCTGGCGCACCGGCTGGCGGCGGGCATCGCGCCCGGCGCAAAAGTGCTGGTGCTCGGCACCGGCGAATTCATGCATGCGTCCACCTTGCTGGGCGCGGCGCTCGAAGCCCTTGGCCTGGACGTGGTGGTGCAGTCGACCACGCGCTCGCCGATCCTGACCTGGGGCGCCGTCGGGCACGCGCTGAGCTTCCCCGACAACTACGGCGAAGGCATCGCCAACTTCCTGTACAACGTGGCGCCCGGCCAGTACGCGCAGGTGCTGGTGTGCCACGAGACGCCACCGAACGCGGCGCTGCGCGAGCTCGCCGCCCAGCTCGGCGCGCGCCTGTTCCACTACCACACCGAGGACGACGTTGAAGAAGTTCCTGTTCGCTGACCTGGACGACACGCTGTTCCAGACCCTGGAAAAATGCGCGGTGCGCGAAGGGCTCGAGCCGGCCGCCTATTACGGCGACGGCAGCGTCTGTTCGCTGACCACGCCGGCGCAGCGCGCGTTCTTCACCTTCGCCAGCGAAGGCATGACGGTGATCCCGACCACCGCGCGCAGCCTGGACGCCTTCCGCCGCGTCGACCTGGGCTTTACCAGCTACGCGATCCTGAACTTCGGCGGCGTGATCCTGCTGCCCGACGGCAGCATCGACCGCGACTGGCAGGGCACGATGCACGACAAGATGACGGCCGCCCTGCCCGGTTTGCAGGAACTGGCGGCCCGCATCGACGCCTGGGCCGACGACACCGGTTTCAAGGGCCGCGCGCGCCTGGTCGAGGATGCCGGCACGCCGTTCTTCGTGGTGGTGAAGGATCCGGGCAAGGTCGCGGCGAACCTGCTGCCGATCGAGGACGAGGTGGTGCGCCCCTGGATCGCGGACGGGCGCCAGGACTACTGCGTGCACCGCAACGGCAACAACCTGGCGATCCTGCCGACGAGCCTGGACAAGGCGAACGCGGTCGCCTGGGTGACCGGGCGCCTGCGCCGCGAACACGGCGAGATCATCACCTTCGGCATGGGCGACAGCCGTTCGGATGCGCGCTTCATGGCCGACTGCGACTACGCCATCATCCCGCGCCGCACCCAGCTCGCGAAGCTCACCGTGGAGGCGCTGTGAACTTCTCCGGCAGCTACCATGGCGCGGACGTGACTTTTCTGCTCAAGCCGCTGCCGCTGGCCGACTTCGTCGACGACGTCGCCGAGAAGGAACGCCTGATCCAGTCGGGCCAACGCCACTACAGCGAGATGCTGTCGCCGGAGCGCCCGCCCTCGGCGCGCTACGTCGCGGTGTTCGACGAGGCCTGTCGCGCGAACGGCGAACGCATGGCGCGCGACTGCCTGCGCCTGGCCCAACTGGTTGCACAGCGCCGCAGCGGCCCGGTCACGGTCGTGTCGCTGGCGCGCGGCGGCACGCCCGTCGGCGTGCTCCTCAAACGCCTGCTCGAGCGCGTGCACGACCGCGTGGCGACGCATTACTCGGTGTCGATCGTGCGCGACCGCGGCATCGATGCGAATGCCCTGCGCCACATCCTGGCCCAGGGCCATGCGCCGGCGTCGATCGTGTTCGTCGACGGCTGGACCGGCAAAGGCGTGATCGCGCGCGAATTGGCCGCCTCGATCGAACGCTTCAACCGCGAGCACGGCACGGAGATCGACAGCGGCCTGTTCGTGCTGTCCGACCTGGCTGGGGCCGCCGCCTGCGCGGCCTCCTGCGACGACTACCTGATCCCGTCGAGCATCCTGAACGCGACGGTGTCGGGGCTGGTCAGCCGCTCGGTGCTGGCCAAGGCGCTCGGCCCGCGCGACTTCCACGGCTGCGTGCTGTACAGCGACTTCGCCGCGCACGACCGCTCGCGCGATTTCGTCGACGACCTGGAGCGCCGCGCGCTTGCCCTGTGCGGCCAGACGGACGAGGCGCAGGCGGTCGACGCGCGCCTGGCGGCCAGCCGTTCGCAGGCCTACGTTGCGGCCGCGATGGCGCGCTACGGCGTGAATGACGTCAACCTGGTCAAGCCCGGCATCGGCGAGGCCACGCGGGTGCTGCTGCGCCGCGCGCCGCGCCTCCTGGTGCTGCGCGACGCGCAGGCGCCTGCGGTGGCCCACCTGCGCCTGCTGGCCGAAGAAAAACAGGTGCCGGTCGAGATCGACCCGGCGCTGCCCTACCAAGCTGTTTCCCTCATCAGGAGTGCATCGGATGCATAAATCGATGGGCGCGTCGCTGTACGTGCCGGCCAATCACAAACACCTGCTGGACGTGGCGAACGGCGACAAGCTGCCGCAGGCGCGTTCGCTGATCTTCTGCACCGAGGACGCGGTCGCCGACCGCGAGCTGAGCTGGGCGCTGTTCAACCTGTCCGTCGTGCTCGAAAACATGCGCGCCGAGGTGGCGGCCGAGCGCTTCGTCCGCGTGCGCAACCCGGAAGTGCTGGCGCGCGTGCTGGCGATGCGCGGCGCCGATAAACTGACCGGCTTCGTGATCCCGAAGGCGACGCGCCACAATTTCGACGCGTATTACCGCCTGGTGCGCGACACCGGCCACATGCTGATGCCGACGCTGGAGACGGCCGAGGTGTTCAGCGAGCGCGAGATGGAAGCCTTCCGCGACCTGCTGCAGTCGCCGGGCGTGCGCAACCGCATCCTGGCGCTGCGCGTCGGCGGCAACGACCTGCTGGCGTTACTGGGGCTGCGGCGCCCGCGCGGCATGACGATCTACCGCACGCCGCTCGGCCCGGTCATCGCGAAACTGGTGACGATCTTCCGCCCCTACGGCTTCGCCCTCACGGCGCCGGTGTTCGAGCACCTCGACGTGCCCGAGCTGCTGGACCAGGAAGTGCAGGAAGACATGGCCTACGGCATGGTCGGCAAGACCGCGATCCACCCGAGCCAGATCGCGCCGATCGAGCAGCACTACAAGGTCAGGCCGCAGGACCTGGCCGCCGCCGAGGCGATCCTCGACGAGAACAGCCCGGCGGTGTTCAAGATGCACGAGTCGATGTGCGAGGTCGCCACCCACCGCGCCTGGGCCGAGCGCATGGTCGCGCAGTCGCGCCTGTTCGGCGCCCACCAGCTCGATGCGCCGCACTGGCCGGCCGCTTTATAGAAAGGACCCAACCATGAACAACTTCACACGCGGCCAGAAAGGCAAGCTGGCCGATCTCGGCGCCGGCACCCGCTTCCCGGTCGAGGTCGACCTCAACGCGCCCGGCATCTCGGTCGATGTCTCCTGCTTCGGCCTGGATGCGTCCGACAAGCTCTCGGACGACCGCTACATGGTCTTCTACAACCAGCTCGCCAGCCCGGGCGACGCCGTGACGCTCAATCTCTCCGGCGGCAAGGCGCGCTTTACGATCAACCTCGACGCCCTGCCGGCCTCGATCGCCAAGCTGGTGTTCGTGGCCGCGATCGACGGCGCCCAGACCATGCGCGCGCTCGGCGCCAGTTCGCTCACCGTGGGCGACGCGGTCCGCTTCCCGTGGTCGGGCGCGGACTTCGGCGACGAAAAGGCGGTGATCGTGGCCGAGATCTACCGGCGCGACGGCCAGTGGCGCTTCGGCGCGGTCGGCCAGGGCTTCAATGGCGGCCTGTCGGCGCTGCTCGCGCACTTCGGCGGCACCGAGGCCAAGCCGGCGTCGTCGCCAGCCCCAGCGCCCGCTGCCCCGGCACCCGCGGCGCCGAAAGTCTCGCTCTCGAAGATCACGCTGGAAAAACGCGGCGACAAGGTGTCGCTCGACAAGGCGCCCGGCCGCGGCTACGGCCGCATCCACGTCAACCTCAACTGGAACCAGTCCTCGACCTCGCCGGCGCCGGCGCCGGCGCCGGAAAAGACCGGCTTCCTCGGCCGCCTGAGCGGCGCGCTGGGTAACGCGGGCCGGCCGCGCCGTCCGGGCGGCGGCATCGACCTCGATCTCGGCTGCATGTTCGAGCTGGCCGACGGCCGCAAGGGCCTGGTACAGGCGCTGGGCAATGCCTGGGGCGACTACGACCGCCTGCCCTACATCAAGCTCGACGCCGACGACCGCACCGGCGCATCGACCGGCGGCGAGAACCTGTGGATCAACGGCGACCAGTTCGACCAGATCCGGCGCGCGCTGATCTTCTCCTTCATCTACGAGGGCGTGCCGAACTGGTCGGCGACCGACGGCGTGGTGACGGTGGCGGTGCCGAACCAGGCGCCGATCGAGGTGCGGCTCGACCAGGGCGGCAGGCAGATGATGTGCGCGATCGCGATGATCGAGAACCAGGGCGGCCGCCTGCAGGTGACCAAGATGGTCGAGTACTTCGAGCAGCAGGGCCGTACCAGCGCGCACGAACTGATGGACCAGCGTTTCGGTTTCGGGCTGCGCTGGAAGACCGGGTCGAAGGACTAGGACTTATTCTTCATTGGCGCGGCGCACGGCCGCGCCGAGCAGTTCGGGCCGGTCGAGGTAGAGGAAGACATAGGCCGGCGCCGGACTGGCCATCTGATAGATCGTGATCGTCACCGGCGCCTCGGGCCGCAGGCGCAGCACCACGTTCGGCGCATCGAAGGGAGACACCGTGACGGTATCGCGCCGCGCGACGCCATGGCGCTTGCACCATTGTTCCGGTTTCTCGGTCACGTTGTCGCAGCCGGCGATGGCGCTCAGCGGAATGACGCCGGAGCCGCGCGCCCCGATCGACAGGTCGAGCGCGTCGCCCGTCAACACGTGCCCTTTCGCGCCCCGCACCATCCAGCGGTCGGCCACCACCCACATCAGGATCGTCGCGGCCGAGAACAGCGAGCACACGTGCAGGATGGCGCGCACGCGCGGCTCGTCGATGAAGATCGAGGCGATCGCGGCGTCGAGCGGCAGTTCGATGCAGGCGGAAAAGACGGCGATGCCGAGCACGGTCGAATAGGCGCCGCGTTCGGTGTAGGTCAGCAGCGTACCTGCTGGGCGCGCCGGATGGGGCTGGCGCCGCACCCAGGCCAGGAAGCCCTGGCGCATCGCGTGGCCGAGTTTGATAAAGGCGAGGAATTCGGGCGGCAGCGTGGCGCCCAGGCGCGCGCTCCAGGGCGTGCCCTTGCGCGCGACCTGGCGCATGCGGCGCGAGAAATCGGGAATGCCAGCGAGATCCTTGGCAACGAGCAGGAGCAGCGGCAGCATGAGCAGCGGCTTGTCCAGCAGCGCCCTGGCGGTGTCGGGCATGGCGTAGGCCGCCATGCGGCCGAAGACGAAGACGACCCAGGCATAGCCCAGCATCTGCCACCAGTTGGTGTCCTGCAGCCAGGTCAGCTGCTTTGCAAATAATGCCTGCCGCGCTTTCACCCCGTCCTCCCTCCATGCTGGTCAAGAAAACTATTGTATGGATTTTAACATGGTTGATGCTTGGCAATCATCCGTTGGCGGCTTGTATAAAACATCGGGGCCGGGAAGGTTCGCCACATGGCGACCCTTCCCGGCCCCGATTATTTCAACGCTCGCGGATCGCTCCGCGTCTGTCGAAAGAATTACTGCAGCTTGATCTCGACGTCGACGCCAGCCGGCAGGTCCAGCTTCATCAGTGCGTCAACGGTCTTGTCGGTCGGGTCCACGATGTCCATCAGACGCTGGTGCGTACGGATTTCGAACTGGTCGCGCGAGGTCTTGTTGACGTGCGGGGAACGCAGGACGTCGAAACGCTGGATGCGGGTCGGCAGCGGGACCGGGCCCTTGACCACAGCGCCGGTGCGCTTGGCGGTGTCGACGATTTCCAGTGCGGACTGGTCGATCAGCTTGTAGTCGAACGCTTTCAGGCGAATGCGGATTTTCTGGTTTGGAGTGGACATGCTATTTCCTTAAAAAAGAACGAACCGGCTTGTCGCCGGCAATCATGTATTCGGTTACTTCGGTACAGCACAAGAGCGGGAGTATAACACTGTTCCACTCGTACAGAGGGGGCAGAACCGAAATTCTGCCCCCTCTGTTGTTCGGACAGGACTAATGCCCTGCCCGGTGATCAAACGCTATTAGGCGATGATCTTGGCAACCACGCCGGCGCCGACGGTACGGCCGCCTTCGCGG
>NZ_DAMCPG010000022.1:0-77627 GCF_032106685.1 Massilia sp.
GCGCTGAGCGCCGCCGCGGCCTGGCAGGTGCTGCCGCATGGCGCGCCATCCGCCGCGACAGCATCCGCCAACGCCGCGCGCGTCGACGCGGGCGCCAAGGCCCTGCCGGCCCAGGCGAAAGCCGCCGCCGCGGCGACGCCGGCGGCCAGGCCCGAATCCGCCGCCGCGCTGCCGCGCGGCCATGCCGACGAGGCCACGGCCCTGCGCGCGTTGGCCGGCCTCTGGGGCGCCAGCCTGGCGGCGGGCGAGCCCTGCCAGGCTGCGCTGCGCGCGGACCTGCGCTGCCACCAGGGCCGCGGCGGCATTTATGAACTGCGCCAGCTGGACCGGCCGGCCGTCATCACGCTGCGCGAGGGCGCGGTCACCCGCTATGCGGTCCTGGCCGGCATGGACGAGCGCACGGTGACGCTGGCCGTCGACGGCAAGCGCGAGCGGGTCGACCTGGCCGCGCTGGCGCCGCGCTTCACGGGCGAATTCACGACCTTCTGGAAAATCGCGCGCAGCTTCCGCGACCAGCTCGCGGTCGGCGACCAGGGGCCGGACGTCGACTGGCTGGCCGCCCGGCTGGCCCGGCTGAACGGCGCGCCCCCGCCGCCCTCGCGCCAGCCGTTCAGCGCCCACACCCACCAGCTGCTGCGCGCCTTCCAAGCCAAGCAGGACCTCAAGGCCGACGGCGTGGCCGGACCGCGCACCTGGATGCGCCTCAACCAGCTCACCGGCCTGGCCGAGCCGCGCCTGCTCGCTGCCACCGGAACGGGACAATAAGATGTCGTACATTCTCGAAGCACTCAAGAAGGCGCAGGCCGAACGCCAGCTGGGCAGCGCCCCGGACATCCATGCACCGGCCCCGGTGCATGCCGCGCAACCGGCCGCCGGCAGCCGCAAGCCGCTTCTGCTCGGATTGTCGGCCGGCATCGTGATCGCCGGCGTGGCCGGGGCGCTGGCCTGGCGTGCGCAGGCGCCGGCAGGCCAGCCGGGGCAGGAGGGGCAGGTCCAGGCGCGGGCGCAGGCGCCGGTGCTGGCCCAAGCGCCGGCCGCCGCGCCCGTGGCGGAGCCGGTGCCGGCGCCAGAACCGGTCCCGCCGGCTTCGGCGCCGCTTCCTGCACCGCTTCCCGCACCGGCGGCGGTGGCCGAGACTGCGCCAGCCCGCACGGCCAGCGCACGGTCCAGCGCAGCGAACCCGGCATCCGCCGGCGCGCCGCTTCCCGCGGCGCCTTCCGCGCCGGCGCCGGCTGTCGCGTCCCGGGCGGCGCCTGCGCCGGTTGCGCCTGCCGCGGCCGCCGCACCGGCCGGCAGACCTGTGCCGGCAGGCGGCACCACACTGGCTGCCCGCGATGCTGCGGTGCCCGCCGCCGCCGCCGCTGTGGCTCCCGCCGCGCGCGAGCTCCCCGGCGCGGTCTACTTGCCCGCGCCCAGCCGTGCCCCCGACCCCGCGCCCGTCGCGCGCGCGCCCGAGCCGGCCGAGGAAAACCTGCGCACCTTCCAGCAACTGCCCGAGGCCCTGCAGCGCGAGATCCCCCGGGTAAGCGTCGGCGGCTACATCTATTCGCCGAATCCGGCCGACCGCCTGCTGCTGGTCGACAAGATGCTGCGCCGCGAAGGCGAGGAGCTAGCGCCCGGCCTGGTGCTGGAGCGCCTGATGCCGAAGTACGCGGTGATGAACTACCGGGGCAACCGCTACCGTGTCGGTTACTGATCCCGGCCTGGCGCTGGCCGTCGTCGGCTGGTCCGGCAGCGGCAAGACGACCCTGCTCGAATTCCTGGTCGGGCGCCTGGCGGCGCGCGGCCTGCGCGTGAACGTCCTCAAGCACAGCCACCACGACATCGTGCTCGAACCGCCGCACAAGGACAGCGCGCGCCTGCGCATGGCGGGAGCGGCCGAGGTGATGATCGCTTCGCCTTACCGCTACGCCATCATGCGCGAACTGCGCGGCGAGCAGGAACCGTCGCTGCGCGAGCAGCTGGCGCGCCTGGCGCCGGCCGACCTGACCCTGATCGAAGGCTACAAGTGGGAACCGCTGCCGAAACTCGAGGTGTTCCGCCCGGCGCTGGGACGGCCTTCGCTGTACCAGGACGATCCGCTGGTGGCGGCGGTGGCGTCGGATGCGCCGGCGCCCGCCGGCCTGCGCCCCGGACTGCGCTGGCTTGACCTGAACACGCCGGCGGACGTATTGGCCTGGCTCAGCGACTGGATGATGGCAAACCCTAAAGTTTCTCGAAATCAATCCGTTAATGACGGATAGCCCGCGAACCGGGCATCACCCAACAGGAGACCGTCATGGACGTCCTCAGCATCGCCAAGTTGTCCACCACCATTGCAGAAACCGGTAACAAGCAGGAAGTTGCCATCGCAGTGCTCAAGAAGCAGCAGGACATGCAGAAATCGATGGCGACCCAGCTCCTCGACGGCATCGCGCCGCCCCAGCCGGCACAGAACCTGCCTGCTCACCTGGGCAACAACGTCAATACCACCGCCTGATACGCCAGCGGCCCGCACCATGCCGGGGCCGGCGGCGCGGGACGGCTGCCGGTAGCGCGGCAGCCGCGGTGCGATCAGGGAGGGACGCTGGACTAATCCCGGCAATCAATGTGTTGCCGGCAATGTGACGTACGTAACACGGCGCCGGAACGGCGCCGTGGGTGGCGGCTTAATGGAAAGCGCGCAGGATGCGCTCTTCGCCCGTCTTGTCGGCATAGCGCTCGTTGGCCAGGCGGGTAGCTTCCATCATGCGGGTCAGTTGCGCATCTTCGAAGCGTGCGAGCTCTTCGTTGGCGGCGTTGAGCGCCATGGACAGCTTGGCGCGCGCGTTCTGGTACAGCACGCTGGTGTAGTGATCGGTGTTCTTCAGCAGCTCTTCTGCGTTTTCAATGACCAGGCGCAGATCGCCGATCAAACGTTCCTGCGTTTGAGGGTGGTTTTCTTCCGGAGTCTCCATTGCGTTCACCTTTAGCCGGTTGATCACATCTTGGAGCACCTCTCAAAACCCCCATGGCAGCGTTGCATCGTCTCGCCGTGCCTTCGTACTGTCGTCGACGATACGTCGGGAGGCCGCATCCCTTGCCCTGAAGGTTTTGATAGGCGCTCTTAAAATATAAACAAGGACTACCGGTCGCGTTTGTCTGATCGCAAACGTGTGCCGCTCAGCCCGGCAGCCCTTACTGCACTGAAATCCGCACGTCGCCCACGGTCACGGTCTGGCCGGCACGAATTTTTGCGGTCTTGCGCAGTTCCTGCTTGCCATCGACCGACACCGCGCCGCTGGCCACGATGTTCTTGCCGGCGCCACCGCTGTCGCACAGGCCCACCAGTTTCAGCAGCTGGTTGAGTTCGACGAACTCGGATGTCAGTTCGAAAGTTGTTTGTTGCATTCTATCCTCGGGAAAAATTGTGGGGCGTACGCTTGGGTCCGCGCCGGCGAAAAGCCGGGGCGGACCGGACAGGCCCGCAAGGACCTGCCTTGTCGATCGCTCACGCCGGGTCCGGCCGCGTCATCTCGATCGGAACGATCCACTGGTTGAACTGTTCCGCGCTGACGTGGCCCGATTGCAGGGCCGCCTCGCGCAGCGTGATGCCTTCGTGCTGCGCGTGCTTGGCGATCTGCGCGGCGCGATCATACCCGATGTGGGGCGCCAGTGCGGTCACCAGCATCAGCGACTGCTCCATCAGTTCGCCGATGCGCTTGCGGTTCGGCTCGATCCCCTTGGCGCAGTGCTCGTCGAAGGAGCGCATGCCGTCGGCCAGCAGGCGCGCGCTCTGCAGGAAGTTGTGCGCGATCATGGGCTTGTACACGTTCAGCTCAAAGTTGCCCTGCGAGCCGCCGACCGTGATCGCGACGTCGTTGCCGAACACCTGGCAGCACAGCATCGTCAGCGCTTCGCACTGGGTCGGATTGACCTTGCCCGGCATGATCGAGCTGCCCGGCTCGTTCTCGGGAATCGTGATCTCGCCCAGGCCCGAGCGCGGGCCGGACGCCATCCAGCGCACGTCGTTGGCGATCTTCATGAGGGCGGTGGCCAGCGTCTTGAAGGCGCCGTGGGCGGCGATCATGGCGTCGTGGCCGGCCAGGGCCGCGAACTTGTTGGGTGCGCTCTTGAACGCGAGCCCGGTGCGCGAACCGATTTCGGCGGCGATGCGGGCGGCGAATTCGGGGTGGGCGTTCAGGCCGGTGCCGACCGCCGTGCCGCCGGCCGCCAGCGCGAGCAGGCCGGGCAGGGCGGCGCGGATCGCCTGTTCGGCGAACTCGAGCTGGGCGACGTAGCCGGAGAATTCCTGGCCGAGCGTCAGCGGCGTCGCGTCCTGCAGGTGGGTGCGGCCGATCTTGACGACGTCGGCGAAATCGCGCGACTTCACCTGCAGCGTGCCGCGCAGGCGCGCCAGCGCCGGCAGCACTTCCTTCGACACCGCGACCGCCGCCGCCACGTGCATCGCGGTGGGGAAGATGTCGTTCGAGGACTGGCCCATGTTGACGTGGTCGTTCGGGTGCAGCAGGCGCGCCTCGCCGCGCTCGCCGCCCATCAGCTCCGAGGCGCGGTTGGCCAGCACCTCGTTCATGTTCATGTTGCTCTGGGTGCCGGAGCCGGTCTGCCAGACGGCCAGCGGGAACTCCGCAGAATGGCGGCCGTCGAGCACCTCGTCGGCCGCCGCCATGATGGCATCGGCCTTGTCCTTCGGCAGCTTGCCGAGCGAGCGGTTGACGGCGGCCGCGGCGCGCTTGACCTGGGCCAGCGCGGCAATCAGTTCCGGCGCCATCTTCTCGGTCGAGATGTGGAAGTGGTGCAGGGAACGCTGGGTCTGGGCGCCCCAGAGCTGGCCGGCCGGCACGTCGATCGGGCCAAAGCTGTCTTTTTCGATGCGGTTGTCCATTGGCTTGTCCTGTTATTTATGTCGAAGGCGCTAAAGAGTGTATCCCAACGCCCGTTAATTACGCTGAGGCTACAAATTCACTCCTGCTATGGCGATCCGCCCTTCCCACATCGTTCCCGCCGTCCTGCTCGCCTGCGCCGCGTCCGGTTCCGTCCATGCCGCCGAACTGGGCGAGGCGCGGGTGCGTTCCCATGTCGGGCAGGCGCTCGCCGCCGACGTCGAGCTGACCCTGGTCGAAGACACGTCCAGGCCGGTCGAGGCGCGCCTCGCGCATCCGGACGTCTACCGTGGCGCGAACATCGCGCTGCCGGCGGTGCTGTCCAGCCTCGACATCGCCGTGATACGGCAGGGCGGCAAACAATACTTGCACCTGAGCTCGGGCAAGCCGGTCGAAAGCCGCCACCTGCACGTCTACCTGGAGCTGGTCGACGGCGGCCAGCGCAACGTGCGCCTGGTGACGCTGTGGTTCACGCCGGATCCGCATCCGGCACCTGCACCCGCGCCTGTGCCCCCACCCGCACCTGCGCCTGTGCCCGTGCCGCTTCCGGCGCCGGTCGTGACGGCAGCGCCGCCGGCGGCGCCAACGAAAGCGCCGGCGAAAGCGCCGACGGATGCGGCGCCGGCGAAGGCCGTGCGCAAGCCGGCGCCGCCGAAACGCCGCGCCGCGCCGGCGCAGGCGCAGGATGCAGGGGCGCCAACGGACGCCGTGCATGCGCCGCAAGCTGCCGCCAGGGCGCCAGCGCAGGCCGACGCCACGGCTGCCGCACCCGCGCCCGCAGCCGCTGCGCCTGCCGCCTGCGCCCCGCAACCGAGCGAGCCCCAGGCCCAGGCCCAGGCCTGCGCCGTGCTCGGCGCGAAGAACGACGCCCTGCGCCAGGAACTCGGCCAGCTCGAGGAAAAGGTCAAGGTGCTGCAAGTCGCGACCGGCGTGAAGTCGGCCGCCGAAGCCGCGGCCCAGGATGGGCCGAAGCCGGACGCCCAGCCGAAGCCGGCGCCACGCATCCAGCGCAAGCCGAAGCCGGCGCCGCCGCCCGAGGAGCCGACGCCCTGGCTGGCGATCGCCGGCGGCGTCGCGGTCGTGCTGGCGCTGCTGGGCGCGGCCGTGCTGCTGCGCCGCCGCCGTACGCGGGGCGGCCAGGCCTTGAACACGGCGCGCGAGCCGGAAGTCGTGGTCCTTCCGCAGGACGGTGCGGCGCAGGACAAGCCGAGTTTCATGGCGGCCGTCAAGGCGCGCCTGATGGCGGTTCGCGGCAGCAGGCAGGCGCCGCGGGCCGCGGCGGAGGCGCCGGAAAGCGTGGATGAAAAGATAATTATTCAGCCGGAATAGGGGTGCGCACAAATCGTCTACACAAGCTGATTAATTCGGTTATACTGGCCTCGTTGGTTAACAAAACCACAAAAAACGGCCCAGGGTCCGCCGCAGCCACCACCGATAGCGTGGCGCGGAAAACGGATGTACGTCGCAAGACGCCTGGCGC
Organism: Massilia sp.; assembly: GCF_032106685.1. Classification (GTDB taxonomy): domain Bacteria; phylum Pseudomonadota; class Gammaproteobacteria; order Burkholderiales; family Burkholderiaceae_D; genus Telluria. Next base: position 6,343 of record NZ_DAMCPG010000022.1, read on the forward strand.
CGGAAGCGGTCTCGCTGTCAACAGCGGCAGGAGACGCCGGATGCAACCGGCAAAGAGGCGATCACCGGGACTAGCCTGGTGTTCGCTCTCCGAATTCATGCGATGGGAGGTGTCCTGTCGCAGCAAACAAGCGCCTGCGGGCGCTTTTTTGTTTGGTGGTTGAATCGCCGTGGGCGCCGCTTCGCCGATGATCGCGTCCCGTAGGGTGGGCGGGACTGCAGGTCCCGCCCACGCGGGGATACGCGGCGGCACGCTCCTCGCGAACGACCTGCCTGGCGCCAACCATCGCCGCGTGGGCGGAACGCCGCCCACCCTGCAACAAAAAAGCGCCCGCAGGCGCTTTTTTATTCTGGAGCAGGCGTGCTCAGTGCGCGCACATCGCGCGGTCGAGCTGGCCCATCCACGGTTCGGTCACGTCGCGGATGGCGCGGTCGTTGGCCATGATCTGCTTGAGCAGGTCGATCTTGCGCAGGCGGCGCTCGCCGTTCAGCGCCGGGACGCCGGCCACGGCGGCGCCGGCCTGGACGGCGCACTGGCCTTGCAGGCTGTCGAAGCCGTTCCAATCTCCCGATGTCGCCGCAGCGGCCATCTTGCCGGTCAGGCCGGCAATATTTTCGTACATAGCGAGGACTTCGTTCTGGGTCATATTGGCACCACGACAATATTTTTTCGGTCGGATGACCGCTTGTCCTCCTTTTACGGCAGCGGTTTCGGGAACTTTAGCCTTTTTGCTAAAAAAATTTGAAAAATAGATTGGCAAGGCGACGCGCCCGGCTTTTCGTGGTCCAGGCAGAGGCGCGCGCATTGCCGCGTTCTTGCAGTCCAGCCCCGTTTTTTGCGGCCTGTCGCATTTCGTCCATACAAGGTGCCGCGGTCTCGTAGAGTGCGTGCTGGGTCCTTGCGCCGCCAAGAGCGCACCCGCGAATAATAAGAGAGGAAGAATGAGACACCACCGAGTAGCGGGCGGCGCGGCCGCCGTCGCCCTGGCGCTGGCCGCGGGCACGGCGCAGGCCGAAGCCCCGTTTTCCTTCGCCGCCACACCCGGCAAGCTGCCGAAGGACGTCATCCCCCTGCTGTACGACGCCCACCTGGTGCCCGACTTCGGCAACGACAGCTTCAAAGGTTCCCAGACCGTCGAGCTCGAGGTGCTGCGCCCGACCGCGCGCATCGTGCTGAACGCCGCCAACCTGGCCATCGAGCGCGCCGCGATCGAAGGCCAGGGCCTGGCGAGGCAAAGCCTGCAGCCCCAGGTCGACGAGGCCAGCCAGACGGTGAGTTTCCTGCTGGCCGCGCCGCTTGCGCCCGGGCGCTATGCACTGGCGCTGGGCTTTCGCGGCCAGATCAACCGCGAGGGCAGGGGCCTGTTCGGGGTCTCCTACAAGGCCGGCGGCGCCGACCGCAAGCTGGTCGCTACCCTGCTGGCGCCGGCGGACGCCCGGCGCCTGCTGCCGACCTGGGACGAGCCCGCCTTCCGCGCCCGCTTCAGGCTGACGGTGGACGTCCCGGCCAGCTTCCAGGCCTATTCCAACACCCCGGTCGAAAAGCGCGAGACCCTGGCCGACGGCCGCCAGCGCATTTCGTTCGCGCCCACGCCGAACATGCCGAGCTACCTCCTGGCGCTGGTCGCGGGAGAACTGGAACGCGCGCAGGTGCGCCGCGGCGGCGTCGAGATCGGCGTGGTCACCACCGAAGGCAAGCTCGGCTCCACCGCCTTCCCGCTGGCGGCCACCGGCGACTTGCTGCGCTACTACAACAATTACTTCGGCATTCCCTATCCGCTGCCCAAGCTGGACCAGATCGCCATTCCCGGCGGCTTCTACGGCGCGATGGAAAGCTGGGGCGGCATCGTCTACAACGAGGCGCTGCTGCTGGTCGATCCGAAGAAGAGCCCGGAAGGCACGAAGAAACTGTCGTTCGGCGCGAATGCCCACGAACTGGCGCACCAGTGGTTCGGCAACCTGGTGACGATGGCCTGGTGGGACAATCTCTGGCTGAACGAGGGTTTCGCCTCGTGGATGGCGGCCAAGGCCACCGAACGCTTCCACCCGGAGTGGCGGCCCTACCTGGACGAGATCGCCCAGCGCGAAAAGGTGCTGGACCTGGACGCGCGCAAGAGCACCCATCCGATCCAGGCCCCGATCGAGAACGAGGAGCAGGCCGCCAACGCGTTCGACGCCATCACCTACATCAAGAGCAAGGCCTTCCTGCGCATGCTCGAGGCATACGTCGGCGAAGACCATTTCCGCAAAGGCCTGCGCGCCTACATGGCGGCGCACAAGTATTCGAACACCACGTCGAGCGACCTGTGGGCGGCGCTCGAGAAGGCCTCGGGCAAGCCGGTCGGCAAGGTCGCCTCGGACTGGACCTTGCAGCCGGGCTATCCGCTGATCTCGGTGAGCCAGGTGTGCGAGAACGGCAGGCGCAAGGTGACTGTGTCGCAGGAGCAGTTCCGCCTCGACGAACCGGCGCTCGAACAGCGCCTGTGGCGCGTGCCGCTGCAGGTCGGCACGGTCGACGGCCGCGGCTGGACCACCTTGCTGTCTAGCCGCGACAGCACCCTGACCCAGGGCAGTTGCGAAGGCACGCTGGTGGTCGATCCGCACAGCGTGGGCTATTACCGCATCCAGTACGACCGCGCCAGTTTCGACGCCCTGGCCAAGGACCTGGCGCGCCTGCCCGACACCACCCGTCTTAAATTCCTGGCCGACACCTGGAGCCTGGTGGCGGCCAGCCGCAGTCCGTTGCGCGACTACCTGGAACTGCTCCCGAAACTCGGCAACGAGCCGCGCGTGGCGGTGTGGGCCGCGGCCCTGGCCAGGCTCGACACCCTCGACCAGCTGGCCCAGGGCGAACCGGAGCAGGCGCTGGTGCGCCAGTTCACGCGCGCGTTCGTGCAGCCGAAGTTCGCCCGGCTCGGCTGGAGCGACAAGCCCGGCGAAGCCGTCGAGCAGCGCCAGTTGCGCGCGCTCCTGGCCGGCGCCCTGGTCCGCAGCGGCGACGAAGCCGCGGTCAAGGAGGCGCGCACGCGCTTTGCCCGCTACCTGGAAGACCCGGCGTCGACCAGCCCGGAAATGCTCGACTTCGTGCTCGGCGGCGCCGGCATGCATGCCGACGCTGCCACCGTCGAGGCGCTGGCGCAGGCGCTCGCCGAGGCCGGGAACGACGAGGAGCGCAACCGCCTGGCGCGCGCCCTGGCCGCGGTCGAGGACCCGTCGCTGGCGGCCGGCGTGCTGCGAATCGCCCTGTCGCCGCGGTTGCCGCCCACCATCGCCTACCTGATGATCAACGGCGTGGCGCGCGTGCATCCGGACCAGGTCTGGGCCTTTGCCGTGGCCAACCGCGAGGCGCTGTTGGGCAATGCCGACGCCGTCGAGCGCAACCGGATGTTCGCCGACATCGTCGGCGGCTCCGTCCAGGTGCGCCATGCGGATATGATGGAAAATTACGTGGCCAAGAACTTCGGCCAGGATGCGCAGGTCGAAGCCCGGCGCGTGGGCGACGGCATCCGCGTCCGCGCCGCGCAGAAGGCGCGCCTCCTGCCCCAGGTACGCGCCGCGCTGGCGCCGCAACAGTCACCGGAAACGATAACGAGGAAACCATGAAGACACGTCCGACCCTGATCCAGACCAGTATCGCCTTCGCCCTGTGCGGCGCCCTGGCCGCGCCGGTGTTCGCCGCCGGCCAGGCGGCCGCGCAGCCGGCGGCGCAAACCGACAAGCAAGCCGAAAAACCAGCCGAAAAACAAGCTGGCAAGCCCGCCGACAAGCCCGCAGGCATGACAGTGCTGCCGGGCGACGACTTCTTCGCCTACACCAACGGCGACTGGCTGGCGAAGACCGAGATCCCGGCCGACCGCGGCTCCTGGAGCGCGATGGGTGCGCTGGCCGAGGACACCAACACCCGCATCGCGAAGATGATCGAGGAGCTGGGCGCGTCCAGGGAGACGAGCGGCGAAGCGCGCAAGGTGGCCGATTTCTACGCCGCCTACATGGACGAGGCGGCGATCGAGAAGCGCGGCCTGGCGCCGGTCAAGCCGATGCTGGCGCAGATCGCCGCGATCAAGGACAAGGCGGCCCTGGTGCGGGTGCTGGGCGCCTCGGTGCGCGCCGACGTCGACCCGCTTAACGCCACCGACTTCTTCACCGAGAATTTGTTCGGCGTCTGGATCGCCCAGGGCTTGACCGACCCGACGCGCAACCTGCCTTACCTGCTGCAGGGCGGCCTGGGCATGCCCGACCGCGCCTACTACCTCGAGAACAATGCGCGCATGGCCGAGCTGCGCACCAAGTACCAGCAGCACATCGCGGCCATGCTGAAACTGGCCGGCTTCGACAAGGCCGAGGAGCGCGCCGCGCGCGTGTTCGAGCTCGAACTGGCGCTGGCGCAGACCCATGCGACGCGCGAGGAATCGGCCGACATCCAGAAGTCGAACAATGTCTGGACCCTGAAGGACTTCGCCAGCCGCGCGCCGGGCGTGGACTGGAACACCTTCTTCAAGGCCGCGCAACTGTCCGGCCAGGAGCGCTTCCAGGTCTACCATCCGAGCGCGGTGACGGGCGCGGCGCGCCTGCTGGCCGACGCGGACCTGCCCGCCTGGCGCGACTACCTCGCCTTCCACAAGCTGAACCAGTACGCCAGCCTGCTGCCGAAGGCCTTTGCCGACCAGCGCTTCGAGTTCAACGGCAAGGCCCTGACCGGCACCCCGCAGCAGTCGGTGCGCTGGAAGCGCGCGCTGGCCGCCACCAACGAGGCGATGGACGAGGCGGTCGGCAAGATCTACGTCGGCCGCTATTTCCCGGCCGAGGACAAGGCGCGCGTGCAGAAGATGGTCGCCAACATCATCGACGCCTTCAGCCACCGCATCGACAAGCTCGAGTGGATGGCGCCGGCCACCCGCGCCCAGGCCCAGGCCAAGGTGAAGTCGCTGTACGTGGGCGTGGGCTACCCGGACCGCTGGAAATCCTATGACGGTCTCGCGGTCAGGCGCGACGACGCCTTCGGCAACGCCGTGCGCGCCGAAAACTTCCACTACCAGCAGGAGCTGGCCAAGCTGGGACGCAAGCCCGAGCGCACCGAGTGGGCCATGCCGCCGCAACTGGTGAACGCGGTCAACCTGCCGCTGCAGAACGCGCTGAACTTCCCGGCCGCGATCCTGCAGCCGCCGTTCTTCGACCCGAAGGCGCCGGACGCCCAGAACTACGGCGCGATCGGCTCCATCATCGGCCACGAGATCAGCCACAGCTTCGACGACCAGGGCGCCCAGTTCGACGCCCAGGGCCGCCTGCGCGACTGGTGGACGAAAGAGGACCTGGCCCATTTCAAGGCGGCGTCGGGCAAGCTGGTGGCGCAGTACAACACCTATAAACCTTTCCCCGACCTGGCGGTCAACGGCCAGCTGACCCTGAGCGAGAACCTGGCCGACCTGGCCGGCCTGGAAGCGGCCTTCGACGCCTATAAAGCCTCGGCGGAAGGCAAGAGCGCGGGCGTCGAGGGCGAACGCCGCTTCTTCACCGGCTTCGCCCAGGGCTGGCGCACCAAGATGCGCGAAGCCTCGCTGCGCCGCATCGTGCTGACCGACGGCCACGCCCCGGCCCAGTACCGCACCTACATCGTGCGCAACCTGGACGCCTGGTACCAGGCCTTCGACGTCAAGCCGGGCCAGGCGCTCTACCTGGCGCCGCAGGAGCGCGTGCGCATCTGGTAAGCTCACGGGAAGGCGGCGCCGGCATCACGCCTGCGCCGCCGCTTTTCCGGATAGCCATGAACGACAGCCCCGACGACCCTTTGGACGACATCTCGCGCCGCACGCTCGCGCATTACGAGCGCAACGCCCGGCAATTCTTCGCCGGCACCATCGGCCACGACGTCAGCCAGAACATCGCGGCCCTGCTCGGCGCCATCGAAGCGCCGAGCCCGTTCACGCTGCTCGACCTGGGCTGCGGACCGGGGCGCGACCTGAAGACCTTCGCCACGCTTGGCCACCGCGCCATCGGCCTGGACGGTTCCCGCGAATTCGTGACGATGGCGCGCGACTACAGCGGCTGCGAGGTCTGGCACCAGGACTTCCTGCACTTGGACTTGCCGCCGGAACTGTTCGACGGCGTGTTCGCCAACGCGTCGCTGTTCCACGTGCCCAGCCGGGCGCTGCCCGCCGTGCTGGCGGCGCTGCACGGCACGCTGAAACCGGGCGGAGTGCTGTTCAGCTCGAATCCGCGCGGGCACAACGAGGAAGGCTGGAGCGGGCCGCGCTACGGCAGCTGGTACGACTACCCGACCTGGGAGCGTCACCTGGCCGGCGCGGGCTTCGCGCCGCTCTACCATTACTACCGCCCCGAGGGCTTGCCGCGCGAACAGCAACCCTGGCTGGCCAGCTTGTGGCGCAAACCCAATGTTAACGAACGTACAGAGGGCGCCGGCGATACGGCCTAAGGTAGGACCTCGTTTCACTCAACCGAAGGGGCATGACATGAACGAGGACCAAATCAAAGGCAAGGCCAAGGACATCGGCGGCAAGATCCAGGAGAAGGTCGGCGAAGCCGTCGGCAGCCGCCAGCAGCAGTCGGAAGGCCTGTCGAACCAGGCGGAAGGCAAGGTCCAGGAAAAAGTGGGCGACGCGAAGGACATCGTCAAGGGCAACCGCTGATCCGATTCCTCTTGTAGCGCAGCAGCCGCGATGCGTCGCGGCTGTTTTGTTTTTTGGCGCCTGGCGCCGGTGCATGCGCGATCGATCGAATGACAACGATCACCGCGTGGGCGGCTTCGCCGCCCACCCTACGTAGGGTGGGCACCTGTGCCCACGCGGCGATAGGTGACGCTCGCACGGCCCCGAAACGCACCGCTGTCCACTACTCCGTCTCCGACTCCTCCACCTTATCCCCCAGCACATCCTCCACATACAACATCTGCACCAGCACCTTGAGCGCCGCCGCCAGCGGTGTCGCCAGCGCCACGCCGGCAAAGCCGAACAGGGTGCCGAACACCAGCTGCATGACGATGGTCAGTGCCGGCGGCAGGTCGACGGCGCGCGATTCGATCAGCGGCTGCAGCAGGTAACCCTCGACCAGCTGCACGCCGGTGAACAGCAGGATGGTGTACAGCGCCAGGTCGGGGCTGATGGAGAATGCGATCAGCACCGCCGGGATGCCGGCCAGGATCGGGCCGAGATAGGGAACGAAATCCAGCAGCCCGGCGATGATCCCGAGCAGCAGGCCGAGCGGCACGCCCAGCAAACCCAGGCCGACCGAGGTGGCGACACCGACGATCAGCATCGAAATCGATTTGCCGAGCAGCCAGCTGCCCAGCGTGTCGCCCATTTTCTTCATCACCTGGCGCGCACGCGGACGCTTCGCCTGCGGCACCAGCTTGATGAAACCGTTCGTGTACAGGTGCGGCGAGGCGGCGAAATAAATGCCGACGAAGAGGATGATCACCACGTTGCCCAGCGCGCCGATGACGCCGCCGAAGAACAGGCCGGCGTTCGGCACCAGCGAGGACATCTGCTTGAGCGCCTGCTCCGGCGGCGGCAGTTCGGCCGCCACGCGTTGCAGCACGGGATGTTGCTTGACGAACTCCTGCAGTTTCTCGATCGATTGCGGCACCGTCTCGGCCAGCTTGCTCGACTGCTCGGCAATCTGCGGCGCCATGGCCCAGCCACCCAGGCCGACGACGGCAAACAGCAGCAGCACCACGAGCGCCAGCGCGACCTGGCGCTTCATGTTGGTCCGCTGTGCCAGCATGTCGCTCAGTTTATAGAGCAGCACCGCGAACAGAATGCAGGCGAAGACCAGCAGCAGGGCGTCGGCGGCGAACCAGACCGCGGCCAGTCCCAGGATGAAGAGAGCGGCAACGCCGTTGATGATGGCCGTGCGCCGCATCAGCCCGCGCTTGGGCGTGGCGTCCGCCTCAACGGTGTGCTGTAGGGAAGGGGATTGTTCGCTCATGGTGTATTGATTATCAAAAGGATAATTCAACACTACCACTGCGGCGAAGCGGCCGGCGCATGGATGAGCGGCGCGCGACGGCGCCAAGGTATGGACGAGCTATGTGCGTGGCCGTACAGATGGGCAGGGTGCGCGGGCGTATTCTGGACCCATCGCGCGGCATGTCGTCCGCGCTTTACTTGACTAACCTGTAAGGAGAACCATCATGAACAAGGACCAAGTCGAAGGCAAACTGCAAGACATCGGTGGCAAGATCCAGGAAGAAGCCGGCAAGCTGGTCGGCAACCGCGAACAGGAAGCCAAGGGCCTGAAGAACCAGGTCGAGGGCAAGACCCAGGAAAAATATGGCGATGCCAAGGAAGTGCTGAAGGACGGCATCGACCGCGCATGATGCGCCGGGGCCGCCAGCGGCCCCCATGGAAAAACGGGCCCCGGCGTTCAGCGCGCCGGGGCCCGTTTTCTTTTACCTTTCTTTCATCCCGCCCTCGCGCTTGCGGCCCGGAGCGGACGAACGCCGCTTACTGGATTTCGTAGGCGCCGATGTCGATCGCGCCGCCCAGGGTCGAACGCGAGGCGTAGGACGCGGTGTGCTTGTAGCTCGCGGTGGCTTTCAGCGACAGGCCGCCGGACGAGGTGCCCGGGTTCGAACCGGCATTGACGATCTGGGTGCCGGAAGCCGGACGCAGGTCGTAGGCGGCCTTGTTGACGAAATCGCCGGCGAGCGAGCGGTAGTTGGTCTTTTGCACGGCGGAGGACTGGGTGGTGACCGTGCCGCCGCCGCTGAAGATGTTGTTGATCAGCTTGGCCGGCGTTGCCGCGTTGCGGACCGTGACGAAGGTGCCGCGCGAGCTCTCGTCGTTCACGAAGGTATTGTTGATCACGTACAGGTCGGTCTTGCGGTCGCCCACGCCTTCTTCGCCGTAGGACACCATGGCCGGGTTGTTGTTCGAGGCCGGCTGCATGATCACGTTGCCGATGATGTAAGTGGTGCCGCCGTTCGGCACGTTGATCTCGTAGCTCGGCTTGCCGGCGGCGGTGCTGCCGGTCTCGCCCGAACGCAGGCTAGAGAAGCGGTTGTACGCGATCATGTTGTACAGGGCGCGCGACTTCAGGTTGTGGCCGACGTTGGCGTCGTGCGAGAAGTTGTAGCGGAAGTAGAGCTTGGCGACCTTGCCGATATACAGGTTGTGGCTGTAGCCGTCGCCGTAGCCGTTGCGGCCGAACTCGGTGTATTCGATGGTGACGGTGCTGGCGGTGTTGGCGCCGCTCAGGATGCCGTTCTCGTTATCGTGCAGGAACGAGTTACGCAGCGTGAAGTTGGTGCCTTCCAGGCGCAGGGCGGCGCCGTTCTTGTCGGCCACCTTGGCGCCATACATCTCGACGTTGTCGATGGTGACGTTGTTGCCCTGGATGACCCAGGTGCCTTTCGACAGGGCGGCCTTGCCGTTGGCGTTGATCTTCGGGCGGCCGTTCACGCCGCGGATGGTCAGGTTGCTGGCCTTGACGGCGCAGACGTCGCCGGAATAGGTGGCGGCCTGGATTTCGACCACGTCGCCGGTCTTGGCGGCGGCAAAGGCCTTGCATGGGGTAGCGTAAGTCTTGCCCGAGCCGACGCTGAGCGTGGCGGCCGAGGCGGGTGCTGCAAAAGCGGCGCCAACGACCAGGGCGGAGACGGCGAAAGCGATGCGGTTGGTGGCGTTGCTGCGAATCGATTGCATGGTATTCCTCGTGTATTGCGCGCTTGTTGAAGAGCGTCTGTGAGATCAGGAATACGCAGAATACCGCGAGGAATTAATTCCGTGGGGACATAATTTGTTACTGGAAACTGAACGGCCGAGTTCTTAAAAGACACATTCCTATAGGAAAAAAACTGATTTTGGGCATGTAAATCGGGTAAAAAAAATTTGTATAGCGTTGTTTTTGTGAGACAGAAATTGTTGACTTTTTGCGTAATGACGGAATATTTAATTCCAACTCGGAAAGACTTTTTTTCCACGAGGAAAAATTTAAGGGCCTGAAAACCGCTGGGAGAGCGGCTTTCAGGCCCTTTTGGCAGGGAGCGGAAGCGCTTGCCGAGGTTCCGGAAGATCAGTTCGGCGCGGTGCCGCCCAGGTTCTTCTTGAAGAAGGCTTCGATCAGGCTATATACGTGACGCTGGCTGGTGCGGCCCGAGATGCCGTGCTTGGCGCCCGGGTAGGTCATCAGGTCGAACTGCACGTTGCGCTTGACGAGCTCGTCGATCAGGCGGGTGCTGTTGGTGAACAGCACGTTGTCGTCGGCCATGCCGTGGATCAGCAGCAGCGGCGACTTCAGGCCGTCCAGGTGGGCGAATACGCCACTGCGCTCATAGGCCGCCGGATCGGACTTCGGCGTGGCGCCGACGAACTGCTCGGTGTAGTGGGTGTCGTACAGCGCCCAGTCGGTCACCGGCGCCACCGACACGCCCATCGCAATCTTGTCCGAGGCAGCCGCCAGCAGGCGCAGCGTCATGAAACCGCCATAGCTCCAGCCGAACACGCCGACGCGCTTCGGATCGACGAAGCTCTGCTGGGCCAGCCACTCGATGCCGGTGACCTGGTCTTCGACTTCGTTCTTGCCCAGGTCCTTGTAGATGACGTCGGTGAAGGCGCGCTCGCGGCGGCCCGAACCGCGGTTATCCAGGCGGAAAGCCACGAAGCCTTGCTGGGCCATGTACTGGTCAAAATAGTTGCCCCAGGTGCGGGTCACGCGCTGCGAGTGCGGGCCGCCGTAGGTGAACAGGAAGACCGGATAGCGCTTCGTCGGGTCGAAGTTGGCCGGCTTGATCATCGAATAGTGCAGGGTCTGGCCATCCTTGGCCTTGATGGTGCCGTATTCGGTCGGCAGGTGGTCCGGCAGGTATTTCGCGTACGGGTGGTTCGCGTTCAGCTCGTTATGCGCGAGCCACTCGACCATGGCGCCGTCGGCGCGGCGGATCGACACTTGCGGCGGGGTGCGCGGATCGGAATAGGTGTCCACGAAAATCTTGCCGTTGCTGGCAAAACTGGCTTCGTGCCAGCCGTCGCCCTTGGTGATGCGGGCCGGCTTGTCGGCCGTGCTGCCGTCCAGGGCCAGCGCATAGGTCTGCTTGTCGATCACGGCGTCGCGGTTCGACGAGACGTAGACCTTGCCGGCCTTTTCGTCCACGGCCAGCACGTTGTCGATGCCCCATTCGCCGCGCGAGATCGGGTGCAGCAGCTTGCCGTTCAGGTCGTACAGGTAGAGGTGGTTGCGCCCGCTCCGTTCCGAAGCCCAGATAAAGGCCGGGCGGTTCTTCAGGAAGCGCAGGTCGTTGTGGATGCTGACCCAGGTCGGCGAGGTTTCGGTGAGCAGGGGACGCTGCTGCAGGGTGGCGGCATCGACCGCGACCAGGTCCAGGCGCTTCTGGTCGCGCGTCTGGCGCTGGTAGGCCAGGGTCTTGCCGTCCGCGCTCCAGTCGGCGCGCACCAGGTAGATGTCCTTCTCCGGACCCAGGTCGACTTTGCGCGAGACGCCGGTTTCCGGCGACACGATGAACAGGTCGACCAATACGTTCGGATCGCCGGCGGCGGGGTAGTGCTGGTCGATCACCTCGGTGCGGTCGGCGAAGATCTCGAAGCGGCGCGCGACCGGCACCGGCGCTTCGTCGTAGCGTTTGTAGGCGATCGCGGAGTCGTCAGGCGCCCAGTAGTAGCCGGTGGTCTGGCTCATCTCTTCCTGCGCAATGAACTCGGCCTCGCCGTTGTGCACGGTGCCCTTGCCATCCGTAGTGAGCTGGCGCTCGGCGCCGGTCTTCAGGTCGATCACGACCAGGTTCTGGTTGCGCACGAAGGAGACGTAGCGGCCCTTCGGCGAAATCTTCGGATCGAGCACGTTGCCCGACGCCACTTTGCGCGCGGCATCCGGCTTCGCCACGTCGACCAGGTAGAGGTCGCCGGCGATCGGCACCAGCAGCTTTTTGCCATCGGGCGACCAGCTATAGCTGATGATGCCGGACAGGCTGGCGGTGCGCGCGCGTTCGCGGCGCGCCTTTTCCTCGAGCGAGAGTTCCTCGTTGGGGACCAGCTTCTTGGAGTCGACCAGGCGGCGCGTGGTCTTGTCCTTCATGTTGTATTCCCACAGGTCCTGCTGGAACTGGTCGTCGTCGCGGCCGCGCAGGAAGGTGACGCGCTCGCCGTCGGGCGAGACGGTCAGGTTTTTCACGCCGGGGCCGGCGAGCGAGGTTTCGCCATGAATACGGTCGAGCGTGAGGCGTTCGGCGGACGCGGGCGCGGCCGCGAGCGCGGCCAGGAGGCAGAGGAGAAGGCGCATTGATTGTCTCGTTAGTTTTGGCTAAATGCAACGGACGAGACAATACCAGAGTGGGCCCCCAAAAGCAGTACTTACCGAGGGCCGATGGCCAACGCTCTGTGGTTAATGCACAGCAGCGGCGCCTACCTTCTGCCGCGACAGGCGGTCGAAGGACCAGGTCAGCAGCACCGCGGCAATCGTCAAGCCCAGCACCAGGCCGATCCAGAAGCCCGTGGTTTCCATCGGCGCGCTTGGGGCCAGGCCGAACCAGGATGGTGCGATGCCCAGGATATAGCCGAGCGGCAGCGAGAAGCCCCAGAAGGCGACCAGCTGGATGATCATCGGCGGACGCGTCACCTGGTAGCCGCGGATCGCCGAGGCGGTGGCGACCTGGGTCGCATCCGACAACTGGAACAGGGCCGCGAACAGCAGCAGGTGTGCGCACGCTTCCTGCACCGCCGGGTCCGAGGTATAGGCGCGCGCGATTTCCCAGCGGAAGATCGCGATGCAGGCGGCCGACAGCACGCCGAAGGCCACCGACATGCCTACGCCGACCCAGGCGACGAAGCGCGCGCGCTGCGGATTGCCTTCGCCCATGGCCTGGCCGACGCGGGTGAGCAGGCCGATGCCGAAGCTGAGCGGGACCATGAACACCAGGGACGCGAAGTTCAGCGCGATCTGGTGCGCCGACACCTGGACCACGCCGAAGCGCGCCACCAGCAGGCTGATCAGGCCAAAAGCGCTGACCTCGGCGAAATAGGTGACGCCGATCGGCAGGCCGAGGCGGAACATGTTCTTCAATTCGGCCCAGTCCGGGCCTTCCCACTGCGTGAACGGATAGGTCATGCGGTAGGCACTGGACAGTTTTGTCCAGGCGACCATGGCGAACAGCATCAGCCACATCCCGACCGCGGTCGAGACCGCGCAGCCGACCGCGCCCAGCTTCGGGAAGCCCCAGTTGCCGAACACCAGCAGCCAGTTGCTGGCGATGTTGAACAGCAGGCCGAAGATCGCAATGATCATGATCGGCTTGGTCTGGTTGATGCTCGTCGTATAGCCGTACAGCGCGCGGTAGCAGGCGAAGGCAGGCATGCCGATGCTGATCACGTGCAGGAACAGGGAGGCCCGGTCGGCCACGGCCTGGCCCAGCCCGATGTGGTCGAACAGCAGGGTGCACAGGTTGGCCAGCAGGCAGGCGACCAGGCCGACGATCAGGCCTTTCCACAGCGACTGGCGCACCGAATGCGGGATCTTGTCGTAGCGTCCGCCGCCGAGTTCATGCGCGACGACGGTGTTGATCGACATCATCGTGCCCATCACGGTGACCAGCACGATCGACCACACCGAGGTGCCGAGCGAGACCGCGGCCAGCTCGTCCGCGCTGACGTGGCCCGTCATCGCCACGTCGGCCACGCCCATGCCCACCGTCGCCAGCTGCCCGACCAGCATCGGCCACGACAGCTTCCAGAGCGTGGCGATTTCGGTGCGGACGGGAGAAGACGTGGTGCTGAGCGTGGTGCTGGTGGTCATGGGCAGTATTTTTGTTCTTGAAACCCGCGATTTTACCGGTTAAGCAGGCGTACGGTGGCTGGCGCTGTCTGACGTGCGCCGCAATCGCGCGTGCGCTGTGTTCAGCTTTAAATTTCCGCCGTGCGCCCCCATCTGGCAGGCAGACGGCAGCGTACGCCGTGGGCATCGTTCGACACGGCTGCGTTGCATCCATGAATAGCCATTGCGCCAATTGCGGGAGTGCATTGTGGAATACAAGGACTATTACCAGACCCTTGGCGTCGACAGGAATGCGTCCGCGGACGACATCAAGAAGGCGTACCGGAAGCTGGTGCGCAAGTACCACCCCGATGTCAGCAAGCACAAGGACGCGGACGCCAAAACGAAGGAAATCAACGAGGCCTACGACGTGCTCGGCGACGCGGAAAAGCGCGCGGCCTACGATGGACTCGGCCGTGGCCACCATGCCGGCGAGCAGTTCCGTCCGCCGCCGGACTGGGGCGAGCAATACGATTTTGCCGGTGCCGGGGCGGACGATTTCTTCGCCGACCTGTTCGCGCACGTCGGCCGTACGCGCCGCGGCGGCAGCTTCCAGATGCGCGGCGACGACATCCACGCGGCGATCACGATCGACCTGCTTGACGCCTACCAGGGCACGACGCGCACGGTGAGCCTGCGCGTGCCGCGCCAGGAGGGGCCGGGGCGCGCCAGCATGCAGGAGAAAAAGCTCAACGTCACCATCCCGCGCGGCGTCACGCCCGGCCAGCAATTGCGCCTCGCAGGCCAGGGCCACGAGGGGCACGGCGGCGGGCCGCCGGGCGACCTCTATTTGGAGATCCAGTTCGCGCCCGACCCGCGCTACCGCGTCGAGGGCACCCACGTCTACGAGAACGTGCCGGTGACGCCCTGGGAAGCCGCGCTCGGCGAGAAGGTCGCGGTGCCGACGCCCTCGGGCACGGTCGAGGTATCGGTGCCGGCGGGCTCGCAGAGCGGGCGCAAGCTGCGCCTGAAGGGCAGGGGCATCCCCGGTAATCCGCCGGGCGACCTCTATCTCATCCTCGACGTCGTGCTGCCGCCGGCGAACGACGACAAGGCGCGCGCGCTCTACCAGGCGATGGCGCGCGACCTGGCTTTCAATCCGCGATCCGCTTGAGGAGGTGAACGATGTTTGCGAACGACACGCTGACCGGGGTGTTGATCGACGAGGTGGCACTCAGCCTGGACGAGCTCGCGCGCGCCTGCAGCGTCGAGCCCGACTGGGTGGTGCGCCACGTGCAGGCGGGCGTGCTGGGCACGGCGCCCGCGCTGGAAACGACGCAGTGGCGCTTTCGCGGCGGCGACCTGGCGCGGGCGCGCCGCCTGCTCGACCTGGAGCGTCATTTCGACGCCGACCAGGAGCTGGCCGCGCTCGTCATCGACCTTGCCGACGAAGTCAGGCGCCTGCGCGCCCGGCTGCGCATCCTCGGCCTGGAGTGAAGACCGAAGCGCGCGCCGTGGGCGCATGCGTCCTCCTACAATCGATAGCAAATGATTCACATTTCCTTGATATGGAGGTCGTATGGAGCAGAACATTCATGGGGGCGTCGATCTGCCCGTCGAAGGCGTCGATATCTCGCACACGCTGCAGGGCAAGCGCGTCGCCGTGCTGATGACGGATGGGGTGGAACAGGTCGAATACACCGGGCCGCGCGGCTTCCTCGAACAGCAGGGCGCGCAGGTGATCCTGATCTCGCCGAAAGCCGTGGGCGAGGAAGTGCAGGGCATGAACCACGACAAGCCGGGCGACAAGTTCAAGGTCGAGATGAACGTGAAGGACGCGCAGCCGGCCGACTTCGACGCGCTGGTGCTGCCGGGCGGGGAAGAGAATCCGAAGCTGCTGCGCAAGGATGCCGACTCGGTGGCTTTCGTGCGTAATTTCTATGAGGCGGACAAGCCGATCGCCGCGATCTGCCATGGGCCGTGGGTGCTGATCGATGCCGGGATTGCCGAATCGAAGAACCTGACCAGCTATCCGGAGATCCAGGACGACATGCGTGCGGCCGGGGCAGAGTGGGTGGACCAGGAAGTGGTCATTGACGAGAAGCTGATCACTAGCCGCAAGCCGGATGATATTCCGGCGTTCAATGATGCCTTGTTCAAGGCGCTGCGGGTGGATGCGCAGGGGGCGGATATGGGGCCGAGTTCGTAAGTTACGGCGCGCCCGATCGGGCGCGTTTTTCTGCCCGCTTCCATTATCTTTGGTACAGGATAGCTGCAGAGCCGGATACTGATGGTCGTCACTGCTGGTAATGCACTTGCATTGACTTGGTAAGGCGATTGCATTACCATGCACGCATCTACCCATTTTGACCGGAGAGCGACATGGCTGCCACCGTCGAAGTCGAATCCACGTTAACCGACCGTTACCAGACCACGGTGCCGGAAACCGTACGCCGCGCGCTCCAGCTTGGCAAGCGCGACAAGATCCAGTACACCATTCGCCCCAGCGGCGAGGTCGTGCTGACGCGCGTCGAGCCCGCCGAAGAGGATGACCCGGTGCTGCGGTCTTTCCTTGGTTTTCTCGCCCGCGACATCGCCAGTCATCCAGAGCGTCTGCAGGCCGTCAACGCCAGTTTCGTGCAGCGGCTCCAGTCGCTGACCAGTGGCGTTGAGATCGATCTTGATGCTGCCCTGTCGGCGGACGATGAATGAGCGCGGACAAACCCGCGCCTTTGGTCATTCATGGCTGGACGATTTTTGCTCATCCGCTGTTCCTGGCTCAGCTTGAAACGCTCGCTCAACAGGTCGACTCTCTTAAACAGAAGGACCCGATCGGGTACGTGAAGAAAAACGCCAGCAAACGACTGGCGGCGATCATCAGGCTGGCGTTCGACATTATCCCGCAAGACCCGGCACGACCAGAATATCGGCAAGGTAACACCCTCGGTGAAGATCACAAGCATTGGTTCCGCACCAAGTTTTTCCAGCAGTACCGGTTGTTCTTCCGTTACCACGCTCCCGGCAAGATGATCGTATTCGCGTGGGTCAATGACGAGGACACCAAACGCGCCTACGAGAGCAGCGATGACGCCTATCGGGTGTTCCGCAAGATGCTCGATAGCGGCCATCCACCTGATGACTGGGACCAGTTGCTGGCCGAGGCATGCTCCGAAGGGCAGCGACTGCAGGAGTTCGCTGCGGGCATTGCTCTCCACTAAGGTTTGACGGTGGAGGCGGAGGGCAAGAAATCGCTGTGTGATGTCCCTTTCGTCAGCCCAATTGGAGAGCCCTTGCGCCGCGCGCTCGCAGGCTCGCTGCTGCGCCGCTCGAAATCCCTGTTCGCTCCACTCGTCCGTACTGGACGAGGATTCGATTCCTGAATTGCCAACGCGTTTTTGTTCTTTCCCTCTGCGCTTAATTTGTCCGACGTTACAAAGCGTTAGCTTTGGCGTTGTTTGGCTCGCCTACAATCTCATGTTTTTAATTTCCATACGGCAATAACATCGGGATGCTGTACGGATATCTATTGCCGGAGTGGGAACGATGGGGCGTCGAAAGAGAAAGACAAGTGCGGTAGAAGATTTGCTCGCACTACCGTGGCAAGCGAGCATAATTTGCGGCGTGGCGGCTTTTGTTGTGCTGCGCTGGATGGTGCCCGTGTTCTTCGTGGCGAATCCAGTATTGAGTGCTTTGGCAGGGCTGGCCGTGTCCTTCTCGGGTATCGCGTTGTGTGGCTTTTGTTTTATCGGTTTGCTTTCGTACCTGCGCGCGAAGATGAAGGACGCCGCATCAGCCGGAAAATCGCCACCGCGCCGCGAAGCACTGCAACCGAATGTCACCTATACGGCCGCGTGGTCGCGGGAGAGCGTTTTAAATGGAGACAGCGCACAACCGCAAGCGCAGGCGAGCGGTGCCGAAGCCGCCAAGCCGCGTGCATGGACACTGGACGCTCTGCGCTTGCTGGAATGGAAGCGCTTCGAATTGCTGTGCGCAAAGTACTACGAAGCAATGGGCTTTTTTTCAGAAACCCTCCGATGCGGGCCGGACGGCGGCATCGACGTGAAACTCTACCGTGTTGACCCGGAGAAGCCGTTGGCGGTAGTTCAGTGCAAGGCTTGGACGAACGTTTCTGTTGGCGTGAAGGAAATCCGGGAGCTTTTGGGCGTAATGGCGCACGAGAAGATCCGACGGGGTGTGTTCATCACGACCTCGAGTTATACGCCGCAGGCACTCGAATTTGGCGCCGATAACCCCCTGCAGTTGCTCGATGGGCCGCAGTTCGTGGAGAAGTTGCGCGGGTTGCCTCCGGCGCAGCAGATCAAGCTGTTGCAGTTTGCCTTCGAAGGGGATTACACGACGCCGACATGTGCGTCTTGCGGGGTCAAGCTGGTTCGGCGGCAGGGTAAGCGGGGGGATTTCTGGGGGTGTGTGGCTTATCCGAGGTGTAAGACGACGATGGCGGTGCGGGGAAATGCTTGAGCAAGCGGCACTAGCGAGAGATGCAACGTCAATGCGACGGGTCATTGTCCTCTAACTCCGCCTCGCCTCCACAGAATCGCAGGACGATGTAGTAATCGTTGATCAGCATATAGCCAGAGCACCTAAGGGATGTCACTTCAGCGGCCAGAACCATACCTCGCGCGATGACCAGTAGCAGCCAGTTGCCGTGCCGTCGATCTCATTTCCGCAGCGGAGATACCGGCCCCAACGATCCCTTCACACGATGGCGATGTGGCCCTGAGGATTCTGGTCGCCATAGATGCTGAAGAAGGAAACGATGCCCTGCTGGCTTCCGATCGCGCGCTCGGCCTCCTGGCCGCTCTTGAATTTAACGGGCTGCCCGACTTTGCGCACCAGCCATGCGCTCAGGGCGCGTTGCCGCGTCTCGATGGACCGGCCTTTGTATTTCCCGGCCTTGATCGGCCATCTGCCGGAGTTGGGGTAGCCGGCGCCGAGGAGTGCGAGGCTCATGCGGATCGCGCATGTGTTGTAGAAGTTTGGGTCGGTGATATTCTCCGGATACCCGATCCAGTGATAGAGCTCCTCTCGGCCGACGCTGTCGGTATCCGGGAAGTGCATCCGCAACTTGGCATACGGTACCTTCATCGTGGTCTCCGCTGGTTTGCCGGGCAGGGCCAGGTCTTGCGCCAGACTGCGACGATGAGCTCTGCGGCGCCGCGGCGGAGCTCGGCGGCCGGCAGGCGCTGCAGCGTGTGCCGGGCGTCCGCATCCATTTCGTGTGGCAATGGGGAGACCTGCGCGCCAGGGCACCACTCCTTGCCCCGGGTTGCGTCATGCACGCCCTGGATGAAGCCGCGCACCAGCTCGCCGTTCGACATGTCGATGTAGTCAGCGGCGATCGCACGCGTGCGGAACGGGCTTTCAGGTGACCACGACACGTCCGCTGGGTCCACATTACCCATCAGCTTGACCAGAGCCTCGCCGGTCATCTGTGGCGCCGGCGCACCCGGCTGGGCGATGCAGGGCGCGACCACCAGGAGCCCGAACAGGATCGGCGCGCGCATCACGCAATCCTGTTTGTGGCCAGGTCCCAGCCGCCGGCGGTATTGCCGTTGCTGCCGCCGCCGATCTTCTGCTGCGTGTACTTCCAGCGGACCTTTGAGAATTTCAGGCCCAGGCTCTCGCCGGGGAAATCGCCGCCTCCGAAGCTCGGTGCGATGTGCGCGATCAGGACGTTTTCCAGCTCAACCTCGAAATACTTGACCGGCTCGCCGGCGCCGTCGGCGCGCTGCATTTCCAGCTTGGCTTTGGGGATCGTCTTCCCGCAGGCGCAGACCTGCGCCAGGATTGGCGAGGCCAAGTCAACCAGCTTGGTAATACTGATTTCGCTGAGCTCGGCACGCTCCGCAGTGTGGCCACCGCCGGTCGATGCCGTTGCGCTTTTGGGCTGGGTGATGGACCAGTTGACCGAGGTGCACTCGATCCAAGCGGTGTGCTTTGAGTCCGTCGACTCGCCTTTATTGCCATCCAGCTGCAGGTAGTAGTCCGTTGCCATGGTGCCTCCGTCGTGGTGAGGGGGCATTCTGGCTTTGTTGTGTTACTTCAAGTTGGGTGGGGTCAATCGTTTGGGGGCGGTAGGTCAAGCGCTGAGCGCCCCGGTAATGTGTTGGCGCTTGTGGAGGCGAAAGGCAAGAAATCGCTGCGCGATTTCCCTTTAGTCAGCCGAATCGGAGAGCCCGCGCGCCCGGAGGCGCACGGTCGCTCGCAGGCTCGCTGCTGCGCAGCTCGAAACCCCTGCTCGCCTTTGCGCCTGCATGCGCAAAGGCGTTCGCAGGCTCACTGCTACGCAGTTCGAATTCCCTGCTCACCCCACTCGTCCGTACCGGACGAGGATTCGACTCCCTCGACTCAAAAGCAAGTATTCAAAAACAAAGCCCCACCGGCTTGCGCCGGCGGGGCTTTGTTTTTGAATACTGGTGGAGGCGGAGGGAATCGAACCCTCGTCCGCAAGCACTCTACAGACAGTTCTACATACTTAGCACTATCAATTAATTTAACCTGGACAACGGGGATGTGCACCCTTTGTACAAGCGAGTCACCTTAAATTTCGGAAGCACCCAAGTGACCCAAGTGATTCCTAGCCTCTGTAAATGACTCTACTTGCCTTGCGGCCCACCCCAGAGGCGAGGTAGTGTAGAGCTAGCAGCGATTAGGCTGCGAGTGCGTACGAGTTATCGTTTGCAGTTATTGATTTCTGGGTGTATTTACGAGGTAACCAGCCCTCGGTATGCCCTGCGCTGCTTTGCAACCCACGTCGAAACCAGGTCGCCCCCCAACGAAAGAAACTTCATTGTACTCCAAACTCGTGTCAAGTGCACCCGGGAGTACGGTCGGATGCACCCTTCGCTCCGTGGCGTGAAGATCTGTTTCAAACCTTCGTGCCATCGGTGCGACACCACCTATCTGGGGTGGAACCGCGGTTTTTCAACCCCGGTTCCTCACGGCTGGCCAGCTTATTGGCCGTTGCGCTTGGCGATCTCGTTGCCGACGTAGCCGCCGCCGATGACGCCGGCCAGGGTCGCCAGTTTCTTGCCGTTGCCGCCGCCGACCTGGTTGCCGATCAGGCCGCCGATGACGGCGCCGGTGGCGACGCCGACGTAGTTCGGGCCTTGCTGCACCGGTGCGGGCGTCGGGGCCGGCGGCGCGGCGCGGTAGGCAGGCTCGGCGTAGCGGACCGGTTGCGGGGCAGGGCGGTGCTCGGCCACGCGCGGTTTCTGCACCACTGTTTCCTTGATCACGGTCTGCTTCACCACCGGCGCCGGTTCCTGCTTCACCACCACCATCGGGGCGGCGCTGCCGGCCGGGAGATTCGCTGCCTGCACGTAGGTCGTCGTGCCTGGCGCTGCGCTCACCACCACCGGCTGGACCGGCAGGGCGGCTTGCTGCAGCTGGGCGGCCGGGGCGAGGCCCTGGCCGGCGGCCAGCGGCAGGGCGGCGGTCGGGGTCAGCGCGGGCTGGGCTTCCGGGGCGCTGCGCGAGCTTGGCAGCAGGCCTGCGATGGCGGCGGCGCCGGTCAGGCTGACAATGACTACCGAAGCGGCTGCGGCGGCCATCAGGGGGTGAATGCGGTTGGTGGTGGTCATGTTCTCTGCTCCTCGTGATGTTGCGTTGTTCGATGGATGCAGATTAACGAAAGGCACTGTTACATGGTAGACACTGGGCTGTATCAGTCGTAATCAGATGTAAGCGTAAGGCGTGGCCATGCGATGGCGGTGCGGGCGAGCGGTGGGCACATTCGTCATTGAGGTCGGCCGCGTCAACGACCCCACCCTACGGGGCTATAGCGAGATTGTGAGCAGGAGGCGGCGCGGATGCGCGTCCGCCGGTTGGACGCGTGGGCGGGGAACCCGCCCACCCTGCGGTCAGGCGACCGAGGCGGTGCGCACGTTGGCGGGGGCCAGCGAGAGTAGCAGGTCGAGCAGCTCGAGCGGGGTGGCGCAGAGGAAGTCGGCGCCCCACGTCGAGGGTTCGACGGCGCCGCAGTAGCCCCAGGCGCAGGCGACGGTCACCATGCCGGCGGCGCGGCCGGCTTCGATGTCGCGCAGGTCGTCGCCGGCGTACCAGCAGTGCTCGGGGGCGATGCCGAGACGGCGGGCGCCTTCGAGCAGCGGGGCCGGATGGGGCTTGGCGAAGGGCATGGTGTCGCCCGACACGATGCAGCCCGCGTGGTCGAGCCGGATTTGCGGAATCAAGGGGTCGGTGAAGCGCGCCGGCTTGTTGGTGACCACGCCCCAGGCCATGCCGGCGTCCAGGATGCCCTGCAACAGTGCGTCGACGCCCTCGAACAGGGTGCTCTCGACCGCCATGTTGTCCTGGTAGCGGTCGAACCATTGCAGGCGCAATTCCTCGTAGCCCTCGTCGCCGGGGGCGAGGCCGAAGGCGGCGCCGATCATGCCGCGCGCGCCGGCCGAGGCGGTCGGGCGCAGGATAGTGTACGGGGTCGGTTCGAGGCCGCGCTCGGTGCGCAGCCAGTTGACGGCCGCGGCCAGGTCGGGCGCGGTGTCGGCCAGGGTGCCGTCGAGGTCGAACAGGACGGCGCGCGGGGCCGGCATCACAGCAAGGGAACTCATGGTCGGGAATCGTTCAGTCGAGCGGTCGGGTGCACGCCACCATGTAGTTCACGTCGGTGTCGTTGTTGAGCGAATAGATCTTGGTGAGCGGGTTGTAGCTCAGGCCCTTCATGCCGTCGACCTGCAGGCCGGCGGCGCGGGCGAACTGCGACAGCTCGGCCGGCGTGATGAACTTGCCGTAGTCGTGGGTGCCGCGCGGCAGCATGCGCAACACGTACTCGGCGCCGATCACGGCCAGCAGGTAGGCCTTCGGGTTGCGGTTGATGGTCGAGAAGAAGACCTTGCCGCCCGGCTTCACCAGGGTAGTGGCGGCGCGCACGATCGAGGCCGGGTCCGGCACGTGCTCGAGCATTTCCATGCAGGTCACGACGTCGAACTGGCCCGGCTCGGCCTCGGCCATCTCTTCGGCCGCGATGTGCTTGTAGCGGACTTCGACGCCCGATTCCAGGCTGTGCAGGTCGGCCACCTTCAGGGCCTTCTTCGACAGGTCGATGCCGGTTACTTTCGCGCCCTTGCGCGCCATCGACTCGGACAGCACGCCGCCGCCGCAACCGATGTCGATCACGTTCTTGCCGGCCAGCGGCGCGCGCGCGTTGATCCATTCCAGGCGCAGCGGGTTGATTTCGTGGAGTGGGCGAAATTCGGAAGTCGGGTCCCACCAGCGGTGGGCCAGTTCGCTGAATTTCGAGATTTCAAGAGGGTCGGCGTTCGTAGTCATAGGTCGGAATAATAGCGGGAAATACTCCGCTGCGAGGTACAAAATACACAGGACGAAAAAAACCCCGCCGCAGCGGGGTTCGGTCACAGCATCCAGCGAGGCTGGCGGGGCTGGAGATTACTGCTGGCGGGTACGAGTACCGACCACTTCGATCTCGACGCGGCGGTTCTTCGCGCGGCCAGCCGAGCTCTTGTTGTCGGCGACCGGCTGCTTCTCGCCCTTGCCTTCGGTGTAGATGCGGTTTGCATCGACGCCCTTGCCTTGCAGGTAGGCCTTGACGGCTTCGGCGCGGCGGATCGACAGCTTGTCGTTGTAGGCATCGGTGCCGATCGAGTCGGTGTGGCCGACGGCGATGATGACTTCCAGGTTCATGTCGCCCAGCTTCGAGGTCAGCTCGTCGAGCGCAGCCTTGCCTTCCGGCTTCAGGACGGCCTTGTCGAAGTCGAAGAATGCATCAGCCGAGTAGCTCACTTTTTCCGAGGTCGGAACCGGTGCCGGGGCCGGAGCCGGGGCAGGTGCCGGAGCAGGCGCGGCGACCGGCGGCGGCGGCGGAGCGACGCACTTGCCGTTTTCCAGTTTCTCAGGCGGGACGCACAGCGGCGCGTCGCAGCCCGGGACCGCGTCGGCCGGGGTCCAGTAGCCGGTACGCCAGCACAGGCCGAAAGGATCGCGCGCGATCACGCCGCGGCTGTCCTGGACGTAGGCGCTGTACGGCTTGTTCGCCTGGATGTCGGTCGTCAGCGGAGCGTACGGCGGCGCGCTCTGGGCCAGGGCGCTGCCGGCGATCGCCGCCGAAGCTGCGAGCATGAGGGTTGCAATCTTCTTCATATTTTTCTTCCTTTCGGTTTTATATCTTCCCGTTGCGAAACATGAGCTATTCGCAGCGACGTAAGCAGAATATTAACATTCGTACGGTTGCGTCCGTTTCGCATTGTGAAACAAGCAATTAACTTCTCGTCCATTTTGCCACATACGCTAGAGACGCACGAATGCGGGGCGCCCAATTGCGGTGCATCATAATTTCTCTCGTTGTTTCCGCGCAACAATCTATTGGCAGCGCACGCAAGCTTGACGAATGTTTATGACAAGCATGTGTCAAAGCGTCAATTGTGCGCGGTCGGCAGGCAGCTGCTATTGCCTACGATTTACGCTGCGGCGGGGCGCCCATGGTAAAATCCTTCGCTTGTAACTCATAACCACAGCCTGAAAGCAGTCGACCCGCCCAATGGATCAATTCGCAAAAGAAACAGTCCCAATTTCCCTCGAAGAAGAGATGCGCAAGAGCTATCTCGATTACGCGATGAGCGTGATCGTGGGCCGTGCGCTGCCGGATGTGCGCGATGGCCTGAAGCCGGTGCACCGCCGCGTCCTGTATTCGATGCACGAAAGTAACTACGCGCACAACCGCCCGTACGTCAAGTGCGCGCGCGTGGTCGGCGACACCATGGGTAAGTACCACCCGCACGGCGACTCGTCGATCTACGACACGCTGGTGCGCATGGCGCAGGATTTCTCGCTGCGCTACACGCTGGTCGACGGCCAGGGTAACTTCGGTTCGATCGACGGCGACAGCGCCGCGGCGATGCGTTACACGGAATGCCGCCTGGACCGCATCTCGAGCGAGCTGCTGGCCGACATCGACAAGGACACGGTCGACTACCAGCCGAACTACGACGGCAAGGAAAAGGAACCGACGGTCCTGCCGACCAAGATCCCCAATCTCTTGATCAACGGTTCCTCCGGCATCGCGGTCGGCATGGCGACCAACATCCCGCCGCACAATTTATCGGAAGTCATCAACGGCGCCCAGCACCTGCTGCGCAACCCGGACTGCACCATCGACGAGCTGATCGAGCTGATCCCGGCGCCGGACTTCCCGACCGCCGGCATCATCTACGGCGTCTCGGGCGTGCGCGACGGCTACCGCACCGGCCGCGGCCGCGTCGTGATGCGCGCCAAGACCCACTTCGAGGAATACGGCAAGGATGGCGGCCGCGTGGCCATCATCATCGACGAGCTGCCGTACCAGGTGAACAAGAAGTCGCTGCTCGAGCGCATCGCCGAGAACGTGCGCGAGAAGAAGCTGGAAGGCATCTCCGACATCCGCGACGAGTCGGATAAATCGGGCATGCGCGTCGTCATCGAACTCAAGCGCGGCGAAGTGCCGGAAGTGGTGCTGAACAACCTGTACAAGCAGACCCAGCTGCAGGACACCTTCGGCATGAACATGGTGGCCCTGGTCAACGGCCAGCCGAAGCTGCTGAACCTCAAGCAGATGCTCGAGTGCTTCCTGTCGCACCGCCGCGAAGTGGTCACCCGCCGCACCGTGTTCGAGCTGCGCAAGGCGCGCGAGCGCGGCCACATGCTGGAAGGCCTGGCGGTCGCGCTGGCCAACATCGACGATTTCATCGCCATCATCAAGGCCGCGCCGACGCCGCCGGTGGCGAAGGTCGAGCTGATGGGGCGCGCCTGGGATTCGTCGCTGGTGCGCGAAATGCTGAACCGCACCGAGACCGGCGCCGCCGGCGGCATCGAGGCCTTCCGCCCCGAGCACCTGCCGAAGCACTACGGCATGCAGCAGGACGGCATGTACAAGCTGTCCGACGAGCAGGCCCAGGAAATCCTGCAGATGCGCCTGCAGCGCCTGACCGGCCTGGAGCAGGACAAGATCGTCAACGAGTACAAGGAAGTGATGGCCCACATCGCCGACCTGCTCGACATCCTGGCCAAGCCCGAGCGCGTCACGACCATCATCAGCGACGAGATGGCGCAGATCAAGAGCGACTACACCGAGAACGGCAAGGACGCGCGCCGCTCGGCCATCGAGCACAACGCCAGCGACCTCGAAACCGAAGACCTGATCACGCCGCAGGACATGGTGGTCACGCTCTCGCACACCGGCTACATGAAGTCGCAGCCGATTTCCGAGTACCGCGCCCAGAAGCGCGGCGGCCGCGGCAAGCAGGCGATGGCGACCAAGGACGAGGACTGGATCGACCAGCTGTTCATCGCCAACACCCACGACTACATCCTGTGCTTCTCGAACCGCGGCCGCCTGTACTGGCTGAAGGTGTGGGAAGTGCCGCAGGGCTCGCGCAACTCGCGCGGCAAGCCGATCGTGAACATGTTCCCGCTGCAGGACGGCGAGAAGATCACCGTGGTGCTGCCGCTGTCGGGCGAAAACCGCACCTTCCCGGAAGACCATTACGTGTTCATGGCGACCTCGCTGGGCACGGTCAAGAAGACCCCGCTGAAGGACTTCAGCAACCCGCGCAAGGCCGGCATCATCGCGGTCGACCTGGACGAGGGCGACGTGCTGGTGGGCGCCGCCCTGACCGACGGCGAGCACGACGTGATGCTGTTCTCGGACGGCGGCAAGGCCGTGCGTTTCGACGAGAACGACGTGCGCCCGATGGGCCGTACCGCGCGCGGTGTGCGCGGCATGAACCTGGAAGAGGGCCAGAACGTGATCGCGCTGCTGGTGGCCGAGAACGAGCAGCAGTCGGTGCTCACCGCCACCGAGAACGGCTTCGGCAAGCGTACCCCGATCCTTGAATACACCCGCCACGGCCGCGGCACCAAGGGCATGATCGCGATCCAGCAGTCCGAGCGCAACGGTAAAGTCGTGGCAGCGACCCTGGTCGACGCCAACGATGAGATCATGCTGATCACCACCGGCGGCGTGCTGATCCGCACCCGCGTGTCGGAGATCCGCGAGATGGGCCGCGCGACCCAGGGCGTGACCCTGATCGCGGTCGAGGACGGCACCAAGCTGTCGGGCCTGCAGCGCATCGTCGAGACCGATCTCGAGGAAGTCGAGCTCGAACAACCGCCGCAATGAGGGTAGGGCCGGGCATGATGCGAACCACGATACTTGATTCGATCTGTCCCGGCCGTATTCGTTGTTGTCGTGAAGGCCGCTTGCCGGGCGCACCTCGATGGGGACGCGCGGCAGGCGGTTTTTTTATTCCTGCATGACCAACCGGCCGCCAGAGCCGGCACTTGAAAGAGACTACAACATGAAGAAATTCCTTGCCGCTTTCGCTACCGTGATCGCCATCTCGGGCGTTGCGCCCGCCGTCGCCGCTCCGGCGGTCGATCCGCAGGTCGGCGCCGCGGTGCGTTCGATGTTCGAGTCGATGAAGTACCGCGAGCTGATGACGGCCACCGTCGCCCAGATGGAAGCGAGCCTGCCGCAGAACATCCGCACCGGCGCCGCCGCCGCCATCGACAACGATCCAAAGCTCGACGCCGCGGCGAAGCAGGCCAAGCTGGCCGAGCTGGAAAAGGCGATCCCGCGGATCAGCGCGGCCATCCGCTCGGTGTTTGCCGACCCGGCCCTGATAGAGGAAATGCTCGACGCCATGGTGCCGCTGTACGCCAACACCTATACGCTGGAGGAGGTGCGCCAGATGAATGCCTTCTACCAGAGCCCGATCGGCCAGAAGATGCTGGCGACGACGCCGAAGCTGATGGGCGAGAGCATGGCGATCAGCAACCAGATCGTCGCCCCGCGCATCAACAAGCTCATGCAATCGCTGACGCAGGACAGCGCCAAGAAATAAAGAACGAAAGGACCACGATGACCCAGATCTTCAACTTCTCCGCCGGCCCGGCGGTACTGCCGAAGGAAGTGCTGCGGCAGGCGGCCGCCGACATGCTCGACTGGCACGGCAGCGGCATGTCGGTCATGGAGATGAGTCACCGTGGTCCCGAGTTCATCTCGATCTATAAACAGGCCGAGGCCGACCTGCGCGAGCTGCTCGCGGTGCCGGCCAACTACAAGATCCTGTTCATGCAGGGCGGCGGCCTGGGCCAGAACGCCATCGTTCCCCTGAACCTGCTCGGCCGCGTGCGGGAACCGGCGACGATCGACTTCGTCCACACCGGCTCCTGGTCCGGCAAGTCGATCAAGGAAGCGGCGCGCTACGCCAACGTCAACGTCGCCGCTTCCAGCCAGGCCGAGGGCTTCACCCGCGTGCCGCCGCAGGGCGAATGGAAGCTGACCGACGGCGCCGCCTACCTGCACGTCTGCACCAACGAAACCATCGACGGCGTCGAGTACGACTTCGTGCCGGAACCGGCGGACGGCGTGCCGCTGGTGGCCGACATGTCCTCGCACATCCTGTCGCGCCGGATCGACGTCTCGAAGTACGGCGTGATCTTCGCCGGCGCCCAGAAGAACATCGGCCCGGCGGGCCTGACCCTGGTGATCGTGCGCGAAGACCTGCTCGAGCACGCGCTGGCCATCTGCCCCTCGGCCTTCCACTGGAAGACCGTGGCCGAGCACGAGTCGATGTTCAACACGCCGCCGACCTATGCGATCTATATCGCCGGCCTGGTATTTGCCCACCTGAAGGCCCAGGGTGGCGTCGCGGCCATGGAACAGCGTAATATCGAGAAGGCGCGCCTGTTGTATGCGGCGCTGGACGCCGACGATTTCTACCGGAACCGGGTGGCGCCCGAAAACCGCTCGCGCATGAACGTACCGTTCTACCTGCGCGACGAATCGCTGAACGAACAATTTCTGGCCGGCGCCAAGGCGCGCGGGCTGCTGCAACTGAAGGGCCACAAGTCCGTCGGCGGAATGCGGGCATCGATCTACAACGCGATGCCGATCGAAGGTGTGCAGGCACTGGTCGATTATTTGAAC
This sequence comes from Massilia sp., assembly GCF_032106685.1. Classification (GTDB taxonomy): domain Bacteria; phylum Pseudomonadota; class Gammaproteobacteria; order Burkholderiales; family Burkholderiaceae_D; genus Telluria. The sequence goes on from NZ_DAMCPG010000022.1 coordinate 35,020, forward strand.
GAGTTTGCGGGGCGTTAAGGCGATTGCCTTTCGTAGGGTGGGCTCTTGAGCCCACGCGGTGCGGCGGTTGCGTCTGGATATCGTGTTCGGCGCATGCCCACTGTCCGTCATCGCATCGACCGGACGCCATCGACGAAGCCGCCGCATATCGACCGATGAGACCGCGTGGGCACGAGTGCCCACCCTACGGGGCGAAGTTGTCGGTGATTGCCGCCGCCCGACCACGCAAACGATGACGGATATAGCCATTTAGTTAGCACAACAATGAACGACAAACTCAAACCCCTGCGCGAACAGATCGATGCGATCGACGCGCAAATCCTCGACCTCTTGAGCCGGCGAGGCCGCCTGGCCCAGGAAGTCGGCCACGTGAAGGCCGAGACCGACGCCCCCGTGTTCCGCCCCGAGCGCGAAGCCCAGGTGCTGCGCGGCGTTGCCGAGCGCAACGGCGGGCCGCTCAACAGCCACGACCTGCAGACCATCTTCCGCGAGGTCATGTCGGCCTGCCGCGCGTTAGAGAAGCGCGTCACCGTCGCCTACCTCGGCCCGGCCGGCACCTTCAGCGAGCAGGCCGTCTACCAGCAGTTCGGGCGCGCCGTCGAAGGCCTGCCATGCGCCTCGATCGACGAGGTGTTCCGCGCCACCGAGGCCGGCAGCGCCGACTTCGGCGTGGTTCCGGTCGAGAATTCGTCCGAAGGCGCGGTCAACCGCACGCTCGACCTGATGCTCGCCACCACGACCGTGATCAGCGGCGAGGTCTCGATCCCGGTCCACCACAGCCTGATGAGCAAGAGCGGCGGCATGGACGGCGTCAAGCTGATCTGCGCCCACTCGCAGGCGCTGGCCCAGTGCCAGGTCTGGCTCAACCTGCATTATCCGAACATCGAGCGGCGCGCGGTCGCCTCGAACGCCGAAGCGGCCCTGCAGGCCAGCCGCGACCCGGCGATCGCGGCGATTGCCAGCGAGATGGCGGGCGAGCAGTACGACCTGGGCGTGGTCCAGGCCCACATCCAGGATGACCCGCACAACCGCACGCGTTTTGTCGTGATCGGCCAGCACGCGACCACCCCGTCGGGCAAGGACCGCACCTCGCTGGTGCTGGCGGTGCCGAACCGCGCCGGCGCGGTCTACAATCTGCTGGCGCCGCTGGCGAAGCACGGCGTGTCGATGTCGCGCTTCGAGTCGCGCCCGGCGCGCACCGGCGCCTGGGAGTATTACTTCTACGTCGACATCGAAGGCCACCGCCAGGATCCTGCCGTCGCCAGCGCGCTGGCCGAGCTCCAGCACAACGCCGCCTTCTTCAAGCTGCTCGGTTCCTACCCGGTCGGCCTTTAATTTCTATTTTTGTGAGACGAAACCAATGACGCAATTCGGTCCAGACTACGTTCGTGCCATCGCCCCTTACCAGGCCGGCAAACCCATCGCTGAAGTCGCCCGCGAGTTCGGTCTCGACGAAGCCACCATCGTCAAGCTCGCCTCCAACGAGAACCCCTTCGGCGTGCCCGAATCGAGCAAGGCCGCGATGGCCCAGGCCGCGGCCGAGCTGGGGCGCTATCCGGACGCGAACGGCTTCGAATTGAAGGCCGCGCTGTCGACGCGCTACGACGTCCCGAGCGACTGGATCACTCTCGGCAACGGCAGCAACGACATCCTGGAAATCGCCGCCCACGCCTTCGTCCAGAAGGGCGAGTCGGTGGTGTTCTCGCAGTACTCGTTCGCGGTGTACGCGCTGGCCACGCAAGGCGTGGGCGGCCGCGCCATCGTGGTGCCGGCCGTGAACTACGGCCACGACCTCGACGCCATGGCCGCCGCCATCGAACCGGACACGCGCCTGGTCTACGTCGCCAACCCGAACAACCCGACCGGCACCTTCATTGGCGCCGAGCAGATCGAAGCCTTCCTGAACAAGGTGCCGGCCAACGTCGTCGTCGTGCTGGACGAGGCCTACAACGAATACCTGGCGCCCGAGCACCAGTTCGAATCGAGCGCCTGGGTGCGCAAGTACCCGAACCTGATCGTCTCGCGCACCTTCTCCAAGGCCTACGGCCTGGCCGGCCTGCGCGTGGGCTTCGCCATCGCCCAGCCGGCGGTGACCGACCTGATGAACCGTATCCGCCAGCCTTTCAACGTCAACTCGCTGGCCCAGGCCGCCGCAATCGCCGCGCTGAACGACAAGGAATTTTTGGCCCGTGGCGCGGAAAACAACTTCGCCGGCTACCAGCAGCTGACTGCCGCATTTGATGAGCTGGGCCTGGAGTACGTGCCCTCGTTCGGCAACTTCGTGCTGGTGCGCGTGGGCGACGACGACGGCGCCGGCGCCCGCGTCAACCTGGCGCTCTTGAAGCAGGGCGTGATCGTGCGCCCGGTGGCGGCCTACGGCTTGCCGCAGTGGCTGCGCATCTCGATCGGCCTGCCGCAAGAGAACGCAACCTTCATCGAGGCGTTGAAGAAAGCCCTGGGCTAAATGCTGGGCAAGGTCGTCATCGTCGGCGTCGGCCTGATCGGCGGCTCGTTCGCGCTTGCCCTGAAGGAGGCGGGCGCGGTGCGCGAAGTCGTCGGCATGGGCCGCTCGCCTGAAGCGATGGCGCGCGCGCTGGAACTGGGCATCGTCGACGCCGTCGCCGACTCGCCGCAACAGGCCATGGCCGGCGCCGACCTGGTGCTGCTGGCCGCGCCCGTGGCCCAGACCGGGCCCATCCTGGCCGCGCTGCTGCCACACCTGGAGCCGGGCACCGTGATCACGGACGCCGGCAGTACCAAGGGCGACGTGGTGGCGGCGGCGCGCGCCGTGCTGGGCGAGCGCGTCAGGCAGTTCGTGCCGGGCCACCCGATCGCCGGGCGCGAATCGAACGGACCGGACGCCGCGCTGGCCGGGCTGTATCGCGGCAAGAAGACCGTGATCACGCCGCTGCCGGAAAATTCCGCGGGCGACGTCGGGCTGGTGGCCGCCGCCTGGCGCCTGTGCGGCGCCGTCATCCACACGCTCACGCCCGGACAGCACGACGCCGTGTTCGCCGCCGTCAGCCACCTGCCGCACCTGCTGGCCTATGCGCTGGTCGACGACATCGCGAAGAAGCCGCACGCGGACCTGCTGTTCCAGTACGCCGCCAGCGGCTTCCGCGACTTCACCCGCATCGCCGGCTCGTCGCCCGAGATGTGGCGCGACATCAGCCTGGCCAACCGCGACGCACTGCTCACCGAGCTCGATGCATATCTGGCACAATTGACCGCATTGCGCGGGCTGCTCGCGGCCGGCGACAGTGCCGGCCTGGAGGCGGTCTTCGACAACGCCCAGCACGCCCGCCGCGCCTGGGGCAATGCCATTGAGGCGAACGAGCCGCCGCCGGGCCCCGAATCAGGAAAGTAAATGACGCAGCAAAAACACTACCCGCAGCACATCGACCTCGAACCCGTCATGCACGTCGAGGGCACGGTGCGCCTGCCGGGCTCGAAAAGCATCTCGAACCGCACGCTGCTGCTGGCCGCGCTGGCCGAGGGCGACACCACGATCCACGACCTGCTGGCCTCGGACGACACCATGGTCATGCTGGGCGCGCTGCGCGCGCTCGGCATCAAGTGGGAAGAAATCGACGAACGCACCATCCTGGTGCATGGCAACGGTGGGGTATTGCCGAACCATGAGGCCGACCTTTTCATGGGCAACGCCGGCACCGCGATCCGTCCGCTGACCGCGGCCCTGGCCGTGATCGGCGGCGACTACACGCTGCATGGCGTCTCGCGCATGCACGAGCGCCCGATCGGCGACCTGGTCGACGCCCTGAACGAGGTCGGCGCCCAGATCGAGTACACGGGCGAGCAGGGCTTTCCGCCGCTGCGCATCCGGCGCGGCCACATTCACGCCAGCCGCATCGCGGTGCGCGGCAACGTGTCGAGCCAGTTCCTGACCGCGCTGTTGATGTCCGCCCCGCTGATGGCGCGCGGCCATGCGGTGACCATCGACGTGGTCGGCGAGCTGATCTCCAAGCCCTACATCGAGATCACCCTGAACCTGATGCGGCGCTTTGGCGTCCAGGTAGACCAGAACGGCTGGGCATCGTTCACCGTGCAGCCGGGCCAGCGCTATGCCTCGCCGGGCAGCATCCATGTCGAGGGCGACGCATCCTCGGCTTCCTACTTCCTGGCGGCCGGCGCGATTGCCGGCGGTCCGGTGCGGGTCGAAGGGGTGGGGGAGAACAGCATCCAGGGCGACGTGCGCTTTGCCGACGCCCTCGAGCGCATGGGCGCGACCATCACGCGCGGCGAGAACTGGATCGAGGCGCGCTCGAACGGCGTATTGAAAGCCATCGACGCCGACTTCAACCATATTCCCGATGCCGCCATGACGATCGCGGTGGCCGCGCTGTACGCCGACGGCACCAGCACGCTGCGCAACATCGCCAGCTGGCGCGTGAAGGAAACCGACCGCCTCGCGGCGATGGCGCTCGAACTGCGCAAGCTCGGCGCGATCGTGGAGGAGGGCGCGGACTACATCCGCATCACGCCGCCGCACGAACTGCTGCCGGCAACGATCGATACCTACGACGACCACCGCATGGCGATGTGCTTCTCGCTCGCCTCGCTGGACGGCAAGGCGCGGCGCGGCAACGCGATGCGCATCAACGATCCGAAATGCGTGGCCAAGACCTTCCCCGATTATTTCGAGGCTTTCGCGGGCATTGCTCGCAACGAACTGTTTTAGAAAAATGAATCAACCGCGCGTCCAGCGCGTAGCCAGGTAAAAAGAAAAATGCCAAATTCCCACATTCCCGTCATCACGATCGATGGCCCGACCGCTTCCGGCAAGGGCACCGTGGCCGCCCGCGTCGCCGACCGGCTCGGTTATCACCTGCTCGATTCGGGCGCGCTGTACCGCCTGACCGCCTTGTCCGCCATGCGCGCCGGCGTCGACCTGGCTGACGAGCACGGCGTGGCGAACCTGGCGGCGCAGTTGCCCGTGCGCTTCACGGGCGACGGCATCTTCCTCGATGGCGAGGAGGTCGGCGCCCTGATCCGCGCCGAGGAAGTGGGCAACAACGCATCGAAGATCGCGGCGCTGCCCGGCGTGCGCCAGGCGCTCTACGCCCTGCAACTGGGCTTTCGCACGGCGCCCGGCCTGGTGGCCGACGGGCGCGACATGGGCACCGTCATCTTCCCGAATGCCCGCCTAAAAGTGTTTCTGACGGCAAGCGTTGAGGCACGTGCGGAACGCCGGTATAAGCAATTGATTGGCAAAGGATTTTCTGCTAATATGGACGATCTGCTGGCGGATTTGCAGGCGCGCGATGCACGCGATACCCATCGCAGCGTCGCCCCGCTGGTGCCGGCGGAGGGTGCGTACATCCTCGACACGTCCGAGATGACGGTCGATGAGGCAGTAGAACAAGTGCTGCATTGGAACGCACTGTTGTAAGGCGACGTTGTCGTCGCAGCTGTAATTTTGTGGTGCCGGTGTTGGCAATGTTGCCGCGCCGGTGATGTTCAACTTGACCCAGTTCAGGCCGCGTATTGCCGTCCTGCTGGCTAACCTGTAAATAACCTATGTCTACTGCAACCACCCAAGCATCCGGTATGGAAAGCTTTGCCGCCCTCTTCGAGGAATCGCTGTCGCGTCAAGACATGCGCTCGGGCGAAGTCATTTCCGCTGAAGTCGTGCGCCTGGATCACAACTTCGTGATCGTCAACGCCGGCCTGAAGTCGGAAGCTTTCATTCCTATCGAAGAATTCAAGAATGACCAGGGCGAACTGGAAGTCCAAGTTGGCGACTTCGTTTCCGTGGCCATCGAATCGCTGGAAAACGGTTTCGGCGATACCATCCTGTCGCGCGACAAGGCCAAGCGCCTGGCATCGTGGCTGGCTCTGGAAAAAGCAATGGAGTCGGGCGAGATCGTCACCGGCACCGTCAACGGCAAGGTCAAGGGCGGCCTGACCGTCCTGACCAACGGCATCCGCGCATTCCTGCCGGGTTCGCTGGTCGACACCCGTCCGGTCAAGGACACCACCCCGTTCGAAGGCAAGACCCTCGAATTCAAGGTCATCAAGCTGGACCGCAAGCGTAACAACGTCGTGCTGTCGCGTCGCGCCGTCATCGAAGCATCGATGGGCGAAGAGCGTGCGAAGCTGATGGAAACGCTGAAGGAAGGCACCGTCGTCACCGGCGTCGTCAAGAACATCACCGACTACGGTGCGTTCGTCGACCTGGGCGGCATCGACGGCCTGCTGCACATCACCGACCTGGCATGGCGTCGCGTGCGTCACCCGTCGGAAGTGCTGTCGGTTGGCCAGGAAATCACCGCCAAGGTCCTCAAGTACGATCAGGAAAAGAACCGCGTCTCGCTGGGCGTCAAGCAGCTGGGCGACGATCCTTGGACCGGCCTGTCGCGTCGTTACCCGCAAGGCACCCGCCTGTTCGGTAAAGTCACCAACCTGACCGACTACGGCGCATTCGTCGAAGTCGAGCAGGGCATCGAAGGCCTGGTGCACGTGTCGGAAATGGACTGGACCAACAAGAACGTGGCTCCGAACAAGGTTGTCCAGCTGGGCGACGAAGTCGAAGTCATGGTCCTGGAAATCGACGAAGAGCGTCGTCGTATCTCGCTGGGCATGAAGCAGTGCAAGGCCAATCCTTGGGACGACTTCGGCATGACCCACAAGAAGGGCGACAAGGTCAAGGGTTCGATCAAGTCGATCACCGACTTCGGCGTGTTCATCGGCCTGCCGGGCAACATCGACGGCCTGGTGCACCTGTCGGACCTGTCGTGGACCGAGCCGGGCGAAGAGGCCGTGCGCCGCTTCAAGAAGGGCGACGAGTTGGAAGCCGTTGTTCTGGCCATCGACGTCGAGCGCGAGCGTGTTTCGCTGGGCGTGAAGCAGCTGGAAGGCGACCCGTTCAACAACTTCGCAGCCCTGAACGACAAGGGTTCGCTGGTCACCGGTACCGTCAAGTCGGTCGAGCCGAAGGGCGCCGTAATCCAGCTGAACGAAGAAGTCGAAGGCTACCTGCGTGCTTCGGAAATCTCGCGCGACCGCGTGGAAGATGCCGGCACCCACCTGAAGGTTGGCGACAAGGTCGAAGCGCTGGTCATCAACATCGATCGCAAGGCTCGCAGCATCCAGCTGTCGATCAAGGCGAAAGACAATGTCGAGACCCAGGAAGCAATGCAGAAGCTGGCTTCGGACAGCAGCGCCGCATCGGGCACCACCAGCCTGGGCGCCCTGCTGAAAGCCAAGTTCGACAACAAGAACTAAGCAAGGTCTATCCTGACGAGGCGACCAGATGACCAAGTCCGAGCTGATTGCACGACTGGCTGAGCGTTATTCTCAGCTGGTCGCCAAGGATGCGGAGTACGCTGTCAAGACCATCCTCGATGCGATGACCAACGCTTTGGCTACCGGCCAGCGCATCGAGATCCGTGGTTTCGGCAGTTTCGCGCTCAACAGCCGTCCGCCCCGCATCGGACGCAACCCGAAGTCCGGCGACAAGGTGATGGTGCCTGAAAAACGGGTGCCCCACTTCAAGCCCGGCAAGCAGTTGCGCGAGCGGGTGGATGCGATGGTCGGGCAACCGATCATCGAAGACTGAGTCGTCTGCCGGCGCGCAGACAAAACGGCATCCGCGAGGATGCCGTTTTTTTTCGTCCAGCGGTGTGAGAACCGTAGGGTGGGCGCCCCGTGCCCACGCGTGAACGATGAACATTGTTGGCCCATGTTTATACGCCAACACCATGCGGTTTGATGCGCCAACACCATGTGAACGTTACGCGTGGGCACGGGGTGCCCACCCTACGCTTTGAAATAAAATTGCAGATATGCGACACTGCGCCTTTGCACACACCGGCAACATCACCCGATGAAATTCGTCTCCACCATTGCGGGATTTATCCTGTTCGTGCTGTTTTTCGGCTTCGCGCTGAAGAACACGCAGGCGGTCGACCTGCACTTTTTCCTGAACTACGAGCTGCGTGGTCCCCTGGTGCTGATGCTGCTGGCGTTTTTCATTGCCGGCGCCGCGCTCGGGATCCTGGCCGTGACGCCGACCGTGTTCCGTCACCGCCGCGAAGCCTCGCAGCACAAGAACACCATCCAGGCCCTGCAGAGCGCCGCCGGCACCGGCGCTGCCCAGCCGGCCGCGGATGCCGTCGCGCCTGGCCGTACCCAGCCGGCGCCACGCCCGGCCGCGCCGCGTTGATACCATGCGCCATACGGCGCTAACGAACATAAAAAGAAACCATGGAAGCTGAACTCTGGTGGCTGCTGGCCATTCCTTTCTTCTTTGGCCTGGGCTGGATCGCCGCCCGGGTTGACATCCGCCAACTCCTGTCCGAGTCGCGCACCCTGCCGCGCGCCTATTTCCGCGGCCTGAACCACCTGCTCAACGACAAGCCGGACAAGGCCATCGACGCCTTCATCGAGATCGTCACGCTCGATCCGGAAACGGCCGACATGCACTTTGCGCTGGGCAACCTGTTCCGCCGCCGCGGCGAGATCGAGCGCGCCATCCGCGTCCACCAGAACCTGCTGGCGCGTCCCGACCTGCCGCTGGAACAGCGCACCCAGGCCCAGTACGAGCTGGGCATGGACTACCTGAAGGCCGGCCTGCTCGACCGCGCCGAGGAAACCTTCAACGGCCTGGTCGAAAGCTCGTATTCGGTGCAGGCACGGCGCGCGTTGCTCGAGATTTACCAGCGCGAAAAGGAATGGAGCCGCGCGATCGATGCCGCCACCGGCCTGCAGTCCTCGGGCGCCGGCGCGCGCCAGAAGGAAATCGCCCAGTTCTACTGCGAGCTGGCCCAGGACGCGCTGGTGCGCAACGATAACGCCGATGCCCTGGCGCTGCTGGACAAGGCCCTGCACGCCGACCGCAACAGCGTGCGCGCCACCATGCTGCTGGGCGACGCGCTGCTGGCCCAGGGCGACGTCGAGGGCGCGCTGACGGTCTGGAAGCGTGTCGAGCACCAGAGCGTGCCGCACGTGGCCCTGGTCGCCGGCCGCCTGATGGACGGCTACCGCCGCGTCGGCCGTCCGCAGGAAGGCGTCAAGCTGCTGCGTTCCTACCTGACGGAAGCCTCGTCGATCGACCTGATCGAGGTGATCTTCAAGGCCGTGATCGAGCTCGACGGCGTCGATGCCGCGCACCAGCTGGTGGTGGACGAGCTGCGCCGCAACCCGACCCTGCTGGGCCTGGACAAGCTGCTCGAGGCGCGCCTGATGGATGCCCCGGCCCATGTCTGGGAAGAGCTCTCGATGGTGAAGAACCTGATCCACGGCTACACCGCCAAGCTGGCGCGCTACCAGTGCGGCCACTGCGGCTTCAAGGCGCGCCAGTATTACTGGCAGTGCCCGGGATGCAGCCAGTGGGAAACCTACCCGCCGCGCCGCACCGAAGAACTCAACGTCATGAACTGACGCCCGCCGGGCCGCCACAGCAGGGCGGCCCGGTCTCGTTTCGTATCGCTCCACTTCGCATCGCACCCACACGCCATGAGCACTGCCATCCCATCCCGCCTGCTGGCCGCAGGAGACTACCTCGCCAACCCCGCCCCCCGGCTCGACCACGTGCGCATGCTGGTGGTCGGCGACGTCATGCTCGACCGCTACTGGTTCGGCGACGTCTCGCGCATCTCGCCGGAAGCGCCGGTGCCGGTGGTGCGCATCGAGCGCCGCGAGGAACGCCTGGGCGGCGCCGCCAACGTCGCGCGCAACGCCGCCGCGCTGGGCGCGCACAGCGGCCTCCTGGGCGTGGTCGGCAAGGACGAGGCGGGCGAGCAGGTCGACGCGCTGCTGCGCGACTCCAGCATCCACAGCTACCTCAAGCGCGACGAGGCGATCTCCACCATCATCAAGCTGCGCGTCATCGGCCGCCAGCAGCAGATGGTGCGCATCGACTTCGAGGATGCGCCGACCGAGACCGTGCTGCGCGACAAGCTGACCCAGTTCCGGGCCCTGCTGCCGGACTACGACGTCCTGATCTTCTCGGACTACAACAAGGGCAGCCTGGTGAACGTGGCCGAGATGATCCGCGAGGCGCGCGCGGCCGGCAAGATCGTGATGGTCGACCCGAAGGGCGACGATTTCTCGATGTACGCCGGCGCGACCATCCTGACCCCGAACAAGTCGGAACTGCGCCGCATCGTCGGCAACTGGAAGAGCGAGGACCAGCTCACTGCCAAGGCGCAGGCGCTGCGCACCGAACTCGGCCTGGAAGCGCTGCTGCTGACGCGCTCGGAAGAGGGCATGAGCCTGTACACGGACCACGAAGTGCTGCACGTGCATGCGGATGCGCGAGAGGTGTTCGACGTCTCCGGCGCCGGCGACACCGTGATCGCGACCATGGCGGCCATGCTGGGCGCCGGCGCGCCGCTGGACGTGGCGCTGGCGACCGCGAACCGGGCGGGCGGGATCGTGGTCGGCAAGCTGGGGACGGCGACCGTCACGCGCGAGGAGTTGTTCGGGGCGTGAAGCGCGGACGTATCGGCGCCGGCACCTGAATGGCGTTTCGGCTGAGCATCAGTCGAAACGCGTGGGTTCGAGAACCCACCCTACAACGGCGATTCTCAGGCGCCGCCGCGCAAAACCGGTTTTCGTAGGGTGGGTTCTCGAACCCACGCGTACAACGCCGGCATATCGAAACACCGGCAACGAACGCCGCCCGACGCGAAATCCGTCACATCAACAACACCTCCCCATCCTCCGGAATCACCACCCGCGTACTTTCCGGATAATTCTCCCTGCCGTCGAAGCGGTGGCAAAACACCGTCTCCTGCGCATGGTTGCGCAATTCCTTGCTCGTATGCAGCGTCGCGACGACCCGATCGCCATCGAGCAGCGCGACCGGCACGTCGCGCAGGCGGCTGCAGACCGAGACGCCCAGCTTGCGCGTCACCGCCCACACCATCGGCTTCTGGTACCAGGGCAGCAACTTGCCGACCGCGCCGCGCGCGTCTTCGAGCAGGTGGCGCATCGCGCCGATGGTCCAGGCCTCGCGCGGCAGCGTCGGCACCAGCACCAGGTTGACCGACAGGTCCTCGCTGCGCCGGTTGATCAGGAAGTGGCCATGGTCCTCGGCCAGGCGCTCGTTCACGGGCACCATGAACAGGCCGTCGGCGCGGCGCGCGACCGGCATCGTTTCGTGTTCGCCTTCGAGCCAGACCTGGAGGTCCTCGATGCGCACGGCCTGGTGCGTCGGGCGCAACTGCACGGCCAGCGCGGCGCGCCCGCCCAGGGCCTGCTGCACCGCCTTGGCCATCGGATAGAACAGGTCGCGGTAGGGCACCAGGCGCGAGCGCGGCCCCTTGACCTCGACGGTCTGCAGCGGCTCGCGCGGCGCGTCAAAGGCGGCGGCCGCGCCGCAGGCGCACAGGAGAACGAGCAGCAAGAACAGTCTTGGCATGGCCAGCTCCGGACGGCTTCCTGGGAAAACCAGATGCTTTCACGGCTGTGCGAAAACTTCAACACGCAGTATTGGCAGTGTCGGTTTCGCGGCACAGTCGGCGCTTGATCCGGCTCGACCGTAACAGGTCAACAGTACTGACTCCCGGACGTTAAGCGCGCTGGACGGCATTCGCCGTTCCTGTACCTGTCACGACTATGGAGACCACATGATCAAGAAACTGATGCTCGCAATTGCCGCGCTGGCCGCCTCGGCCGGCTTCGCCTTCGCCCAGGTGGATGTCAACAAGGCCGATGCCGCCGCCCTCGATGGGGTGAAGGGCGTGGGCCCGAGCATGTCGAAAGCCATCCTGGACGAGCGCAGCAAGGGCGAGTTCAAGGACTGGGCCGACCTGCAGAAGCGGGTCAAGGGCATGGGCGACAAGAAGGCCGCCAAGCTGTCGGAAGCCGGCCTGCAGGTGAACGGCAAGGCGAAGGAGGGCGCCGCGATAGCCGCCAAGGGCGAGGCCAGGCCGGCCAAGGCGGGCGCCGCCAAGGGTGCCGGTACCGCCTCGGGCGAGGCCAAGGGCAGCATGTAAGCGCCGCGGGCAGGCGCGCCGCCCGCGGCCGGGCCACCGGCGTGGGCGGCTTCGCTATACAAATTTTTGAGGTGTAAGTACTGCAAGAAACGACATGTGCATGAGAAGATATGTTGCTTGATTGAAGCGCAACGATTCCAAGGATTCCCATGCCTCATTTTCGCATTACCGCCGGCCTGGTCGCCGGACTGATTGCCGGCGGCGCCTTTGCCGCCCCGGCAGCACCTGCCGGCCCCGACGTCACCCGCCACCAGGCCCAGATCGACAAGATCGTCGCCGAGATCTCGCCCAAGCGCATCGAGACCTATATCCGCAAGCTGGTCAGCTTCGAGACCCGCCACACGATGTCCGATACCGAGTCGGACACGCGCGGCATCGGCGCGGCCCGGCGCTGGATCAAGAGCGAGCTGGAGCGCTGCGGCGCCGGCAAGCTGCAGGTCGCCTTCGACAGCCATATCGCCCCGGTCTCGGCGCGCATCTCGCGCCCGACCGAGATCGTCAACGTGGTCGCCACCCTGCCGGGCGCCCAGGAAGCCTCGAAAGACCGCCTGTACGTGGTCAGCGGCCACTACGACAGCCGCAACACCGACGTGATGGACGCCACCGGCAAGGCGCCGGGCGCCAACGACGACGCCTCGGGCACCGCCGCCGTGATGGAAATGGCCTGCGTGATGGCGAAGCACCAGTTCGACGCGACCCTGGTCTTCATGACCGTCGCCGCGGAGGAACAGGGCCTGCTGGGCGCCGGCCACTGGGCGCGCCAGGCGCGCGCCAACAACCTGAACGTCGCCGGCATGCTGAACAACGACATCATCGGCAGCTCGCGCGCCGACGACGGCCGCGTCGACAACAAGCAGGTACGCCTGTTCGCGCAAAGCATCCCGGCCACCAAGGAGATGAGCGAGGCCGTGCGCCAACTGGTCGCCACCGGCGGCGAGAACGACTCGATCACGCGCCAGCTCGCGCGCCACGTCAAGGAGCAGGGCGAGCGCTACGTGAAGGGCTTCAAGGTCAACGTCATCCAGCGCCACGACCGCTACCTGCGCGGCGGCGACCACATGCCCTTCCTGGAGCAGGGCTATGCCGCACTGCGCTTCACCGAACCGAACGAGGATTTCGCGCACCAGCACCAGAACCTGCGCACCGAGGACGGCAAGGTCTACGGCGACCTGATCGACTTCGTCGACTTCGACTACGCGGCGAAGGTGACGAAGGTCAACGCCGCGGCCCTGGCTTCGCTGGCGCTGGCCCCGGCCGCGCCCAAGGACGTCAAGGTGCGCACCGCCGGCCTGACCAACGACACGACCCTGGTCTGGGCCGCGAACGCCGAGCCGGACCTGGCCGGCTACCGCATCGTCTGGCGCGAGACCACCGCGGCGCAGTGGGAGGGCGCGAAGTACGTGGGCAATGTGCTCGAGGCCACGGTCAAGCTGTCGAAGGACAACTACTTCTTCGGCGTGCAGGCGGTGGACAAGGACGGCAACGTCAGCCCGGCGACGTATCCGTTGCCGCTGCGTTGATGACGTTCTGACAGGCTGGCGTGGATACAGTGTCCACGCCGGTTTTCGTAGGGTGGACACCTGTGTCCACGCGGTCTCACCGGTGGCGAAGTGGCGCCCTGGCTTGAATCGGGTCGTTTGCGGTCCTGATCTGGTGCGAGGCCGATCATACGCACCATACCGCGTGGACACAGGTGTCCACCCTACGAACCCCGGTCATGATTCGCGTGACTGGTCAATCGAGCATTCGAACGACAATGCGACAACACCGATGTCAGTCAGTTCGCCGCATTTCCACCGATGAGACCGCGTGGGCACAAGTGCCCACCCTACGAAAACCCCATCCACGAATTCTCCGATCCCGCACAAGCCGGTCCTCTGGACCGCGTCACGACGCTCAATTGCTTATCCGATTAAAATGGTGGTTTGAAGAACCGCAAGAGAGCGAACATGGCCTACAAGACCATCGAAGATACGATCGGTAACACGCCGCTGGTGCAACTGGTGCGCCTGCCGGGCGCGGATGCCGCGGCCCGCAACAACGTCATTCTCGGCAAGCTGGAAGGCAACAATCCGGCGGGCTCGGTCAAGGACCGCGCCGCCATGTCGATGCTGAAGAACGCCGAGGCGCGCGGCCAGATCAAGCCGGGCGACACCATCATCGAGGCCACCTCGGGCAATACCGGCATCGCGCTGGCGATGGCGGCCGCGATTCGCGGCTACAAGATGGTGCTCTTGATGCCCGACAACCTGTCGATCGAGCGCCGCCAGAGCATGGCGGCCTACGGCGCCCAGATCATCCTGACCCCGAAGACCGGCGGCATGGAATACGCGCGCGACATGGCCGACCAGATGCAAAAGGACGGCAAGGGCATCATCCTCGACCAGTTCGCCAACCAGGACAATCCGCGCGCCCACTACGAGACCACGGGCCCGGAAATCTGGCGCGACACCGAAGGCCGCATCACGCACTTCGTGAGCGCCATGGGCACGACCGGCACCATCATGGGCGTCTCGCGCTACCTGAAGGAGCAGAACGAGAACGTCCGCATCGTCGGCGCCCAGCCGGAAGAGGGCTCGTCGATCCCGGGCATCCGCAAGTGGCCGCAAGCCTACCTGCCGAAGATCTTCGACAAGTCGCGCGTGGACCAGGTGGAAAACGTCAGCCAGGCCGCGGCCGAGCAGATGGCGCGCCGCCTGGCGGCCGAAGAGGGCATCTTCTGCGGCATCTCGGCCGCCGGCGCCTGCGAGGTGGCGCTGCGCATTTCGCAGACCGTCGAGAACGCGACCATCGTGTTCATCGTGTGCGATCGCGGCGACCGCTACCTGTCGACCGGCGTGTTCCCGGCGTAAGGTCCAACAGTAAATGAAATGACGAAGGGGCCACACGGCCCCTTTTTTATTGGCGCAGGATCCCGGTCACACGACCGTCTCGAAGATCCCGCGCTTCTCCGGCGCCAGGCCGGAGCGTGCGATTACGACTGCTCGCCGGTGTTGCTCGGCGCTGCAGGCGCTGCGCCTTCCTTCGGCTTGAACTGCTTGTCGCTGATGCGGAACTTGTTGCGGCGGTCGCCCATCAGGTAGCGCAGGTCGCGGATCGACAGGTCGCTCACTTCGTGCATGCGGATCAGCAGCGAGGCGCCGACCGGCAGGCGGTGGTGGCGGATCTTCGAGATGACCGGCGGCGCCACTTCGAGTGCGCGCGACAGGGCTGCGTCGTTCTTCAGGCGCAGGTTCTCGATCAGGGTGTCCAGCAGACGGTTCGGGTTGTATTGCAGCAGTTCATCCGATTCCGAATCGCTGTTCATATCAATGCCGACTTGGTTTGTCATGATTTCAATAATTCCTATGTGGGTTACGGAAAGTCGCTAGCGGCGTTTCGATTCCGGAAGGTCTTTCGAAAAAATCTACTCAATTGTACAACTATTTTGTGGTTCAGTACTTATGAGCAATAGAATTCGGTGCGAAGGTCTCTGTTTTGTTGTCTAATCGCAACAATAGCCGCAATGCAATTCTCTCACAAACTCACGGAAAAAATAATTGTTTTTTCGTTAAACTTAAGTGTAAGGGAAACAGGTTTTGCCCGCCGCACGTTTCAAAATGATATGCTCGGTTGACAAGACTTTGGGGAGTATGTCGCTCCCGAGAATGTTTCCATGGAGTATAGAAACGGGAACAACTGGGATACACCGGGGGAGTACCCGGTGCATAAAAGAATTCACTACGGCAAAACCTTGCCGATGAAGTTACAACCTGTTACAAAGTTTCCGGCTCTGCAATACTCTACAGCAGCGCATTGTCCCGCGTTTCGCGTACCGCGCGGCCCAGGTCGATCACCGACATCGCGTAGAAATAGCTGCGGTTGTACTTGGTGATGGCGAAGAAGTTGTCGCTGGCGGCCCAGTACTCGGTCGGCTCGGCGCCGTTCTGCAAATCGACCAGGCCGTACAGGCGTCCCTCCGGCAGCGGAATGTCGGGCGTGACGCCGGCGGCGGTCAGTTCGTCGGGACGCAGCGTGGCGCTCAGGCCGCGCTCCAGCAGCGGTTCCCAGGCGCGGCTCGGCGACACCGACGCCTGGATCACGGCCGGCCCCGTGTCGCGCGGGTTCCAGCCGTGCTGGACCAGGAAGTTGGCGACGCTGCCGATGGCGTCGGAGGTCGAGCCGCGCAGGTCGACGTGGCCGTCGCCGTCGAAATCGACGCCGTACTTCAAAATATTGCCCGGCATGAATTGCGGCAGGCCGACCGCGCCCGCGAACGAACCCAGCAGCGAGAACGGATCGATGTTCTCGTGACGCGCCAGCAGCAGCGCATTTTCCAATTCGCTGCGGAAGAAGGCGGCGCGCGCGGCCTGGTTCGGCGCTTCCGGATAGGCAAAGGCGAGGGTGGTCAGGGTGTCGAGCACGCGGAAGCGGCCGGTGTCGCGGCCATACACGGTTTCCACGCCGATGATGCCGACCAGGATCTCGGCCGGCACCCCATAGGTGGCCTCGGCGCGCTGCAGCGCTTCGGCGTTCTCGTTCCAGAAACGCACGCCCGCATTGATGCGGATCGGTTCGATGAAGCGGGCGCTGTAGGCTTGCCAGTTCTTCGGCTTGCCCGGCGGCGCCGGCTTGACCAGCTGCACCGCCGATTCGACGAAGCGCACCTGGCGCATCAGGGTGTCCAGTTCGGCGCGCGCGAAACCATGCCTGGCCGCCATCTCGTCGGCGAAATCGCGCACCGCCTGCCACTCGGCGAAATTGACCTGCTCGCCGTCGTAGTCGATGGTTTTCGCCGCCGTCACCGCCGTTGCGGCCACCGCGGCCGCGGCCACGGCTTTCTTGACCGGCTTGGCGGACTTGTCCTTGCCGGCTTTCGCCGCCTTGGCCGTCTTCACCGTGTTGGCCGGTGTCGCCTTCCTGGCGGACTTGCCGCCCTTGGCGCTCTGGGATGCCTTGGCCGGGCGCGTCTTGGCGGCCTGGCCGCCGTCGGCGGCGCTTGCTTGCGAAATCGGGGTGGCGGCGAGGAGGAAGGCGGCGAGTGCGGGTACGAACAATTTCATCTGACTTGCGAAAGTAGGCGCTTCAAGGTCGTGGCAAGATGGGCGTCGGCGCCGCGCGGCGCATAGCGCCAGCCGCTGTAGCGGTGCAGGAACTCCTGGGCGGCGGCCGCAGCTTCCGGCGCCAGCCTGCCTGCCGCCGCGATGCGCGCGGCGTAGGCCTGCGGCCCCTCGTCTGCCGAGCGTGCAAGTCCCATGCGGGACAGGCGCGTGCATAGGGCCGAGTATAGCGCATCGACCGGATCAACTTCCCGGCGGCGGCGTAATGTGCGTACCAGCAACAACACAATTGCCAGGATGCCTAGCCAGAGCGGCAAGCGCCAGTCCAGCAGCGAGGCCTGCAATTGCTCGACCATGCCGCGCTGGCGCTGCGGCGTGTAGTTCAGCACCCACTGGTTCCAGCCGTTGTTCATGGCGCCGGCCGCATAGCGCAGCTCCAGCAGCCAGGGATGGGCGGCGCCGTCGATACCGATCAGGCCTCCCAGGCCTTCGATGCCGAAGGGCGGGCGCGGCGGTATGGCGCCGGCCATGCCGCGCTGCACGCGCTCGGGCGACACCGCCGCTGTCGGGTCGATGCGCACCCAGCCGCGGCGCGCCAGCCAGACCTCGGCCCAGGCGTGGGCGTCCGACTGGCGCACGGTCAGGTAGCCGTCCAGGGGATTGATCTCGCCGCCCTGGTAGCCGGTGACCACGCGCGCGGGAATCCCGGCGGCGCGCATCAGGAACACGAACGCTTCGGCATAGTGCTCGCAAAAGCCGGCGCGGCTGCCGTACAGGAAGCCGTCGACGGCATCGCGCCCGAGCAGCGGCGGATTCAGGGTGTAGACGTAATGCTCGCTGCGAAAACCGCGCAGCACGGTGTCGACGCGCCGCGCCGGGTCGGGAATCGCGCGCAGCTGCATGCCCGCCATCAGCGCGCGCGGATTGCTGTCGCCGGGCAGCTGCAGCCACTGGTCGGCGTCGAAGGGCAGGGCATCGGCCTGCAGGCGGTAGTGCACGAACGAGGCGACCTGGTAGCGCAGCCGCACCGCGATCGGCAACAGGGTCGTCATTTCGACTTCGGCGCTCAGCTGGGCGGCGTTCCCGGCGACGCCCGGCAGGCGCTCGGGCATCTCGAGCGCGAACAGCCAGCGGTTGTTGGCCGGCTCCAGCGTGACCTCGTAGCGCAGCGGCTCGCCGGCGACCGACAGCGCCAGCCTGCGGTCCTCAAGGCCCTGGCGGCGCGCCGCACCGACCCGGGTCCAGGTGCGCCCGTCGTAGTCGCCCAGCACCGGGCCGCGCCAATAGAGCTGCTCGCGCGGAGGCGGCGCGCCCTCGAACTTGACGCGGAAGGCCACTTCCTGCGACTGCGCCAGGTTCGCCATCATGCCCGGCGCCATGGTCTCGGACAGGCCCGTGCGCGCGCCGCCGGCGTCGCCCGGCAGGCCCCACAGCGGCCCCTGGATGCGCGGGAACAGGAAGAACAGGGCCAGCGCCAGCGGCGCGGCCAGGCCCAGCATGCGCGCGCTCATCAGGAAGCGCTCGCGCAGCGGCGGCACCGCGCCGGCGAACTGGAAGCTCATCTGGGCCGTGAACAGCAGCAGCACCGAGAGCGCCATCAGGAGCGCGGTGACGATGCCCTGCTCGTAGAAGAAGTTGGTCAGGACCAGGAAGAAGCACAGGAAGACCACCACGAACAGATCGCGCCGCGCGTGCATCTCGAGCATCTTGAAGGCCACCAGCAGCACCAGCATCGCGACTCCGGCGTCGCGCCCGAGCAGGGTCTGGTAGCTGTGCATCACGCCCAGCATCGCGCCGCCGGCGAGCGGCAGCAGGAGCAGGCTGGGCGGCATGCGCTTGCCCTGCAGGGTGATCGCGGCGCGCCAGGCCAATGTGGCGCCGCACAGCAGCGACACCCACAACGGCAGGTGCGCCGTGTGCGGGATGAGCACCAGCAGCGCGCTGGCGAGCAGCAGCAGGGTGTCTGCCTTGTCGCGCGGCAGGTTCGAGATACGGGCCAGCATGGCCTTCATTGCGCGCTCCCGCCGCCGTGGGCGCCGCTTCCGTACAGCGCCAGCGCGCGCAGGCAGGCGGCCTGGTGCGCCGCGCCCAGCCCGGCGTCGAAGGCTTGGGCGCCGAGGCGGAACGCATAGGGCAGGGCGCGGCCCTCGGCTTCCAGCACCCAACGCGTCAGGCGCGACAGGCGTAGTTCCAGGTCGTCGCGCGGCGGCAGCGCGGCCAGGTCGAGCACCAGTTCTTCGCGCGCGCCGCCTTCGAAATGCTTGGTCGCGAGCTGTCCGCCCTCGCCTGGATCGAGGCGCGCGATCTGGCGCCAGGCCAGGCGCCGCAGCGGGTCGCCCGGCTGGTAGGCGCGCACGCCGGCGAAGTCTTCGCTGCCGGGGTGGCCGGCGCCGTCGCCGCGCGCGCCGCTGGCCCGTGGCAGCGGCGGCGCGCCTTCCTCGGGAAAGGGATAGACCAGGGCCTGCGCTTCTGGATGCCAGTAGGCCCAGGCGCGGAACAGCCCGAGCGGAAAGCGCGTGGAGAGGACCAGGCGCGGCGCCGCCAGCCAGCCGCGCGCGCTGGTGGGCACCGCGATGCGCACGCCGGCGCTGGACGAGGCCGGGACGTCGGCCACGTGGCGCTCTTCGCCGGCGCCGGCCAGGTCGATCCGGATCGCGTAGCGCGCACGCGGCCCGGGATTGGTCAGCAGCAGTTCGAACGACGCTTCCTGGCCGGCGAACACGCTGGGCGCGCGGCCGGGCGAAAGCACCAGGTAAGCCAGGTTGCGCCAGGTGAGCACCATGTCGACCAGCGCGCAGGACAGCGCCATGAAGGTGAGGGCGTAACCGAGGCCGAGGTTGTAGTTGATCGAACCGATGAGCAGCACCAGGATCAGCGCGCCGAAGCCCAGTCCCGGGCCGGTGGGCAGGATGTAGATGCGGCGCTGGCCGAGCACCAGGGCGCCGGCGTCGCGCCGGCCGTGGCGCCGGCCGCCGAGCTTGCGCGCCAGCCAGCCGGCGGACGAATCCGTGGCCGATGTCGTGGCCGACTCTGCGCTCGATCCCGCGGACGCCTGCGCCATGTCGCTCCTTATACCGGCACCGATTTCTGCAGTTGCAGCACCAGGTCGCGGCTGGCCAGGGCCATGCCCTGGGCCGACTTCAACGGCCGCAGGCGGTGCGCGCAGACCGGCACCAGCACCGCCTGGATGTCCTCGGGCAGCACGTGGTCGCGCCCTTCCAGCGCAGCCCAGGCGCGCGCCGCCTGCAGCAGCGCCAGGGTGGCGCGCGGCGACAGGCCCTCGGCGAACAGGGTGCCCTGGCGCGAGGCCTGGGCCAGGGCCTGGACGTAGTCGATCAGGGCGGAGGAGGCGTGGATGCGGCGCAGCGAGGCCTGCGCATCCATCAACTCGAGCGGGTTCATGGCCGCCCGCAGGGTGCGCAGCATGGCGCGCCGGTCCTCGCCCATCAGCAGGGCGCGCTCGGCGGCCGGGTCGGGGTAGCCCAGCGACAGGCACATCAGGAAGCGGTCGAGCTGGGACTCGGGCAGCGGGAAGGTGCCGATCTGGTGCGCCGGATTCTGGGTCGCGATCACGAAGAAGGGCTCGGGCAGGGGCCGGGTGACGCCGTCGGCCGTGACCTGGCGCTCCTCCATCGCCTCGAGCAGGCCGGACTGGGTCTTGGGCGTGGCGCGGTTGATCTCGTCGGCCAGCAGCACCTGGGTGAAGATCGGGCCGGGGTGGAACACGAAGCCGTTCTTCTCGCGCTCGTAGACCGAAATGCCGGCCACGTCGGCCGGCAGCAGGTCGCTGGTGAACTGGACCCGGTTGAACCGCAGGCCCAGCGCCAGCGCCAGCGCGTGCGCCAGCGTGGTCTTGCCGACGCCCGGCACGTCCTCGATCAGGAGGTGGCCGCCGGCCAGCAGGCAGGTAAAGGCGAGGCGCACCTGCTGGTCCTTGCCGACCACGATCTGGCCGACCTGGCGGGCTGCGTCGTGCAATTTGTCGAACATGCTGGGGTTCCCCTGGTCGAATGCTGCGATGGTGCGGGCGGCGTGGTAGATTAGCGCTATTGGCAATCTTTCTTTCCCGCGGCCCTACGGTCGATTCTATGCGAGAACCGGGATGTCCGGTGTATGGATGAGCAGCAGGAGCGGGCACGGCCGCCAGGAGCGTCCACCATGAGTCCACCATGAGTTTCACCACGAACGCACCATGAGCACAGCCATCTACAGCCATCCCGACTGCCTGCGGCACGACATGGGCGACTGGCACCCGGAGTCGCCTGACCGCCTGAAAGCCATCGACGACCAGCTGATCCTGGCCCGGCTCGAGGGCCTGGTCGAGCGCCGCCTGGCGCCGCTGGCCGAAGTGCCGGCGCTGCTGCGCAACCATACCGAGGGCGCGCTGGCGCTGGTGCGCGACCACCTGCCGGCCGAGGGCGAATTCTACCCGCTCGATTCCGACACCATCCTCTGCCACGCCAGCTACCAGGCCGCCCTGCGCGCCGCCGGCGCGGCCGTCGCCGCCACCGACGCGGTGGTCAAGGGCGAGCTCGCGAACGCCTTCTGCTCGGTGCGCCCGCCGGGCCACCATGCCCGCCCCGGCGAGCCGATGGGCTTCTGCCTGTTCAACAACGTGGCGATCGCGGCGCGCCATGCGCTGGAAGCGCACGGCCTGGAGCGCGTCGCCATCGTCGACTTCGACGTCCACCACGGCAACGGCACCGCCGAGTCCTTCCGCGACGACCCGCGCGTGCTGATGGCCAGCTTCTTCCAGCATCCCTTCTACCCGTACACGGACCCTGAACCGGTCACCGCCACCTGCGTCAACATCCCGGTGCCGGCCAGGAGCGGCGGCGACGTCGTGCGCCAGCTGGTGCGCGAGCACTGGCTGCCGGCGCTGCACGCCCATCGTCCGCAGATGATCTTCATCTCGGCCGGCTTCGACGCCCACCGCGACGACGACATGGGCGGCATGGCCCTGGTCGAGGCCGACTACGCCTGGATCACGCGCGAGGTGATGGCGGTGGCGCGCGAGCACGCGGGCGGGCGCATCGTCAGCTGCCTGGAAGGCGGCTACGACCTTTCCGCGCTGGGGCGCAGCGTGGTGGCGCATTTGAAGGTGCTGGCGGACCTGGATTGATCAGCCGCAGCCGAGTCCCGTAGGGTGGGCACTCCGTGCCCACGCGTGAAGCCTGCGTCGTGTTTGCGTTGATAAAGCGCCGCGTCTGTTCATCGTTCACGCGTGGGCACGTTCGCTTTCGAGGCCAACGGCCTCAAAAGCCCCACCCTACGATTGCGCAAAAGCATATATTGCCTATGTGAATCTTGATCAAAGGCAAATTCAATTTGCATTTGTTTTAAAACCACAAACTCTTCTCTGGTCAATTGCACGATTGACTCATATGCATGCGAGACATACAGTCAGCTCAGCCGTAACAACGGCTGCGCCTGCGCGAGCCGGCAGCGATGGCGTTCGACACAGGCGTCCACTCAAAACGAGAAGGAGGAGATTGTGAAGATAGCATTCCAGACGGCGATGGCGCTGTGCCTGATGGCAGCGTCCAGCTTCGCGGCGGCAGCCAACTACACCTTGTGGATCAACGGCCGCGGCGGCGGCGGGACGATCGGCAACTACAACAGCTTCACCTACTGGGGACCGAGCACCACCGCCGCCGGCGTCAACAAGAAGGCGGTCAACTGGGACGGCAAGAGCAGCATCGCCTCGCAAAGCGGCAAGATCCGCGACGCGCTCGACTGCTTCTGCACCGGTGGCAACTGGTGCTACGTCGCCACCCACAGCGCCGGCGACCTGATCTTCGGCTATACCCTGGCCAACTACGGCGGTTCGGCGCGCCTGAAGAAGAACGCGAGTCCGGGTTCCACCGGCGTCTGCGGCAACACCGACGGCAGCTCGCAGACCGGCTGGAACATCAAGTGGGTGCGCGTCGCCTCGGGCGCGGGCGGCGGTTCGGAACTGGCCGACGCCGGCTCCTGGGCCCTGACCGAGGACCTGGTCAAGGACCTCAAGACCGCCACCGCGCGCGCCATGTACAACCACAACACCACCCGCAACGTCTGGTTCTACATGTACGCCGGCGCCAAGGGCACCGCCTATTCCGGCATCCTGCCGGGCCAGGACGACGAAGCCATCGCCTACCACAGCAGCGGCGGCGTGGCCGGCAGCGCGGGCGGCTCCTATTGCAACCCGAGCGACTGGCTGTGCAACGACCTGACCCTGGGCACGGCCGCCAACGAAGGCGGCACGGCGAAGTGGAGCTACCACTCGGTCAGCTTCCGCGACGACGGCGAGGCCTATAACCACTATGCCAACGGCAATTGGGCAGGCATCGTCGGGGTGGTCCGCAACGCCGTGGTGAACAGTGCTCTCTGACCGTTCACGCAGGAAGGAAGGGGGCGGCCTGCGCAGCTGGCTGCCGCTGGCGCTGCTTGCGGTGCTGGTCGCGGCCATCGGCTGGTTCGCCCTGCGCGGACCGGGGGAGGCCGCTCCGGCCGCCCCGGCTGCGGGTTCTGCCCAGACTCCGCAGGGCCCGCAGTTCTTCGGCCAGGTGGGCGGCGAGCCGGACCCGGCGCCCGCCGCCGCCGAGCGCGCGCGGCGGCGCCAGCAGCTGGTCGAGAACGTCCAGCTGACCGACCACACCTATTGCAGCTACCGCGAGGGCAGCCAGTATCCGATGGGCTCGCGGCCGATGGCGCAGAATCCCGACCAGGCCTACCCGAACCGCCCGGTCACCGAAATGACGCCGATGCGCACGGGCGAACGCAGCAGCAACCCCAACATCCTGCTGCAGACCTCGCAGTCGCGGGTCTACATGGCGGCCGGCGAATCGGTCGCGTTCTCGATCCGCGCCGTCACGCCGGACGGCGCCGTGCTGCCGCTGGTGGTCACGCGCGCGGTGGCGGCCGGGATCATGACGGCCGGCGCGCGTCCGACCACGCAGGTGGCGCTGGCCTTCGCCGACGACGGCGCCGGCGCCGATCCGGTGCCGGGCGACGGCGCCTTCGCCGCCGTGCTGACGCCGGCCCAGACCGGGCTGGCGGGCTTCCACGGCACGATCCGCACCGAGGTGCGCTACACGGCCGGCGGCCAGAAGGGCGTGCAGGTCTTCGACGTGATCTATTCGCCCTCGATGCCGGCGGTCTGGGCCGGGCAGCCGCGCGAGATCGTCGAGGACGGCTCGCTCGCCTTCGTGCTGCGCGCCGACGTGCGCAAGCCCGGCCGCTACGTGATCACCGGCCGCGTCGACGACGCCAGGGGCCGCCCGTTCGCGCTGGCCACCTTCAACGAGGTGCTCGGCCCCGGGCCGAACGAGGTCAAGCTCACCGTGTTCGGCAAGCTGATGCACGACGGGTCGCCGGCGCTGCCCTTGACCCTGCGCGACGTCGACGGCTACCTGCTCAGGGAAAACGTCGACCCCGACCGCGAGCTGATGCCGCGGCTGGAAGGACCGGTGCTCAAGAGCCGGACCGCGTCGCTGAACGGCATCTCGGACGCCGAATGGACCAGCGAGGAGCGCGAGCGCTACCTGACGGAGTTCGCGAAGGACCGCAAGCTGGCGCGCGGCGAACTGGAGAAATTCGATCCGGGCCAGCCGCTGCCGCCGAGCGCCTGCAGATAACCCGTAGGGTGGGCGGCTACACCGGAACGGGCGAGCAGACGCGCCCCGTGCGCCGCCCACGCGGTGATGGTTGGCAGCAATATCATCGCGCCCGAGATCGGAGCCGGTAACGATCACCGCGTGGGCGGCGCACCTGGTACGTCCGAGCAACCGTACAGGTCGAGCCGCCCACCCTACGATTGACGGCGTCAAATCGTTCGCCCCGCCGTTCCGTATCCTTCTCCCGACGCTTGTCTCGGCACGATTGACGCGCTGCCGCCCTTGTTTTTAGATGGCCGATACAACAAGAACGGAGGAAGACATGGGACGTCCTGCACGCATCGCACTTGCGCTGTGTCTGCCCGGCATGTTCGCAGCCGGCCTGGCCAGCGCCACCAACTACACCCTGTGGATCCACGGCCGCACCGGCGGCGGCGCGATCGGCAACTACAACGATTTCACCTATTTCGGGCCGAACGCCACCCCGGCCGGCGTCAACAAGAAATCGGTCAACTGGGACGGCAGGAGCGGCGTCGCCTCGCAGAGCGCCTACGTGCGCAACGCGCTCGACTGCTTCTGCACCGGCAACAACTGGTGCTACATCGCCACCCACAGCGCCGGCGACCTGCTGCTCGGCTACACCCTGGCCAACTACGGCGGCTCGACGCGGCCGGTGACGAATGCCCAGGCCAATGGCGCCGGCGTCTGCACCGCCGGCGGCGGCGCCCAGACCGGCTGGAACATCAAATGGGTGAGGGCGGCGGCGGGGTCGGGCGGCGGCAGCGAACTGGCCAACATCGGCGCCTGGGCCACGAACGAGCCGATGGTCGAGCAGCACAAGGTGACGACGGCGCGCGCGCTGTACAACCACAACGACACGCGCGGCATCTGGTTCTACATGTATGCGGCGGCCAGGGGCACGCTGTACTCCTTCGTGCTGCCGGGCCAGGACGACGAGGTGGTGGCTTATCACAGCGCGGGCGGGGTGTCGGGCGGCTCGGGCAGTTCCTTCTGCAATCCGGGCGACTGGTTCTGCAACGACCTGACCCTGGGCGCGGGCAACAACCAGGGCGGGCGGCCGAAATGGGCCTGGCATTCGGTGGTGTTCAGGGACGACGGCGAGGACTACGGCCACTACACGGACCGCAACTGGGGCGGCGTGACCGGGCTGGTGCGGCGCGATATGGAGATGCTGGCGCGGTAGGGTGGGCGGCGATACCTGTAACGGTGCATTGACGCGCCGGATGTGCCGCCCACGCAGTGATCGTTGGCGGCAAGATCGTCGCGCTCGATATTAGAGCCGGTAACAATCGCCGCGTGGGCGGCACACAGGGCGCGTATGTGCACCGGCCCGGGTGTAGCCGCCCACCCTACGGGTACATCATCCGCGTCCCGTTCAACCCGCGCCGCTCTTGCGCGCGGCGCGCTTCTCCATCGCGGTCGGCCGCTTGCCGACGACGTAGACGGTATACATCGGCTGCCGCGGATCGACGACCGGCTGCGCGAGCTCGCCCTCGGCCACGGCGTTCGACACCGCATCGGGCAAAGGGCGCGCCGGTGCGGGGGCGGCGCGCTCGGCCGGGCCGCCGAAGCAGGCCGCCGCTCCCAGGACGATGAAGGCGCCGAAAATCCAGATTTCCGCGTTGCGGGCGAATTCCATGATGTTCTCCTCGACCCGGCCAAGGGCGGCCGGTAAGGCCATGGTGCCCAGCCGGGAATGATTCGTTATTGCAACGGATCAAGCCGATTTCATTCCTAATGGAAACATTGCGACATGTGGCCGGGACGCCGCAGCGGTGGCCAGCGTAAAATGCCGCCTTGTCAGAAGAAATTGGAAAGCACAGCATGTCGATACAATGGTTCCCGGGCCACATGAACTCCGCCAAGAAGCAGGCGGAGGAGCAGATGGAAAACATCGATCTGGTGATCGAGGTGCTCGATGCACGCCTGCCGGAGGCGAGCCGCAATCCCCTGGTCGAGAAGATGCGCAAGTTCCGCCAGCGCCCTTGCCTCAAGATCCTGAACAAGATCGACCTGGCCGACCCGGTCGCCACCGCCGCCTGGAAAGCCTTCTACGACGCCCAGGAAGGCGTGACCGCCTACCCGATGACGACCAAGAAGCCGGCCGACGTCGCCCGCATCCCGCAGCTGGCGCTGTCGCTGGCGCCGCACCGCGGCGTGCCGACCAAGCCGCTGCGCATCATGATCATGGGCATTCCGAACGTGGGCAAGTCGACCCTGATGAACGCCCTGCTGAAAAAGCGCGTGGCGAAGGTCGGCGACGAGCCGGCCGTGACCAAGACCCAGCAAAAGCTCTACCTCGACAAGCACACGGTGCTGGTCGACACCCCGGGCCTGATGTGGCCGAAGATCGAGATGGACAGCGACGGCATGATGCTCGCCGCCAGCCACGCGATCGGCACCAACGCGCTGATCGAAGAAGAGGTTGCCTTCTTCCTGGGCGACCTGCTGCTCGAGCGCTACCCGCATCTGCTGACCGCCCGCTACGGCTTCAAGACCGAGGGGCTCGACGGCATCGCCGTGGTCGAGAACGTCGCCTCGCGCCGCGGTTTCCGCGTGCGCGGCGGCGAGTACGACATCGAGAAGGCGGCCCACGTGCTGCTGCACGACTACCGCACCGGCGCCCTGGGCCGCATCAGCCTGGAAACCCCCGAAACGCGCGCCGTGCGCATCGCCGCGCACGAAGTCGAGATGGCCGAGAAGGCGCGCATCGCCGCCGAGAAGGCCGCCGCCAGGGCCGAGGAAGCCGCGCGCGGCAAGCGCGGGACCTGATTCGCCTGTTGCCTCTGCCTCTGCCTCTGATCAGGCGATGAGACCACGTGGGTACAAGTACCCACCCTACGAGAACCGGTTTTGTAGGGTGGGTACTTGTACCCACGCCACCTTACGGCACGCATCCACGCGCCCCGTGCATCGACCACCATCCTTGCCCGATATATAATCCCCCCCGTTCTGGTGCCCGCGCGCGCAATCCGCGTGCGCAGTTAAACGGGAAACACGAGTCCGCGGCGCCTCCGGCGCGCGGCCAAGGTGTGCTGCCCCCGCAACGGTAAACAAGCGTCGCCCCCGGCGACTGGCCGCCTCGAAGACCACTGTGCCCAGGCATAGGAAGGTGAGGCGGTCCGACTTGCAAGCCCGGATACCGGCCAGGACAGGTGGACGCGCGCGAGCGCGCCTGCCAAGACCTCCATGGCTGCGTTGCATCGTCTCGCCGTACGCGCGTACTGTCTTCGACAATGCTCCTTGCCCTGAAGGCCTTGCCAGGCGCGCTCAAGGCACGTCCGTTGAATCCGGCTTGCGGGGACGCAGGTCCGGGTGCACACTTTTCATAAGAATCACAACATGACTTTTGCTGTTCCGAACAGCGCGCCGGCGATCAAGCCGCTCGCGCTTGCCTGCGCCGTTTCCTTCTCCCTGTTTGCCAACGCCGCCAGCGCCGAGCAGGCCATGACCACCGTCCACGTCACCGGCGCGCGCTTCGCCAGCGACGCGGCCCTGCCGCCGATCAGCGCCAGCGTGATCACGGCCGAGGACATCCGCCGCGCCGGCGCCACCGACGTGAATGCCGCGATCCGCAAGATCGGCGGCGTGTACGGCCGCCAGAGCCTGGACGGCTCGCCCGACTTCGCGCTCGACCTGCGCGGCTTCGGTGCGAACGGCAGCCAGAACCTGGTGATCCTGGTCGACGGCGTGCGCATGAACGAGAACGAACTGACGGGCGCCGTGCTGTCCTCGATCCCGGTCGACACCGTCGAGCGCATCGAGATCACGCGCGGCGGCAGCAGCGTGCTGTACGGCGAAGGCGCGACCGGCGGCGTCATCAACATCATCACCAAACGCGGCGCGGAAGCCGGCTACCACGGTTCGCTGAGCCTGGAAGGCGGCCGCTTCGACCAGTACGACGCGCGCGCCTCGGTCCGCCACGGCGAGGGTCCGCTGTCGTTCGACCTGGCCGCGGCCAAGCAGGGCACCGACAACTACCGCGACAACAACGCGTTCCGCCAGAAGAACATCAGCGGCGGCGTGCAGTGGGCCGTCGACGGTTCGCGCCTGGGCCTGCGCGTGGAAAGCGCGCGCCAGGATTCGCGCCTGCCCGGCTCGCTGACGCTCGAGCAGTTCGAGGCCAACCCGCGCCAGACCCTCACCCCGAACGACTTCGGCAGCCTCGACAGCGACCGCGTCACCCTGTCGGCCGAGCACCGCATCGGCAGCGTCGAGCTGGCGGCCGAACTGTCGCACCGCGAGCGCGAGGTGAACGCCGCCTACGACTACGGCACCTACGTCTACGCGTACGGCTACCACACGCGCCAGACCCAGTTCTCGCCGCGCCTGCGCCAGACGTCGCGCTGGAACGGCATGCTCAACGAGGTCGTGGCCGGCATCGACCTGATGCGCTGGGAGCGCGCCACCAGCACCGGTTCGGACGCGAGCCAGGATTCGAAGGCCTTCTACCTGCGCGACGAGATGCGCTTCCCGGGCGCGGCCAATGCACGCCTGGCGCTGGGCGCGCGCCACGAGCGCTTCGAGAAGGACGAAGCCAACGCCGACCTGTTCGTGCCGAACGGCGCGCAGTCGCAGAACGGCTGGAGCGTCGAGGGCAGCATCGACCCGGTCGCGGGCGTCACCGTGCACGCCAAGGCGGGGCAGAGCTACCGCATCCCGAACGCCGACGAGAACGGCTACCGCTCGGCCGAGGGCCTGCTCGACGTGCAGACCTCGCGCGACCTCGAACTGGGCGTGACCGTCGGCGACGAGGAGCGCCGCCTCGCGGCGCGCGTGTTCCGCCACCGCCTGCGCAACGAGATCTTCTTCGATCCGACCCTGAACGGCTACGGCGCCAACACCAACCTCGACCCGACCCGCCGCCAGGGCGTGGAGCTCGAGGGCCAGCTGAAGATCGGCGCCGACTGGCGCTTGAGCGGCCAGTGGCAGCACGTGCAGGCCGAGTTCACCGACGGTCCGAACGCCGGCCGCGAGATGGTGCTGGTGCCGAAGAACGTCGTCACCGCGCGCCTGGCGTGGATGCCGGCGAGCGGCCACACCGCCGACATCGGCGCGCAGTTCGTCTCGCGCCAGCGCTACGGCAGCGATTTCTCGAACACCTGCGACGCGCGCATCCCGTCCTACACCACCGTCGACGCCCGCTACGCGCGCAAGGTCGGCGCCTGGGAGTTCGCGGTGAGCGGCCTGAACCTGGCCGACCGCCAGTACTTCAGCAACGCCTTCGGCTGCCGCAGCGGCATCTACCCGAGCGACGGCCGCCAGCTGAAGCTCTCGGCGCGCTACGACTTCTAAGGTCATGCGCGTCGCGCCGCCAGTATTCGAGAAGAGCGCTGCGCGCCAGCAGCACCGGCGTGCGACGCTGGTGCTGCTGGTGCTCGCTGCTTTCTCTCTGCTGGCGCTGGCCGCCGCCGGCGCCGCCGGTTCGGTGCCCGTGCCCCTGGGCGAGCTGCCGCAAGCCCTGGCCAGCCTGCTGGCCGGCGCGCCCGACGGCATGGCGGCGACCCTGCTCGACCTGCGCCTGGGCCGCGCCAGCAGCGCCTTCGTCACCGGCGCCGCGCTGGCGCTGGCCGGCGTCATGATGCAGGCGCTGGTGCGCAATCCGCTGGCCGACCCCTACGTGCTGGGCGTCTCCGCCGGCGCCGCCGTCGGCGCGCTGGCGGCCCTGCTGTTCGGCGCGGCCCTGTGGGCGGTCGACCTCGGGGCCTTCGGCGGGGCGGCCGGGATCTCGCTGCTGCTCTACCTGCTGGCGCGCCGCGACCTTGGCGGCGCGCGCGGCACGGTACGCAGCGGCGAATCCGGCGTGCTGCTGCTGACCGGCGTGGTCCTGGCCTCGGCCTGCATGGCGCTGGTCACCCTGATGCTGTCGGTCGCGCCCGAGTCGCGCCTGCGCGGGATGGTGTTCTGGATGATCGGCGACCTGGCCGGCGCCGGCTGGCGCGTGCTGCCCTGGCTGGTGCTGGGCGCGGCCCTGCTGCTGGCGCTGCGCCGGGCGCGCGCCCTGAACCTGATGGCCCTGCATGCCGACGCCGCCGCGGCGCTGGGCGTCGACGTCGCATTCGAGCGCCGCTTCCTGTTCCTCTGTTCGGGCCTGTTGACCGCCTGCGCCGTCACCACCGGCGGCAGCATCGGCTTCGTCGGGCTGGTAGTGCCGCACGCCTGCCGCCACGCCTTCGGTCCCGATCATCGTATCCTGTTACCGGCTGCCACCCTCGCGGGCGGCAGCTTCCTCGTGCTGGCCGACACCCTGGCGCGCACCGTACTGGCGCCGCAGCAGCTGCCGGTCGGCGTGCTGACCTCGCTGATCGGCGTGCCCGTCTTCCTGTTCCAGCTACACCAACTGCATGTGCGCCGCCGATGATTTCCACCCATGACCTGACCCTGCGCACCGACAGCCGCGTGCTCGTCGAGCGCCTGAACTGGCGCGTCGATTCCGGCGAGAGCTGGTGCGTGATCGGCCCCAACGGCGCCGGTAAAAGCACGCTGCTGCGCACCGTGGCCGGGCTGCGCGCGCCCGACGGCGGCAGCGTGCGCCTGGCCGGCAAGCCGCTGGCCGACTGGCCGATGTCGGCGCTGGCGCGCGAGCGCGCCTACCTGGCGCAGTCGCGCGGCGACGCCTTTGCCTACCGCGTGATCGAGACCGTGCTGATGGCGCGCCACCCGTATCACGCCGACCGCTACTGGGAGGGCAGCGACGACCACGCCGCCGCCGAACACGCGCTGCGCACGCTCGACGTGCTGCACCTGGCCCAGCGCGACGTGCGCACCCTGTCGGGCGGCGAGCGCCAGCGGGTGGCGATCGCCGCCCTGCTGGCCCAGGACACGCCGCTCCTGCTGCTGGACGAGCCGGCGAATGCCCTCGACCTGGCGCACCAGGTCGCGGTGACCGGCCTCATGGCGCGCCTGTGCCGCGAGGAGGGCAGGACGGTGGTCAGCGTCGGCCACGACCTGAATCTGGCCTGGAGCGGCGCCAGCCACGCGTTGCTCCTGAACGGCGACGGCAGCTGGCACGCCGGCCCGACCGAAGCGGTGATGCGGCCCGACCTGTTGAGCGCCTGCCTCGGCCATCCGATCGCGGCGATCGCCCATGGCGGGCGCACCGTGTTCCTGCCGGACGAAACGGCGCAGGGCGCCGCCGTCGTTCCAGTCCGGCGCGCGCCATGAAAGCGCTGCTTCTCGCCTGGCTCCTGATGAGCGCCTGCGCTGCCCAGGCGGCCATTACCGTGGTCGACGACGCCGGCCGCCGCGTCACGCTGGCGCGGCCGGCCCAGCGCGTGATCTCGATGGCGCCGCACGTGACCGAACTGCTGTTCGCGGCCGGCGGCGGCGCGCGCATCGTCGGCGCGATGAACTACAGCGACTACCCGGCGGCGGCGCGCAGCATTCCCCTGATCGGCTCGAACAGCCAGATCGACCTGGAGCGCGTGATCGCGATGAAGCCGGACCTTTTAATCGTCTGGCAGAGCGGGAATACCGCGCGCCAGGTCGCCCAGCTGCAAAGCCTGGGGATCCCGGTCTTCCACAGCGAGCCGCGCCGGCTCGACGAGGTGGCGACCAGCCTGCTGCGCTTCGGCCAGCTGCTCGGCACCGAAGCCGCCGCCCAGGCCGCCGCCGCCGCGTACCGGGCCAGGCTGGACGCGCTGCGCGCGCGCTACGCCGGCCGGCCGCCGGTCACGGTGTTCTACCAGGCCTGGGACAATCCGCTCTACACGCTCAACGGCGAGCAGATCGCCAGCGACGCGATCCGGCTCTGCGGCGGGACCAACATCTTTGCCGATTTGAAGACGATCGCGCCCCAGGTCGGCGTCGAGGCCGTGGTGCAGAAGGACCCGGAAGCGATCGTCGGCGGCAAGCTGTACACGCCGCAGGACCGCGGCCTGTCGATCTGGCAGCCCTATCGCGGCATGACGGCGGTGCGCCGCAACAACCTGTTCACGCTGGACGAGGAATTGCTGACCCGGCCGGGCCCACGCATCGCCGACGGCGCCGCCGCCTTGTGCCGGCGCCTGGAAGAGGCGCGTGGTAAGCGCCCGTTACAGCGGTAAGCAAATGCAAAAAACCGGGGGATTCCCGAAGGGGAAGGCAAAAAAGTGGTAATCTCGCGGTCGTTTTCTTCAACTACCAGACAAGAAGGATAAATATGCGCCGCACCCTGCGTTTAGCCCTGATCGCCGCCAGCCTGGTCGCCAGCACCGCTTTCGCTTCGCCCACCAATCCGCAGAACGGCGTCGAGTACGTGACGCTGGCGGCGCCGCAACCGGTCCAGGCCACCGGCAAGAAGGTCGAAGTGGTCGAGTTCTTCGCTTACCACTGCCCGGCGTGCTACGCACTGGAACCTGGCCTGAACGCCTGGGTCAAAAAGCAGGGCGACAACATTGTCCTGCGCCGCGTCCACCTGCCGTTCCAGGGTCCGACCGATCCGGAAGCGCACCTGTTCCTGACGCTCGAGGCGATGGGCAAGCTCGACGAGATGCATCCGAAGATCCTGCACGCCGTGCACGTGCAGCGCGTGCGCCTGATGAAGGACGACCAGATCATCGACTGGGTCGCGAAGAACGGCATCGACCGCGCCAAGTTCCTGGAAGTGTGGAACTCGTTCAGCGTCACGACCAAGCTGCGCCGCCTGCCCCAGCTCGCCAACGCCTACCAGGTGAGCGGTACGCCGACCATCATCATCGACGGCAAGTACCAGACCTCGCCGGGCCAGGTCGCGGACAAGCTGAAGCTGAAGGACGGTAAGCAGATCATGGACGCAAGCTTCCAGGTCATGGACGCACTTGTCGCAAAGGCAGCCAAGACGAAATGAGCGATTCGGAACGCAAGGTCCTCGAGATGTACGAAGGTTCCCGACCACGGGAAGAGGACCTGTTCGAGACCAGCAATGTGAACCACATTGCCTGGTCGCTGGTCGTGATCCTGTTCGGGATCGTGATCTGGCTCTGCATTGCCCTCGTCAATGCGGAGAACCAGCGGTACGCCCTGATCACCAACCAATGCCAGGACCCGGTGTTCAAGAGCGGGGTCGACAAGGCCTGCCTCTATACCGTGAAATCGCGCGAGCACTGGTGGGAACACCTGTGGTACGGCTTCACGCACGTCAAGCCCGAGCGCAAGTAGTCTCCAGCGGCACGACCGTAGGGTGGGCGGCTCCACCTGACCCGGTGCATATCCGCGGCGTGTGCGCCGCCCACGCGTTCAAGCTGCGCCTGATCGGCCGCGCTCTTGTTTATGCCCGAAAAGCCCTTCGGGCTCCGCTCGCTGCCGCAACTATTCCACTTTTGGTTGAACGCGTGGGCGGCTTTACCGCAGCGTGGTCGCAACCAACCCGGTGTCGCCGCCCACCCTACGACACTTCGTTTCCACAATTGTTTCACCATCGTTGAACGGGTGTACGAAACCGGAGTGATTTTTATCCGATTCCGCATCACGCCGGCAGCGTGATCACGAACCTGGCACCGCCGAGCTCCGACTGTTCCACGGTAATCGTTCCTCCGTGCAGCAGCACGGCCTTGCGCACGATCGACAATCCCAGCCCGAAGCCGCCGGTCGCGCGGTCGCGGCTGCGGTCGAGCCGGTAGAAGGGTTCGAAGATGCGCTCGCGTTCGTCCTGCGGAATACCCGGCCCATCGTCCTCGACCGCCAGCACCAAGGCCTTGCCGTCGCGCCGCGCCGACAGCCGGATCGCCGCCGCCGCGTACTTCTGCGCGTTCCTGAGCAGGTTCGACAACGCCCGCCCGAGGTGGCGCGGATCGGCCTCGACCGTGCCCAGGTCGCCGTCCTGCTCGAGCGCGAGCGACTGCGTTCCCGGCGGCAGCGCGGCGACGGTCGCGCGCAGCAGTTCCGCCACGTTCACCGGCTCGCGCTGCAGCGCCAGCTCGCTGCCCAGGCGCGCCATGTCCAGCAGCTCGTTCACCAGCGCATCCAGCTCGCGCAGGTCGCCTTCCATCGCGGCGATGCGCGGGCGCAGGGCCGGATCGTTCGCCTTTGCATCCAGCAGCTCGAGCGCGAACTCGAGGCGCGCGATCGGCGTGCGCAGTTCGTGCGACACCGAATGCAGCAGGTTCTTCTGCGCGACCAACAATTCCTCGATGCGGTCGGCCATGTGGTCGATCCGTTCGGCCAGCGGATAGATGCTGGCCGAGCGCGGCATGCGCGCGCGCGCCGACAGCCGGCCGGAGCCGAACTCGTCGGCGACGCGCGAGAGCCGCTGCAGGCCCTGCCAGTGCGCGCGCGACCACAGCGCGATCGGCACCAGGAGCGCGAACGCGACGATCACGTAGCGCACCGCTTCCATCTTGAGGGCCAGGTTGACGTCGATCGGCAGGTCGCGCGCGTGGATGACCTCGTCCTCGCTGCCGATGTAGCGCTCGCCGCGCAGGTCGACCCGGCGATAGAAGGCCTTGTTGTCGACGTCGAGCACGACTTCGCCGCGTTCGAGCGCGGCCAGGCTGGCGCCGGGCAGGGCGGCGCGCGCCGCCTGCAGGGTGATCAGGTCGAAGCGGGTGTCGGAGACCTCGCGCACCCGGTTCAGGCGCACCAGCCATTCGTCGGTGGGCGCCTCGTCGACGTATTGCTCGATCAGGAAGATCTGGGCCGAGGCCTGGCGCCGGGCGATGTCGTCGAGCGGATCGCCGAACAGCCGGCTCATGGCGAAGTAGATGACGAAGGTCGCGGCCGTGATCGAGAGCATCACCAGCACGAAAAAGCGGAAAAAGATCCGGTTCACCCGATTCTCCCGCGACACCGACAGTGACCAGCCAACCTACAAAACATTGTTTTTCTCCCAACGCCATTGTATAGGAGCAAAGGATATGCGTGGGGCTTACAAATTCACGACAAATGGCCGACATCTCCGGGCAGATTAGAAATTGCCGAACGGATATCCTACGCAGGATTCAGATTTTCCGTTTGCCCACTCGATACGCGAGTGTCGGTGGGTTTTTTTATTCCGGTCGCCGCCATTTCGGGCGCGTGGCCATCCCGAGCCGGGTGGCGGCGCGTGGTTGTTGGCCATGGCGCGCCTCACTGTCGAGAATCATGCTGTAAGGATATATCGGATAAGGTTTGCCTCAAAGTAAAATACTGGCACCCCATTCCATTGCCCCGCCATGAACAAGTTTCTCGCACTCGCGCTCGCTGCCGTATCGAGCGGCGCTTCCGCCCAGACGCCGGCCATGAATCCCATGCCGGACGGCAGCCGCGACATGTATGTCGGGCTGGGCATCGTCTCGGCGCCACGCTACGAAGGGGCGCGCCACAGCGAACGCCATGCGCTGCCGGTGCTGCAAGTGCAGTGGAGCAATGGTGTCTTCGTGTCGGGCATGCGCGCCGGCATCCACCTGGGCGGCAATCCCAACCTCGAATACGGTCCCCTGGTCGAACTGCAGCAACGCCGCGACGAAGCGGGCGCCGGCGGCGGCATCGGCGGCATCGGCGCCGAACGCTATTCCATGGTCGCCCTGCCGCAAGTGGCGCCGGGCGAGAACCGCCTGGCCGGCATGGCGCCGATCTCGACCCGCCTGCTGGGCGGCGGCTTCCTGAACTATTACCTGACGCCCGACTGGCGCCTGACCGGCAGCCTGCTGTATGGCGCCGGCAACGAGCGCGATGGCGCGCGCCTGGACCTGGGCGTGCAGCGCCTCGCGATGCAGCTGGGCGCCCACCACCGCCTGTCGTTCACGGCCGGCGTCAGCTTCGCCAGCGCGGCCTACAACAACGCCTACTTCGGCGTCGGCACGCTCGATTCCCTGCGCAGCGGCAACCCGGTGTATCGCGCCGGCGGCGGCCTGAAGGACGGCCGCGTCGGCGCGCGCTGGAACTGGGCGTTCTCGCCTTCCTGGATGCTGAGTTCGCAGGTGCAGGTGTCGCGCCTGGCCGGCGACGCCCGCCACAGCCCGCTCGTCGAGCGGCCGACCAACCTGACGGTTTCCACCGCCATCGCCTACCGGTTCTGACGATGACCACGGCCCGACACCTCATCGCATGCTGCTCCGTGACGCTGTGCGCCCTGGGCGCCGCCGCGCCCGCGCCTGCCGCCGAGTGGGTCAGTTACCGCGATGCCTACCGCGCCATGGTGGTGTTCGAAAAATACGGCGGACCGAAGAACCAGATCCAGAACCACCTGCAGGTGGCGCCCCGGGCGCCCGGCGTCTCGCTCGAGGGCGTGCAACTGACGCTGTCGGGCAAGGCGACCCAGGTCAACCTGCCGCTCGACCCGCTCGGGCGCACCAGCTTCCCGCTGCTCAAGGCCGCCTACGACGACAACGCCACCCTGGTCCTGAACCGCGGGATCGGCGCCTTCACGGTGCGCCCGCGCGTCTCGCTGCTGCCGCAGGCGGACGGGGTCTACGAGGACGCTACCTTGCGCGCGGCCTGCGCGCAGGCGCTCGGCTTTGCGCGCTACGTCGACGCCTCGCTGCGCGCGCGCCAGTGCGCCGGCGTGCGCTTCGTGTTCGCAAAGCGCAACCCCGGCAACCCCGGCAGCGCCGCCATCGCCGTGCGCCTGCACCGCCCGGACGGCGCCGACCAGCCGCTGGCGCTGGCGACCGGCGCCGCCTTCCAGGGCGACCTGGACGAGGCCTTCCCGACGGTGGTCTACCGCTTCGATGGCGCCGAGCAGGCGCAGGTGATCAGCGCCAACATCCCGCTGGCGATCGTTCCCTTGTTCGAGTAGGGTGGGCGCCCCCGTGCCCACGCGTGAACGATGAGCAGACGCAGCGCGTTGCAGAGGCCACCGCGACGCACATTTCTTGCGCCGCCCACGCGGTGATCGTCAGCGCGAGATCATCCGGCAGGCGATCTTCATCGCCCGCGACGCCGTCGTCAATTCCACGCCGACGGCGAGAACAAATACCCCTCGCCCCACACCGTCTTGATCTTCTCCGAACGCGCGTCGTCGAACTTGCGGCGCAGCTTGGAGATGCAGTTGTCGATGCTGCGGTCCAGCCCGTCGAACTCGATGCCGCGCATTTTCTTGAGCAGCTCGTCGCGCGAGAGCACGCGCCCGGCCGCCTCGGCCAGCACCAGCAGCAGCTTGTATTCGGTATTGCTCAGCACGCAGAGCTGGTCGCGCCAGAACACGGTGCGGTCGGCGCCGACGATGCGCAGGGCTCCGAACACCAGCTCGCCCGTCTCGGGCGCGGCCCTGGCCTGGGTACGGCGCAGCAGGGCGCGCAGGCGCGCCAGCAGCACGCGCGGCTGCACCGGCTTGTTGACGAAATCGTCCGCGCCCTGTTCGAGCCCGGACACCTCGTCGTAGGAGTCCTCGCGCGCGGTGAGGATCAGGATCGGCACCTCGGACAATTCGCGGATCTTGCGGCAGACCACCATGCCGTCCAGGCCAGGCAGCATCAGGTCGAGCACGACGATATCGGGCTGGCTCGCCTGGAAGCGCGGCAGCGCCTGGTCGCCGCGCGTGACCAGCTCGACGGCGAATTCATAAGCGGACAGGTATTCGGTGACGAGCTCGGCCAACCGGGCGTCGTCTTCCACCAGCAAAACTCGGTACATGCTTTTCTCCTCTCCCGATATTGTATAGAAGCAATCGCATGCGGGCATAAATACTACATCCTGCCGACAGTTCGAGACATTTTCCAGACAATTCGGTGGAGGGCGCTCCAACACGGCAGAGTTTCATGCGAACGATCTACCCGTTGCGGTGTCATGTTTCCGCCACACCAAGCTTCGGGCATAAAAGGTTTCCGTGTAGAATCTAATATTATATTTTTGCAACCAGGTTTCTCATGTCTTTCCGTTTCCCGATACCCGTGGCGCTGGCTGCGGCAGGGTTTGCCCTTTGCGTCGCCGCAGATGCCCAGAGCGGTACGTCCGACGCCAGCTTCAAGCTGGCCTACGGCGGCGACGTCGTGCATTACCCGTCCACCGTCGCAGCCCTTGACGATGGGCAGTGCCTGTCGATCTACTTGAGAAAGCAGGACGACGGCTGGGTGAGCGAGGTATCCCGCGCGCCGGAAAAGCGCGCCGCACTGCTGGAAGACGATGGGCTGGAACGCGTCTTCGCATGCGTCGGCGGCGCGCCGGGGATGCGCGGTTGGGTGGAGAAGAATGGCGTCGTCTCGGTACAGATCCTGACCGGCTATTACTTCAACAACTGCACCAACACGGAGTCCTGCGAGATTCCCTACAAGAGCGCCCAGTTCAACTATATGAACAACTGGCACTACTACTCGCGCATGAACCGCAAGAAGGGCTACGTCGCGGTCAATTCCGCGTTTCTCGACAAGGCTGCGAAGAGTGCCAACGCCGCAAGCTGGGTCGACGGCGCGGCGGTGGTGCGCGCCGCATCGCAGGCGCCGCTGCTGGACTTGTACCGGCAGCAGTACTTCACGCTCATGCAGGCGGAAGCGGAGCGGGCTGAACCGAACAAGGATGCCCTGCAGCGCTGGCTGATGGCATTCGGCGTCGTCGCGACCGACGACGCATGGCGTGTCGTCGCGCCGAAGCTGGTCACGGCGGACGCAGTCGGGCTCGCTGCACAGCACACTTCCGCCGAGCGGTTTGCCGACTTGAAGGCGCAAGCCCGCGCCTATTGGCAGGAGAAATACCGCAGCGACTGGGCCCCATACCGCAATGTGGCGGTCAACGCGGATAACGTCGCCGCGTTCGATGCGCTTGGCCGCCGCACGCCGGACACGGACGCCGGGACGGCCTTCGCCCTTGTCGACTTCGACAATCTGGCCGCCGGCGCGCGCGACAAAGTGGCGAAATATGTCGCAGCGCAGAATGCGCAAGCGGCGGCCGCCGAGCAGGCCAGGGCCAAGGCGCAGGCGGATCGTCTGGCGGCGTTCGAAAAGAAGATGGCTCCATGGCGCAAGTCACTCAAGACGGGAAGCGCCACGAACTGCGGTCCCGTGCTGGAAGCGAAGGGGCAGCTCGTCAAGATATACGCCCCCGTCAAGGACTACGGTAACGAACACTGGCTCGACCGCGGCACGCTCTACATGCCGGGCGAACGGTGCTTCTTCCTCAACGGCGTGTACCGTCCACCTTACGCTGCTCCCGCAGGCTGAACGGCGGCAGCCGCAGGCGCCGATGCCGGAAAGCGCATGGATGCATTCGTCCCTTGTGCTATGGGAGAATGCACCCTTGTACCGACCTGCTCGCTTTCCATGACGCCAAGCCAATGCATCGCCACCGCCATCGGCCTTTTCAATATCCAGCGCTATCCCGAGGCCTTGGCGCACGTGGCCGCGCTGATCGAGGGTGATGGCGCCAACGTCGACGCCCTGAACCTGGCCGCGGCCTGCATGCGCGCCCTCGGGCGGGCGGACGAAGCCGAGCGTTACTGGCGGCTTGCGCTGGCGCGCGAGCCGCGCCATGCGGCCAGCTGGAACAACCTCGGCATCCTGCTGCAGCAGGCGGGACGCGCCGCCGAGGCCGAAGCGGCTTACCGGCGCGCGCTGACCCTCGAGCCTGTCTACGCCGACGCCCACTACAACCTTGGCCTGCTGTACCAGCAGGAGGGGTCCTGGGAGCCGGCGGCGGCGTCGCACGCGCGCGCCCTGGCGCTGCGCCCGCGCCATGCGGCCAACAGCGCCAACCTGGGGCTGGTGCTCGAACGCCTCGGCCGCATCGAGGAGGCCGCGGCGCGCTTCGGCGACGCGGTGGCCGCCGATCCTGCCGATGCCGGCTCGCTGCAGCGGCGCGCGATCCTGCTGCACCGGCTTGGCCGGATCGAGGAGGCGTCCGCCTGCTTCGATGCGGCGCAAGGGCTCTGGCCGGACAGTCCCGAGCTGCGGAACAACGCCGCCGTGCTGCATGCGAACCTGGGCCGTCTCGACGACGCCGAGGCCGGCTATCGGCGCGCGCTTGCCCTGCGTCCGGACTATGGCGACGCCTGGCACAACCTGGGCCTGCTCCTCTTGCGGCGCGCACGCTACCCGGAGGCGCTGGCGGCCCTCCTCGCGTACCGCGAGTTGCGCCCGGACGACGCCGAGGGCCTCAATTCGCTCGGCAATGTCTACCAGCACCTGGGCCGCGACGACGATGCGCAAGCCGCTTACCGGCAGGCGCTGGCCCTGCGTCCGGCCTATGCGAAAACCCTGAACAACCTGGGTACGCTGCTGCAGCGCCAGGGCCGGCTGGAGGCTGCCGAGGAGGCCTATCGCGCGGCGGCCACTGCCGACGCCGGCTACCCGGAAGCGCGTTGGAACCTCGGCTTCCTGCTGCTGGCCCAGGGCCGCCTGGAAGAGGGCTGGCCCTGGATGGAGGCGCGCTACGATCCCGCGCTGGCGCGCCCGATCGCTGTCGCCCCGCGCCTGGCTTGCCCCCAGTGGCATGGCGAGGAGCTGGCCGGGCGCGCGATCGTCGTCTGGCCGGAACAGGGCTTCGGCGACCAGGTGCAGTTCGTCCGCTACCTGCCGCTGCTCAAGGCTGCCGGCGCGCGCCAGGTGACGCTGGTCTGCCACGATCCGCTGTTGCCCCTGCTGCGGAATGCGCCGGGGGCCGACCGGGTGCTCGCCGCCAGCGAGGCTGCTCAGCTCGGGCCGCACGACTATTGGGTTTTCATGCTCAGCCTGCCCATGCACTTCGGCACCACGCTGGCGACGGTGCCGGCCAGGATACCCTACCTGTCCGCCGACCCCGTGCTTGCCGGACGCTGGGGCGCGCGCCTGGCGGACAAAGCGGAAGGGGAGGGGGGCTTGCGGGTAGGCCTGGTCTGGCGCGGGTTTGGCGGCCACGTGAACGACGCGCACCGCTCCCTGCCGGGGCTGGCGTGCCTGGCGCCGCTATGGTCGGTGCCCGGCGTTTCCTTTGTCAGCCTGCAGCGCGGCATGGATGGCGAACCGGTGGAAATGGACGGGCCGCGGGCGCTCCTCGACCTCGGCGCCGAAATCGCCGATTTCGCCGACACCGCCGCCATTGTCGAAGCGCTCGACCTGGTCGTTTGCGTCGACACCGCCGTTGCCCATGTGGCCGGTGCGCTGGGCAAGCCTTGCTGGGTGTTGCTGCCGGCCGTGCATCCCGACTGGCGCTGGTTGCGTGGACGCAGCGATTCTCCCTGGTATCCAGGCGTCTTGCGCTTGTATCGGCAAGCGCGTCC
The DNA here is from genome assembly GCF_032106685.1 of Massilia sp. Classification (GTDB taxonomy): domain Bacteria; phylum Pseudomonadota; class Gammaproteobacteria; order Burkholderiales; family Burkholderiaceae_D; genus Telluria. Next base: position 76,703 of record NZ_DAMCPG010000022.1, read on the forward strand.
GGGAGATTGGGAACAGGTCGTGCGCGCCGTCGCAGCCGATCTGGGTGCCTGGGCTCAGCCCTAGCCGCAAGCGGCGTGATGTCATCCTGGTTGTTTGTGTTGTATTTGCACCTGCATTCCGGGTTACACAGGGATAATCATTTCCTGTTGGAATCCCACATGTAGGATAATGCTTACAAAATGCCTCTGCAGTGACATTCCGGCTCTGCTTCCCTGGGAAGACGACGCCAACGTGCGGCCTTCCATCTCCTCTTACCTGATCGCTCCATGAACCATATCTATCGCCTCGTCTGGAACACTAAACGTCATATGCTGATGGCTGTCGCGGAAGTCGGCAACGCCCAGGGCAAGGAAGGTGGAAAGACGGGGGGCACGCAGGTTGGCGATGGGAGTGGGGAGCCCTTCCAGGGCGTACGCAAGGCCTTGGTCGTCGCCGTCGCTGCGCTGTTTCCGCTCGTTTCGTTTGCGCAGTCGAGCTACTACCCGGATGTGATCGCCGAGGGCGAGAATGTCACCTTGACCGACGCCGAAGTGCCCGAATACGAGGGCATGCGGCTCCGTAACGACGGCCAGTTCGATGTTCGCCCGACAACCGTCGATACGCGTCTGGGCGGCCTGTCGGGCTCCGGTGCCGTCCTGTTGGGTGAATCCGATCTGATGCTGACCAACGCCAACGACGAATTCTCTGGCGTCATACGCGGCAACGGCGGTCTGGCGGTCGCCGGCTTCGAGGTGCTGAGCGGCGCCAACACCTATACGGGCGCGACGAGCGTCGCCGAATGGTCGACCCTGGTGCTGTCCGGCTCGGGCGCCATTGCCGCCTCGAGCGGCCTGGTCAACAACGGCAGCTTCGACATCGCCGCGACCAATAACGGCGCCGAAGTGCAATCCTTGTCCGGCTCGGGCGCGGTGCTGCTGGGCGGCC
>NZ_DAMCPG010000023.1:0-75353 GCF_032106685.1 Massilia sp.
TCTCGCCGGCCGCGCGGGCCAGGCTGCCGCTCAGGGTGTCGTTGCCGACCAGGTTACCCTGGACGATGCGGTAGCCCAGGGTCGGATCGGCGTCGCCGTAGACCTTCGCGGCGTCGTTGACGGCGACGCTCAAGGCGCGCGGCGCGATGTTCAAGGCGCCGCCGCTCACGCTCAGCGCGTAGTTCTGGTTGGCGCTGGCGTCGATGGCATAGCTGCCGACGTTCTCGCCCGCCACGCGGGTGAGGGCCAGGCTGTCGCCGCCGACCAGGCTGCCGCCGGTGACGCGGTAGCCGAGCACAGGATCGGCATCGCCATAGGTTTTGTTGACCGTGTCGAGCGCGATCGACAGCGCGCGCGGATTGACGGTCAACACGCCGTTTTGCACGGTGACGGCGTAGTTGCCGTTGCCCAGGCCGGAGGCCTCGATGGCGTAGCTGCCGACGTTCTCGCCGGCCGCGCGGGCCAGGCTGCCGCTCAGGGTGTCATTGCCGACCAGGTTGCCCTGGACGATGCGGTAGCCCAGGGTCGGATCGGCGTCGCCATACACCTTCGCGGCATTCTCGGCGGCGACGGTCAGCGCGCGCGGCGCGATGTTCAGGGCGCCGCCGCTCACGCTCAGCGCGTAGTTCGGGCTGGCGCTGGCGTCGATGGCGTAGCTGCCGACGTTCTCGCCGGCCGCGCGGCCGATGGCCAGCGTGTCGTTGCCGACCAGGCTGCCGCCGGTGACGCGGTAGCCGAGCAGAGGATCGGCGTCGCCATAGGTTTTATGGGCCGCATCGAGCGCGATCGACAGCGGACGCGGCGTGATCGAGAGCGTGCCGTTGTTGACGGTCAGGACGTAGTTGCCGTTGGCGAGCCGCGAGCCGTCGATCGCGTAGCTGCCGACGTTCTCGCCCACCGTGCGGGTGAGGCTGCCGTTCAGGGCATCGTTGCCGACCAGGTTGCCCTGGACGATGCGGTAGCCCAGGGTCGGATCGGCGTCGCCGTAGACCTTTGCGGCGTCGTTGACGGCGACGCTCAAGGCGCGCGGCGCGATGTTCAGGGCGCCGCCGCTCACGCTCAGCGCGTAGTTGGCGCTGGCGCTCGCGCCGAGCGCGTAGCTACCCACGTTTTCGCCCGCCGCGCGGCCGATGGCCAGCGTGTCGTTGCCGACCAGGCTGCCGCCGGTGATGCGGTAGCCGAGCACGGGATCGGCGTCGCCATAGGTTTTATGGGCCGCATCGAGCGCGATCGACAGCGGACGCGGCGTGATCGAGAGCGTGCCGTTAGCGACGGTCAGGATGTAGTTGCCGTTGGCGAGCTGCGAGCCGTCGATCGCGTAGCTGCCGGCGTTCTCGCCCGCCACGCGGGTGAGAACGCCGTTCAGGGCATCGTTGCCAACCAGGTTGCCCTGGACGATGCGGTAGCCCAAGGTCGGATCGGCGTCGCCGTAGACCTTCGCGGCGTCGTTGACGGCGACGCTCAAGGCGCGCGGCGCGATGTTCAGGGCGGCCCCCGTCACGCTCAGCGCGTAGTTCGGGCTGGCGCTCGCATCGATCGCATAGCTGCCGACGTTTTCACCGCTTGCGCGGCTGACGGCCAGCGTGTCGCCGCCGACCAGGCTGCCACCGGTGACGCGGTAGCCGAGCACAGGATCGGCATCGCCATAGGTTTTGTTGACCGTGTCGAGCGCGATCGACAGCGCGCGCGGATTGACGGTCAACACGCCGTTTTGCACCGTGACGGCGTAGTTGCCGTTGCCCAGGCCGGAGGCGTCGATCGCATAGCTGCCGACGTTCTCGCCGGCCGCGCGGGCCAGGCTGCCGCTCAGGGTGTCGTTGCCGACCAGGTTGCCGCCGACGATGCGGTAAGCGAGCGCCGGATCGGCGTCACCGTAGACCTTGGCCGCATTCTCGGCAGCGACGCTCAAGGCGCGCGGCGTGACGTTCAGGGTTGCGCCGCTCACGCTCAGGGCGTAGTTCGGGCTGGCGCTGGCGCCGAGCGCGTAGCTGCCGACGTTTTCGCCGGCCGCGCGGCTCACGGCCAGCGTGTCGTTGCCGACCAGGCTGCCGCCGGTGATGCGGTAGCCGAGCACGGGATCGGCGTCGCCATAGGTTTTATGGGCCGCATCGAGCGCGATCGACAGCGGACGCGGCGTGATCGAGAGCGTGCCGTTGTTGACGGTCAGGACGTAGTTGCCGTTGGCGAGCCGTGAGCCGTCGATGGCATAGCTGCCGACGTTTTCGCCGGCCACGCGGGACAGGCTGCCGCTCAGGGTGTCGTTGCCGACCAACTGGCCGCCGACGATGCGGTAGCCCAGCAGCGGATCGGTATCGCCGTAGACCTTCGCGGCATCGCTCACGGCAACGGTGAGCGCGCGCGGTACGATGCTCAGGGCGGCGCCCGTCACGCTCAGCGCGTAGTTCGGGCTGGCGCTGGCGCCGAGCGCGTAGCTGCCGACGTTCTCGCCAACGTCGCGGGTGAGGGACAGCGTGTCGTTGCCGGCCAGGCTGCCGCCGGTGATGCGATAGCCGAACAGCGGGTCGGCGTCGCCGTAGGTTTTATTGACCGCGTCGAGCGCGACCGACAGCGGGCGCGGCGTGATGCTCAAGCTGCCGTTCTGCACCGAGACCAGGTAGTTGCCGTTGGCGAGCTGCGAGGCGTCGACCGCGTAGCTGCCGACGTTTTCGCCCGCCACGCGGGTCAGGCTGCCGTGCAGGGTGTCGTTGCCGACCAGGTTGCCCTGGACGATGCGGTAGCTCAGGGTCGGATCGGCGTCGCCATACACCTTGCTGCGGTTGTCGGCGGCAACCGCGAGCGCGCGCGGCATGACGATCAGTTGCGCGCCGCTTGCGCTCACGGCGTAGTTCGGGTTCGCGAGTCCGGAGGCGTCGATCGCATAGCTGCCGACATCCTCGTCGGCGGCCCGCACTACCTGGCCGGACAGGCTGTCGCCGTCCAGCAGCGCGCCGGCCGTGATGCGGTAGGCCAGCGCAGGGTCGGCGTCGCCGTAGATCTTCGCGCGCGACTCGGCGGCAATCGCCAGCGGCCGCGCGTCGATGCGCGCCGCGACGCTCTTGCTGCTCGCATCGAGCACGTAGTCGCCGGCGCGCGCCACGCCGCCGCTCACCGCGCCGACCGCCAGGCCCGACACCGTGATCCGGTTCGCTTCCAGGACGTTGGCGCTGTTGTAGGCCGCGCCCGTGTGGGTCAGCGCGACGTGCGCGCCGAGGTCGGGCGCGGCCAGGCCGGCGACCGTGTAGACCGGCTGCCAGCCCCAGGGGGCGAGCGTGCCGTCGTAGGTCTTGCTTGCGCCGGTATCGATCAGCTGCATGCTCAGCGTGCGCGGGACGATCGCGACGCGATTGGCACTGGACGCGGCGGTGAGCGAGGGCAGCACGTAGTTGGCCAGCACGCCGCTGCCGCCGTCGGACAGGGCAACCGCGCTCACATGGGCCGCTTCGCCGGCGTGGCTGCTGTTCGCCAGCGCGCTGTCGACGCTGATCCGTTCGCCGTCGACCAGGTTGCCGAGCGCGAGGGCGCGCGTCACGTCGCTGGAGCCGTCGTAGGTCTTGCCGGCGGCCAGGGTCAGTTCGCGCGGCAGGATGCTCGCGCTCATGTTCGACACCGAGGCGTTGCCGAGGGTGTAGTTGCCGGCGTCGGGGCCCGTCAGTTCGATGCCGCTGACGCTGATGTTGCTGTAGTTGCCGATGCCGGTGCCGCCGAAGCTGCCGCTGCCCTTCAGGACCACGCTGTCGCCGGTCACCAGGCCGCTCGCGCTCACGGCGGCGCTGCTGGTGCCGTCGTAGACCTTGCTGGCCACCGTCGGGGTCAGCGCCTTCGGCGTGATGCTGTAGCTGCCGCTGTTGAAGTAGCCGACCGCATAGGTGGTCGAGCCCGAGGTCAGCGAGGTCGGGTTGGCGGCGTCGCGCACCAGGCGCGTGTAGCTGCCGACGTTCTTGCTGGTGGTGTGGAACAGCGGCGCCGGCGTCAGGCTGGCGACCGAGAAGCCGGCCGGGCCGCCCAGGGTGCCCAGGGTCAGGCCGGTCGCGGTCGTGTTGCCGTCGTAGACCTTGGTGCCGGCGCCGGTCTGGAGTACGTAGGCGGCCTGGGTCGCCATGTCGACCGATTCGTAGCCCGCGTACAGGTAGCTGTTGTTCTTGCCCGGCACGACCAGGTAGCCGCAGTTGAAGTAGCCGGCGGCGCAGTTCAGTTGCGGCGTGCGGGTATAGCCGGACACCTGTGGCGCGCCGTTGATGAACACCAGCCAGCTCGCCACCGACGGACCGTAGAACGACAACTGGCCCACGCTGCCGTAGTTGACCATGCCCATCGCGCCCTTGTCGCGCTCGTCGGCGGTGCCGGCCGAGCTGTTCACCGCGTTGATCAGCATGTTGCCGCCGTTGGTCGCGCTGCCGACGATGGTCTTGGTGCCGGAATTAGCTTCGAAGCCGACGCCGTAGATCAGCGTACTGGCGGTGCTTTCGCCGGTGATGTACAGGTCGCCCGTACCGGACAGGATCTTGGCGCCGGACTTGATGTAGACGCCGCCGATCACGCCCGACATGCCGCCCTTGGTTGGCGTGGCCGTGGCGCGGCCGTTGACGACGATGTTGCCGCCGGTGGAGAGGATGGACTTGTTCTGCTCGACGACCACCGCCGCTTCCGTGCCGTTCAGGTTGGTCGCGTAGCCGATGCCCTGGTTCGGAGTGCCGTGCGCGCCGCCGATCAGGATGTCGCCGCCGTTCGACGCCAGGTTGCCGTTTACGCGCACGCCGCCGTAGACGCCGCCGGCGTGGCCGGCGCTGAGCGTGATGCCCAGCTTGCCGCTGCTCGCGCCGATGTCGGCGCCGACGATCACGTTGCGGTCGGCTTGCAGGGTCAGGGTGGCGTCGCGGCCTGCGCTTTTATTGATGGCGCTGGCGACGGTGATGTCGCCGCTGCCCGCGTTGCTGGCGCCAGCGCCGTACTGCGGCGCGCTGGCCTGGGTCGTGATGGTGACGTCGGTCCCGGTGTTCAGGGCCGCGGCGATGTTCTGCGCCGCCGTGGCGTTGATCGTGTAGTCGTAGGGGTCGACCAGCCATTGGCCGCCCTTGCCCTGGGCCGCGCCGGCGTCCACCCGCAGGCCCGCGGCATGGGTCACGTGGGCCGCCGAGGTTTCGATGAAGCCGCCGTCGCCGCCGAGCGGGGCACTGGCGTCGAGGCTGCCGCCGACCTGGATGTGGTCGTCCTGCATGTCGCCCAGCAGCAGGATCTCGCCCTTGCGGCCGGTGGCCAGGGTGCGGGCGCGGATGGTGCCGGCCTGGTTGATGACGGTGCCGGAGAGTTCCGAGGCCGAGGCCGCGGTCAGCAGGACCGTGCCGCCGTCGGCGCGGATCGCGCCGCCGTTCTCAACCAGCGCGTCGAGCGCGCCTTTCTTCAGCTGCAGCTTGACCGGGCCGCCCAGGTCGAGCAGCACGTCCGCACCCGCGCCCAGCACCACGCTGCCGCCGTCGGCCTCGATAGTGCCGGCGTTGCTGACCTTCGCCGCCACCAGCGCGACCGGACCGCCGTTCGCCGCGCGCAGCAGGCCCTGGTTGACGACGGCGTTGCCGCTGGCGCCGGAGAGGCGGTTGCGGCCGGCCAGGAAGTCGTCGTTGCTCATGTCCAGGGTCGAGGCCAGCAGGCCGGCGGTATTCACCTGGGCGGTCGGGCTGAACAGCACGCCGTTGGGATTGAGCAGGAATACCTGGCCGTTGGCGCTGAGCGCGCCCTGGATCAGGGAAGGATCGCTGCCGAGCACGCGGTTCAGGGCCACGGCGCTGGTCGAGGGCTGGCGGAAGACCACGGTATTGCCCTGGCCGATGGAGAAGCTGCTCCAGTCGATCGCCATCTTCGCCGTGCCCTGGTCGATGGTCATGACGTTGCCCGACTGCTCGATGGTGCCGGTGCCGGCAACCACGCTGCCGCCGTTCGGCAACGGGGCGCCCGCCTGGGCCGCCAGCGTCCACGCCAGGGCGGCGCTGGCCAGCGCCGGGCGCAACGCGCGCGACGACTTGTTCTTGCCGCGGCCCCGGGCCGTTTCGGGCGCTGCTTGCCACAGGCCAAGGGTTGCATTCCAAACAAGCCGGTAAACGTTATTCATGATCTTTGGGTGGGCAATATGAACTGGCATTGCAAATATTTCCAGTAGGAAAACTCCTACAGTTGTCTCTTTAATTTATGCGCTGTCACCGTTACACAACGGAAAAATTATTTAAAAACAAGAAGTTAAAAAACACAAAATACATTGTTAAAAATACGTTTGGTTGCGAAGCAATAATGGCCGTAGCCAGGCCGGTGAACGGCACCATGTTTGGTGCGATACTGTCCGCCTTTCCGACACACGCACCGACGCAGCATGGCCATCCTTTCCCAACTCATCCTCTATCCCATCAAATCCTGCGCCGGCATCGCGGTCGAGGAGGCGCAGGCCACCGTCTCTGGTCTCTACGCCCAGGGCGTGCACGACCGCGAGTGGATGCTGGTGGACGGGGAGGGCCAGTTCCTGACCCAGCGCGAATACCCGCGCATGGCGACCATCAGGCCGCGCGTCGAAGGCGAGGCCCTGGTGGTGACGGCGCCCGGCATGCCGCCGCTGCGCCTGCCGCTGGCGCTGGACGCCGGCGCACCCATCCGGCGCGTGCGGATCTGGGACGACGAGGTCGAGGCCGGCGATTGCGGCGATGCCGCCGCCGCCTGGTTCCGCGACGCCCTGCAAGGCGCCTGCCGCCTGGTGCGCTTCCGCCCCGGCCTGGAACGCCCGACCAGCATGAAGTGGACCGGCGGCGCGCCGTCCAGCGCCCGCTTCGCCGACGCCTATCCGCTGCTCCTGATCGGCGCCGCCGCGCTCGACGAGATCAACGCGCGCCTGCTGGCCGCCGGCCGCGAAGCGCTGCCGATGGACCGCTTCCGGTCCAACCTGGTGGTCGCGGGCACCGACCCCTTCGAAGAGGACTACACCGCCTCGTTCAGTACCGGCGAGATCGTGATCAAGCCGGTGAAGCCCTGCGCGCGCTGCCCGATCCCGGCGGTCGACCAGGCCACCGGCATTCCCGGTCCCGACCCGCTCGACATCCTGCAATCCTGGCGCGGCAAGGCCATCCTCGACGGCGCGGTCTGCGTCGGCATGAACTGCATCGTGCTCGAAGGCGCCGGCGGCGTGCTGCGGGTCGGCCAGGAGCTTGACGTCGCTTTGTCGTTTTAAGGCAGCGCGAGGGACCGCCGCCGGTCGGGAAACGCCCGTTTTCGTTCCCAAGCGGGACCGTATCGCGTAAGGTAACGGTTATTGCTGAAAGGAATGTCATGCACCAGCCGGACGCGACGTCGCGCGACCTGATTGCCGAAAACGAAGCCCTGCGTGCACGCATGGCTTACCTGATCGACCAGGCCCAGCGCAACCACGACATCATGTGCCGGCACCAGGCGTTCGACCTCGAAATCGTCGGCGCCTCGACCTTCCAGGAGCTGGTCGGCACCATCTTCCGCATGCTGCCGGTCATTTCCGAACTCGACGCGGTGACCCTGTCGCTGGTCGACGCCGACGCCGACATCTATACCGTCATGCACAAGCTGGGCGTGGACTTCGAACCGCTGCCCGACCTGCTGTTCTGCGAGCATGCGCTCGAACTCGGCTTCGAGACGGCCGACGGCGCCAAACCGCGCCCGCGCCTGGGCGCCTTCGACGCGGCCGCGCACCGCCCGCGCTTCCCGCACGCGCCCGCCGGCCTGGCGAGCGTGGCCCTGGTTCCGCTGCTGCGCAACAAGCGCCTGATCGGCAGCCTGAACCTGGGCAGCCGCGATCCGCAGCGCTTCACGCCGGCCATGGCGACCGACTTCATCGAGCACATGGCCTCGATCATCGCGATCTGCCTGGAGAACGTGATCAGCAACGAGATGCTCAAGTACATCGGCCTGACCGATGCGCTGACGGGCGTGTACAACCGCCGCTACATCGACCGCCGCCTGCTGGAAGAGATCGCCCGCGCGCGGCGCCAGGGCTACCGGATTTCCGTCATGTTCATCGACGTCGACTACTTCAAGCTTGTCAACGATCGGTTTGGACACCAGGCCGGCGACGAGGTGCTGCGCGAAGTGGCGAGCCGCATCAAGAGCGAGCTGCGCCTGTCGGACGCGCTGGCGCGCTTCGGCGGCGAGGAATTCGTGGTGCTGCTGGTCGACGCCGACCTTCCGGCCGCCGCCATCGTGGCCGACCGCATCCGCGCCGGCGTGGCGCGTCTTCCGGTCGACCTGGCGGACGGCCAGTTCCTGGAGGTGTCGGTGTCGATCGGCGTGGCCACGCTCGGCGACACCGCACGCGAGCAGCCGATCGAGAACGCGGCGCAGCAACTGGTGGCGCAGGCGGACGCGGCCTTATACCAGGCGAAGGAAGCAGGACGAAATCGGGTGATGCTGGCGGGCTGAAAGAATATTTCATCAACCTGTTGTTGATGAAATATTCTTTCACGTAGGGTGGGCTCTCGAGCCCACGCGGTACCCGGTATGCCTGTCGATCGTTCACGCGTAATGAACGAAACTGGCTGCCCATCGGTGAACAATACAGTTGCTTTGCGGCTTGGCGTGGTACGACCGCGTGGGCTCAAGAGCCCACCCTACGAATTGCGGTATCCGCAAACTGCTCGTTCGTGCTAGCATTTTGCCAATTTGTTACCAGGAATCAACATGACTTTCGAAGAACGCCGCCAGCGCGCCATTGCCGTTCTTAACCGGCACGGCATTCCCCAGCACACCTCTGAACCGGTCCAGCTGCGCCTGTTCCGCAAGCTCGGCATGCAGGTGCGCCCGCTGCACTTCGAGTCGTTCTGGCGCACGACCTTCGTTCACGCGGTCTGGTTCGCTCCCTTCTGGGCGCTCATCATGTGGATCTTCCGCTGGCGCACGGATGGAACGCATCCCGCCATGGCATTGCTGGGCGCCGTGATCTGCGGCCTCTGCTATGGCCTGGCGATGGCCGGCGTCTACGCCTGGAGCAAGAAGAAATATAAGCTGCCGAGCTGGGAATCGCTGGGTTCCTGAGCCTACAACAAGCGCCCCTCGGCCCGCGTCACCGCATCGGCCGAGCCGCGCAGGACCACCACGTCGGCCGCCCGCAGCACCGTCCCGTCCTCGGGTTCGACCCGCATGCGCGCGCGCCGGATGCCGGTCACTTCGGCCCCCAGCTCGTCCAGCCCGAGCTCGTCGAGGCGGCGTCCGACCGCCTGCGCGTCCTCGCGCAGCACCACCGAATGCAGGCGCACGTACATGTGTTCGGGATCGTCGCTGACGTCGCTGGCGCCGTGGAAGTAGCCGCGCAGGGCGGCGTAGCGCTCGTCGCGCGCGCTTTGCACGCGGTGCACCACGCGCCGCAGCGGCACCCCGACCACCACCAGCGCGTGCGACGCCAGCATCAGGCTGCTTTCCAGCGCTTCCGGCACCACCTCGGTGGCGCCGGCCTGGCGCAGGGTTTCCAGGTCGCTGTCGTCGTGGCTGCGCACGATCACCGGCAGCGACGGCGCCAGCTCGTGCACCAGGTGCAGCACCTTCAGCGCCGCGCGGGTGTCGGCAAAGGTGATCACCAGGGCGCTGGCGCGGTTGATGCCGGCCGCGATCAGGGCTTCGCGCCGGCCGGCGTCGCCGTAGGAGACGTTCGAGCCGGCCGCCTGCGCTTCCTGCACCCGCTCGGGGTCGAGGTCGAGCGCATGCCAGGGCAGCTTTTCGTCCGACAGCAGGGTCGCCACGCTCTGGCCGCTGCGGCCGAAGCCGGCGACGATCACGTGCTGTTGCGCGGCCATCGTGCGGCTGGCCAGTTGCGTCAGCTGCAGCGACTGCATCATCCATTCGTTGGCCGAGATCTTCATCACGATCCAATCCGACTTGGCGATGACGAAGGGCGCGACCAGCATCGACAGCACCATCGAGGCCAGCACCAGCTGCATCAGGAACGGGTCGATCAATTTCGAGCCCGAGGCGAGGTTGAGAAGCACGAAGCCGAATTCGCCCGCCTGCGCCAGCGCGAGACCCGTGCGCATCGACACGCCATCGGACGACCCGAAGGCTTTCGCCAGCAGGGCGATCAACAGGAATTTCAGCAGCACCGGCACCACCAGTAACAGCAGCACCAGCCACCAGTGCTCGAGCACCATGCGCAGGTTGAGCAGCATGCCGATGGTGATGAAGAACAGGCCGAGCAGCACGTCGCGGAAGGGCTTGATGTCTTCTTCGACCTGGTGCTTGAACTGGGTTTCGGAAATGAGCATGCCGGCGACAAAGGCCCCCAGCGCCAGCGACAGGCCGGCGCGCTCGGTGATCCAGGCCGCGCCCAGCGTCACCAGGAGCAGGTTGAGCATGAACAGCTCCTGCGAGCGGCGCTTGGCGACCAGGGTGAACCAGTTGCGCATCAGCTTCTGGCCGAAGAACAGCAGCAGCGCCAGCACCGCGGCCGCCTTCACGGCGGCCCAGGCCAGGGTCACGGCCAGGTCTTCGGGGTCACGCGCCAGGGAGGGAATCAGGATCAGCAGCGGCACCACGGCCAGGTCCTGGAACAGCAGGATGCCGATGATGCGCCGTCCGTGCTCGCTTTCCAGCTCCAGGCGCTCGGTGAGCAGTTTCACCACGATGGCGGTGGACGACATCGCCAGCGCCCCGCCGAGCGCGAACGCGGCCTGCCAGCTCACCTTCAGGGCGGGGATCCAGATCGACAGCAGCAGCGTTCCCGCGACCGCGGCGACGATGGTCAGCACCACCTGCGCCAGCCCCAGGCCGAACACGATGCGGCGCATCGCGCGCAGCTGGGCCAGCGAGAATTCCAGCCCGATCGAGAACATCAGGAACACGACGCCGAATTCGGCCAGCGCGTGGGTGGAGGCGGTGTCCGAGGCCAGGCCCAGCGCGTGCGGGCCGATCAGCACGCCGACGGCCAGGTAGCCCAGCATCGGCGGCAAATGCAGGCTGCGGAAGGCGACCACGCCCAATACCGCGCTGCCGAGCAGGAGGAGAGTCAGTTCGAGTCCGGATGCCATTCGTGAGCGTCTTGTATGCGTGTATTTATACGCAGTGAGCGTTGTTTAATACGTCTGGCAAGTTTTTTGCTTTCGCAATTCGTTTATACTTCCGGGATGAGTGTAACCGATGAAAAAACAATGCAGAACAGTTTTGACGAGAACCAGTCGCGCCGCGTGATGGCACTGGCGCGCGAGACCCTCGCGATCGAAGCCGACGCGGTAAAGGCCCTGCACGACCGGCTCGATGCGGACGACTCCGTCGTGCGCGCCGTGGCTGTGCTGTACGCCTGCACCGGCCGCGTCGTGGTCTCGGGCATGGGCAAGTCCGGCCACATCGCGCGCAAGATCGCCGCCACCCTGGCCTCGACCGGCACCCCGGCGATGTTCGTGCATCCGGGCGAAGCCGCCCACGGCGACCTGGGCATGGTCACCGCCCAGGACGTGTTCATCGCGATCTCGAACTCCGGCGAATCGTCGGAACTGATGGACATCCTGCCGGTCGTCAAGCGCATGGGCACGCCCCTGATCGCGATGACCGGCAAGCCGCAATCGCGCCTGGCGCAGCTGTCCGACGTGCACCTCGACATCTCGGTGGCCAAGGAAGCCTGCCCGATGAACCTGGCGCCGACCGCCAGCACCACCGTCACCCTGGCCCTGGGCGACGCCCTGGCCGTGGCGCTGCTCGACGCGCGGGGCTTCCGCGAGGAAGACTTCGCGCGCTCGCACCCGGGCGGCGCCCTGGGCCGGCGCCTGCTGACCCACGTGCGCGACGTGATGCGCAGCGGCGAGGCGGTGCCGTCGGTCACGCCCGAGACGCCGCTGGCGCGGGCCCTGCTGGAAGTGAGCCAGAAAGGCATGGGCATGACCGCCGTCGTCGATGGCGACAATCGCCCGATCGGCGTGTTCACCGACGGCGACTTGCGCCGCCTGATCGAGCGCGTGCAGGACTTCTCGAACATCGGCATCCGCGACGTCATGCACCTGGATCCACGCACCGTGCATCCCGAGCAGCTGGCGGTCGACGCCGTGGCGATCATGGAAGAATTCCGCATCAACCAGATGCTGGTGGTCGACCTGGACGGCAAGCTGGTCGGCGCGCTCCACATCCACGACCTGACCCGCGCAAAGGTGATCTGATGAGTAGCGTGATCACTGCGCTGGAACACATGCAGCGCGCCGCGCGCGTCAAAGTCATGATCTTCGACGTCGACGGCATCCTGACCGACGGCAGCCTGACCTACGGCCCCGACGGCGAAGTCACCAAGACCTTCTTCGTCCTCGACGGCCTCGGCATCCAGCTGCTGCAGAAGACCGGCGTGCAGACCGCCATCATCAGCGCGCGCAAGTCGCCGATCGTCAACGCCCGCGCCAGGGACCTGGGCATCACCCACGTCTGGCAGGGCTTCCACGACAAGCGCGTCGCCTTTGCCGAGCTGCTGGCGCAGACCGGCGTGACGGCCGAGGAGTGCGGCTACATCGGCGACGACGTGATCGACCTGCCGCTGCTGACCAGGGTCGGCTTCGCCGTCACCGTGCCCAGCGGCCACCCGGAAGTGCAGTACCGCGCCCACTACGTGACCAAGGCGCCGGGCGGGCGCGGCGCCGTGCGCGAAGTGTGCGACATGGTGATGCGCGCCCAGGGCACCTACGAACAGGCGCTGGCGCCGTATTTCGCGTAACGAGCCATGGCGACCCTCGTGAACCGCCGGACCTCGCACCGCTGGAAGCTGCTGGCGCTGATGCTCACGGCCGTATTCTTCGCCTTCGGCAGCTTCTGGCTGCTGCAGGCCCTGCAATCGGAAGACACGGACAATCTCGGCAACGCCGGGAACGAGCCGGACTACATCGTCGAGAACTTCAGCCTGGTGCGCATGACCGAGAGCGGCCAGCCGCGCTACCTGGTGTCGGGCGAGCGCCTGGCCCACCATCCGGTGAGCGATGTCTCGGAGGTGAGCAAGCCGGTGGTCGAGAGCATGGCGCCGGGACGGCCGCGCATGACCATGCACGCCGACCGCGCCCAGATCCACCACCAGGAAAACCGGATCGAGCTGATCGACAACGTCGACATCGTGCGCCCGGCCACGCCGGCGTCGGAAGCGATGCGCGCGCGCACCAGTGCGCTGACCGTGCTGGCCGACGAGGAGATCGTCAGGACCGACCGTCCGGTGCAGATGGAGCTCGGCGCGTCGACCGTCAACAGTGTCGGCCTGGTGGCCGAGAACCCGACCCAGAAGGTGCACCTCGGCCGCGGCCAGATCGTCTATCCGCCGCGCCAGCGCTGACCCACACAACACAAGGAACGAGCACCCAACATGAAAAAAATCCTCGCTGCCGCCGTCCTCACGCTGCTGTCGCTGTCCGCTTCGGCCGAACGCGCCGACTCGCTCAAGCAGGCTGTGGTCAACTTCGATTCGCTCGACATCGACGAAGTGACCCAGACCCGCATCCTGACCGGCAACGTGGTCCTCACGCGCGGCACGCTCACCATGAAGTCCGACCGCGCGCTGGTCAAGGAAACGCCGGAAGGCTACATGAGCGTCACGCTCACCGCCGGCCCCGGGCGCGTCGCGACCTTCCGCCAGAAGCGCGACGGCGCGGGCGACCTGTGGGTCGAGGGCCAGGCCGAGCGCATCGAGTACGACGAGCGCCAGGAACTGGTGAAACTGTTTTCGAAAGCCGTCGTCAAGGAACTGGAAAACGGCCGCCTGACCAATGAACTCAACGGCGCCTACATCTCCTACGACAACCGGCGCGAAGTGGCGGCCGTGCGCAACGACGCCAGCGGCGAAAGCAAGGTCGGCGGCGGCCGCGGCACCCTGATCATCGCGCCGCGCCGCACCGGACCGGCGCCAGCGGCCACACCCGCAGGAAAGTAAACATGAAAGATGCAAGCACGCGCAGCACCCTGGTGGTCCGGGGGCTGCAGAAAAGTTACGGCAAGCGCCTGGTGGTGCGCGACGTCTCGCTGGAAGTGGGCTGCGGCGAAGTCGTCGGCCTGCTCGGCCCGAACGGCGCCGGCAAGACCACCTCGTTCTACATGATCGTCGGCCTGGTGCCGTCGGACGCCGGCGCGATCGAGATCAACGGCACCGACATCTCCAGCCTGCCGATCCACCGGCGCGCGGTGCTGGGCCTGTCCTACCTGCCGCAGGAAGCCTCGGTGTTCCGCAAGCTGACGGTCGAGGACAACATCCGCGCCGTGCTGGAACTGCAGCGCAACGAGGACGGCAAGCCGCTGTCGAAGGACGCCATCAACGAGCGCCTCGATTCCTTGCTGGCCGAGCTCCAGATCGAGAAGCTGCGCGAGAACCCGGCGCTGTCGCTCTCGGGCGGCGAACGCCGCCGCGTCGAGATCGCGCGCGCGCTGGCAACCAATCCGCGCTTCGTGCTGCTCGACGAACCCTTCGCCGGCGTCGACCCGATCGCGGTGATCGAGATCCAGCGCATCGTGCGCTTCCTGAAGGAGCGCGGCATCGGCGTCCTGATCACCGACCACAACGTGCGCGAGACGCTCGGCATCTGCGACCGCGCCTACATCATCAACCAGGGCGCCGTGCTGGCCTCGGGCCGCCCTGACGACATCATCGCCGACGAATCCGTGCGCCGCGTCTACCTGGGCGAGCATTTCCGCATGTAGCACTCACGAAGCATCAATCAAGCAGCAACAAGCGATGAAACAATCCCTGCAACTTCGGACTTCGCAGCACCTGGCGCTCACCCCGCAGCTTCAGCAATCGATCCGCCTGCTGCAGTTGTCCACGCTGGAACTGCACCAGGAAATCGAGCAGATCCTGTCCGACAATCCTCTGCTCGAGCGGCTGGACGATCCGCTCGACCACTCGGTGCGCCTGCTCGCCGACGGCGCCATCAGCAATGCGCCCAGCACTGGCGAGGCACCGGCCGCGCCGGCTGCGGAAGAGGGGACGCCGAACGGCGAAGCGGCGGATGGCGTCGACGCCGCGGGCGCCGACGGCGAACGCGATGCCGACCGGGGCGACGCCGACTGGGGCGAACCCGGACGCGCCGGGGGCAATGGCGAGGACGAGGATGGCCGGCCGCAGCTGGAAGCGGCCGGCGTCACGCTGCGCGAGCACCTGTCGGAACAGGTGCGGGTGACGGGATTGAGCATGCGCGACCGCGCGCTGGCCGAACTCGTGATCGACGCCATCGACGACAACGGCTACCTGGAAGAGCAGCTCGACGAGATCCACGCGCGCCTGCCCGAGGAACTCGAGGTCGAGATGGACGAGCTGCGCTGCGCGCTGGCGCTGGTGCAGAGCCTCGATCCGGTTGGCGTGGGCGCAAGGAGTGCGGCCGAGTGCCTGGCGCTGCAGATCCGCGCCATGCCGGGCGTGCCGCTGGTGACGCGGCGCATGGCCCTCAAGATCGTCGAGGGCTATCTCACCTGGTTCGCCCAGCGCGAATTCAACAAGCTCAAGAAGGCGCTCGACTGCGACGACGAAGACCTGCGCGAAGCCCAGGCCGTGATCCGCCAGTGCCATCCGCATCCCGGCGCCGCCTTCGCCTCGAGCACCTCGGACTACGTGGTTCCGGACGTAATTGTCCGGAAAACGAAGAACGGCTGGGGCGTGATGCTGAACCAGGACGTGATGCCGCGCCTGCGCGTGAACAACATGTACGCGGCCCTGCTCAAGCAGGGCAAGGGCGAGAGCCAGATGAGCGCGCAGCTGCAGGAAGCGAAGTGGCTCATCAAGAATATGCGCCAGCGCTTCGACACGATCCTGCGTGTTTCGCAGGCAATCGTGGAGCGTCAGCGGAACTTTTTCAGCCATGGCGCGGTTGCCATGCGGCCCCTTGTGCTTCGTGAGATAGCTGATACACTAGGACTACACGAGAGCACAATTTCTCGTGTCACAACTCAGAAATTCATGCTGACCCCGCACGGCATGTTTGAGTTGAAGTATTTCTTCGGAAGCCACGTCGCCACCGAAGCGGGGGGCGAAGCGTCTTCGACGGCGATCCGGGCTCTCATCGTGCAACTGACAGGAGCAGAAGACCCCAAGAACCCATTATCCGATAGCAAGATCGCGGAAATGCTCGGTGAACAAGGAATGGTCATCGCACGCCGCACGGTTGCCAAGTACCGTGAGGCGCTGAAAATTCCTCCCGTTAGTCTCCGCAAATCCTTGTAACGGCGGCACCCTCGCGCTTCCTTGCGGCGCGGCGCGGCAGCCGCCACATCTTCAAAGGAGTGTGTATGAATCTCACCATCAGCGGCCACCACCTCGACGTTACCCCCGCCATCCGTGAATACGTACAGAACAAGCTCGAACGCATTACCCGCCATTTCGATCAAGTGATCGACTCCCACGTGATCCTCGCCATCGACAATCTCACCGAAAAAGACAAAAGGCAGAAAGCCGAGATTAATGTGCGCATGTCCGGCAAGACCGTACACGTGGAAAGCGTTGCGCAAGACCTGTACGCGGCGATCGACCTGTTGATGGACAGGCTGGATCGGCAGGTGATGAAATACAAAACCATCCTGCAGAATCATAGTCACGAGGCGCTCAAGCGCCGCCCTGAAGGCGGAGAGGCAGCCGTCGCCTGACAGGCCGGCAAGCACCGTCTGAACGAGGGCGCCACATGGCGCCCTTTTCATTTCTTGCTGCTACGTCAATACCCCAGGGGCGAAGAGCTTCGGTAGAATGGATGTTTTTTCGACCACGACCGAACCATGACCGATTTCGTCCTGACCCGCGTTGCCAACGGCACCGGCACGATCACCCTCGACCGTCCGAAAGCCTTGAACTCGTTATCGCTGGAGATGGTGCGGCGCCTGACCGAGGTGCTGCTGGCCTGGCGCGACGACGCCAACGTCGACGCGGTGGTGATCACCAGCAGCAGCGAAAAAGCCCTGTGCGCGGGCGGCGACATCCGCTTCTTCCACGAAGCCGGCCACGCGACGCCGATGGGCGGCAGCGCGCTGCTCGAGGATTTCTTCACCGAAGAATACGCGCTGAACCACCTGATCCATTTTTATCCGAAGCCGTATGTCTCGATCATGGACGGCGTCGTCATGGGCGGCGGCATGGGCATCGCCCAGGGCGGTCCGGAAACGGGCCTGCGCATCGTGACCGACCGCACCAAGATGGCCATGCCGGAAGTGAACATCGGCCTGTTCCCGGACGTCGGCGGCAGCCATTTCCTGTCGCACGCGCCTGGTCAGCTGGGCAATTACCTCGGCCTCACTGGACTGACCATCGGCGCGGCCGACGGCTTGTATGTGGGCCTGGCGGACGTGTACGTGCCCGGCGCCCAGCTGGGCGCGTTGACGGCCTTGATCGAATCGACGCCCGGCGCGCAACTGGCCGACGCAATCCGTGGCTTTGCGGCCGGCTTCGCGAGTGAAGTGGGCGCCAGTGAACTGCAGGCCCAGCGCGCCGCGATCGACGCCCATTTCGGCGCCGCGTCGGTCGCCGCGATCATGGAATCGCTGTCGCGCGACGAAAACCCGTTCGCCCAGAAGGCTTTGGCCGCGATGCGCCAGCGTTCGCCCCTGATGATGTGCGTGACGCGCGAAATGCTGGTGCGCGGCGCCGCAATGGATGTCGCCGACTGCCTGCGCATGGAGCGCTCGCTGGTGCGCCGCAATTTCGAGCACGGCGAAGTGCTGGAGGGCGTGCGCGCGCTAGTGATCGACAAGGACAATGCGCCGAAGTGGAACCCGGCGACGCTGGAAGAGGTGACGCCGGCGATGGTGGAGCGCTTCTTCGAGCCGGTGTGGCCGGCGTGCGCGCATCCGTT
This sequence comes from Massilia sp., assembly GCF_032106685.1. Taxonomy (GTDB): domain Bacteria; phylum Pseudomonadota; class Gammaproteobacteria; order Burkholderiales; family Burkholderiaceae_D; genus Telluria. The sequence continues at coordinate 17,766 of NZ_DAMCPG010000023.1, forward strand.
GCGGCATCTCGATTGAGCGCCTGCCCGTAGGGTGGGCGGCTCTACCCTGCGGACCGCGACCACGAAGCCCATGCGCCGCCCACGCGTTCAACTGGCGCATGCAATGCCGCGCGGTCACTCATCCGTGCGTTGAACGCGTGGGCGGCGCACAAGCCGCGTCTACCTTGGTTGCAAGGGTGCAGCCGCCCACCCTACGAAATGCGCTTACGACTGCTCGCGATGGCGCAGGACCACGCGTTCGGTCTCGCCGAAATACGCGGCCAGGCGCTCGGCCATGTACACCGAGCGATGCTGGCCGCCGGTGCAGCCGACGGCCACCGTCAGGTAGCTGCGGTTGTCGGTCTTGAACGACGGCAGCCACTTTTCGACGAACTTGCGGATGTCTTCCAGCATCTCGGTGGCGCTCGGCTGGGCGTCGAGGAAGGCGATCACCGGGGCGTCCTTGCCGGTCAGCGGGCGCAGCGACAAATCGTAGTAGGGATTCGGGATGGCGCGCACGTCGAACACGAAATCGGCGTCGAGCGGCACGCCGACCTTGAAGGCGAAGGATTCGAAGAACAGGGTCAGCGGCGCGTGTTTCACTTCCGCCAGTTCCTTGATCCAGGCGCGCAGTTTATTCGCCGAGGCTTCCGAGGTGTCGATCACGTGGCCGAGCTGCTCGATCGGCGCCAGGCGCTCGCGCTCCTCGGCGATGCACTCGATCAGGGTACGGCGCGAAGCCGGGTTTTCGCCGGGACGCAGCTGGTGCGACAGCGGGTGGCTGCGGCGCGTTTCGGAAAAGCGCGCGACCAGCGAATGCGTGCTCGCGGTCAGGAACATGACCTTGAGCTCGTGGCCTTCTTCTTTCAGCGCACGGATGTTGATCGGCAGTTCGACCAGCGACTCGGCGCTACGCGCATCGACCGCCACCGCCAGCTTCGCGGTCTGCTGGGCGTCGACGGTCTTGACCAGGTGCGGCAGCAGGGCCGGCGGCAGGTTGTCGACGCAGTAGTAGCCCGCGTCTTCGAGGACGTTCAGGGCAACCGATTTGCCCGAGCCGGAGATGCCGGTAATGAGTACGATGTGCATGGCCCGATGATACCGCAACAGTACGACCTTGTCGCCGCCGGGGTGGATACATATCGAACGTTCAAGGGATATGCCGGCAAATCGCGCGAGTTAATGGTTAAAAATTAGAGGTGAAAAATCAGTCGCCGCTCATCGCTTGCCGTTGCCGCTCCATGAATTCCTGCAGGGTGTCGATGCCGCGCAGCTGCAGGATGGTGTTGCGCACCGCGGCCTCGAGCAGCACCGCGATGTTGCGGCCAGCCGCGACCGGGATCACGACCTTGCGGATCGGCAGGCCCAGCACTTCCTCGGTCGGGAAGTGGAAGGGCAGGCGCTCGACTTCCTCGTCGAGCACGCCGCGCTTGACCAAATGAACAATTAATTTCAGCCGCATCTTGCGGCGCACGGCGGTCTCGCCGAAGATCGCCTTGATGTCCAGCAGGCCCAGGCCGCGCACTTCCAGCAGGTTCTGCAGCAGCGGCGGGCAGCGGCCCTCGATCATGTTCGGCGCGATGCGCGAGAACTCGACCGCGTCGTCGGCGACTAAACCGTGCGAACGCGAGATCAATTCCAGGCCCAGTTCGCTCTTGCCCAGGCCCGAATCGCCCGTGATCAAGACGCCCACGCCCAGCACGTCCATGAAGACGCCGTGCATGATGACGCGCTGCGCCAGTTTCTTCGAGAGGTAGACCCGCAGGAAGTCGATCACCTGGGCCGCCGGCAGCGGGGTCGAGAACAGCGGGATGTTCTGCTCGTCGCAGATGGCGAGGATGTCGGGCGGGGTTTCGAGACCCTGCGCGATGATCAGGGCCGGCGGGCCGCCGCCGATCAGCTCGCCGATCACGTGGGTGCGCGAGCTCGATTTCAGGCGGTGGTAGTAATTCAGTTCCTGGTGCCCGAACACCTGGATCCGGCCCGGGTGGATCAAATTCAGGTGGCCGACCTGGTCGGCGGCCGAGGCGACATCGCCGGAGATCAGGCGCTCGCCGCCGGGAAAGCCGGCGAACCAGCCGAGTTGCAGGCTGTCGCGGTTATCGTCGTACAGCCTTTGGATGGTGAGCGGAGTCTGCAGCATGGCACGCGGTCCTAGGGGGAATCAACCCCCCAGTTTAACCCAAGGCCTGCAAGCTGGGTTGCCAGTTGATAATGCGTTCGTGCACCGAGCGTGGATCGGGGTCGGTGGCCAGCGCATTGCGGATCGCCTCGTCCGAGAACAGCTCGGCGATCTCGGACAGGATTTCCAGGTGCTGCTGGGTCACGTGGTCCGGGATCAGGAGGAAGAACAGCAGGCTGACCGGGCGGCCGTCCGGCGACTCGAAGGGAATCGGCGAGGACAGGCGGACAAAGGCCGCGATCGGGTTCTTCAGGCTCTTGCTGCCCTTGATGCGTCCGTGCGGTACGGCGACGCCATGGCCCAGGCCGGTGGAGCCGAGGCGCTCTCGTGCGAACAGGTTGTCCGTCACGGTCGAGCGCGCGATACCGCAGTTGTTCTCGAAAATGAGTCCCGCCTGTTCGAAGGCGCGCTTCTTGCTCGACACTTCGATGTCGAGCTGGACGTTTTCGAGCGAGAGGATTTTGCTAAGATTGGTCATAACACGCTTCTGGATGGTGCGGCGGACTTGCGGAGCAGAATTATAGGCCGGTTCCGTTGGCCTGTAATTCGATTTCGCGTCGGTATCCTACCCCTGTCACGGACCGGTTTCGAGCCCTCATCGGGTCGTGTGCGAAGCAGTATTTGCGCTTTCGCAAGGCCCAACGCAATTTCCGCTACGAAAAACTCGATCCCCTGGACGAAACCGGGGCCGGAACCCCGTTTCGCCGTCTTTTCCTCGTATTTGGGGGCGCTTCCCGAAAACCCGAGGTCTCAAACAAGTGTTGTTTTTTCGTCAGTAACTGTGGCTGTAAAGGCACACATTATTACTGACGTGCGCCGCGCAGGTTGTGTGGGCGGCCGGTGCTGAAGTTGGCGCGCCAGGGATTGATGTCGAGGCCGCCGCGGCGGGTGTAACGCGCATAGACCGCGAGCTGGCTTGGCTTGCACTGGCGCAGGATGTCCATGAAGATGCGTTCAACACATTGTTCGTGGAATTCGTTGTGCTCGCGGAAACCGATCAGGTAGCGCAGCAGGCCTTCCTGGTCGATCTGCGGGCCGGCGTAGCGGATCTGCACGCTGCCCCAGTCCGGCTGGCCGGTGACCAGGCAGTTCGACTTCAGCAGGTGCGACACCAGCGTTTCCTCGACCGGGGCCTCGTCGAAGTTCGCGCTCAGGAGTTCGGGCGCCGGCGAATAGGCGTCGATGTCGATGTCCAGGCGGTCGAGCGAAAATCCCTCGAGTTCGCCCATCTTCAGTTTGCCGAAGTTGTCCGGCTCGGTCAGCGCGACGTGGACCGGCGCGCCGAAGGCGTTCGACAGGTCGTCGCGCAGCAGCGCCAGCAGGGCGTCGGTGTTCGCCAGGCGGGTCTGGTTGAAGGAGTTCAGATACAGCTTGAACGACTTCGACTCGACGATGTTGGGCGAATCGGCCGGAGCGCTGATGGTGGCGATCGCCACCTGCGGCTTGCCGCGCATGTTCAGCCACGACAACTCATAGGCATTCCAGATGTCCACGCCGAAGAAGGGCAGCGTACCCTTGATCGCCAGCTCGTCGCGCTTTTGCTGGCGCGGGATCGGGAACAGCAGCTCGGGAGCGTACTGGGTCTGGTAGGCGGAGGATTTGCCGAGTGGCGATTGATCGGGTGTATTGTTCATGATCTGGTCTCGATGAGTTGGCGCTGCGCACTAGCTCTTGATGCATGCGCGGTCGGATGCCGGACCGGTGCGGCAAAGCCGCGTATCGTACACCTTTCTGCGGATGGGTGGGCGTTTCGGTGGGGCGTACGGGGTGTTCGTTCCGTTGTGATAACGGATAGGCATGAGAGACGGTGGCGCGGGACGGTAGGGTGGGCGGTTCCACCCGGCAGGCGATGATGAGGCAGCGTGTGCGCCGCCCACGCGTTCAACGCACGCGCGCGCCGTCGCGGCATATCCAGCGTCGGTTGAACGCGTGGGCGGCGTAGAGGCCGCCGTCACGCACACCTTCGGGTGGAGCCGCCCACCCTACGGGTCGATGCGTAGTGCCGGTTCAAAGAAACAGCTTGTACACCGGATTCGCGCTCTCGTCCCAATACCGGTATCCCAGCGTCGCCAGGAACTGCCTGAACTCGTCCATCTCTTCGGCCGGCACCTGCAGGCCGACCAGGATGCGCCCGACGTCGCCGCCCTGGTTGCGGTAGTGGAACAGCGAGATGTTCCAGTTCGGCGCCATGCTGTCCAGGAAGCGCATCAGGGCGCCGGGGCGCTCCGGGAATTCGAAGCGGTACAGCAGCTCGTCGTGGGCCAGCGTGCTCTTGCCGCCGACCAGGTGGCGGATGTGCAGCTTGGCCAGTTCGTCGTGGGTCAGGTCGAGCGTGCGGAAGTCGTGCTGCTCGAAGGTGCGCGCGAGCAGGCCTGACTCGCCGCGGCTGCCGACCTGCACGCCCACGAACACGTGGGCCTGGCGTTCGTCGCTGATGCGGTAGTTGAACTCGGTGACGTTGCGCGGGCCGACCAGCGCGCAGAAGCGGCGGAAACTGCCGCGCTGCTCGGGGATCGTCACCGCGAACACGGCCTCGCGCGCCTCGCCCAGCTCGGCGCGCTCGGCGACGAAGCGCAGGCGGTCGAAATTCATGTTGGCGCCGCAGGCGACCGCCACCAGGGTCTCGTTCTTCACCGGCTGGCGGCTCATCTGCGAGCGCTCGACGTAGGCCTTGGCGCCGGCCACCGCCAGCGCGCCGGCCGGTTCCAGGATGCTGCGGGTGTCCTGGAACACGTCCTGGATCGCGGCGCAGATAGCGTCGGTGTCGACCAGGATGATTTCGTCCACCACTTCCTTCGCGACGCGGAAGGTCTCTTCGCCGACCAGGCGCACCGCGGTGCCGTCCGAGAACAGGCCGACGTCGGGCAGGGTCACGCGCTCGCCCGCCTTCAGGCTCTTTGCCATCGCGTCCGAATCGATGGTCTGCACGCCGATGATCTTGATGTCGGGCCGCACCGCCTTCACGTAGGCGCCGATGCCGGAAATGAGCCCGCCGCCGCCGATCGCCACGAAGATCGCATGGATCGGGCCCGAGTGCTGGCGCAGGATCTCCATCGCGATGGTGCCCTGGCCGGCGATGACGTCGGGGTCGTCGAAGGGGTGCACGAAAGTCAGTTTCTGTTCGCGTTCGAGCTGGATCGCGTGGTTGTAGGCGTCGGTGTAGGAGTCGCCGTGCAGCACCACCTCGACCGCCGCGCCGCCGCGCGCCTTCACCGCCTCGATTTTTACTTGCGGGGTGGTGGTCGGCATCACGACCAGGGCGCGGCAGCCCAGGCGCGCGGCCGACAGGGCCACGCCCTGGGCGTGGTTGCCGGCCGAGGCGCAGATCACGCCGCGCTTCAGGGCTTCGGGCGAGAGGTGGGCCATCTTGTTGTAGGCGCCGCGCAGCTTGAAGCTGAACACGCTTTGCATGTCCTCGCGCTTGAAATAGATGCGGTTGGCGAAGCGCTGCGACAGCGTCGGCGCCAGTTCGAGCGGGGTTTCCTGGGCGACGTCGTAGACGCGGGCGGTCAGGATTTTCTTCAGGTAGTCGGTGGTCATGGTCGGAGGGGATGAATGAAAAAGCCAGTGTCCTGGTTCCGGTGACGCGAGACTGTGTTTCCCGGCGTGGGTGGCCGAGGCGTGCAGCCGATACGAAGCGCTGGGTCGCAGGCTCGTCGTATCGTGTCGAAGCGATGGGTTTTCCTCATTATAATGGACAGCTCCGACTTCACGTTCTCCCATGATCGAAACCGCTGTCCTCTGGCTGCTGAAAGTCCTCGCCGCTCCCACAGTCGGGCTCACGTCGGTCTTCGTCATCTCCTTCGTCTCCGCCACCCTGGTGCCGCTCGGCTCCGAGCCGGCCGTGTTCGCCGTCGTGAAGGCCAACGAGGCCATGTTCTGGCCGGCGATCCTGGTCGCCACCGTCGGCAACACGCTCGGCGGGGTGCTGAACTACGGGATCGGCTACCGGGCGAAGATCGCGTTTGCGAAAGAGCGCCAGAGCCGCTGGTTCGGCTGGCTGCGCCGCTTCGGGGCGAAAACCATGCTGCTGTCCTGGCTGCCGGGCATCGGCGACCCCTTGTGCTCGCTGGCGGGCTGGCTGCACCTGCCGTTCTGGCCGAGCGTGATGTACATGGCCATCGGCAAGCTCGCGCGCTATCTCACCATGACGGCGGCGCTGCTGTACATACCGGACGGGTTCTGGAAGCAGATCGGGGACATGGTTACGCAGGTCACCGGTTGATCCTGGTCGCGTCGGTTGCATACCCGATGCGATTCGGATGGGCTTGTTCAACGGCACATTTTCGATGCCAGTAAGGCTGTCCATGCAAACGAAATTTGCATAGACAGGCCCTTGTGCATATTTTGTTGCTTGCGCCTTCCGCGGCAAATCCCCCTAACCCAGCGTTGTGCGCCGCAATAAGCTAGAATGATTGTCCTTCGGGCCAGTCCAACCTCATCTCATCCATGAACGCCCCAGCACAAATCCACACCCTCCTCGCCGACAACGCGCCGGCACGCCTGCGCGAAATCCCCTACAACTACACCTCGTTCTCCGACCGCGAGATCGTGATCCGCCTGCTGGGTGAGTCGTCGTGGAAGCTGCTCGACGAGCTGCGCGGCGCGCGCCAGACCGGGCGCTCGGCGCGCATGCTGTACGAGGTGCTGGGCGACATCTGGGTGGTGCGCCGCAACCCCTACCTGCAGGACGACCTGCTGGACAACCCGAAGCGTCGCCAGAAGCTGATCGACGCGCTGCACCACCGCCTGGCCGAAGTCGAGAAGCGCCGGGTCACGTCCGATGCTACGGTGGACGCCAGCGAAGGCGATGCCGCAACCGCCGCCGCCCGCAGCGCCGCCGTCGAGCAATTGCTGCAGGCCGCGCGCAAGGCCGTCGACGACTTCGGCCGCGAATTCCGCGACATGTACGACCTGCGCAAGCGCGCCCGCGCCGTGCTCGGCGCCTACACGGACAAGCGCAACATCCGCTTCGACGGCATGCACCGCGTCTCGCACGTGACCGACGCCACCGACTGGCGCGTCGAATATCCCTTCCTGGTCCTGGTTCCCGACAGCGAGGAGGAGATGGCCGGCCTGGTGAAAGGCTGCATCGAACTCGGACTGACCATCATCCCGCGCGGCGGCGGCACCGGCTACACCGGCGGCGCGATTCCCCTGAGCCCGATGTCGGCCGTGATCAACACCGAAAAACTGATCGCCCTGGGCGAGGTCGAGATGACCCGCCTGCCCGGCGTGGCCCGCGACTACGCGACCATCCACACCGGCGCCGGCGTGGTCACCCAGCGCGTCTCGCAGGCGGCCGAGAAGGCCGGCTTCGTGTTCGCGGTCGACCCGACCTCGGCCCACGCTTCCTGCATCGGCGGGAACATCGCGATGAACGCGGGCGGCAAGAAGGCCGTCCTGTGGGGCACGGCGCTCGACAACCTGGCGTCCTGGCGCATGGTCGACCCGAACGGCGACTGGCTGGAAGTCACGCGCATGGACCACAACCTGTCGAAGATCCACGACGCGCCGGTCGCCACCTTCAAGCTCGAATGGACGCATCCGGCGGTGAAGGGCGCACCGAAGGGCGCGCCGTTCCGCACCGAGACCCTCACCATCGAGGGCCGCAGGTTCCGCAAGGAGGGCCTGGGCAAGGACGTGACCGATAAATTCCTGGCCGGCCTGCCGGGCATCCAGAAGGAGGGCACGGACGGCCTGATCACGTCGAGCCGCTGGATCCTGCACAAGATGCCGAAGTACACGCGCACCGTGGCGCTGGAATTCTTCGGCCAGGCGCGCGACGCGATTCCGTCGATCGTCGAGATCAAGGATTACCTCGACAGCCTGCCGAAGAGCGGCAAGCCCGAATTCGCCACCTTGCGCCTGGCGGGCCTGGAGCACCTGGACGAGCGCTACCTGCGCGCGGTCGGCTACGCGACCAAGTCCAAGCGCGGCACGCTGCCGAAGATGGCGCTGTTCGGCGACATCGTTGGCGACGACGAGAACGCCGTCGCCATGGCCGCCTCGGAAGTCGTGCGCATCGCGAACACCCGCGTCGGCGAGGGCTTCATTGCCGTCAGCCCGGAAGCCCGTAAAAAATTCTGGCTCGACCGCGCCCGCACCGCAGCGATCGCGCGCCACACCAACGCCTTCAAGATCAACGAGGACGTCGTCATCCCCTTGAACCGGATGGGCGAGTACACCGACGGCATCGAGCGCATCAACGTCGAGCTGTCGATCAAGAACAAGCTGCAACTGGCCGAGCAGCTGCGCACCTATCTGTCGGGCGGCAACCTGCCGCTGGAGAAGAGCGACGACGCCACCGGCGACACGGTCGCGCGCGACGAGATCATGGGCGACCGCCCGCAGCAGGCGGTCGAACTGGTGGACAAGGTGGCCGCGCGCTGGACCTATGTGCTGGCGAACCTCGACCAGCCGCTGCGCGCCGTGCACGCCAGGCTCGACGAGCTTGGCCTCGGCCAGCTCTCCGCCGTGATCGACCAGCGCATCGGCACCCAGCCGGGCGCCACGCTGTTCGACGTGGTCCAGGACCATACCGTGCGCGTCTCGTGGAAGAACGAACTGCGTGCGCCGCTGCGCCAGATCTTCAATGGCGCCGCCTACAAATGCATCCTCGACGAGTGCACGGCGATCCACAAGCGGGTGCTGCGCTCGCGCGTGTTCGTGGCCCTGCACATGCACGCCGGCGACGGCAACGTTCATACGAACTTGCCGGTGAACTCGGACGACTACGCGATGCTCCAGGACGCGCACCAGGCGGTCGAACGTATCATGCGCTTGGCGCGTTCGCTGGACGGGGTGATCTCGGGCGAGCACGGCATCGGCATCACCAAGCTCGAATTCCTGACAGACGAGGAGATCGGCGACTTCCGCGACTACAAGCTGAGGATCGACCCGGAAGGCCGCTTCAACAAGGGCAAGCTCCTGAACCTGGAAGGCGCCCACGCCGACCTGCGCAACGCCTACACGCCGTCCTTCGGCCTGATGGGCCACGAGTCGCTGATCATGCAGCAGAGCGACATCGGCGAGATCGCCAACAGCATCAAGGACTGCCTGCGCTGCGGGAAGTGCAAGCCGGTCTGCACCACCCACGTGCCGCAGTCGAATTTGCTGTACTCGCCGCGCGACAAGATCCTGGCGACGTCGGCCCTGATCGAAGCCTTCCTCTACGAGGAGCAGACCCGCCGCGGCGTCTCGATCCGCCACTGGGAAGAGTTCGAGGACGTCTCGGACCATTGCACCGTGTGCCACAAGTGCGTGACCCCGTGCCCGGTGAACATCGACTTCGGCGACGTTTCGATGAACATGCGTAACCTGCTGCGCAAGATGGACAAGCGCAGCTTCAAGCCGGCCAACCGCGCGGCCATGTTCTTCCTGAACGCGACCGACCCGACCACCATCAACGCCACGCGCAAGGCGATGGTCGACTTCGGCTTCAAGGCCCAGCGCCTGGGCAACAGCCTGCTCAAGGGCTTGGCCAAGGACCAGACCAAGGCGCCGCCGCCGACCACCGGCAAGGCGCCGGTGCGCGAGCAGGTGATCCACTTCATCAACAAGAAAATGCCGGGCAATCTGCCGAAGAAGACGGCGCGCGCCTTGCTCGACATCGAGGACGACAAGGTTATTCCTATCATCCGCAACCCGAAGACCACCAGCGCCGACACCGAAGCCGTGTTCTACTTCCCGGGCTGCGGCTCGGAGCGCCTGTTCTCGCAGGTCGGCCTGGCCACCCAGGCCATGCTGTGGGAAGTGGGCGTGCAGACCGTGCTGCCGCCGGGCTACCTGTGCTGCGGTTACCCCCAACGGGGAGCGGGCCAGTACGACAAGGCCGACAAGATGGTGACGGACAACCGCGTGCTGTTCCACCGCATGGCCAACACGCTGAACTACCTCGACATCAAGACGGTCGTGGTGTCGTGCGGCACCTGCTACGACTCGTTGGCGAACTACGAGTTCGAGAAGATCTTCCCGGGCTGCCGCCTCATCGACATCCACGAGTACCTGCTCGAGAAGGGCGTCAAGCTCGAAGGCGTGAACGGCACCCGCTACATGTACCACGACCCCTGCCACACGCCGATGAAGATGCAGGATTCGGTCAAGACCGTGAACGCGTTGGTGCAGACCGTGGACAACGTCAAGATCGAGAAGAACGAGCGCTGCTGCGGCGAGTCCGGCACCTTCGCCGTCACGCGTCCGGACATCGCGACCCAGGTCCGCTACCGCAAGGAGAGCGAGATCGAGAAGGGCGCGGCCAGGCTGCGCGCCGACGGCTTCGAAGGCGAAGTCAAGGTGCTGACCAGCTGCCCGTCCTGCCTGCAGGGCCTGTCGCGCTACAACGGCGACGCCGGCACCAGCGCCGACTACATCGTCGTCGAGATCGCCAAGCACCTGCTGGGCGAGAACTGGCTGCCGGACTACGTGGCGCGCGCCAACAACGGCGGCATCGAAAGGGTCCTGGTATGACGACGACGCCGATCCGCGAACCGGGCTGCGAACTGTGCGACCTGGCCGCCTTGAGGCCGGTCTATGCCGACAGCAAGCTGTCGGTGATCATCGTCGACGATGCCAACTATCCCGGCTTTTGCCGAGTGATCTGGCGCGACCACGTGCGCGAGATGAGCGACCTGTCGCGTGAAGACCGGCTGCTGCTGAACGAAGCCGTCCACGAGGTCGAACTGGCCGTGCGCGAGGTAATGAAACCGACCAAGGTCAACGTGGCCAGCCTGGGCAACGTGGTGCCCCACCTGCACTGGCACGTCATCCCGCGCTACACTGACGACGCGCACTTCCCGGCGCCCGTGTGGGCGGCGGCGGTGCGCCAGACTGAAGAACCCGTCCTGGCCGCGCGCCGCGCGCTGCTGCCGGACCTTGCCGATGCAATTTCCAAGCGTTTTGCGCGGCGCATGAACCAAGGATAAACACAGACATGCCCAACCCGACCGAACTGGCCGTCCGCCAGAAATCCCGCCTGCTCGACATCGCGTTCGACGACGGCAGCAATTTTTCGATCCCTTTCGAACTGCTGCGCGTGTATTCGCCTTCGGCCCTGGTGACCGGTCACGGCCCGGGCCAGGAAGTGCTGCAGATCGGCAAGCGCGAGGTGGGCGTCACCGGCGTCGAGCCGGTCGGCAACTACGCCATCAAGCCGATCTTCGACGACGGCCACGACAGCGGCATCTATACCTGGGCCTACCTGTACAAGCTGGGCAGCGAGCACGACGCGCTGTGGAAGGACTACCTGGCGCGCCTGGAAAAGGCCGGTTACGCCGGCGACAGCGGCCGCGACCCGAGCAGCGCCCCGGCGCCGGCGCGCAGCGGCGGCGGCGGCGGGTGCGGTAGCGGCAGCTGCGGCTGCGCGAATTAAGCGCGTCCACCCTACAAGGTCGGAATCAGGACCTTGTCGATGACGTGGATGACGCCATTACTTGCCCGCACGTCGACCGCGACGATGTTGGCCAAGGTCGAGGTCGTATCCCGGATGGCCGGCGGCGTGCCTGCCGCGAAGCTGATGGTTTGCATGGATGCCGTCGGCACCGGCGTGTCGTAGGGGATCTGCGTCGACAGGACCTGGCCCGGGACGACGTGATAGGTCAGGACCGTGCGCAGCTGAGCGGTGCTCAGGTTCTGCGGCGCGGCGGCGAACGCAGCATTGGTCGGGGCAAAGACCGTAAACGGTCCGGCGCCGCTGAGCGTGCCTTGCAGGTCGGCCAGCACGAGCGCGCTGACGAGCGAGCTGAAGAGCGGGTTGACCTGGGCCATCTGGACGACGTTCAGGACGCCTGGCGGAATGAGCACTTTGTCGATCCCATGGATCACGCTGTTGCCTGCGGGAATATCCGGGGTGACGATATTCGCCACGGTCAAGGCGGCATCGGTGATCTTCGCGCCATTGCTGAAATCGAACCGTAGCGTGGCGGGCGCATTCTCGAACGTGTAGGCGGTCGCCTGTGTCTGCCCGCCTGCCTTGAGATCGGCAGCGAGCTTTTTCGAACCCAGCACATGGTAGTTCAGGATGCTCTGCAAGGTATTGGGCGGCAATGCGTTGACCATGGCCGTGGCATCGGCAAAGCCCAATTGCTTTGCCAGCGTGTCGAACGCCTGGTCGGTCGGCGCGAAGACCGTCAATTGCGCATTGGGGTCGCTGAAGCTGCCGATGCTGGCCTTGGTCACTGCCGCCAGGAGCGCATTGAACCCTTGCTCCTTCGCGACCGTCGCAATGGTTGCGCTGCTCGGGAAGCCTTCATCTTCATCGTCGTCGCTGCCGCCGCAGCCTCCCAGCGTGACCGCGAACGCAACGACTGCCAGCCCACACTTTAAAAAATTCCTTAGTTTCATTTTATCCTCCAGATCTGTGACGAACAGTGGAAAAAGCTTTCAGGAACGAGCAGTGGCATGAAGGCAAGGGGGCGCCGGTCACGCTTGCTTCTTTCTGGAGTATAGGTACAGGGGATTGCTGCACACGCAGGCAGCACGATTCAATCATCGTCGACACCGGTTCATTTGCAGGACAAATGCGGCCGATGCAGGCGAAACGTGCGTTTTTGAGAACAGGGACCACGACGCGCAAGACCGTTTGGCAGCCCGGATCACGCGTACGCAGGCATGAAAAAAGCCAGCTTGCGCTGGCTTCTTTGCTTTGCGGAACCGGCCAAGGCCGGCGACACACTTACTGCGGCTGGATGTTGGCAGCCTGCTTGCCCTTCGGACCGGTGGTGATCTCGAAGGTCACGCGCTGGTTTTCGGCCAGCGACTTGAAGCCTTGCGCGTTGATCGCCGAGAAGTGGGCGAACACGTCTTCACCGCCGCCGTCAGGCGTGATGAAACCGAAACCTTTTGCATCGTTGAACCATTTAACGGTACCGCTCGTCATGATGTTACTCCCCTAAAGATATTTGTTGTTATGCCTTGCCTTACTACTCGGTGTGGTGCGCATGACGCCAGCGCCGGACTCAACAAAGCGTTTTTATTATAGGGAAAAGTTGACAATAGTGAAGCACAATTCGTCACACTTTTTTATGGTCGAGTGGGTTGAAAGCGACGTTTTATGGATTTTGCATGGTTCAGCACCCTGAATCACAGGCTGAGCGTTTCCTTCAGCTGCGTGGCGTTGCGCCGCGATATCTCTAGTTTCTTCCCGTTATCAAGGGTGACGAGATAGCCGCCGCTGATCGCTTCCTCGATGGCGGCGATCGCGCCCAGGTTGACGATGTGCTGGCGGCTGACCCGGAAGAACATGTCGCGCGGCAGGCGTTCCTCGACGCTGCCCAGCGACTTCTTGACGTAGGCATGGGTGGCGTCGAAATGGACCTGCACGTGGTTCTTGCAGCTCTCGAAGCAGCGGATCGCGCTCAAGGGCACCATGTGGCAGCGCTCGCCGTCCTTGATGAAGATGCGGCTGCCCGCTTCGAGCGGCGCCCTCGGCGCTGCGCCGGGCGCGTCCGGCGCCGCCGGCAGGGCGCGCGCCTCGAGCTTGCGGATGGCCTGCGCCAGCCGTTCGGCGCCGATCGGCTTGAGCAGGTAGTCGACCGTGTCGAAATCGAAGGAACGCACCGCGTACTCGGCGTGCGCGGTGGTGAACACGATGCGCGGATGGTCGTCGAGCCGCGCCAGCAGGTCGAAGGCATCGGCGCCGGCCATCTGGATGTCGAGGAAGAGCACGTCGGGCCGGCTCGCGCGGATCAGGGGCAGGGCGGTGTCGGGATGGTCCGCCTCGCCCACGACCTCGACGCCCGCATGCGCGCCCAGCATGCGCACCAGGCCCTGGCGCGCCAGGCGCGAATCCTCCACCACGAAGGCCTTCACGACGCATACTCCAGCGGCAGCGCCAGGTCGACGCGGAAGCGCCCGCCCTCGTCGCGCACGTCGTGCGCCGCGCGCCCGCCATACAGCAGGGCCAGGCGCTGGGCGACGTGGGGCATGCCGATGCCCAGGCCGCCGTCGGCGCCGCGCGCCGCCGACGGGGCCGCCGGTTTGTCCGCTGGCTTGTCGTTGACGACGGCCAGGCGCAGCATGCCTGCGTCCTGCGCGCCGTCCAGCGCCAGCATGCCGCCCGCGCGCAGCGGCTCGATGCCGTGCTTGACCGCGTTCTCGACCAGCATCTGCAGCAGCAGCGGCGGCACCAGGCAGTCGTGCAGCGGCGCCGGGATGTCGATCGCCACGCGCAGGCGCTCCTCGAGCTGGGCGCCGGCAATCGCCAGGTAGCGTTCCAGGATCGCCAGCTCCTCGCCCAGGCGCACCTTGCGCCGTTCGTCGCCGGCTAACGCGTAGCGCAGGATCTCCGACAGGCCGACCAGCATGTCGTCGGCGCGCCCGGCGTCCTCGTGGATCATGAAGCGGATGTTGTTGAGCGAATTGAACAGGAAGTGCGGGTTCAGCTGGTTCGACAGGCTGCGCAGCTGGGCTTCGCGCAGCGCGGACTGCAGGCGCGCCGTGTCCAGTTCGCGCGCACGGGCGTCGCGGCTGCCCGTGAAGCTGATGTAGAGGAAGATCCAGGCGCAGAGGAAGACCTGGGCCTGCAGGGCGGTGCTGCTGATCGTGCGCGCCAGGTAGTCGCCGAGCGCGAGCGGCGCGCCGCGCGCCGCGTACCAGGCCGACAGCGTGTCCCAGGTGAAGGGCAGCGTGAGGCCGGCCACGCAGGCGGCCACCAGCACCGCCGCCAGGCTCGCATACGCGACCGCGAGCGCGACCAGCCGCCCCATCGGCAGCGCCTTCCAGCCGCGCCGCCTGTACAGCCAGCGAAAGCCAAGCACCGCCAGCGTGTAGGGCAGCAGCCAGATGGCGACCGCCGCGCTGTCCTGCGGCACGAGCGGGCTCCACAGGACGATGGTCAGCAGCGTGACGGCCGCGCAGAAGGCGCTGGCGCCCAGGTGGTAGCACCAGAACTGCCGGTCTGGCGGGAAGAAACGGATGCCCATCGGGATGCCCATCACGGTCTTTGTTTCATGGAAAGTAGCGCCGCAGTATAGCGTTCACCAGGCGCGCAGGCGTTCTTCAAGCGGCAGGAACATGCCGTCGCCGGGGCGGGTGCCGAAAGCCTCGTGGAAAGCGTCGAGCTGCATGGCCGGGAAGTTGGCGCGCAGCGGCGCCGGCGCGTGCGGGTCGCTGGCCAGCAGTTGCAGGGTGCGTTCGTCGCGCCGCTTGACCGCCCATTGACGCGCGTAGGCGAGGAAGAAGCGTTGCGCGGCGCCGCGGCCGCCGGCGCCTGGCGCAGGGCGCGTGCCGAGGGTGGCCTGGTAAGCGCGCCAGGCCAGTTGCAGTCCCATCAGGTCGGCCAGGTTTTCCGGCAGCGTCAGCTTGCCGTTGACGCGCGCCCCCGGCAGCACCTCGGCCGCATCGAAGCGGGCGCTGACGCGCGCGCCGAAGGCCTCGAAAGCGGCGTGTTCGTCCGCCGTCCACCAGTCGCGCTGCACGCCGCGGCTGTCGAACTGGGAGCCGGTCGAGTCGAAGGCATGGCCGATCTCGTGCGCGACCAGGGCGCCGATGCCGCCGTAGTTGGCCGCGTCGTCGGCCCCGGCGTCGAAGAAGGGCGGCTGCAGGATGGCGGCCGGCAGGTTGATCTCGTTGAGCATCGGGTCGTAGAAGGCGTTCGGCTCGAGCGGGCTCATGGCCCAGGCCGCGCGGTCGACCGGGGTGCCGGACAGGGTCGCCAGGCGCAGCCATTCGTGGCGGCGCGCGCGGTCACGGTTGCCGAGGGCTTCGCCGGGCTGCACTTCGAGCGCGCCGTAGTCGCGCCAGGCGGCCGGGTAGCCGACCTTGGCGCGCATGCGCTTCACCTTGTCGCGGGCCTCGGCGCGCGCCCGCGGTCCCAGCCAGGCGATGTCGTCCACCGCATCGAGGGCGGCCAGGCGGATGCGTTCGACCATGGCCTCGACGCGCGCCTTCTGCGCCGGCGGGAAGTGGCGCGCCATGTACAGCGCACCGAGGCCGTCGCCCAGCGCCTCGGCCAGGGCGTCGAGCGCGCGCTCGTCCTGCGGCCGCGGCGCCGCCAGCCCGCCCAGCACCTTGCCGCGCAAGGCGAAGTGGGCCGCGCGGAATTGAAGCGGCAACAGCGGCGCCGAGACGTCGAGCAGGCGCAGCCGGAAGTACAGCTTCCAGTCGGCCAGCGGCAGTTCGCGCAGCAAGGCGCCCACCGCCCGGGCCGCGGCCGGCTGCACCACGTTGACCGCATGGCCGGCGGGAATCGCCGCGCCCTCGAGGAAGGCTTGCCAGGCCAGGCCGGGGGCGTCGCGTTCCAGCGCGCGCGCGTCGAGGGACCGGACACTGGCCGGGTTCATGGCCTCGGCGGCGGGGACGTGGGCGCGCGCCAGGCGCGTCTCGAGCGCCAGCACGCGCCCGGCCGCGCCCGCCGGGTCGGCCTCGCCCGCCAGCCGCGCGAGCGTCGCCAGGTAGTCGCGGTAGGCGTCGCGGGTGGCGGCGAAGCGCGCGTCCGCGCTTAGATAATAGTCGCGTTCGGGCAGGCCGAGTCCGCCCTGCATCACCAGCACCCGGTTGATGCCGGGGTCCTTGAAGTCGGCGAAGCCTCCCCACAGCCACAGCGGCGTCTTGAGGATGCCCTGCACGCGGCCCTGCCAGTGCGCCAGTTCCTGCGCGGTGCCGATGGCGTCGATCTCGGCCAGCCGGGCCTGGAGCGGCGCCAGGCCGGCGCGGTCGATCGCGGCCAGGTCGCGCTGGCTGTCGTAGAAGTCGACCAGCTTGCGCCCGATGTCGGGCGCAGTTCCGGCGGCCGGCCGGGCCTGGCTGCGCAGGTCCTCGACGATGGCGCGCACGCGTGCATTGACGCTGGCGGGCAGGTCGGCGCCATACACTTCGGCGCGGTCAGGCGGGAGCACGGCGGCGTCGAGCCAGGCGCCGTTCGCGGCCAGGTACAGGTTGTCGCGCGGGTCGCCGCCGGCGGCGGCGGGAAGGGGGCAGGACGCGGCAAGCGCCAGCAAGAGGGGGGCGAGGGCAGGGATGGGGCGATGGGGCACGGCGGTCTTCCGGTTCGGGTTCGGGAAAGCCGGCAAGGCGCCGGCCCGGCTTGGGCGTGACGGGCACGCCGCAATGCCGCCAGTATCGGCAAGGCCGGGTAGTGCGCGCGAAAAAGGTGCCGGACGGCGCCAGGCGCGGACGAGCGGCGCAGGACGCGCCCGCGTGGAAGCTTTACGAGGCCGTCGAGCGCGACAGCAGCGCGACCAGCTGCTCGATCGTGTAGGGCTTGGCCAGCACCTGCACGCCCGGCACGGCGATCTGCTGCTCGGTGTAGCCGGAAGCCAGCACCACCGGCAGGCTCGGGTAGCGCTGCCTGAGGATGGCGGCCAGGTCGATGCCGCTGACCTGGCCCGGCATCACGACATCGGAAAACACCACGTCGGGCCGGCGCGCCGCGGCATCGAGCAGGCGCAGGGCGGCTTCGCCGTCTTCCGCCACCATCACCTCGAAGCCGCTCTCGTCCAGGGCGCGCGCGACCGCCTCGCGCACCACCGCATCGTCCTCCACGAACAGCACGGTGCCGCTGCCCTGGATGCGCGCCGGTCCGACGTTGACGGCGGCTCGCGGCACGGCCGTCGCGGCCGTGCCGGTCGCGCGCGGCAGGTACAGGTCGACCCGCGTGCCGATGCCGGCGATGCTGTCGAGGACCAGGGTGCCGCCGGCCTGCACCGCGAAGGCATAGGCCTGGGGCAGGCCGAGGCCGGTGCCCTGGCCGGGCGGCTTGGTGGTGAAGAAGGGATCGAGCGCGCGCGCCATCACCTCCGGCGTCATGCCGCTGCCGCTGTCGGTCAGGCTGACCAGCACGTAGTCGCCGCGCGGCAGCGGGCCGCCGTCGCCCTGCGCGACGTTGCTGGCGTCCACGCGCAGGGTGCCGCCGCCCGGCATGGCGTCGCGCGCATTGGTCGCCAGGTTCAGCAGGGCGACGTCGAACTGCAGCGGCTCGAAGGTGGCCGGCCACAGGTCCTCGGCGCAGTGCACCTCGACCGCGATGTCGCTCTGCAGCGAACCTTTCATCAGCTGCACGGCGCTTTTCAGCTGGGCGCAGACGTCGACCGTGGCCAGGCGGGCCGTCTGCAGGCGGCCGAAGGAGCCGAGCTGGCCGGTCAGGGCGGTGGCGCGCGCAACCGTGCGCTTGCAGGTGTCGAGCAGGTTCTGGACCTTGTCGTTGCCGCGCGTGGCGAAGCTGGTCAGCTGCAGGGCGGTGGTCAGGGTCTGCAGCAGGTTGTTGTATTCGTGGGCGATGCCGCCGGTGAGCCGGCCCAGGGCTTCGAGCTTCTGGTTCTTCAGGAGGGCCTGCTGGGCGCGCTCGGTGGCGGCGACCGCCTCGGCCACGCGCGCTTCCAGATCGGCCTGGGCGTGGTGGATGCGCTTGCCGGCCTCGGCCAGGTGGCGGGCGACGCTGTCGATCTCCAGCCAGTTGGCGCTCTGGTAGCTGACCTGTCCGCCTTCGCCCAGCGCCTGCGCGCTGCGTCCGAGCGCTTCGATCGGGCCGATGGCGCGGTGCGCGAAACGCCGCGCCGCGACCAGGCCCAGCACCAGCAGCAGGCCCATCATGCCGCCCAGCAGGGCCGCCGCGCGCAGCGGCGCGGCGCGCAGCTCGCTGCGCGGGATACTGAGCAAAACTTTCCAGCCTGCGTTCGGCACCGTGCTGGCGTAGCTGCGCGATTCCATGTTGTCGAGGGTGAGCGCGTCATAAACGGCTTCATCCTTGCCAGCAATCTGGCGCAGCGTGCTGGCGCGCGCCGCCTTGCCGACGTACTGCCCCGGCAAGCGCGAGCGCGCAACCACGATGCCGTTGCGGTCGATCACGGTCGCCAGCCAGGTATCGGGCACGCGCTGGCGCACCAGCAGGCGCTGCAGGGAACTGGCGTTGACGCCCATCGCCAACCGGTAGCGGATCTCGCCGTCGATCTTGACCGGGACCTGGATCGCAAAGTCGTGGCGTTTGGCGACCTGCGCCATGAACAGGTCCGACACCAGGGTGCGGTCGAGGCCAAGGCGCTCGGCCAGCGCGCCGAGGTTGGAGCTGGTGCGGACCGGCAGCGCGCTGCCGTAGGGGCGGCGCGTGTTGAGCAGCTGGCGCCCGTCGAGCGCGAACAGGATCAGGGTCGATTCGGGGGGCGGCACGACGCTGCGCGCATGGGCATAAAACGCGGGCAGGTCGCCCGCGGCCAGCGACGGCGACTTGGCCAGCACGCGCAGCAGTTCCTCTTTCTTTTCCAGCTCGTTATCGACCAGCAAGGCCATCGCGCGGGCCGTATCGAGCATGTTCCGGTCCTGCACGGCGCGGGCGTCGCGGTAGACGTAAGCCACGGCGATCGCCGCCGCCACGAAGGAGGGGACCAGGACCGAGAGCACGAGGAGGAGCAGGCGCGACCGGGTACGCATGGTGCATGCAGTGATCGAAAGAAATTCAGGGGAAAACGTGGAATTATACAAAGAGTAAACACCCACGTCGCGCACGGCTGAGCGGATCGGGCGGCCCGACATCCCGGGCCCGCCCAGGGAAGCACGCATTTATTCTGGCGGCGGTCTCGACCACGAGAAAACGCATCCTGCTGCGTTGCACATCCTCGCGCTACCCCGGTATCGCGCCGGTTTGCGCCTTGCCGGACACATTTTTTTTGTGCCCGCTTGCTGCTCGCCAGAATAAATCAGTGCTTCCCTGGCGCTTGTATAATGCGGCAAGATCAAACTGTCCATTCGCTATGACTAATACCACCCATTTCGGTTACAAGACCGTGTCCGAGGACGAGAAGGTCCACGAGGTCGCCAAGGTATTTCACTCGGTCGCGTCGAAATACGACGTGATGAACGACCTGATGTCCGGCGGCCTGCACCGCATCTGGAAGACTTTCACGATCGCCCAGGCCGGCATCCGTCCCGGCTTCAAGGTGCTCGACATCGCGGGCGGCACCGGCGACCTGTCGAAGGCCTTCGCCAAGCAGGCTGGACCGAGCGGGGAAGTCTGGCTCACCGACATCAACGAGTCGATGCTGCGCGTCGGGCGCGACCGCCTGTTGAATAAAGGCCTGGTCACCCCCACCTTGTTGTGTGACGCAGAGAAGTTGCCGTTCCCGGACAATTATTTCGACCGGGTCAGCGTGGCCTTCGGCCTGCGCAACATGACGCACAAGGATCAGGCACTGGCGGAAATGCGCCGCGTGCTGAAACCGGGCGGCAAGTTGCTGGTGCTGGAGTTCTCGAAAGTGGCGGCGCCCCTGCAGAAGCCCTACGACCTGTATTCGTTCTCGGTGCTGCCGTGGCTGGGCAAGCGCATCGCCAACGACTCGGAAAGCTACCGCTACCTGGCCGAGTCGATCCGCATGCACCCGGACCAGGAGACGCTCAAGAGCATGATGCAGGACGCGGGGCTGGAGCGCGTGCAGTACTTCAACCTGACGGCAGGCGTCGCGGCGCTGCATACCGGTATCAAAATGTGAGGGTAGGACGATGAAAAAATTCTTGGTTACGATGATGCTGGCGGTGACCGCCACCTCGATGATTGCGGAAGCGGTCGCGCGCCCGATGGGCGGCAAGCGCTCCTTCGGCCGCCAGTCGCAGACCGTGCGCCAGATGCCGGCCCCGGCGCCGGCGCCGGCCGCCCCGGTCAACCGCCAGGCAGCGCAGCCTGCCCCCGCCGCACCGGCCGCCGCCGCCGGCACCGCCGGCGCGGCTGCTTCGCAGGCCGCGAAGCGTTCGAGCCCGTGGAAGGGCATCCTGGGCGGCGCGCTGCTCGGCCTGGGCCTGGGCGCCCTGTTCTCGCACCTGGGCATCGGCGGCGCCATGGCGTCCATCCTGTCGTCGATCCTGATGTTCGCGCTGCTGGCGCTGGCCGTCATGTTCATCGTGCGCATGTTCCGCCGCAAGGACACCCCGGCCAACCCGTCCTTCCAGGGCGGCTTCAGCCAGCAGCCGGTGCCGGCCGGCGCCACGCCGCATATCGGTTCCGGTCTCGGCCAGGCGCAGCCGCAAGCCTTCCAGGCCCAGCAGCCGGTAGGCGGCCTGTCGCTGGACAAGGCGGCGCCGGTGGGCGCGGCCGCGGCGCACACGCCCTGGGGCGTGCCGGCCGACTTCGACACCGAAGCCTTCCTGCGCCACGCCAAGTCGTCCTTCATCCGCTTGCAGGCGGCCTGGGACAAGGGCGACGTCAACGACCTGCGCGAATTCACCACGCCGGAAGTGTTCGCCGAGCTGAAGACCCAGATCATGGAGCGCGGCGGCAATGCCGACTACACCGACGTGGTGTCGATCGACGCCCAGCTGCTGGGCATCGAGACCACCGCCACGGACTACCTGGCCAGCGTCCAGTTCAACGGCATGATCCGCACCGCGCCGAACGCGCCGGCCGAGCCGCTGGCCGAGGTCTGGAACATGTCGAAACCCCTGTCGGGCAATGGTGGCTGGGTACTTGCTGGCATTCAGCAGATCGCTTAGTAAATAATTCTTTGCAAACTTTCCCGTGCGCCGGGGTTTGTGCCCGGCAAACTGGTAAGATCGAAGCCGCCCGCGCTATCCCGGGCGGCTTTGTTTTTTAGCGACCATCATTCATGTTTCCGAGTCCAACTTTTCTCTCGCCGCAGCGCACGCTGAACGCGTCCGCAGTGGCGGCGATCAACCACTTGCTGGCCCAGGAGGACTGGGCGCGCGCGGCCTTGCGCCGCCATGCCGGCAAGCTGGCCTGCATCGATACCGGGCACCTGCAGCTGCGCCTGCGCGTGGGGGCCGACGGCTTGCTCGAGGCCGGCGAAGCGGATGCGGCCGCCAGCGTCACGATCCACGTCAAGCTGAGCGACCTGCCGCTGATCGCGGCGAATCGCGAGCGCGCCTTTTCCTATGTACGCATCGAGGGCGATGCCGAGTTCGCGAATACGGTCTCGCAGCTGAGCAAGGGCCTGCGCTGGGAGCCGGAACACGACCTCGAGCGCCTGTTCGGGCCGATCGGCGCTTCCCGCCTGGCCGGCGGCGCCCGCGGCGCGCTGGCGAATGCGCGCGCCACCGGACGCCGCATGGCGGAGAACCTGGCCGAGTTCCTGGTCGAGGAGCAGCCGGTGCTGGTGCGCCCGCACGAGGTCGAGGAATTCGGCGCCGACGTGGTGCGCCTGCGCGACGACATCGAGCGCAGCGCCAAGCGCATCGCCAGGCTGGAGCAGATGCTGGCAAAGGCCGCGCCTCCTCCGGCACCCCATGAAGTGATACTCCGTCCCACCCACGATGTAACGCTGCACACGGCGCAGAGCGGCGCCGTCATTCCGACAACCCGCCCCAGCGGGGACACTAGCCTGGATCCCTGATGATATTGAAATTCCTGCGCCTGCTTAAAATCTTCACGGTCGTCATCAAGTATGGCCTCGATGAAATCGCAATGTCCGGTCTCCAGGTGCCGCGCACCGCAAGACTGATCAACGGCATCTTCTTCTGGCGCAGGATCACGACGCCGCGCGCGATCCGCCTGCGCCTCGCGCTCGAGGAACTGGGCCCGATCTTCATCAAGTTCGGCCAGGTGCTGTCGACCCGGCGCGACCTGATGCCGCCGGATATCGCCAACGAACTCTCCCTGCTGCAGGACCGCGTCCCGCCCTTCGGCTCGGACCTGGCGATCGCGCAGATCACGCGCTCGCTGGGCGCGCCGCCGGACCAGCTGTTCGCCAGCTTCGACCCGGTGCCGGTGGCCTCGGCCTCGATCGCGCAAGTGCACTTCGCCACGCTGAAGAACGGCCGCGACGTCGCGGTCAAGGTGCTGCGTCCGGGCATGAAGAAGACCATCGACGAGGACATCGCCCTGATGTACATGGCGACCGGCGTGATCGAAAAGCTGTGGGCCGAGAGCCGCCTGCTCAAGCCGCGCGAGGTGGTCGCCGAGTTCGACAAATACCTGCACGACGAGCTCGACCTGATGCGCGAGGCGGCGAACGCCAGCCAGTTGCGCCGCAACTTCGCGGATTCCGATTTGCTGCTGGTGCCGGAAATGTTCTGGGACTATTGCTCGAGCAACGTGATCGTCATGGAACGCATGCACGGCATTCCGGTGTCGCAGATCGACCGCCTGGCGGCCGAGGGCGTGGACCTGAAAAAGCTTTCCAGCGATGGCGTGGAAATTTTTTTCACCCAAGTGTTCCGTGACGGCTTCTTCCATGCCGACATGCACCCGGGGAACATCCTGGTCTCGGTCGAGCCCGAAACCTTCGGGCGCTACATCGCGCTCGACTTCGGCATCGTCGGCACCCTGAACGACTTCGACAAGGACTACCTGTCGCAGAACTTCCTCGCCTTCTTCCGCCGCGACTACAAGCGCGTGGCCGAGGCCCACATCGAGTCGGGCTGGGCGCCGCGCCATACCCGCGTCGACGAACTGGAAGCGGCGGTGCGCGCCTGCTGCGAGCCGATCTTCGACCGTCCGTTGAAGGACATCTCGTTCGGCCAGATCCTGCTGCGCCTGTTCCAGACCTCGCGCCGTTTCAACGTCGAGGTCCAGCCCCAGCTCGTGCTGCTGCAAAAGACCCTGCTCAACATCGAAGGCCTGGGACGCCAGCTCGACCCCGACCTCGACCTGTGGAAGACCGCCAAGCCCCACCTGGAACGCTGGATGACCGAGCAGGTCGGCTGGCGCGGCTTCGTCGAGCGCCTGAAGGCCGAGGCGCCGCGCTATGCCCACATCTTCCCGCAGCTGCCGCGCCTGATGCACCAGACGCTGGAACGCCATTCGGAGCCGCATGCGGCCACCAACCATGAGACGATGAACCGCATGCTGCACGAGATCCGCCGTACCAACCGCATGCTCGGCTTCCTGGCCTGGCTGGCCGGCGGCGTGACCTCGGGCCTGCTGCTGGCGGCCGTGCTGAACCACTTCGGCGGAGCGTAAGGTGCCGGAATTCGCCAGCCGCGACCCGCGCACCCCGGGTTTCTGGGACGAGCGTTTCGCACAGGGGTTCACGCCCTGGGACCGCGGCGGCGTGCCGCAAGGGCTGCGCGACTTCGCGGCCCGCGCAAGCGCGCCGCTGGTCACCCTGGTTCCCGGCTGCGGCAGCGGCTACGAACTGGCTTTCCTGTGCGATGCGGGCTGGGACGCGGTCGCGATCGATTTCTCGCCGGCGGCGGTCGAAACCGCGAAGCGGGCGGTGGGGCCATGGGCGGGCAGGGTGGTCGAGGCCGATTTCTTTACGTACGCGCCGCCGCGCACGCTGGACCTGGTCTACGAGCAAGCCTTCCTGTGCGCGATGCCGCCGGCCCTGTGGCCGCGCGTGGCCGCGCGCTGGGCCGAGCTCCTGCCGCGCGGCGGCCTGCTGGCCGGTTTCTTCTTCTTTGGCGAGTCGCCGAAAGGGCCGCCCTTCGGCATCGCCCGTGCGGCGCTGGACGCACTGCTGCTGCCGCATTTCGAGTGCGTCGAGGATGCCGAGGTGCTCGACTCCTTGCCTGTGTTCGCCGGCAAGGAACGTTGGATGGTCTGGCGCCGCCGGTGATCTCCGTAGGGTGGGCAGCTCCATCGCGATACGTGAATCGACGCGTTGGGTGCGCTGCCCACGCGGCGATAGGTGGAGGCAAGATCATCGCACCCGATGTCGGAGCCGATAACGATCACCGCGTGGGCGGGGAACCCGCCCACCCTACGGAAAGCGCCACTCCCCGCACGCGCAAAAAAAACGCCCGCATCAGCGGGCTTTCTTAAATACAGCGTTCTTGTACGGCCATGCGGCGATTTACATCGCGCAAACTTCTGTTTCTTAAACCTGTCGGCCGGCGGACGCGCGGTCCGGCGGCGAAGTATGCTGTTGAGAAATCTATTTAAACATCTCAGTTGATGTTCAGCAAAGAAAAACTGACAGAATGCTGACGAAAAACAACACTGTCGCGCTGCCGGACAGCCCCCGGGCCCCAGTCGCCGCCTTGGGAGCAGGGCTTTCGGGGGAATCGGCAACTTCCGCGACAAAAGCTTTATAATTCAGGGTTTTGAAGATTTTTGCGGAGTATCAAATGCCGATCTACGCTTACCGCTGCGACGAATGCGGTTTTTCCAAAGATGTGCTGCAAAAAATTTCTGATCCGGTGCTGACGACTTGCCTGTCGTGCGGCAAACCCGCGTTCAAGAAGCAGGTGACCGCCGCCGGCTTCCAGCTCAAGGGCACCGGCTGGTACGTGACCGACTTCCGCGGCGGCAGCGCCCCGGCCACCGGCGCCGCGCCGGCCACGAACGCCGCCCCGGCCGCGGCCGCGAGCGACAGCACGACCAGCGCACCGGCGTCGACCGCACCGGCCTCGACCGCCAGTACCACCGGCGGCGGCAGCGCATCCTGACGTGCCATTTTCCTGCGGCCCGTGGGCCGCAGCAATAAGAATAACGAGAACTCGATGCGCAAATACTTCCTTACCGGCCTCCTGATCCTGGTCCCGCTGGCCATCACGGCCTGGGTGCTGAGCATGGTCATCGGCACGCTCGACCAGTCGCTGCTGTTCGTCCCGGAGCGCTGGCAGCCGCGCACCCTGTTCGGCACCGACATCCCGGGCATCGGCGCGATCCTGACGATCGCCATCGTTTTCCTGACCGGCCTGCTGACCAACAACCTGGTCGGCAACTACATCGTGCGCCTGGGCGAGCGCCTGCTCAAGCGCATCCCGGTGGTCAGCTCGCTGTACGGCAGCGTCAAGCAGGTGTCGGACACGCTGTTCTCGTCCTCGGGCAACGCGTTCCGCCAGGCCGTCCTGATTCCCTATCCGCATGCGGATTCGTACACGATCGCGTTCCTGACCGGCGTGCCGGGCGGCGACGTGAAGAACCACCTGGTCGGCGAGTACGTCAGCGTCTACGTGCCGACGACTCCGAACCCGACCTCCGGCTTCTTCCTGATGATGGAACGCAGCAAGGTCGTCGAGCTGGACATGACGGTTGACGCAGCCCTGAAGTACATCGTCTCGATGGGCGTCGTGGCGCCTGAGTAGTGGGACCTCGGAAAACCTACTGCGCGTTGTCCTGGCGGCCTGCGATGCTCGCTGTACTACTCGTACAGCTGCGCTTCTCGGCCACCAGGCCTGCCGCTCGCTACGGTTTTTCGAGGCCCTTTGAGCATATACAATAAACAGCAATATGAATTTGGCCGCCGATGGCGGTGCACCTGATACACCAACCTGGAATAGAGAAAATATGTCCTCCATGCGTACCAACTACTGCGGCCTCGTGACCGAAGAGCTGCTGGGCCAAACCGTCAGCCTGTGCGGCTGGGTGCACCGTCGCCGCGACCACGGCGGCGTCATCTTCATCGACCTGCGCGACCGTGAAGGCCTGGTGCAGGTCGTCTGCCATCCGGACAACGCGGAAGTCTTCAAGGCCGCCGAGCACGTGCGCAACGAGTACTGCCTGCGCATCACCGGCACGGTCGTCAACCGCCTGGAAGGCACGGTCAACGCCAACCTGAAGTCGGGCAAGATCGAGATCAACACCACGCAACTGGAAGTGCTGAACGCCTCGGTGCCGGTGCCTTTCCAGCTGGACGACGACAACCTGTCGGAAACCACCCGCCTGACGCACCGCGTGCTCGACCTGCGTCGCCAGCAGATGCAGCACAACCTGCGCCTGCGTTACAAAGTGTCGATGGAAGTGCGCAAGTACCTCGACAACCTGGGCTTCATCGACATCGAGACCCCGATGCTGACCAAGTCGACCCCGGAAGGCGCGCGCGACTACCTGGTGCCGTCGCGCGTCAACCCGGGCAACTTCTTCGCGCTGCCGCAGTCGCCGCAGCTGTTCAAGCAGCTGCTGATGGTGTCGAACTTCGACCGCTACTACCAGATCACCAAGTGCTTCCGCGACGAAGACCTGCGCGCCGACCGCCAGCCGGAATTCACCCAGATCGACTGCGAAACCTCGTTCCTGACCGAACAGGAAATCCGTGACCTGTTCGAAGACATGATGCGCGTCGTCTTCAAGAACGCCGCCGGCATCGACCTGCCGAACCCGTTCCCGGTGATGGACTTCGCCACCGCGATGGGCAAGTACGGCTCGGACAAGCCTGACATGCGCGTCAAGCTCGAGTTCACCGAACTGACCGAACTGATGAAGTCGGTCGAGTTCAAGGTTTTCAACAGCGCCGCCAACATGCCGAACGGCCGCGTGGTCGGCCTGCGCGTGCCGCAGGGCGGTTCGATGCCGCGTTCGGAAATCGACGCGTACACCCAGTTCGTCGCCATCTACGGCGCCAAGGGCCTGGCCTATATCAAGGTCAACGAGAAGGCCAAGGGCCGTGACGGCCTGCAGTCGCCGATCGTGAAGAACATCTCGGACGACGTCCTGGCGCAAGTGCTGGAACTGACCGGCGCCCAGGACGGCGACCTGATCTTCTTCGGCGCCGACAAGGCGAAGGTCGTCAACGACGCCATCGGCGCGCTGCGCGTGAAGATCGGCCACTCGGAATTCGGCAAGAAGGCCGGCCTGTTCGACGACGTCTGGGCGCCGCTGTGGGTGATCGACTTCCCGATGTTCGAATACGACGAGGACGGCGACCGCTGGAACGCCACCCACCACCCGTTCACCGCGCCGAAGGACGGCCACGAAGACATGCTCGAGACCAACCCGGGCGCCTGCGTCGCCAAGGCCTACGACATGGTCCTGAACGGCTGGGAACTGGGCGGCGGTTCGATCCGTATCCACCGCGAAGAAGTGCAAAGCAAGGTATTCCGCGCCCTGAAGATCGACGCCGAGGAAGCGCAGCTGAAGTTCGGCTTCCTGCTCGACGCCCTGCAGTACGGCGCGCCGCCGCACGGTGGCCTGGCCTTCGGCCTGGACCGCCTGATCACGCTGATGACCGGCTCCGAGTCGATCCGCGACGTGATCGCCTTCCCGAAGACCCAGCGCGCGCAGGACCTGCTGACCAACGCGCCGTCGGAAGTCGACGAGAAGCAATTGAAGGAACTGCACATCCGCCTGCGTAACGAGCCAAAAGTGGGCTAAGCACGCTCGGCCTGACGGCTGGGTAGAATAGGGGCCGGAACCTGTCGCTGACGGGTTCCGGCCTTTTTATTGTTTGTTCCACGGAGTAGCCAGCGTGCACAAGATTCCCGAGTCCGTCCTTGTCGTCATCCATACGCCCGATCTGGAAGTGCTGCTGATCGAGCGCGCCGACCGGCCCGGCTTCTGGCAATCGGTGACGGGTTCGCTCGACGCGCCGGACGAGCCGTTGCTGCAGACGGCCACACGCGAGCTGTTCGAGGAAACGGGGATTGTTGCAGATGGAGAAACAATCCGCTTGCTGGACTGGGGATTGTCGAATATTTACGAAATCTACCCGACCTGGCGCCACCGCTATGCGCCGGGCGTTACCCACAACACGGAACACGTCTTTTCCGTCTGCGTGCCGCGCGATATCCCGGTCGTGCTCAGCCCGCGCGAGCATGTGCAGTATGCGTGGCTGCCGCTGCTGGAGGCAGCCGACCGCTGCTTTTCGTCGTCGAATGCCGAGGCGGTGTTACAACTGCCGCGTCACCTGGCCCGCCGGAATGCTTGAGGCGCAGTCCGGCCAGGTGACGGGATAGGCGCTTAGCGCCAGCAGCTCAGGCGCATCGTTTCGTTTTCGCGTCCGACAATCTGCGTCGGCCGCTCGTTGCCGCAACGGTAGACGATGGTCAGGCGTTTCTCGGTATTGCGCCGCGGGTCGCCGCACAGGTGATTGCCGGCGACGACGAGACCGCCGTTGCGTTCGGCTTCCTGGCGCACCGCGCGCCGCGCATCGCACATCGCGCCGCGTACGCCGTACGTGGCTTCCTCGATGTACAGGCCGCCCCTGCCCGGACCGCGGCCGCCGCCATCGCGGGCGTCGCGCAGGCCGGCGGCGTAGCCGTCGTCGTAACCGCGGCGATACTCGGCGCTCTGCGCGAACGCGGCGGTGGAGGCAGCGCAAAGCGCCAGGATGGCGGCGCTGCGCATCATATGGTGGTAAACGGGTCGCATTTTTTTCTCCAGGATCTCTTGATGGGGTGCGCCAGCGCGGCGTCACTCCGCTCTGCACGTGGTGCTAGTTTGGCAGCAAAAGCAGTCGAAACTTGTCACTTTGGCTGTAAGAAGAGTTTCAATCTGTAAGTACCTCCCTGGCAAGCGCGCTCGCGTCTTTTTCATTTGCCTGGGTACGGGAGGGCGCATCCGGCGTGGTGCTGTCCTTGCGCAATCCCGCAACTGCCCTGTCATTTCGGCTAGTGAACATCGCCGGGAACGAGCGCTATACTGGTTGGCAACATTTCGCTCATCTCAGCAGAAGGTTTCCATGGGTCCTTTCGCTACCAGTCTCGCCGCGTTTCTCCTTGTCCTTGCCCAGGGCGCCGTCGCCCAGACACCGATTCCCGACGCTTACCTGGAGCGCCTGAAGCTGGCCGAAGCGGCAACGGCTTCCTTGCCGCCCGCCGCATTCGGCCAGCCTGGCGATCCAGCAACCGACAAGCTGGTGCTGGCGCATCGCAGCCCGCTCCAGCAGCTGGGGACGGCACGCTCCATGGTAGGCGATACCGAAGGCGCACAGGTCGCCTTCGATGCCCTGCACCGGCGCGAGCCACGCCATCCGCCCGGCACCGTACGCCAGATGGCCTTGCTGGAGAACGCCGTAGCGGAGGAGGCGATCGCGGCCATCGTGCGCGAAGCGCGGTCGAAGCGCATCGTGCTGATCAACGAAGCCCATCATGTGCCGCTGAACCGGGCCTTCGCCCAGCGCCTGGCCGCCGAGCTGAAGAAGATCGGCTACGACTACCTGGCGTGCGAGACCTTCAATGCGCTGGGCGCGCAGGCAGCCAACGAGAAGCGTTACATCGGCCGGGAGAATGGTTATTACACGGCCGAGCCGGTATTTGCCGGCTTCGTCAACGCGGCGCTGGCCGATGGCTGGAAGCTGGTCGCCTACGAGTATGAGGGTGGACACGATTTGCCGCCGCCAGAACAGATGCGTATGCGCGAAGAAATGCAGGCGCGTAACCTCATCGAGCGGATCTTCGCGAAGGACAAGGACGCGAAGGTGCTCGTTTTCGTCGGCTATGGCCACCACCAAAAGGCGCCGGAACCCGAGCCGAGGTTCGTCCTGATGGGAGAGCACCTGCGCCGCATGAGCGGCCTGCCGACGCTGCACATCGACCAGACCGCGTTCATCGCCCATCCCGACGCGGCGGACGAGAATCCGCTATACGCGCCGCTGCTGGCCAAGTACCCGTCGAAGGAAGCGATCGTTCTCAGGAACAGGGACGGTAGCTATCTAATGCTGCTGGGCATGGCCGGTCGCCTCGACATGCAGGTGATCCACCCACGCTACCCGATGCAGGATGGCCGGCCCGTCTGGCTGGCCACGCTCGCCGGGCGCAGCGCGGTGCCGGTGCCGAAGCAACTGCTGCCGGCCAGCGGCCGCCGCGTGGTCAAGGCGATCCCGGCCGCGGCGCCGCCTGATGCGGTGCCGACCGACATCCTGCTGTTGGAAGCCGGCAAGCCGGCGCCGGCCTTCATGCTGACCAAGGAGAAATACCGCTTCGAGACCGAGGATTGATAGACGCTGTTCGCATATAAGAATCTGTGATTAAAATCGTTCGCGTTCCGCCTGCTCTGGAGTAGTCTGGCCAAATGGACAACTACGACACGGAGCAGGCCGGCTCCAGCCCCTGGCACCTCGGCCCCATCATCGACGCGCTGCGTACCTCGCGCGAGAAGACCCACAACATCCGCCACCAGGGCCGCGTGCGCGAATTACCCTCGCGCACGGTGCTGCGGCAGGTGATCGAGGGGATCTCGGCGGCGCTGTTTCCCACCCATTACGGCCGCCCAGACCTGAACGACGAGAGCATCGATTATTTCGTCGGCGACACCTTGAACGTCGCGCTCGACCGCCTGGTCGAGCAGGTAAGGCGCGCCCTGCGCTTCAATCCGGAACTCGAGAACGTCGGCGAAGCCGAGCTGGCCGAACGGGCGCGCGCCATCACGCATGCCTTCGCCGCCAGCCTACCCGAGATCCGCGCGCTGCTGGTCTCCGACGTGCAGGCGGCCCTGGCCGGCGACCCGGCCGCCAGCTCGGTGGCCGAGATCATGCTGTGCTATCCCGGCACCATCGCCGTGCTCTACCACCGCCTCGCGCACCGCCTGCACCGCCTCGGCACGCCGTTCCTGGCGCGCCTGGCGGCCGATATCGCGCACACGCTGACCGGCATCGACATCCACCCGGCCGCGCAAATCGGCGCCAGCTTCTTCATCGACCACGGCACTGGGGTCGTGATCGGGGAGACGGCGATCCTCGGCCAGCGCGTGCGCCTGTACCAGGCCGTGACCCTCGGCGCGCGCCGCTTCCCGACCGACGAGCACGGCGCCCTGGTGAAAGGCGCGCCGCGCCACCCGATCGTCGAGGACGACGTCGTCATCTATGCCGGCGCCACCATCCTCGGGCGCATCACGGTGGGGGCGGGGTCGACCATCGGCGGCAACGTCTGGCTCACGCAAAGCGTGGCGCCGGGGAGCAACGTGACCCAGGCGCAGATGCGCGGCTGCTGAGGCGTTCTCCCAGGTCCGGCCGGATGCGCCATCGCCATTGCTCGATGGCGGTGCCGGCCGGCTGTAATTTTTTTCGATGCCGCGCCGTGAGCGAGGCAGCCGGCTCGCGTCCGCCTCATGCCGCTGCTACTTCGTTTTTTCCTCTCCGAACCGTCTTCATCAGGGTTTAAGGTTCCCTTAAGTCACCCTTACCAAAAAGTCAAACAGTTTATTTTATTAAGCGTAAATACAACAACCGGCAATCAGGCTCATTGCCGGATTTCAAGCACTTTCTTTCCTTAAGGCACTAACTTACCTGTCATTTTTACGAAGAGTCACTGATGACATGGCGAAACTTCGTCGGTTCTCGGCAAACTCCCCGTCAAATTGTGTCGAAGTACATGAAATATGCATAACAAGTGGAAAAATGTTATGGCGGAAACTTTGGTATTTACCTAACGAAATTAATTTTATGTGGAAAATTTCCAAAAGGAAATTCGTTATGTGAACTAGCGCACAATAGAATCTGCGTTTGACAATCGGAAATGGGTCGAATATTGTCAGCAGTTCGCGTCGAGCGAAATTTTAAAACTGCAACAAAGTCCAACCAACGGATTCTGGAGGAAAAGCATGGAACAATTCCAACCGAAGCACGAGGAAAAGGTGAAAGCCCTGAGCGTGGACGATGAATGCTTCTACATCGATCTCGAATGCGGATTACGCCTGAGCGGGCCCCGCCTGGTCGCCGTACCACTCTCGGAGGCCGAGAACCTGGCGGCACCCCGCAACGCCGCGCTGCGCTCCGACTGGGAAGCAGCCCCCGTGCTGGATTGATCCACAAAGGACGGGGAGCCTTCGGTCTACCCCGTACCTTATCGGGCAATGCGCCGACGGTGCGCGCCGAGGCCACGAAGGCGATGCCGCACGATTGCATATCGTTCCAAAATGTCACGGACTGATGGGGGTAGAATTGCTTCCATGAAGATTCGTGTCGCAACCTACAACATTCACAAGGGCGTCTCGTCGCTGCGCAGTACCCCACGGGTGCTGGCGCTGAAAAAAGCGATTGCCGAATTCAACGCCGATATCATTTTCCTGCAGGAAGTGCAGGGAAGACATGACCGATTCCAGGCGCGCTATGGCAACCACAAGCGCGAACACCGCATCTGGCCGGAAACGGCGCAATACGAGTACTTCGCCGGCGATTCCCATCACCATGCCTACGGCATGAACGCGGTCTACGACCACGGCCACCACGGCAATGCCTTGCTCAGCAGTTTCCGGATCGAGAACAGCCATAACCACGATGTCTCCGATCACGCCTACGAACAGCGCGGCATCCTGCATTGCGTGCTCGAAACGCCGGCCGGCCGCATCCATTGCTACGTCGTGCACCTGGGGTTGTTCGAAGGCGGACGCGGGCGCCAGACCGCCCAGCTGATCGAGGCGGTCGAGCAATCCTCCGACGGCGAGCCGGTCATTATTGCCGGCGACTTCAACGACTGGCGCAACACCCTCAGCGACCGCCTGCGCAACGCCCTGGGCGTGGCCGAGGTGTTCGACGCGCTCGGTCCGCGCTCGCCGCTGGGCGACATGGTGCGCAGCTGGGCCGGCCGCCAGCCGCGCCTGGCGCCGGCGCGCACCTTCCCGGCGGCGCTGCCCTGGTTCCGCCTCGACCGCATCTACGTGCGCGGCTTCAAGGTCGACAATGCGCAGGTGATGGCCGGCTCGATCTGGGCCAAGTTGTCCGATCACGCGCCGATCGTCGCGGAACTGCAGCTGGCCTAGCGTATGCGCACGGTCAGCTATGTAGCGAACAACGACGTCACCCTCCTCGAATCCGGACTCCAGCTGTTTCCGGCGATGATAACGGCCATCGATGCCGCCCAGCACGACGTCCTGTTCGAGACCTATATCTTCGCCGAGGACGAGGTGGCGCGCGGCGTCGAGGCGGCGCTGGTCCGCGCCGCCAGGCGCGGGGTCAAGGTGCGCGTGCTGGTCGACTGGTTCGGCACCGGGCACCGGGTCTGCTGCCGGCGCGCCGAGGCGTTTGCCGACGCCGGCGTGCATTACCGCGTATTCAATCCCTGGTTCAAGCGCGGCATTACCCGCACCCACCGCAAGATCGCCGTGATCGACCGCGGCATCGCCTTTGTCGGCGGCATCAACATCAACGACGACATGCTGTGCGACTACGACCCCTACCGGCCGCTGCCGGCGCCGCGCTGGGACTTCGCGGTGCAGGTGAAGGGGCCGCTGGTGGAGCAGATCCACCTGGAGGCGCAGGCGCAATGGACCCGTGCCGGCCACCTGAACCTGGTGCGCCGCATCGGCCTGTTCCGCGAGATGCGGCGCCAGCCGCCGAGCGAGGGCGCGCGGCCGATGCGCGCCGCCTTCGTGGTGCGCGACAACCTGCGCAACCGGCGCACCATCCAGCGTGCCTACCTGCAGGCGATCGGCCAGGCGCGCAAATGCGTGCTGCTGGCCAATCCTTATTTTGCGCCGGGCAGAAAATTCCGCGAGGCACTGGCACAGGCCGCGAAGCGCGGCGTCGAGGTCACGCTCCTGATCGGCGTCGGCGAATTCAAGCTGCAGGACGCGGTCGCGCGCTCCTTCTATCCGAAACTGCTGGCGGCCGGCATCCAGGTGGTCGAGTACCGCAAGACCCAGCTGCACGCGAAGATCGCGGTGGTCGACGACGACTGGGCCACCGTGGGTTCGAGCAATTGCGACGGCCTGTCGCTCTTCCTCAACCAGGAGGCCAACGTGGTGGTGCGCGACGCCGGCTTTGCCCGCGCGGTGCGCGAGCACATCCTGCGCGGGGTGGCGGACGGCGTGCCGATCCATGCCGAGGAGTTCGCCGGCATCGGCTGGGTGCGCCGTGCGTGCTATGGCACCGCCTATTTTCTCTATAAACTGGGTATGCGGATTTTTGCGATCGGCTACGCTTGACGGGGTCGAAAAAACGCCGGCCGCCTTCATATTGGGTTTTCGAACTTGTAACGAGGACCAGAATGGAAGACAACAACGTACGCATCGACAAATGGCTGTGGGCCGCGCGCTTCTTCAAGACGCGCTCGCTTGCCGCCGAGGCGGTCGACCGCGGCCGGGTGCGTATCGGCGGCGAGCCGGTAAAGCCGGCGCGCAACGTCAAGCTGAACGACAGGATTTTCATCGACAATGGCTCCGACCGCTGGGAAGTCGTGGTGCTGGGCATCTCCGACAAGCGCGGTCCGGCGCCGGTGGCGCGCGAACTGTACCGCGAGACGGAAGAGAGCATCGTGCGGCGCGAGAACGATTCCGAGGCACGCAGGTTGTTCCCCGAGCCGGGCAGCACGATCAAGGGGCGGCCGACCAAGCGCGACCGGCGGGCGATTTCGCGGGCGGGCGGGTAGTTTTCAGGTGGTGCCGCAGGTGGCATGCGTGGTTTGAACGCGTGGACGGGGAACCCGTCCACCCGACGCTGGCTTACGGAGCGCCACCTTGGATCGGAGGGATGTAGGGTGGACGGCTCTGCCGTCCACGCGTTCAGCCATCCTCCGCATAGCCCCGCGGCAAACCTAGAACCCGACCTCTAAGTTCCCGTTTGACATTCCACGGCCGATAGATAATAGTACGAGCGTTCGGATTTTTCGATTCACGCAGGGGACAGTCATCAACACTTCAGCCAAATTCATGCGCAAGGGCGAGCAGACGCGGGCAGCGATTCTCGATGTCGCACTCGAGCTGGCCAGCCGTAACGGCCTGGAAGGCCTGACGATCGGCCTGCTCGCCGATCGCATGAACATGAGTAAATCGGGCGTCTTCGCGCACTTCGGTTCGCGCGAGGACCTGCAGATGGAAGTGCTCAAGCTCTACCATCACCGTTTCGAGCAGGAAGTGTTTTACCCCAGCGTGAAAGAGCCGCGCGGCTTGCCGCGCCTGGAGTCGATGTTCGCGCGCTGGCTCAAGCGCGTGTCGGTCGAAATCGCATCGGGCTGCATCTATATCAGCGGCGCCGTGGAGTACGATGACCGTCCGGGCCCGATCCGCGACGCGCTGGTGGCAATGGTGCGCGCCTGGCAGGGCGCACTGCTGCGCGCGGTGCAGCAGAGTGTCGATGCCGGGGCCTTGCAGCCCGACACCGACCCGCAACAGCTGGTGTACGAAATGTACGGGCTGATCCTGGCCCTGCATCACGACGCGCGTTTCCTGCGCAGTCCCGGCGCCGTCGAACGCGCCCACCGCGGTTTCGCGCGGCTGATCGAGAATTACCGTAATCCCACTCAAGGCACTCAGGCGGGCTAAGTCCGCCTTCAGTCACAACACATTACCTTCGTCAGGAGAAAACCATGGGTCAGTACGTCGCGCCAATTCGGGATATGCAGTTCGTTCTGCACGAATTCCTCAACGTCACCGAAGAGTTCAAGAACTTGCCGGCGTACCAGGAGATCGACGCCGACATCATCAACCAGGTGCTGGAAGAAGGCGCGAAATTCACGCAGGAAGTACTGTTCCCGCTGAACCACTCCGGCGACCGCGAAGGCTGCCACTTCGATGCGGCGACCAAGACCGTCACCACCCCGAAGGGCTTCAAGGAAGCCTATAAACAGTACGTCGAAGGCGGCTGGGCTGCGCTGGCCTGCGATCCGGAATACGGTGGCCAGGGCCTGCCGGTCTCGCTGAACAACTCGTTCTACGAAATGCTGAACTCGGCCAACCAGGCCTGGACCATGTACCCGGGCCTGTCGCACGGCGCCTACGAGTGCCTGAAGGAACACGGCACCGAAGAGCAGAAGAAGTTCTACCTGCCGAAGCTGGTCTCGGGCGAGTGGACCGGCACCATGTGCCTGACCGAAGCGCACTGCGGCACCGACCTGGGCCTGCTGCGCTCGAAGGCCGAGCCGCAGGGCGACGGCACCTATAAAATCACCGGCTCGAAGATCTTCATCTCGGCCGGCGAGCACGACGTGGCCGAAAACATCGTTCACCTGGTGCTGGCGCGCCTGCCGGACGCACCGGAAGGCTCGAAGGGCATCTCGCTGTTCCTGGTGCCGAAATTCCTGCCGAACGCCGACGGTTCGATCGGCGAGCGCAACCCGATCTTCTGCGGCGCCATCGAAGAAAAGATGGGCATCCACGGCAACGCCACCTGCCAGATGAACCTGGACGGCGCCGTCGGCACCCTGATCGGCCAGCCCCATAAAGGCCTGAACGCGATGTTCGTGTTCATGAACGCCGCCCGCCTGGGCGTCGGCATGCAGTCGCTCGGCCTGACCGAAGTGGCTTACCAGAACGCCCTGGTCTACGCCAAGGACCGCATCCAGATGCGTTCGCTGTCGGGCCCGAAGGCGCCGGACAAGCCGGCCGACCCGATCATCGTGCACCCGGACGTGCGCCGCATGCTGCTGACGGCGAAAGCCTACGCCGAAGGCGCCCGCGCGCTGACCTCCTACGTCGCGCTGCAGATCGACCGCGAACTGAACCACCCGGACGAGGAAGTGCGCAAGGAAGCGGCCGGCGAAGTCGCGCTGCTGACCCCGATCGTCAAGGCCTTCATCACCGACAACGGCTGGATCGCAACCTCGGAAGCGATGCAGGTCTACGGCGGCCACGGCTACATCAGCGAGTGGGGCATGGAGCAGTACGTGCGCGATGCCCGCATCAACATGATCTACGAAGGCACCAATACCGTGCAGTCGCTGGACCTGCTGGGCCGTAAGATCCTGATGGACAACGGCGCCAAGCTGCGCGCCTTCGGCGAGAAGATCAAGAACTTCGTCGAAGAGAACGGCCTGGACGAGCAACTGTCCGAATTCGTGACCCCGCTGGGCGAGCTCGGTGAAAAGGTCACCAAGCTGACCATGGAAATCGGCATGAAGGCCTTCACCAACCAGGACGAAGTCGGCGCCGCCGCCGTGCCTTACCTGCGCGTGGTCGGCCACCTCGTGTTCAGCTACTTCTTCGCGCAGATGGCGAAGATCGCGCTGGAAAAGAAAGACTCGGGCGACAAGTTCTACGAGTCGAAGCTGCACACCGCGCGCTTCTACTTCGCCCGCCTGTACCCGGAAACCGCCATGCTGATCCGCCAGGCACGTTCGGGCGCAAGCAACCTGCTGGCGATCGACGCCGACCTGTTCTAACCGCTTCTAGGGATAAAACCATGACCAATTTCACCGTCAAGAAAGTTGCAGTCCTGGGCGCGGGCGTGATGGGCGCGCAGATCGCTGCGCACTGCGTCAACGCCAAGGTGCCTGTCGTCCTGTTCGACCTGCCTGCCAAGGAAGGGAACAAGAACGGCATCGTCCTGAAAGCTATCGAAGGCCTCAAAAAGCTGTCGCCTGCGCCGCTGGGCAACAAGGAAGACGCCGCCCTGATCCAGGTCGCCAACTACGAGGACAACCTCGAGCTGCTGCTTGGGTGCGACCTGATCATCGAGGCGATCGCCGAGCGCATGGACTGGAAACACGACCTGTACAAGAAGGTCGCCCCGCACATCGCCCCGAACGCCATCTTCGCGTCGAACACCTCGGGCCTGTCGATCAACAAGCTGGCCGAAGGCTTCGACGACGAACTGAAGGCGCGCTTCTGCGGCGTGCACTTCTTCAACCCGCCGCGCTACATGCACCTGGTCGAACTGATCCCGACCACCTCGACGAAGCCGGAAATCCTCGACCAGCTCGAGACCTTCCTGACCTCGGTGCTCGGTAAGGGCGTGGTGCGCGCGAAAGACACCCCGAACTTCATCGCCAACCGCGTCGGCATCTTCGGCATGCTGGCCACCATCCACGAAGCCGAGAAGTTCGGCCTGTCGGTGGACGTGGTCGACGACCTGACCGGCGCCAAGCTGGGCCGCGCGAAATCCGGCACCTTCCGTACCGCCGACGTCGTGGGCCTGGACACCATGGGCCACGTCATCAAGACCATGCAGGACACCCTGCAGGACGACCCGTTCTTCAGCCTGTACAAGACGCCTGACGTCCTGGCCAAACTGATCGAGAAGGGCGCCCTGGGCCAGAAAACGGGCGGCGGCTTCTACAAGAAGGTCGGCAAGGACATCCAGCGCCTGGACTTCGCCACCGGCGAGTACGTGCCGAGCGGCGCCAAGGCGGCCGACATCGTCGCGCGCATCCTGAAGGAAAAGGACCCGGTCAAGAAGTTCAAGGCCATGCGCGAATCGACCAACCCGCAGGCGCAGTTCCTGTGGGCGATCTTCCGCGACGCCTTCCATTACATCGCCTTCCACCTCGACACCATCGCCGACAACGCGCGCGACGTCGACTTCGCGATGCGCTGGGGCTTCGGCTGGAGCGTCGGTCCGTTCGAGACCTGGCAAGCCGCCGGCTGGACGCAAATCGCGCAGTGGGTCAAGGAAGACATCGACGCCGGCAAGGCGTTGACCAACGCACCGCTCCCAAGCTGGGTCTTCGAAGGCCAGGTCGCCGAGAAGGGCGTGCACACCGCCGAGGGTTCGTACTCGGCTTCGTCGAACAGCTACGTGCCGCGTTCGACCCTGCCTGTGTATGAGCGCCAGGCCTTCCGTGCACCGGTGCTGGGCGCCGGCGCACAAGACGCCAAGACCGCCGGCACCACCGTGTTCGAGGACGACTCGGTGCGCCTGTGGCACACCGGCGACGAGGTCCTGATCATCTCGCTCAAGACCAAGATGCACGTCATCGGCGACGGCGTCATCAAGGGCATCCAGCGCGGCCTGAAGGAAGCGGAAGCCAACTTCAAGGGCCTGGT
The DNA here is from genome assembly GCF_032106685.1 of Massilia sp. Lineage (GTDB taxonomy): Bacteria > Pseudomonadota > Gammaproteobacteria > Burkholderiales > Burkholderiaceae_D > Telluria. Next base: position 57,098 of record NZ_DAMCPG010000023.1, read on the forward strand.
GATCTGGAACACCGACGCCACCGAAGGCGGCGCCTTCTCGGCCGGCGCCGACCTGCAATCGGCCCTGCCGGCCTTCATGACCGGCGGCGCGAAAGCGATGGAGCCGATCGTCAAGGAACTGCAGGACACCTTCATGCAGATGAAGTATTCAAACGTCCCGGTCGTGGCGGCGGTGGCCGGCTTGGCCCTGGGCGGCGGCTGCGAGATGGCCCTGCACGCGTCGAAGCGCGTGGCCTCGATCGAGTCCTACATCGGCCTGGTCGAAGTCGGCGTGGGCCTGGTGCCTGCCGGCGGCGGCCTGAAGGAAGCCGCGGTGCGCGCTTTCACTGAGGCGAAGGGCAACGACATCCTGCAATTCCTGAAGACCGGTTTCACCAACGCGGCCACCGCGCAGGTGTCGAAGTCGGCCCTGGAAGCAAAGGCCATGGGTTACCTGAAGGAAGACGACATCATCGTCTTCAACCCCTACGAACTGCTGCACGTGGCGAAGGTCACCGCGCGCTCGATGTTCGACGCCGGCTACCGCGCGCCGCTGCAGCGGCAGGTAGCCGTCACCGGCCGCTACGGCTGGGCGACCATCCGCGGCCAGCTGGTCAACATGCGTGACGGCGGCTTCATCTCGGCCTACGACTACCACCTGGGCGACACCATCGCCGAGATCGTGACCGGCGGCGACGTCGACCAGGGCAGCGTCGTGTCCGAGCAGTGGCTGCTGGACATGGAACGCAAGGCCTTCGTCGCGCTGCTGAACAACCCGAAGACGCAAGAGCGGATCATGGGCATGATGCAGACCGGCAAACCGGTGCGTAACTAACGCTGAACAGACAGGACGACCAACATGAGCAAACAACTTCAAGACGCATACATCGTCGCAGCGACCCGCACCCCGATCGGCAAGGCGCCGCGCGGCATGTTCAACAAGACCCGCCCGGACGACCTGCTGGTCGCCGCCATCAAGGGCGCCATGGCCGCCGTGCCGAACCTGGACCCGGCCCTGATCGTCGACGCCATCGTCGGCTGCTCGTTCCCGGAAGCGGAGCAGGGCTTCAACATCGCCCGTAACTCGGTGGTGCTGGCCGGCCTGCCGAACACCGTCGGCGGCGTGACCGTCAACCGTTACTGCGCCTCGGGCATCACCGCCCTGGCCATGGCGGCGGACCGCATCCGCGTCGGCGAAGCCGACGTGATGATCGCCGGCGGCGTGGAATCGATGTCGATGGTTCCGATGATGGGCCACCATCCGTCGATCAACATGGAGACCTTCAAGGACGAGAACGTGGGCCTGGCCTACGGCATGGGCCTGACCGCCGAAAAAGTGGCGCAGCAGTGGAAAGTGTCGCGTGAAGACCAGGACGCCTTCGGCCTGGAATCGCACCGCCGCGCCATCGCCGCCCAGCAGGCCGGCCTGTTCAAGGACGAGATCACCCCGGTCGAGATCGTCACCCGCACGCCGAATCTGGCCACCGGTGAAGTGTCGGTCAAGCGCCGCACGGTCGACGCCGACGAAGGCCCGCGCGCCGACGCCAGCATGGAGTCGATGGCCAAGCTCAAGCCCGTCTTCGCCGCCAAGGGCACCGTCACCGCCGCGACCTCGTCGCAGATGTCGGACGGCGCCGGCGCGCTGATCGTCGTCAGCGAGAAGATCCTGAAGGAGCACAACCTGACCCCGCTGGCCAAGTTCTCCTCGTTCGCCGTGCGCGGCGTGCCGCCGGAGATCATGGGCATCGGCCCGAAGGTCGCGATTCCTGCAGCGCTGGCCGCCGCCGGCCTCACCCAGGACCAGCTGGACTGGATCGAGCTGAACGAAGCCTTCGCCGCCCAGGCGCTGGCCGTGATCCGCGACCTGGGCCTGGACACCAGCAAGGTCAACCCGATGGGCGGCGCGATCGCCCTCGGCCACCCGCTGGGCGCCACCGGCGCGATCCGCGCCGCGACCGTCGTGCACGCACTGCGCCGCAACAACCTGAAGTACGGCATGGTGACGATGTGCGTCGGCGCCGGCATGGGCGCGGCTGGTATCATCGAGCGCGTTTAATTTCGATAGTGGCCGTATCGACGTGTGCGTTGATGCGGCCTTTACCTATCGCCGCGTGGGCACAGGTGCGCACCCTACATGAGACGGTTTCGTAGGGTGGGCACCTGTGCCCACGCTGTCTTTCGTGCCCCAAAACACCCCGGAGACTGAAAATGACGATCCAGACGAACAAAGAAAACGGCATCCTCACCATCGAATTCAACCGCCTCGAGCGCAAGAACGCGATCACCGGCGCCATGTACCAGACCATGGCCGATGCGCTCAAGGACGCCGACCAGGACCCGGCCGTGCGCGCCGTCCTGATCACCGGCAAACCGGAAATCTTCACCGCCGGTAACGACCTCGACGACTTCCTGAACAACGTCGGCGAAGGCGCGATGACGGAAGACCGTCCGGTGTTCCAGTTCATGAAGGCGCTGGAAGGCTGCAGCAAGCCGGTCGTTGCCGCCGTGGCCGGCGCGGCCGTGGGCATCGGCACCACCATGCTGATGCACTGCGACCTGGTCTATGCCGCCGACAACGCCAAGTTCTCGATGCCCTTCACCCAGCTCGGCCTGTGCCCGGAATTCGCCTCGTCGCTGCTGGTCGCGCAGACCGCCGGCTACACCCGCGCCGCCGAAAAACTGATGCTGGGCGAAGCGTTCAACGCCCAGGAAGCCTTCGAGATGGGTATCGTCGCGCGCGTGCTGCCGGCCGCCGAGCTGCTGGCCTTCGCCCAGGCGCAGGCCGCGAAACTGGTAGCGCTGCCGGCCGCCTCGATCCGCGCCACCAAGGCGCTGATGCGGCGCCCGCGCGCGGCCGTCGTCGCCGAGACCATGGGCGTCGAGAACAAGCAGTTCAGCGCCATGCTGGTCGGCCCGGAGGCGAAGGAAGCCTTTACCGCCTTCTTCCAGAAGCGCAAGCCGGACTTTTCGAAGTTCGATTGATGTAATACTTGGTGTGGCAAAGACCGCCTTGCCTGTGAGGCGAGGTGGTCTTTGCAGGGGCGGGGTCAGCCGTGCCGCGAACCGGCGCTCAGGCGTTCGGCGATGAGGCCGGTGGCGACGGCTTGCAGCACGTGGATGGCCCAGCGCTCGCCGGCCTTGCGCGGTCCGGCCTGGATCTCGCCTTCGGTAATGCCGAGGACAGGGGCGATGGCGCCGATATTCACGGCATACAGCGCCGTGCCGTACAGCGTCCCGAGTGCGAGCGGCGACAGGCCGGGCACGCGTTCGCGCAGTGCCGGCCAGGCGGCGCCGAAAGCCGCCGAGGCGCCGAGGTGATTGACGAACTCGAGCGCGGTGGTGCCGGCATCCCCGATTTTTTCACGGGAATCGGCTACCTCATCGATCCAGTCGACCGCATCGCGGTCGAGTGTCTTCGTCAACATGCCGCTCTTGCGGCCCGCCAGCATGACGACGCTGGTCAGTACGCCCGCGATCAGGCCGCCGACAATGCCTGCTTGCTGTTTTTGCATGAGAAAACTCCGCTGAAGGTCCTGCACGATTGAAAACAGGACGATACCCATGTGCCTTTCCCTGATCGGTTCGGTACAACACGCAAATCGCGCGAAACGTAGCACAATTCTTCTGCAGAACCTTTCCAGCAGTTATCATATGTATCTTTCGGTAAACTTTTTCACCGCTCGGGACCGCACTCCGCGGTAGCCGGTCTATACTGGCAGCCAATCCCGTATTGACAGCTGGCAGGCGCGGCGCCGTCTGCCATGTCCCAGGAGATCCATCAACCCATGCTTATTGGTCGCTACGATCCGTCGCTCGTACTGGTCTCGGTCCTGGTCGCCGTGTTCGCGTCCTATGCCGCGCTGAGCGTGGCCGGCCGCGTCAAGCAGGCGCACGGCTACGCCAGCTGGGCCTGGACCGCCGGCGGCGCGCTGGCGATGGGCGGCGGCATCTGGGCCATGCATTTCATCGGCATGCTGGCCTTCCACCTGCCGATCCCGCTCGGCTACGACCTGCCGCTCACCGTGCTGTCGCTGCTGCTGCCGATCCTCGTCTGCGGCATGGCGCTGTGGCAGCTGCGCGCGCCCGTGCTCGCGCCGCGCCACCTGGCGTCGAGCGCACTCCTGATGGGCGTGGGCATCAATGCGATGCACTACACCGGCATGGCGGCCATGCGCATGTTCCCAAGCATTCAGTATGACCCGTTGCTGTTCGCGCTGTCGGTGCTGATCGCCGTCGCCGCCTCGGCCGGCGCGCTGTGGATCGCCTTTCGCCTGCGCCAGGGTGCTTCCGGCGCCTGGCTGGTCCAGCTTGCCGCCGCGCTGGTGATGGGTTTCGCCGTCGCCGGCATGCACTACACCGGCATGGCGGCCGCGCGCTTCCCCGCAGGCAGCATCTGCCTGGCCGCCGAGGGCTGGATCAATCCGCGCAACCTGGCGCTGATCGTCACCGTCGTCATCGTCGGCATCCTGCTGGTGGCCCTGCTGGTGTCGGTCTACGATGCGCGCCTGCAGGCGCGCGCGGCCAGCCTGGACGCTTCGCTGGCGATCGCCGAGGAGCGCAAGACGCTTTACCTGCACGAAGTCGAGGCGCGCATCGAGGCCGAGCGCCTGAACCAGCTGAAGGACGAATTCCTGTCGACCGTCTCGCACGAGCTGCGCACCCCGCTCAACGCGATCCTCGGCTGGTCGCAGCTGCTGGGCAAGGGGCCGGTCGGCGGCGACATGCTGCGCAGGGGGCTGGAAACGATCGAGCGCAACGCGCGCGCCCAGGCCCAGCTGGTCGACGACCTGCTCGACATGAGCCGCATCCTGTCGGGCAAGGTCAGGCTCGACCTGCAGCCGGTGCGCCCCGCCGAATTCGTCGGCACCGTGGTCGAATCGCTGGGGCCGACGGCGCTGGCCAAGCGCATCCGCCTCGACGCCGAGCTCGACCAGGAGGCCGGCCCGGTGCTGGCCGACAGCGTCCGCATGCAGCAGGTGATGTGGAACCTGGTGTCGAACGCGATCAAGTTCACCCCAGCCGGCGGCGCGGTCGAGGTGTCGCTGTGGCGCGAGGGCGAGCAGGTCGCGATGCGCGTGCGCGATACCGGCGCCGGCATCCGCGCCGACTTCCTGCCCTACGTGTTCGACCGCTTCCGCCAGGGCGACACCTCGACCACGCGCCAGCACGGCGGCCTCGGGCTCGGCCTGTCGATCGTGCGCCAGCTGGTCGAGCTGCATGGCGGCACGGTCGGCGTCGACAGCGCCGGCGAAGGGCAGGGCGCGACCTTCACGGTGCGCCTGCCGCTGCAGCCGGCGCTGCCCGACTGGGCGCAGGCGCCCGATGCGGCGCCCGGCGAGGCGCAGGCGGCCGGTGCGCAGGCGCCGCTGCCCGACCTCTCCGGCACGGTCATCCTCGCGCTCGACGACGACGCCGATTCGCTCGACGTGGTGCGCACGGTCCTGCAGGGCGCCGGGGCCGAGGTCATCGCCGCCGCCTCGCCGCTGGACGCTTTGCGCCTGCTGCAGGAGCGTCGGCCGCAGCTCCTGGTGAGCGACATCGGCATGCCCGACATGGACGGCTTCGAGCTGATCCGCCGCGTGCGCGCGCTTGCCGACAACCAGCTGTGCATGGTGCCGGCGCTGGCGCTGTCGGCCTTCGCGCGCAAGGAAGACCGCGAGCGCGCCTTTGCCTGCGGCTTCACCGACTACATCGTCAAGCCGGTCACGCCGGCGCTGCTGGTCGAGGCGGTGGCCGCCCTGCTCGACGCGGGCGCGCGCAGCGCCGCCGCGCTCGACGCCACGCGGCCGTAAGCCTGCGCCATATTTACTTGTCCTTACGCCGCCACGCAACAGCGGTGCCGGCCAGCGGCCGCGCCGCCGCGCCCCGCGTGCGATAGCTGTTCCCCTTGGGCAAGAAAGAAACGATAATCCCTGCTTCCCGCGCTGAACCACAGGAGAAGCAAGTGCAAGACCACGATCACGACACCAAGGACAACCAACCCGCGAGCCCGGGCCGCCGCCGCATCTTCCAGGCCGCCGCCGCGGTCGGTCTCGGCGGCACGCTGCCGGCTGCCGCCGAGGCCGCGGCAGCGTCGAAGCGCGCCGCCAAACCTGCCGCCTCGCTCGACGCCAAGCTCAAGGCGAACGTCAAGAACGTGGTCGTGATCTACCTCGAAAACCGCAGCTTCAACAACCTGTTCGCCAACTTCCCGGGCCTGGCCGCGCCGCTGCCGGCCAGCGCGGCGCCGCAGAAGGACCGCGACGGCTCGGTCCTGCCGGCCTTGCCGAAGATCTGGGGCGGCATGGTGCCGGGGCGCCAGGACATCGGCGGCAAGGAATACCAGATCGGCGAGGACAAGATCGCCAACCTGCCGAACGCGCCGTGGAAACTGGTCGACGGCGAAGGCCAGCCGCTGCCGGAAGGCCTGGTCACGCGCGACCTGGTGCACAATTTTTATCACAACCAGATGCAGATCAACGGCGGCAAGAACGACGGTTTCGTCGCCTGGGGCGATTCCGGCGCGCTGGTGATGGGCTATTACGGCGAGACCGAGCAGCACCTGGGCCTGTGGCAGATCGCGCGCGAGTACACGCTGTGCGACAACTTCTTCATGGGCGCCTTCGGCGGCTCCTACCTGAACCACCAGTTCCTGATCAGCGGCCGCACGCCGGAATTCTTCAACGCCGCCGAGACCCCGGCGAAGAAGAAGATCGCGGTGCTGGAAGACGGCCCGCAGGGCAACCGCCTGGCGGTGGCGCCGGATTCGCCGAAGAGCGCGCTGGACGGCAAGCCGAAGTTCGTGCATTCCGGCGCGATCACGCCGGACGGGTATGCCGTGAATACCATGGCGCCGCCCTACCAGCCGAGCTGGGTGCGCCCGGCGCCGGGCGGCGACGCCAACATCGCCGACCCGAACGACCCGTCGGTACTGCCGCCGCAAAGCTACGACACCATCGGCGACCTGCTGTCGCGCGCGAACGTCAGCTGGGCCTGGTACGGCGGCGCCTGGCAGGCGGCGATCGACGGCCGCGGCGCCGGCCAGCGCCCGAACTTCCAGCACCATCACCAGCCCTTCAACTATTTCAAGCAGTTCGCGCCGGGCACCAAGGCGCGCGCCGAACACCTGCGCGACGGCGGCCTGGGCGACAGCCCGATCTCGAACCGCTTCATCGCCGACGCGGTGGCCGGCAAGCTGCCGGCGGTCAGCTTCTACAAGCCGCAAGGCAACCTGAACCTGCACGCCGGCTACTCGGACATCGAGTCGGGCGACGCCCACGTCGCCAACGTGATCGAGCACCTCAGGAAGTCGCCGCAGTGGAAGGACATGGTGGTGGTCATCACGTTCGACGAGAACGGCGGCTGGTGGGACCACGTGGCGCCGCCGCAAGGCGACCGCTGGGGCCCGGGTTCGCGCATTCCGGCGATCGTCGTCTCGCCGCACGCGAAGAAGGGCGCGGTCGATCACAACTTCTACGACACCACCTCGATCCTGCGTTTCATCACGCGCCTGCACGGCCTGCCGCAACTGGAAGGCCTGGCTGCGCGCGACGCCGCCTTCAAGGCGCGCGGCGCACGCGGCCCGGGCGACCTGACGGCGGCCCTGAGCTTCCGCTGATCCTCGCAACAGCTTGATCCCCATGGCCGGCCGGGCTTCCCGCGCCGGCCGTTTTTTTGCGCGCGACGTCAAAAAATTGCCGAGCGGCTAACGCGCGCTGGCTTCGAAAACGCGGCGATACACTCCTTTTCGGCTCGGTTGTCGTTCCATTACCGCCTGCGCGGTGTGGACGGCGGACAGGCATGCAATGTCATTTGAACAGGAGCACCGGCACAGGAGACGCGATGCCGGCTCCATCCCCAACCAAGGAGAGCATCATGCAAAAAAACAAGGTATTGAAAGGACTGCTCGCCGTGTCGGCAGTAGCGGCCATGCTCGGCGCCCACGGCGTCCAGGCACAGACCACCTCCACCACCCCGAGCGCCACCGAGATGCAAAGCCAGCAGGGCCAGGGCGGCCAGAACCTGGCGGGCAAGTCGGCCCGTGACGGCGCGGTCGACAACACCAACAGCCAGGGCATGGAAGACCGCAGCGGCCAGGTCGGCTCCAGCACCGCCGGCCAGACCGGCAGCTCCTCGTCGACCACTTCCTCGCATGGCGCGGCCCACCAGAGCGGCAGCAGCAGCGGCAGCGCCGGCATGAGCGGCAGCACCGGCACCGGCGCGGCCGGCATGTCGAGCCAGTCGTCGACCCAGTCCGGCGCCTCGGGCGCGGCCGGCGCCACCGCCAGCGCGAGCCTGAGCAAGGCCGACAGCAAGGCGGTCGTCGACATGGCGATGGCGAACATGGCCGAAGTCGAGGCCGGCAAGATGGCGCAAACCAAGGGCCAGAGCCAGGAAGTGAAAACCTTCGCCCAGCAGATGATCGACGACCACGGCAAGGCCCTGCAGGAAGTGCAGACGCTGGCGCAGTCGAAAGGCGTGACCCTGCCGACCGAGCTCGACGCCAAGCACAAGGCCATGGCTACTAAGCTGGACAAGCTGAGCGGCGATGCCTTCGACCGCGAGTACATGAAGACCGGCGGCCTGAAGGCGCACAAGGACACCGTGGCGATGCTGCAGAAGCACCAGAAGAACGCCAAGGATGCCGACGTGAAGGCGCTGGCGACCAAGATGCTGCCGACCGTCGAGCAGCACCTGAAGGCCGCCCAGCAGATGTCGTCCGCCAAGTCGGGCACCACTTCGGGCAAATAAGCGGGTAGATACACCGCCCGCATCGGGAGGCGGGCTGTCGCAAGACGGCCTGCCTGCCCGTTCTTCCGCGGCCGCGCGGCCGGCGTTCTCCTCGCTCTGCGCCTGGCGTATACTTCCGCGCATGACGACCAAGCGCTGCAACTGGGCCAACCCGGCCAATCCCCGTTACCTCGACTACCACGATCATGAGTGGGGCACGCCCTGCCATGACGAGCGCCGCCTGTTCGAGATGCTCAATCTCGAGGGCGCGCAGGCCGGCCTGTCCTGGGAAACCATCCTCAACAAGCGCGAGAGCTACCGCGCCGCCTTCGACGGCTGGGACCCGGAAAAGATCGCGCGCTACGACGAGGCCAAGGTCGCCGAGCTGCTGGCTAATCCCGGCATCGTGCGCAACCGCCTGAAGGTGGCGGCGGCAATCGGCAACGCCAAAGCCTACCTGGCGCTGCGCGCCGAAGGGCAGACCCTGGACAGCTACCTGTGGGCCTGGGTCGACGGCACACCGATCGTCGGCGACTGGAGCGAGGGCACGCGTCCCAGCAAGACGCCGCTGTCCGACCGCATCTCGAAAGACCTGTCGAAGCGCGGCTTCAAGTTCGTCGGCTCGACCATCGTCTACGCCTACATGCAGGGCATCGGCATGGTCGACGACCACGCTCCGCACTGCTTCCGATACGCGGGAGCGGCGTGACATCCGCATTCGACCCATTCTCGCCGGCGGCGTTGTGGCAGGGTCGCGCACGCTATACCGTGCTGTACACGGATTACGGCGACGGCGCTGCGGCCGCCGCGCTGATCGATGCCTGGCGCGCCGATCCGGCGCGGCCCGCGCGCCTGCACATCGTCGCGCTCATCGCAGGGCTGCTGCCGGGTTTCCACCGCGTCCCGCAGGATGACGACGCCGTCACGCTCGACCTCCTGGCCGCGCCGCTGGAGACGGCCCTGGCCCAGCTGGCGGCGCGCATCGATTGTGCCTACCTGCATGGGGTGCAGGGCAACGGCTTCGCCCGTGCGCTGGCGCGCCTGGCCGCCGCCGATGCGGTCCTGCGCGCCGACGCGCTCGCCGACGAGCAGGTCGCCGCGCTGTCGGCCCAGGGTTTCGTGTTCGATCAAGCGCGGCGCAGCGCGCGCTTCGCCAGCCGAAAGCCGCGCCCGCCCTTGACGCCGGTGCCGCCGCGGCATGCGGTCGTGATCGGCGCCGGCCTGGCCGGCTGCGCGGCCGCGCACAAGCTGTGCGCGCGCGGCTGGCAGGTGACCCTGGTCGAGCGCCATCCGCGCGTCGCGATGGAAGCCTCGGGCAACCTGGCCGGCATCTTCATGCCGCTGCTGTCGAAGGACGACAACATCCCGACGCGCCTGACGCGCGCAGCCTACCTGTACGCGCTGCGCTACTGGGACAGCATCGGCGGCATCGGGCGCGCGATCGAGGGCGCGGCCTGCGGCGTGATGCAGCTGGCGCGCGACGCGGATCATGCGCGGGTGTCGCGCACCATCGCCGCCGCCGGCGCCTATCCGTCCGAGTTCGCCGCGTGGCTGGAAGCGCCCGAGGCGCAGGCGCTGCTCGGCCTGCCGGCGCTTGACGGCGCCTGGCTGTTCCGCCAGGGCGGCTGGGCGCGTCCGGGCAGCGTCTGCGCGGCCATGCTGGACGCCTGCGGCGCGCGCCTGGTGCAGCGCTTCGGTGTCGGCAGCGTGCGCCTCGAACGAAGCGATGACGCATGGCTGGTGCGCGGCGAAGACGGCGCGGTGGTCGCCCAGGCCCCGACCGTGGTGCTGGCCGGCGGCGCGGCCTCGATCCGTTTCGAACAGGCGGCGCGGCTGCCGCTGGCGGCGCTGCGCGGCCAGGTGACCCACCTCGACGCCGCCACGCTGCCGGCGCTGCCCTTCGTGCTGTGCCGCGAAGCGTATTTGACCCCGGCCGCGAACGGCCTGGCCTGCGCCGGCGCCACCTACGACCTCGACGCGGACCCAGGTTTGCGCGCGGCCAGCCAGCAGGAAAACATCGCGCGCCTGCAGGCGCTGGTGTCCGATCCGGAAGCGGGCGCCGGCGCGCCCCTGGCGGGCCGGGTGGGTTTTCGCAGCGTGGCGCCGGACCGCCTGCCGCTGGTGGGCGCGCTGCCCGATTTCGATGCCGCCGGCAGCACCGAGCGCCTGCGCGACGTGCCGCGCCACCCCGGCCTGCACGGCCTGCTCGGGTATGCATCGCGCGGCCTGATCTGGGCGCCGCTGTGCGCCGAACTGCTCGCAGCGAAGCTGGAAAACGAGCCGCTGCCGCTGGAGGCGGCGCTGGTCGATGCCCTCGATCCGGCGCGTTTTGTGTTGCGTGCACGCCGCAGCAGCCGCGTTCCGCAGGGTTCGCAGCTGGAATAAGCGCTGTCTGCGTGCGCGCAAGGCGGCGATGGTGCTGTCCGTGCGTATAATTGGCGTGTGGCAATTTTTGCGCCGGAAGGAGGGCGCCGGCGCATGGACGACACCCCGCATTCCCAGCAGCTCGCGCTGTTTCTTGCCTCGACGGCGCACGACATGAAGAACTCGATCAGCGTGCTCTCGGGCACGCTCGAGCGCCTGCTCGACGGCGCCTCGCCCGAGACCGAGCAGGCGTATCCGCAGATGGCGCAGATGCTGTACCAGACGCGCCGCCTGAACGACAACCTGATGCAGCTGCTGGCCCTGTATAAACGGGTCGGCCAGCCGGAATACCCGTTCGACGTGCAGCCGATCGCGGCAAGCGAACTGGCCGAGCAGGTGGCGGCCCTGGGCCGGGTGCTGCTGCAGGCGCGCGGCATCGGGTTCGAGGTCGAGGTCGACCCCGGGCTGATCTGGCACCTGGACGAGGACCTGATCGTCGGCGTGGTATCGCATGCCGTCAACAACGCGGTGAACTATACGCGCGACCGCGTGCGCCTGGCGCTGCGCCAGGACGGCGAACTGCTCGAGATCCGCGTCGAGGACAACGGCGACGGCTACCCGCGGGCCCTGCTGGAAGCCGGCGCCGCGGCCTTGAGCGGCGTCGCCAGCGGCGTCAACTTCCAGACCAACAGCGCCGGCCTTGGCCTGTACTTCGCGCGCGAGGTCGCGCGCATGCACCGCCATCGCGGCCGCACCGGCAGCGTGCATCTCGAGAACGGCGGGCGGCTCGGTGGCGGCTGCTTCGTGCTGACCCTGCCATGAACGCGCCGCGCAATCCGCCCGTGAATCAACTCAGTGAGCGGCCCAATGAGCAGCCGGCCGAGCGCAAGGCCGAGCAGATCGACTGGGCCGGCAAGAACTATCTCGTCGTCGACGATTTCATCGGCGTGCGCCAGCTGCTGCGCGAGAGCCTGCGCAGCCTGGGCGCGCGCAACATCGACCAGGCGTCCAGCGGCGGCGAGGCCATCGGCCTGCTGGCGAAACTGCGCTACGACGTCGTGCTGTGCGACTTCAACCTCGGCGACGGCAAGAACGGCCAGCAGGTGCTGGAAGAGGCGCGGGTGCGCAACCTGCTGCTGCCGTCGAGCGTGTGGATGATGGTGTCGGCCGAAAAAAGCGTCGAGTCGGTGATGGGCGCGGCCGAGCACCAGCCGGACGCCTACCTGGTGAAACCGATCACCGAAGGCGTGCTGCTCACGCGCCTGAACCGCGCCTGGCACCGCAAGCAGGTGTTCCGCCCGATCGACCAGGCCTATGCCGAGAAGGACTACCTGCGCGCGGCGCGCCTGTGCGACGAGCAGATCGCCGCCAGCCGCGTGCACGAGATCGAGCTGCTGCGCATGAAGGCGCGCCTGATGGAGAAAAGCGGCGAGCCGGAGCGGGCGCGCGAGGCCTACGAGCGCGTGCTGGCGCAGCGCGAATACCAGTGGGCGCGCGCCGGCCTGGCGAAGATCCGGATGGCCAACGGCGAACTGGAACAGGCGCGCCAGATGTTCCTCGGCGTAATCGCCGAGAACCGCTACTACATCGACGCCTACGACCAGCTGGCCCAGGTCTACCAGCAGATGGGCAAGCTGGAGGAGGCCTGCTCGATCCTGGAGCGCGCGGCGAAGCTGTCGCCGAATTCGGTGCCGCGCCAGCGCAACCTGGGCAAGATCTGCCTGAAGCTGGGGAACGTGGGCATGGCCGAGAAGGCCTTCCGCAAGTGCATCTCGGTCGGCGAGTACTCGGTGCGCAAGACGCCCGACGCCTACCTGGGGCTGGCGCGCGTGTGCGGGCTGAAGAACGACCCGAAGGAGGCCCTGGTGCACCTGGGCGCCGCGCAGCGCGAGTTCGGCGCCGAGCATGCCGACATCGGCCTGCGCGCCAAGATCACCGAGGGCCTGGTCTACCACGAGAGCGGCGACTACCGCCTGGCGCGCAAGGCCGGCGACGAGATCGAGGCCTTGCTGGATGCCCGTCCCGAGCGGCCCGACGTGCCGACCTGCCTGGAGATGGCGACCCTGCTGTTCGCCGTCGGCGTGAAGGACGCGCCGGTCGAGCTGCTGTGCTACGTCACCCGCAACAACCACGACAACGCGATGCTGCTCGACGAGGTCCAGGCGATCTTCGCCAAGGCGCGCATGGCCGACGAGGGCGAGGAACTGATCCGCGCGGCGAAGAAGCAGGCCTCGGACCTGATGAACCAGGGTGTGCTGCTCTGGAAGACCGGCAAGCTGGACGAGGCCGTCAAATGGATGCGCAATGCGCGCGCAAAACTGCCGAACAACCAGCGCATCCTGTTCAACGCGGCCCAGGTGCTGATCTCGCACATGCGCGAGAAGGGCTACGCCGAACTGCTCGCCGCCGAGGCGCACGAGGTGCTGGCCCACGTCGACCGCCTGCAGCCGGGGCAGCAGCGCTTTGCGCAGCTGATGGAGCAGCTGGCGGCGCTGGCGCCGAAGGGGGAAGCAGTGGAATCCGAACCGGCACCTGCGGCCTCCGTCGATACCGAGGCCTGATCGAAAGGCGTAGGGTGGGCTCTCGAGCCCACGCGGTGATCGTTATCGGTGCCGATTCCGGGTCCGATGATCTCGCCGCCACCAATCACCGCGTGGGCGGCGCAGCCGCCCACCCTACCTGAACGCATCGCGGCCGCAGCCGCATTGCCCGCCGCACCCGCACGCCGGCCTGGCAGGCACAGGCGGCACCATTGGCGCCAGCCCATGCTCGCGCAGCAAATGCGCACACAACTTCGCGACATCGTGCCCGCCATCCGCCCGTTTTGACGCCGCCGCCGCGCCGCCCAGCGCCGCCCTGACGATGTGGTAGCCCAGCGCCCGGTAGCTCTCGAACTGGGCTTCGTCGAACCACTGGTCGGCGGTGCTCTGGTGCGGGTAGTCGGGATGGGCCTTGCGGTAGTTGAGCACGTCCGCGTTTTCCGAGCCGATGATGGCCGGCTTGATGTACAGGAGGGTGCCGTCGACGCCGCCCGGGTCGACGTGGCTGTAGCGCACCGCGCCCACCGCGCAGCTGCCGCCGCACAGGCCGCTGCCGGCGACCAGGTCCATCTTCGACACGTCCAGCTCGATGCTGACGTGCAGGTCGGTGGCGCACTTGCGGATCGCGTTGCCCAGGTCCTCGAAGGCCATCTCGCGGTCGCTGGCCACGTCCACTGCGACGATCAGGCGGCAGCGCCGCCGCACCAGCTCATAAATGCCGAGGTTCTCGAAGTGGCCGCCGTCGGACAGGTAGACGTAGTTGGCGTCGGCGTTGGTCATGCCGAACAGCTCGGCGATCAGGCTGAACAGGCCGATGCCGGGCGAGGAATGGGTCCACACCGCCTTGCGCGGATTCGGGCACCAGCGGCCCAGGCGCACGTTAAACATCGTCATCAGGAAGTTCAGCGGCGGCGAGGAGTGGGTGCCCATGTTGGGGCTGGCCGCCGCGCCCGACAGCGCCACCGCCATCCCCAGGCGCACGGTGGCGTCGATGTCGCTCGCGCCGGCCTTCGAGGCGTATTCGCGCGTCGGCCGGTAGGCCCCGCGCTGGGCGTCGCGCAGGCCCTGGTTCGGTCCCTGGGCCGGCATCAGCGGCATCTCGAAGCCGCAGAAGCGCGGCGTGAACACGAACGAGGCGGCTTTTCTCGTCTGCCAGGCCAGCTCCTCGCCGCTGACCAGGTTCAGCGCGGTGTTGACGATGTGGTAGGGGCGCTGGCCGGCCAGATCGGCCAGTTGCGGGTCGTCTTCCGGATCGAAACCGGTGAAGGGGTGCGGCTTGCGCGTGCGGCTGCTGGCGCCGAAGTAGGCGCGCACCAGCCGGTTCCGGTACAGCATGTAGAGCGAAAACTTGTTGATGTCGACGCGCCAGCCGAGCAGCAGCGCCGCGCCCAGGAACAGGGAAAAGGCGACCAGCAGGGTGCCGCCGTCGGTGGCCAGCGTGGCGTTGGCGTGCGCCGCGTAGATGCAGGGCAGGGAGATCGGCTGCGGGCAGCGCACCTCGGGCAGGGCGACGCTCGCCTGCACCAGGGCCGAGAGCAGCGCGAACACGCCGATTGTGAAGAAATAGGGCGCCAGGCGCGCCGCCAGTTCGCGCTTGGCGCAGTTGCCGTCCGGGGAACCGGTGGCGCTGCCGCTGCCGGCCTTCAGGCCGAGCCAGGTCATCACCAGCCAGCCGACCGCGGTGCCGGCGTTGGCCAGCGGGTCGAAGGTCAGCCAGGCCCAGTGCAGCAGCGGCGCGCCGAAGAAGGCGACGCCGAACATCGCCACCCAGGCCAGCGAAAAGATCCAAGACCAGGCGCCCTGGCGGCTCCACCATTCGCGGCTGGCGTCGCTGTAGAGGGAGCCGATCAGGCCGATCATCAGCGTCATCGTCACCGAGAACAGCGTCGTCATCAGCGGCATGCCGAAGCTGCCCAGGGCGATGGCGTTGTTCAGGATTCGATGCTGCTGGGGATTCGGCAGCAGCGCCAGCCCCGCCAGCAACAGCAGGGTGCCGACCGCCAGCGCGCCGATCGCGCAGGCGAAGTGACTGAAGCCTTCGAGCAGTTCGGCGCGCGAGACGTCGGGGATGGCGTGGTGGCGTCCGAGCCGCCGTTCCAGCGCCAGCCCGGCGGCGCCGACCAGCAGCGCCGCCATCATCGCCGGGATCAGGGGCCAGGCCAGCAGGCGCGCGAACTTCAGGGGCATCAATTCGGCGACGGCCTCCGGCGCGAAGCTCAGCGCCGCGCCCAGCGACATCGACAGCACCGCGGCGGCGCCGGCGGCGCAGACGACGTAGCCGGCGTTGCGGTAGGGGCTGGTGCGGTCGTGCGCCAGGTACCAGCCGCTGGCCCAGACGATGAAGTAGACCAGGCCCGGCACCAGCAGCCAGGCCAGCCCCCAGCCGTCGAAGCGCGCCGGCAGGCCGACTTCCCAGATCGCCGGCACCACGCCGCCGTGCCGCCACAGGCCGATGCTGACCAGGAATCCCGCCGCCAGCAGCGGCAGGTTGATGAAGACCAGCACCGCCCCTTGCTCGAGCGGGAAGCGGCGCAGGCCGCGCGAGCTTTCCGGCTTGCTGGAAATGCTCAGCGCGATGCAGAACACCGCGACCAGGAACAGGACGATGCCGAGCATCCAGGCGAAGTCGGACCAGGCGGCCCAGGGACCGGCCGGCCCGATGATGCGGTGCACGGCCCAGACCGCGAAGCGCGGCAGCATCAGCAGGGCGCACAGCCAGGCCACCAGCATCGCCAGGTTCAGGCAGGTATTGCGCACGTAGGTGCCGATCAGGGTCCAGGTGTCGGCGCTGAAGGTGCCGCCCTTCGGCGTCAGGTAGTTGCTGTACTGGCGCAGGAACTGGATTTCCACCGGCTCGGCGGCGACCGCCTGGCCGCTCGCTCCGGGCGTGAGCAGGTCCTCCACCGCACGCACGTCGCCGCCGCGTTCGCGGATGCACTTCGACAGCCAGCCGCCGATGAAACCGCCTCCCGACACCGTCGACAGGTAGTCGAAGTCGCGCAGCAGGCGCAGCTCGGCCAGCGCCTGCAGGGCGCCCAGGTTGAAGGTGGCGCTGCGCACGCCGCCGCCGGACAGCGCCAGCCCGGCCAGGGCCGCGCCGTGCGAACGCCGCAGCAGCTCGGCGGCGCAGGCCGGCATCACCTGGTCCTGGCTGCCGTCCGGGCGCGGGCGCAGCAGGTCGAGCTCGTTTTGCAGCACTTCGCTGAACACGCTGCCGCTCTGGGTATCGAGGCGGCGCCAGGTCGCCTCGTCCAGCGGCCCGGTGATCGTCAGGCCCTGCTGCTTGCGGAAGGCGGCGATCGCGCCGGCCAACTGGTCGAGCGTGGCGGCGCGCGCCGGCACGGCGCAGCCGGCGCTCTCGAGCTTGCGCCGCAGGTCGGCCACCTGCGCGGGGGTGAGACTGGAAAAGTCGACAGTGGACACCTGCGGTCTCCCACAAAACATGCGGACCGGAAAGTGTCGAATGTCAAGCGGCCCGGCCCTGCCTCCAGTTCAGCACGGCTGGGACGCTTGTGATGCCCGTCAAATCAAATGAAGGGCTGGCAATGGGGAGATGCATGCCGGGAGCATCAAGCTTTGTCGGCTTTCGGGCGCGTCTGGCGCGGCCCGCCCATGTCGGTCGGCTCCTTGGGCGGCTGTTCCTTGGCCGGTTTGGCTTCGGGGGCGGGCGCGCCCTCGGCCGGCATGGCGCTGGCCACGGCCTGACGGAACTGCTCCTGCAGCAGGTTCCACCATGCAACGGCGGCCGGCATGGTCGCTTCCGGCGCCGGCGCCGCCGCCGGATCGGCGCCGGGCACGTTAACGCCCGCTTCCTGCGTGCCGCCGGGCGCGAAGAAGGCGGAGAAGGGCGGCACCGCGGCCGTCTGGTCGCCCTGCTTGTTCATAGCCTGGACCATGCTGTCGCTCATCGACTTGAGCGCCGCGATCGTGCCGCGCTGTACTTCCATGGCCTGGATCGAGGTGCGCAGCATCGAGAGGTTCAGGTTGAGCCAGTTCTCGACCGCCTTCAGGTCGGCGATCCGTTTGTCGAGCTCGTCCGTGGACAGGCCGCCCATTCCGGCCGCACCCATGCCGGGCATGCCGGGCATGCCGACGCCGGGCACCTGCATGCCGCCCCACAGGTTCTTCACGAACTCGAGCGTATCGGTCATGCCGGGCACATTCTGCGAGGGAGGTTTGAGCATGGTGGTCTCCATTGGTTGGCTCTGTAGCGTAGCAGATAACTAACAGCTGTTCAAAGACTGGCCGCAAGCTGCTGGACAGCGAGCGGCAGTGGGGACGGGTACACTAGGAACATGATCGTTTCCTTCATTTCCGGACGGCGCCGCGCGCTACTGCTGGGCACGCTCGTAGTGGCGATGCATGCCCTGCTGTTCGCCTGGATGGGAGGCTATGCCGGCATGCCGCGCATCGCCCTGCCCACGCCCGCCGTGGACGTGGTGCAGGCGCGCATGTTGCCCGAGCCAAAGGCGGTGGCGCCCGAGCCGCCGCCGGCGCCGCCCTTGCGGCCGTTGCCGCCGCCGCCGCTTCCCGTGCTGCCGGAATTGCCGTTGGAGGCGGCGCCGGTGCTGGCCGAGGATGCGGTCGGTCCGCCGGTCGCGCCGGGCGAGGGCGGCGTCGGCGAGGGCGCGGCGGCGGCCGCGCCGCCGGCGCCGGTCGTGGCG
>NZ_DAMCPG010000024.1:0-11829 GCF_032106685.1 Massilia sp.
TTCATAGCTCCATTTTCTCAAAGAATGGAGCCTCCACAAAACCCGGGGCGGTTCATCGTGCGCTCTTCAAGCAGTCGAACCGCGTGGGCTCAAGAGCCCACCCTACAAAATCCCCAACGCTGCAGTTCGTAGGGTGGGCACCTGTGCCCACGCGGTCTCACGGTCGGCAAACCCGCGGCATCGCACGGTCGTGCGGTGTTCAAGCGGTCGAACCGCGTGGACACGGGTGACCACCCTACGAACTACACGGCCAACGCCGATCGTGGCGAACCTGACGTATTTCCCGCTCCCGCGTCGCATTCCCTCCACACTCGACCGTCCTGGCCGCTCCTCGAGGCGCGCGCATTGCCTTTTGACATATAACAACCATTAATGCTTGATATAATCAAGAACGTTGCCAGCACTTTATCGTTGCGTTCTGTTGTCTTCGGCCGACGCCGTGACAATTGGTATATATACAAGCGACGAGAAGACTGGCATATTAGTTACGACACGAATAGCACGGGCGTTCGTTTCAACAGAAAAAACATCCTTTCCCCTTAGGAGACACAATGCGTCAAAAGAATTTCGCGCTTGCGCTGCTGACCGCGGCTGCGCTCGCCGCTTGCGGCGGCACCGGTAGCAGCGGTGGCGACCAATCGCATCCGATTACCTTCAGCCAGCAAGTCACGTTCGGCGACAGCCTGTCGGACGTCGGTACCTACAACGTCGGCGCGGTCAAGGCTGCCGGCGGCGGCAAGTTCACCATCAACGGTTCGGAAACCTCGAAGGATCCGGCCCTGACCGGCCTGAACTGGACCGAAGTGCTGGCTGCCGAGCTGCGCCTGCCGGCCCCGTGCGCCGCACAGACCGGCCTGGAAGGCACTGCCGAGGGCTTCAACGTCCCCATCACCAACAACGTCAACTGCTTCAACTACGCCCAGGGCGGCGCCCGCGTGACCAATCCTATCGGTCCGGGCAACAAGGCCGTCAAGGCCGACATCGGCGAAATGACCCTGCCGGTCGTCGCCCAGGTCCAGAACCACCTGGCCAAGGTCGGCGGCAAGTTCAGCGGCACCGAGCTGGTCACCATCATGGCCGGCGGCAACGACGTCCTGATGCAGCTTGGCGCGGTCAGCGCCGCCGGCACCGCCGCCGGCCAGCGCGCGTTCCCGAGCCTGCTGATCAGCGGCCTGGCCGCGACCACGCCGAACCCGGCAACCGCCGCGCCGATCATCACCGCCGCGGTCCAGAACAACGCCGCCGGTGGCCAGACCGCGGTCACCAACGCCGCCGTGATGGCCGCCATCTCGCAGGGCGCCACCCAGACCGCCGCCGTCGCCGCCGCGACCAAGGCCGGCGCCGATGCACAGGCAGCGGGCGCCAAGGCAGCGGCCGACTACGCCGCCGCCAATGCCCAGACCCTGGTTGCGGAACTGGCCAAGGCCGGCGCCGAAAAGGCCGGCATCGTCATGAAGGACATCGTCGGCAAGGGCGCCAAGTACGTCATCGTGAACAACCTGCCGGACGTGGCCAACACCCCGTCTGGCCGCGCGCAGCCGGCCCTGCAGCCGCTGATCGACACCATGGTCAACGCCTTCAACGCCCAGCTGAAGGCCGGCCTGGGCAACGATGCGCGCATCCTGTACGTCGACCTGTACAGCATCAGCAAGGACCAGATGACGAATCCGCGCACCACCGAGATCTACGGCCTGACCAACGTCACCACCCCGGCCTGCGACCTGAAGAACCCGCTGGTCAAGGACACCTCGCTGCTGTGCACCACCCGTACCCTGGTTCCGGGCGACACCGCCCGCTACATGTACGCCGACACGATCCACCCGACCCCGTACGAGTACTGGCTGGTGGCTCGTTATGTCCTGAAGGACATGGCCGTCAAGGGCTGGCTGTAATAAAAAAATAAAGACGAGAAACCTGCGTGCCCGCCTGTCGCCAGGCGGGCCCTGCGGCTCTTATAAGAATCAGGAGAAATAATGAAAGTACGTTTCAATAGCGTCGTGAAAATGACCGTCGCTGCCGCCGCGCTGGCATGCGCAACGGGCGCGTCGGCCCAGTCCGCCGGCCAGTTGACCGCGAAGTTCGGCTTCAACCAGCTGACCCCGAAAGTCGAAAGTGGCGACCTGAGCGGTCCGGCCCTGCCGTTCACCAAGGCGTCGGTCGACCGCGACATCCAGCCGGTGCTGATCTTCGCTTACGGCCTGACCAACAACATCTCGGCCGAAGTGGCGCTGGGCACCCCGTACAAGCACAAGATCAAGGGCGCCGGCTCGATCCAGGGCACGGGCGAACTGGCGACCGTCGAGGCATTGCCGGCGATCGCCCTGCTGCAATACCGTTTCTTCGATCCGAGCGCGACCTTCCGTCCCTACGTCGGCATCGGCGCGACCTACGCCTACTTCATGAAGGAACGCGGTTCGGGCAAGCTGACCGCGCTGACCAACCCGGGCGGCCCGGCAACGACCCTGAGCATCGACAACAAGTTCACCTACACCGCCCAGGTCGGCCTGGTGACGAACCTCAACGAGCGCTGGTTCGTCGACATGACCGTCAACAAGACCCGCCTGCGCACGGTGGCGAACTTCTCGACCGGCCAGACCCAGGACATGAAACTGGATCCGGTGTCGGTCATCCTGGCCGTCGGCTACAAGTTCTAAGCACGACGCGGCGTTTGCCGCGAACAACCGGCAGGGTGCGAACCCTGCCGGTTTTTTTTCGTCCGTGCGTTATCGGATGCATGTGGCTTCGCCGCGATGCTTTCGTAGGGTGGGCACTGTGTGCCACGCGTTACGCACGTGTCCGTGGACCGCGGCAGCGATGTATCGCTCGCAACGTGCGCAATGAACGGCAAAGCCAGTATGAAGCGTGGTCCATGCGGCGTCTGCGGGCAACACCTCGCCGTTAATGGTGCAAGGATGCGTCCGCAATGCGTGGGCACGGCGTGCCCACCCTAAGGTTGAGGCCGCGTAACGCCCTCAATGCACGCCGGCCACGTAGCGCGTGAAGCGTTCGCCGCTGAGGGCGCGTTCGTAGAGGTAGCCCTGGAAGACGTGACAGCCGGCTTCGGACAGGAAGGCGTGCTGGCCCGGGGTCTCGACGCCTTCGGCGATCACCTGCAGGCCGAGGCTGCCGCCGAGGGCGATGATCGAGCGCACGATGGAGGCGTCGTTGCGGTCGGTGAGGACGTCGCGCATGAAGGAGTAATCGATCTTCAGCTGGTCCAGCGGCAGCTTGCGCAGGTAGGCCAGCGACGAGTAGCCGGTGCCGAAGTCGTCCAGCGAGAAGGTGATGCCGAGCCGGCGCAGGGTTTCCATGGTCTGCACCGTGTGCGTGAAATCCGTGACGACCAGGGTTTCGGTCAGCTCGAATTTCAGGCCGTGCGGATCGACGCCGGTGGCGGCCAGGATTTCCTGGGTCATCGCGACGAAGTCGGGCTCGACGAACTGGCGCGCGCTGACGTTGACCGACAGCGACAGGTGCTTCGTGGCCGGGTTGCGCTGCCAGCCGGCCAGCTCGGCGCAGGCGGTGGCCAGCACCCAGCGGCCGATGTCGACGATCAGGCTGGTTTCCTCGGCTGCCTTGATGAACTCGGTCGGATAGAGCAACTCGCCGTTGGGCAGGCGCCAGCGCAGCAGGGCCTCGGCGCCGATCACGCGGCTGTTGCCGTCGAGCTGGGGCTGGTAGTAGAGCATGAACTCGTGGTTGCGCAGGGCGCGCCGCAGGCCGCTCTCGAGTTCCGAGCGCGCGCTCCAGGCGGCCTGCATGTCCGGATCGAAGAAGCGGAAGGTGTTGCGCCCGGCCGCCTTGGCCTGGTACATCGCGGTGTCGGCCTGCTTCAGCGCCGATTCCACCGTGTCGGTCATGCCGCTGATCATGGTCACGCCCACGCTGGTCGAGACCGTGTACATGAAGTCGGCCAGCTGGAAGGGCGTGGCCATCGCCGCGACGATCTTCGCCGCCACCGTTTCGGCCTGGTGCGCCGCCGCTTCCGGCGTGTCCTCCTCGGGCGGCACCAGGATCACGAATTCGTCGCCGCCCAGGCGCGCCACCATGTCGGCTTCGCGCACGCTGTGCTCGAGCCGGCGCGCCACCGCCTGCAGCAGCATGTCGCCGGCGGCGTGGCCGTGGGTGTCGTTCAGGGTCTTGAAGTTGTCGAGGTCGCAGAACATCAGCGCGCCGAACTTGCGCGAGCGCGCGCTGCCGACCAGGGCGCGGCGCAGGTGGTCGAGCAGGCTGGCGCGGTTGGGCAGCTCGGTCAGGGCGTCGAAATAGGCCAGCCGGTGGATGCGCGCCTCGTTGCTCTTGCGTTCGCTGATGTCGGTGCTGATGACCAGGATCTTCTGCGGCACGCCGGCGGCGGGGTCGGCGCGCACCACGGTCCAGCGCGTGTCGGCCTGCATCGGGCTGCCGTCGCGCCGGTGCTGGGACAGCTCGCCCGACCATTCGCCTTCCTCGACCGCCTGGCGCCAGGCTTCGCTGTGGGCGCCGTGGTCGTCGCACAGCAGGTCGGGCATGTGCTGGCCGCGCGCGTCCTCGGCGGTCCAGCCGTACAGGCGTTCGGCGCCCTTGTTCCAATAGGTGATGCGGGTGCTCATGTCCATCACGAAGATGGCGTCGTGCGCCTTGTCCAGCAGCGAAGCCTGTTCCAGGGCCAGCATGTCGGCGCGGCGCAGCACGGTGATGTCGGCGATAAAACCTTCGAGCGCCACCACGACCCCGCGCTCGTCGTAGACGGCCGCCCCTTGCTCCCAGGCCCAGCGCAACTGGCCGGCGGCATTGGTGATGCGGTAGCTCAGCTGGTAGGAGCGGCGATCGCGGATCGCGGCGTTGGTGTCGTCGGCCACCTTGGGACGGTCCTCGGGGTGGATCAGGCCGGCAAACGAGAGCGCATGCGCGCCGATGAAGGCCGCGGCCGGGTAGCCGGTCAGCTTCTCGACGCCGGCGCTGATGAACTCCATGGTCCACTCGGGATCGTTCAGGCAGCGGTAGACCGCACCGGGCAGGTTACTGAGCAACAGATCAAGCGACAGAGCCGATGACCCCTGGGCCCGGGAATTGGTCGACGCCGACGTGTCAGTGGAGTACATGTTCCGCGCGATTGAGGTTGGTGGAACACTATCGAAGAATTAATTGATTAAACACATGGTAACGCGAAATCTATGCGGATTCGGTAGCGTATTGACGAATAATTTTTAATGTTGCCGGATAAACACGTTTCGCGACCATGCAGGCGGCATAAAAAAGCGGGCGCCGACGCGTGTCGGGCCCGCCTTGCAAATGCACTGGCGTTGTCAGAACGCGGCGATACCGGTCTGCGCACGCCCCAGGATCAGGGCGTGGATGTCGTGCGTGCCTTCGTAGGTATTGACCACCTCGAGGTTGACCATGTGGCGGATGATGCCGAATTCGTCGGAAATGCCGTTACCGCCCAGCATGTCGCGCGCGGTGCGGGCGATGTCGAGCGACTTGCCGCAGGAATTGCGCTTCATGATCGAGGTGATCTCGACCGCCGCCGTGCCTTCGTCCTTCATGCGGCCCAGGCGCAGGCAGCCCTGCAGGCCGAGCGTGATCTCGGTCTGCATGTCGGCCAGCTTCTTCTGCACCAGCTGGTTCGCGGCCAGGGGTTTGCCGAACTGGTTGCGGTCCATCGTGTACTGGCGTGCGGTATGCCAGCAGGCTTCGGCTGCGCCCAGCGCGCCCCAGGCGATGCCGTAGCGCGCCGAGTTCAGGCAGGTGAACGGGCCCTTCAGGCCGCGCACGTCCGGGAAGGCGTTTTCTTCCGGGCAGAACACGTTGTCCATCACGATCTCGCCCGTCACCGAGGCGCGCAGGCCGAACTTGCCGTGGATCGCCGGGGCCGACAAGCCTTCCCAGCCTTTTTCCAGCACGAAGCCGCGGATCGCGCCTTCGTCGTCCTTGGCCCAGACGACGAACACGTCGGCGACCGGGGAATTCGTGATCCACATCTTCGAGCCGGTGAGCGCGTAACCGCCGTCCACTTTACGGGCGCGGGTCACCATCGAGCCCGGGTCCGAGCCGTGGTTCGGTTCGGTTAGGCCGAAGCAGCCGATCCATTCGCCGGTGGCCAGCTTCGGCAGGTATTTCTGTTTCGTCGCCTCGTTGCCGAACTCATAGATCGGGACCATCACGAGAGAGGACTGCACGCTCATCATCGAGCGGTAGCCGGAGTCGACGCGCTCGACTTCGCGCGCGATCAGGCCGTAGGCGACGTAGTTCAGGCCCGGGCCGCCGTACTGTTCGGGAATGGTCGGGCCCAGCAGGCCCAGTTCGCCCATCTCGCGGAAGATCGAGGTGTCCATGGTCTCGTGGCGGAAGGCCTCGAGGATGCGCGGCTGCAGCTTGTCCTGGCAGTAGGCGGCGGCGGCATCGCGCACCATGCGCTCTTCGTCGGTGAGCTGGCTGTTCAGCAGCAGCGGATCATCCCAGTGGAAGGCGGTCTTGCGAGGCGAATCGGATGGCTTCATGGATCGGTCCTGGTCTCTTTCGGGTTCTTGTCGGCGGAAGGCAGCGGGGGCATTCCGGGGTCAAGGCATTATAGGAAGGACGTCCTGATGCATCTTTTCTAACTGCGACAGCCATTTTCATTTTTCCCGCTTGCGTCGATGCGAGGTGGATAGCGCTAATGCTAAGTACTCACCCAAAAATAAATGTGTTTTTGGCTGCCATAACCGGCGCGTTGCTGCGTTGGCTCGTGTTTGCAGTGCTCGCACTGCGGCACACTCGCCGCCTTGCACCGCATCCGGTTCTGTTCGCCAAAATTCACATTTATTGCTGGTCGAGTACTTAGAACAAAACGGCGCCCGTCAATCCGGCCTCGCGCAGGCGCGACATGTCGCGCGTCGGCGCGCTGCCGAAGTGGCGCGCGTATTCGCGGCTGAACTGCGAGGCGCTGACGTAGCCGACGCGCTGGCAGGCCAGGCCCGCATCCATGCCGGTGGACAACATCAACCTGCGGGCTTCCTGCAGGCGCAGGGTTTTCTGGAACTGCAGCGGGCTCATCGACGTGAGCGACTTGAAGTGCCCGTGCAGCGCGGATGGGCTCATGTGCGCCAGGTCGGCCATCTCGCCGATGCGCATCGGCTGGTCGTAATGGGCGCGGATCCAGGCCACCACCTTGCCGACCCGGGTCGATTCGATCCGCCCCAGCTGGGCCAGGCGTGCGCCGAACGGGCCGCGCAGCAGGCGCAGCACGATTTCGTCGTGTACCAGCGGCGCCAGCAGGGCGGCGTCTTCCGGCTGCGCGGCCAGCGCCAGCAGGCGCGCGGCGGCGTCGACGATCGCCTCGCTCGCCTGGGCCACGTACACCGCACGCTCCTGGCGCAGCGGCGGCGCGCCGTCGGGCCAGGCCTTCAGCACCAGTTCCGCCAGCCGCTCCTGGTCAAAATCGAGCCGGAACGACAGGTAGGGCGCGGCCACGCTGGCCTGCCGGATCATGGCCGCGATCGGCAGGTCGAGCGAGAAGACCAGCATGCGCGACGGGTCGTAGTCGTAGGCCTCGTCGCCCAGCATCACGGTCTTGGCGCCTTGCGCCACGATGCACAGCGCCGGCCGGTGCAGGCCGTGCACCAGCTCCTCGCTCGGGGTGGAGGCGCGCACCGCATGCAGTCCCGGGATGCAGGTGGCGAACGAACCATCGCAGGGCGCGTTGGCGGCGAGCAGGGCGGCCAGGCGCGCCAGTCCCGGGGCGGAGGAGGGCGTGGTTGCGGTCATGGTCGGCGCAGGATACACCAGCCTTCAGTCGGCGTGGTCGGTCGACAGCGACAGTGCCCGCATGGCCGCCATGTTGTTGCGGCGCGCTTCGAGCTCCGCTTCGGCCATCGCGACGGCATCGCTGCCGGCCAGGAAGCGGCGCGGCGGCGCAGCCATGTCGGCCAGCGTGCGTACGGCGGCTGCCAGCTTCACGGGGTCGCCCAGCTGCCTGCCCTTGTAGGCGCCATAGGTTTGCGCGATGCTGCCGTGGGCGGCGTAGTCCTCGATGACGTTCGCGCCGTAGCGTACCGAGCTCGGGTCGAGGAATCCGGTACGGAAGAAGCCCGGCTCGACGGTCGTGAGCTTGATCCCGAAGGGCTCGATCTCGAGCGCGAGCGAGGCCGACAAGCCCTCCAGTGCAAACTTGGTGGCGCAATAGACGGACGAACCGTTGAAACCGGTGACGCCGGCGATCGAACCGATGTTGATGATGTGCCCGGCACGCTGGCGCCGCAGCACCGGCAGCGCCGCGCGCAGCATGTGCATGACGCCGTACACGTTCACCGCGAATTGCTGTTCGATGTCGGCCGGCGTGACCTCTTCCAGGCGCCCCAGCAGGCCGTAGGCCGCGTTATTGACCAGCACGTCGATGCGGCCGAAGCGTTCGACCGCGGCGGCAATCGCCGGCGCCGCCTGCGCTTCGCTGGCGACGTCGAGCTGGACCAGCGCGACGCGTTCCTGGTCGGCCGTGCCGAACGCATCCCGCAATTGCGCCAGGTTGCGGCCCGTTGCAACCACCTTGTCGCCGGCGGCGAGCGCCGCGCGGGCGATGTCGGCGCCGATGCCGCGGCCGGCGCCCGTGATGAACCAGACTTTGCTCATGATGTTCTCTCCAGTTGTGCCACGTGGCGTGGCGTTGAAAGTGGAGAGCATGGTAGGGCGGGAGCAGGGCTGCGACTTGCCTGAAACTCCAGGAAGCTGGCGCATTCCTCGCAGGATCGCGGGCGGGGACGTTCGCGTGCGGTCAGTATGCAGGCGCGTAGAAAAGCCCGCGTGCAGCTCAGGGGGTGACGCCGAAACGGCCGCCATGGAACAGCAGCGCCGGCTGGGGTTCGACTTCGCATTCCTCGACTTCGCCCACGAAGATCACGTGGTCGCCTTCGGGATAGCGGCTGCGGTTATGGCATTCGAACCAGGCGGCCGCGCCTTTCAGGATCGGCTGGCCGGTGCGCGAGAGCATGTAGTCGATGCCGGCGAAGGGGTCTTCGCTGCGGCGCGAGAAGCGCAGGGCCAGTTCTTCCTGGCCGGCCGCGAGCACGTTGATGACGTAGTGCGAGTTGCCGCTGAAGATGGGCAGGCTGTTGGCGCGCGCGCCCAGGCTCCACAGCACCAGCGGCGGATCGAGCGAGACGGAATTGAACGAACTGGCGGTCAGGCCGCGGAAGCTGCCGTCGGCCAGGCGCGTCGTGATGACGGTGACCCCGGTCGCGAATTGCGACAGCGCCTGGCGGAAATGCGCCGAATCGAAATCGCGCTCGGTGGCGCGGGGAGAGCGTATGTTCATCGGTACCTTGAAAAGTTGCATGCTCATTATGCCATCGCGAGACATTCGACGCCGCCAGTCTCCATGTTGCCGCTGCATAAAAAGTGACTTTACGTTAGAGTGAGGTCACATATAACAGTGTCGAGGTAAGCAATGAGCGAGCAAAAAACGACCGACGTGGCGATCCTCGGGGGAGGGTGCTTCTGGTGCGTCGAGGCCGTCTACCTGGAGGTGCGCGGGGTCACGCGCGTGGAGTCGGGCTACATGGGCGGGCAGGTCGTCAACCCGAGCTACGAGCAGGTATGCGGCGGCGCCACCGGTCACGCCGAAGTGGTGCGGCTGGAGTTCGATCCCTCGGTCATCAGCTACCGCGACATCCTGCAGATCTTCTTCACGATCCACGACCCGACCACGCCCGACCGCCAGGGCAACGACGTCGGCCCGCAATACCGTTCGGTGATCTTCACGCAGGGCGCCGAACAGGAGGCGACGGCGCGCCAGGTGATGGCGGAGATGGCGGCCGTCTGGGATGCGCCCATCGTCACCCAGGTGCTGCCGCTTGATACCTGGTACAAGGCCGAGGAATATCACCAGAATTATTACGCCCAGCACCCGATGCAGGGCTATTGCGCCTTCGTGGTGGCGCCGAAGGTGGCGAAGTTCAGGAAGACTTTCCAGCAGTTCATGAAGTAGGGCTGAGCGTTTGATCCTGGCGCTGTAGGGTGGACACCTGTGTCCACGCGGTATGGCGCTTCGGATCGGTCGAACCGGTCGTGCTGGCTCCTGGCCACAGCGAGCTTTTTCGCGGATACTTTTCGACCTCGATAAGAGTGAGTTCGCTTGGACTCAAGCGATGAGTCCGCGCGGGCACAGGCGCCCGCCCGACAACCCCTGCGGCAAAAGCATCGCACGTGGCGTCATTGATGCCATCGGCATCAATGTCGAGCCAACCCTAGGGAAGCACTGATTTATTCATGGCAGCGGCCTCGGCCACGAGAAAATGCGTCCTGCTGCGTTGTAAATCCTCGCGATACCCCGGTATCGCTCCGGTTTACGCCTTGCCGGCCACATTTTTCGTGTCCGATTCCTGCGCGCCAGAATAAATCAGTGCTTCCCTGGGTTTCACGGGTACATGTACTTCCTCGACCACGGGATCTGCGCCGGGTCTTCGCCGGCCTTGCCGCAGACGATCTGGTACAGGCTGATCCAGTCGTGGGCGAAGGCGTAGGCGCAGCCGGCGAGGTAGACGTGCCAGATGCGAAAGCGCTTCGCGTCCGTGAGCCGGGCGATGTCGTCGGCCCGGTTCTCGAAGTTCTCGGTCCAGGTCGCGCAGGTTTTGGCGTAGTGGCGGCGCAGGTTCTCGACGTCGCGCACTTCCAGCCCCCCTTGCTGCATGGTCTTGATGACTTCCGACAGGTGCGCCAGTTCGCCGTGCGGGAACACGTACTGGTCGATGAATTCGCCGCCGCCATAGGGGGACGAGCGTCCTTCGACGTCGGTGCTGGTGATGCCGTGGTTCATGACCACGCCGCCCGGGGCGAGCAGGGCGTTGATGCGCTCGAAGTATTCGGGCAGGTGCTTGACGCCGACGTGTTCGAACATGCCGACGCTGGTGATGCGGTCGAACTGGCCGCCGACGTCGCGGTAGTCCTGCAGGCGGATCTCGACGCGGCCTTGCAGCCCGGCCGCCGCCACGCGTTCGCGCGCAAGCCGGGCCTGGTTCTCCGACAGCGTGACCCCGACCACGCGCGCACCGAACTGCCGCGCCGCGCGGATCGCCAGTGCGCCCCAGCCGCAGCCGATGTCGAGCAGGGTGTGGCCGGGCCGCACGCCGATCTTGGTCAGGATGTGGTCGATCTTGCGTACCTGCGCCGTGGCGAGGTCTTCCTCGCCGGTTTCGAAATAGGCGCAGGAATAGACCATGTTCTCGTCGAGCCAGGCCTGGTAAAAATCGTTGGAGACGTCGTAGTGGTAGCGGATCGCCTCGGCGTCTTTCTTGCGCGTGTGCGGCGACAGCAGGCGCAGCGGATGGGTGAAGTGGCGTTCGTGCTTGCCGGTCGATGCGGCCAGTTCGCTGCCGATGCGGATCATGTCGGCGGCGCGGCCCTTGACGTCGATCGCGCCCTCGACATAGGCGCGCCCGAGCTTGTACAGCGAGGGCGAGAGCAGGTAGCGCAGCGAGGATGCCTGCGGAATGCGGATCGTCACGCGCGGCGTTTCCGAGGACAGGTCGACATGCTCCCCGTTCCAGAGTTCCACCCGCAAGGGCAGGGACAGCTTGCTGCGCATGCCCGCGCTCCAGGCAGTCAGCTTCATTTCGTTGAACACGTATTCCTCCGCTCTGAGAAGAAGCCGGTCATGCCGCGCCGGCCATACGAATCACTCGAAAACTGCTGCCGCTGGTGGCGGCTTGTCGAGACCTGCTTACTCCAGCAACTGCGTTTGCGACGAAGGCTGCAATTAAGGCCGCAACGAAGGCTGCAACGAAAGCTGCAACGAAAGCTGCAACTAAGGCTGCAAACGCTGCCGCGTCCAGCTGCCGTCTTCCTGCCGCTCGTAGACGATGCGGTCATGGAAAC
>NZ_DAMCPG010000024.1:11929-73534 GCF_032106685.1 Massilia sp.
TGCCGCGTCCAGCTGCCGTCTTCCTGCCGCTCGTAGACGATGCGGTCATGGAAACGCGAGCGGCGTCCCTGCCAGAACTCGATGCGCTCGGGCACCAGCCTGAAACCGCCCCAGTTGGCGGGACGCGGCGGCGCGTCGCCGGCTTGCGCGGCGACCGCTTCGTAGTTCTGTTCCAGGGCCGCGCGGTTGGCGATCGGCGCGCTCTGGCGGGAGGCGATCGCCGACAGGCGGCTCTTCAACGGCCTGCTGTGGAAATACTTGTCGCTCTCCTCGGGCGAGGTGGTTTCGACCCGGCCCTCGATGCGCACCTGGCGCTCGAGTTCGCTCCAGAAGAACAGCAGGGCGCCATGCGGGTTGACGCGCAGTTCCTGCGCCTTGCGGCTGTCGTAGTTGGTGTACCAGGTGAAGCCGCGTTCGTCGAACTGCTTGACCAGCACGATGCGCGAACTCGGCCGACCGTCGGCGTCGACCGTCGCCACGTTCATGGCGTTCGGCTCGTTGACCTCGGCCTTCAGGGCCTGCTCGAACCAGCGCGTAAACTGCTGAATCGGGTCGTCCAGCACGTCGTCCTCGTTCAGGCTGGCCTGGCCGTAATCCTTGCGCAGGCCGGCCACCGCTTCGCCGACCGAGGGCGCCGGCGCATCGATGCCGCGGCGTTGCTGCATCGCCTGGCCCAGGCGCGCCATCTGCTCGCCCGTGAACAGGCGCAGCGCCATCGGCGCCAGCGTGCTTTCCTCGCGTTCCATGTGCGACAGGTAGCGCTGGCAGAAGCGCTGCACGTTGGTGCTCGACAAGGTGCTGGCGCTGCCGTCGGCAATCGCGGCGAGCTGCTCGTGCAGGTCCTGCCAGAGCGCGTCCATGTCCTTGTGGTCCTGCAGGATCACCGGCGCCAGCGCCTGCAGGGTGGCGGCGTCCTCGCCTTGCGCCACCGCGCGCAGCATCGGGATCAAGTCCTGTTCCTCGTCGTCGTGGTGCAGGTGGGCCGCCTTCTCGAAGTACTTCAGCACGGTACTGGCCGCCTGGCGCGCCTGCTCGTCGGCGCCGTGCTCGGGCAGGTGCGAGAGCAGGCGCTCGAGCGTGCCGAGCTGCTTGCGGATGCGTCCGTGACAATGCTTGAGGACGGCGATCGGCTGGTCGAAACCGGGAGCGGCTTCCGGGAGGAAATCATTCATTTGCGTTTTTGCGACAAGGAAAATAATTTTTGATTGACTGACTTGCATTTTAGAGCAAGTCGTGAATGCCCGGTCCGGTAAAATGATGGGCTATGAATACGATCAACCACCCCATCCCGGCAGGAACTCTGGACGACGAAGTCGATTTCGCACGCCGTTTCGGCGGCATTGCCCGCCTTTATGGCGAGCGTGCGCTGGAACGCTTCCGCGCGGCGCACGTTTGCGTGATCGGCGTCGGCGGCGTCGGCTCCTGGGTGGTCGAGGCGCTGGCGCGCAGCGCGGTCGGCCACCTCACCCTGATCGACCTCGACAACGTGGCCGAGTCGAACATCAACCGCCAGATCCAGGCCTTGAGCTCGACCGTCGGCATGCCGAAGATCGAGGCGCTGCGCGAACGCATCGCGCAGATCAATCCCTTCTGCCAGGTGACCCTGGTCGAGGACTTCATCGAGCCCGGCAACATCGAGCAGATGATCGCCGGCAAGGGCTTCGACTACGTGGTGGACGCCATCGACAGCGTCAAGGCCAAGGCCGCCCTGATCGCGTACTGCCGCGACCACAAGCTGCCCCTGGTCACCATCGGCGGCGCCGGCGGCCAGCTCGATCCGACGAAGATCGAAGTGCGCGACCTGGCGCGCACCGAGCAGGAGCCGCTCCTGAAGAAGGTGCGCAAGCTGCTGCGCGCGCAGTACGGTTTCTCGCGCGGCGAAAAGCAGAAGTACCACATCGACGCCGTGTTCTCGATGGAGCCGCTGCGTTACCCGGAAGAGGGGGACGCATGCGAGATCGGCTCTGACGTCAGCGGTTCCAGCGTCACCGGCCTGAACTGCGCCGGTTTCGGTTCGAGCATGGTGGTGACGGCCAGCTTCGGCATGATCGCCGCCGGCCACATCCTGCGCCGCATGGCCGAGGCGGCCCAGGAGCAGGCCGTGGTGGCAGCGCCTGCCGCCGCGGAGACGGCGGCGCTGCCCGCAGCGGCATGAGGCGGCGTAAGCCCGTGTAACGCGGCTGTCCAACGCAGGGAGGCGTTTGCTATCATAGGATGATCGATTGAATCCTGTTATTGAAAGAGCCTCCATGATGCGTCGTACTTCCTTCCTCGCCCTGTTGCTCGCGGCCGCCGCCGCCCATGCCCAGCAGGGTGCACCGAATGCCACCCCGGCCACCCCGGCCACCCCGGCCACCCCCGCCACCATGTTGCAGAACGCACCGGCCGGCGACCAGGCGGCCAGCACCGTGCGCCAGCAGGGCGTGCAGAGCGCCGCCGACCAGGCCGCCGCAGGTTCGCAGCAGGCCGCCGGCGCCGCCGGGCAGGCCGTGCAGGGCGGCGCGGAAGCCGCCAGCGGCGCGGCCCAGGACGCCGCCGCGGCAGCCCAGGCGCCGCAGCCGGTGGCGCCCAGCGGTCCCCAGCTCGAGATCGTCGACCAGGTGGTCGGCAAAGGCAAGACGGCCGAGATCGGCCACAAGGTCACCGTCAACTACACCGGCTGGTTCTTCAAGCCGATGGCGCGCAACCAGCGCGGCCGCAAATTCGATTCCTCGCTCGACGCCGGCCGTACGCCGCTCGACTTCCAGCTCGGCGCCGGCCAGGTCATCAAGGGCTGGGAGCAGGGCGTGGCCGGCATGAAGGTCGGCGGCAAGCGCACCCTGATCATTCCGAGCCACCTGGCCTACGGCAAGCGCGGCGCGCCGGGCGGCAGCATTCCGCCGGACACCGACCTGATCTTCGACGTGGAACTGCTCGGCGTAAAATAAACCCAAGCTTGTCAACTGATGCGGAGGAACGGATGCGAGTCGCAAACGATGTCACTGAGCTGATCGGCAACACCCCACTGGTCAGGATCCGCAAGCTGGGCAAGGGCCCCGGCCAAGGCGCCGAGATCCTTGCCAAGCTCGAGTTCCACAACCCCGCGCACAGCGTCAAGGACCGCATCGGCCTGGCGATGATCGAGGCGGCGGAGAAGGCCGGCAAGATCGGCCCCGACACCGTCATCGTCGAGCCGACCAGCGGCAACACCGGCATCGCGCTGGCGATGGTGTGCGCGGCGCGCGGCTACCGCTGCAAGCTGGTGATGCCGGAAACCATGAGCAACGAGCGGCGCATGCTGCTGCGCGCCTACGGCGCCGAGCTGGTGCTCACGCCGGGCGCCGAGGGCATGCTGGGAGCGATCCGCCGCGCCGAGGAAATCGTCGCCGACGATCCGCGCGCCTTCATGCCGCAGCAGTTCAACAACCCGGCCAACCCGGACGTGCACCGCCGCACCACGGGCGAGGAAATCTGGCGCGACACCGACGGCAAGGTCGACATCCTGGTTGCCGGCGTGGGCACCGGCGGCACCATCACCGGCGTCAGCGAAGTGCTGAAGGAGCGCAAGCCCGGCTTCCAGGCCATCGCGGTCGAACCGGAAGCCTCGCCCATGCTCTCGAAAGGCAGCAAGGGCCCGCACCCGATCCAGGGCATCGGCGCCGGCTTCGTACCGCAGGTTTTAAATACCGGCATCTACGACGAAGTGATCGCCGTGCGCAACGAAGACGCCTTCGAGACCGCCCGCGCCGCCGCGCGCGAAGAAGGCCTGTTGGTCGGCATCTCGTCCGGCGCCGCGCTGTGGGCCGCGATGCAGGTCGCCCAGCGGCCCGAGAACGCGGGCAAGCTGATCGTCGTGATCATCCCCTCGTTCGGCGAGCGCTACCTCAGTACGGCGCTGTTCGCGAATTTGGCTGGCTGACCAGGGGCGGCGGCGTCATCGTTAGGTGGGCACACCGTGCCCACCCTACGTCTCATCACGCCCCGTGCGCCTCCAGCGCGCAATGGTGATGCGCGGTCGTGCCTTCCTCCACCTGCAGCGTGCAATGGTGGATGCCATGCTCCTTGCGCAGCTCGGCCACGATGGCGTCGATCGCGCCGTCGCCCGGATAACCGCCCGGCATGACCAGGTGGGCGGTGAGGGCGGTCTCGGTGGTGCTCATCGCCCAGATGTGCAGGTCGTGGACCTCGGCCACGCCGGGACGCGCCTCCAGGAAGCCCTGCACCGCGGTGGCGTCGACGCTGTCCGGCACCGCCGCCATCACCATCTGCAGCGATTCGCGCAGCAGCGACCAGGTGCCCCAGACGATCACCAGCACGATCACGAGACTCACCGCCGGGTCAAGCCAGCTCCAGCCGGTGCCCATGATGACCAGGCCCGAGACCACCACGCCCAGCGAGATCGCGGCGTCCGCCGCCATGTGCAGGTAGGCGCCGCGGATGTTCAGGTCGCCCTTGCTGCCAGCCATGAACAGCCAGGCCGAGAAGCCGTTGATCGCCACGCCGATCGCCGCCACCACCGACACCGTGAGCGCTTCCACCGGATGCGGCGCGGCGATGCGCTGCACGGCTTCCCAGGCGATTGCGCCGCAGGCCAGCAGCAGCAGCAGGGCGTTGGCCAGCGCCGCCAGGATCGAGGAACTGCGCAGCCCGTAGGTATAGCGCGCGTCCGGCGCCCGCTTGGCCAGCAGCGCCGCGCCCCAGGCCAGCACCAGGCCCAGCACGTCGGACAGGTTGTGGCCGGCGTCGGCCATCAGCGCGGTGGAATCGGCCAGGAAGCCGTAGATGAATTCGATCGCGACGAACACCGTGTTCAGGCCGATCGCCAGCGCGAAGGCGCGGCCGTGCCCGGGCGGCGGCGCCTGGTGGTAGTGGGCGTGGCCATGGCCGTGTCCATGCTGGTGGCCGTGGTCGTGAGGGTGATCGTGGTCGTGGCTCATGGGTCGTTTCCGTTGGCGGGTTCGGCGATGTGCTCGAACATGTTGGAGAGCAGGGAGCTGATGTGGGCGTCGGCGGCCGCATAGAACACCTGCTTGCCCTGGCGCTCGGCCTTGACGATGCGGGCCGCGCGCAGCAGGCGCAGGTGGTGGCTGACCAGGGAACTGGACAGGTCCAGGGCCGCGGCGATGTCGCCCACCGCGGTCGGCTGGGCCAGGCAGGCCAGCACGATGCGCAGCCGGGTCGGGTCGCCCAGCAGGTGGAACAGGTCGGCGACCTGGTCGACGGCGTGCTCGGCGGCATAGATGTTGTCGGGTTTTTTCATCATTAACATGTGAATAGGTGTTCACATGTTAGATGAAAAACAAGGGGCCGGCAAGCGCAGCGACTGCGCGTGCCGGCCCCCGTCGGATCTGCCCTGTTTTTATTGCGGATGAAACTCTTCGGCCGAAGCGAACAAATCCCAGGCCGCGATGAACAGCGCCGCGATCACCGGGCCGATGACGAAGCCGTTCAGGCCGAACAGCGCCATGCCGCCCAGGGTCGACAGCAGCACCAGGTAGTCCGGCATCTTGGTGTCCTTGCCGACCAGGATAGGGCGCAGGATGTTGTCGACCAGGCCGATCACCAGCACTCCGAAGGCGATCAGGACCACGCCCTGCCAGATCGCGCCCGTCACCAGGAAGTAGACCGCGACCGGGGCCCAGACGATGGCCGCACCGACCGCCGGCAGCAGCGACAGGAAGGCCATCACCACGCCCCACAGCAGGGCGGCCTGGACGTCGAGGAACCAGAAGATCAGGCCGCCCAGCGTGCCCTGCGCCATCGCCACCAGCACGTTGCCCTTGACGGTGGCGCGGATCACGGTGATGAAGTTATCGAACAGGCGCTGCTTGTACATGCGGCTCAGCGGCACGGCGCGCTTGATGCGGTTGGCCAGGGCCTGGCCGTCGCGCAGCAGGAAGAACAGCAAGTACAGCATGATGGTCAGGCTGACCAGGAAGTCGAAGGTATTGCGGCCGACGTTGATGGCGTGGCGCGCGAAGAACTGGCTGACCTGGGCCGCGCCGTCGGCGAGCTTCTGTTCGAGCGAGGCCAGGTCGGTCAGCTCGAAGCGCTCCAGCAGGCCCACCAGCCAGTCCGGCAGCACGCCGATGACCTGCTGGAAGTAGGCGCCGAAATTGATCTGGCCCGAGCTGACGTTGGCATAGATGTCGGCCGCCTGCCGCACCAGCGAGGCCGTGATGATCGACAGCGGCAGGATCACCATCACCACGATCGAGGCCAGCGTGAGCAGGGCGGCGACGGTCGGCTTCTGGCGGGTCGCGGCGAGCAGGCGCCGGTACAGCGGTGCGAACAGGATCGCCAGCACCATGCCCCAGAACACCGCGCCCGAATAGGGCAGCAGGATCCAGCCGAATCCCAGGGTGACGATGGTAAGGAGGAGAAGGAAGAATTTCTGCTGGATCGTGAATTGGTTCATGGGCCGTCGATAAGGAATCAGTCGGCCCATGATAGACGATTCGACATCTATCGTCGGGGAAAATGCGTGTGCGGCAACCCCGCTGCCGCGGGTGGGGATGCCGGCACGTCCGCCATGCCGGTGGCGCGCTTACTGTCCCCGCTGGGCTTCCGGCAGCTGGCCTTCGCTGTCGCGCACCTCGATCGGACCGAGTTTCAGCTTTTCCAGCTGCGGCACGATGCGCTTGCGGTCGCCGACCGCGACCACGATCAGGCGCTGCGGGTCGAGGTAGCGGCGCGCCGCTTCCCGCACCTGCTCGGCGGTGACGGCCGCCAGCTTCGCCGGCAGCTGGCGGTAGTAATCCAGCGGCAGGTCGAACACGAAGGACTCTGCCAGGCTGGCGCCGATGTCGGCATTGGTGGCGAAGCCGTTCGGCAGCGACAGCAGTTCGGCGTTGCGCGCGTCGAGCAGCTCGGCCGGGCGCAAGGGCTGGTCGATCATCTCCTTCGCTTCGCGCAGCAGTTCGGCGACCGATTCTCCGGTGACGTCGGCGCGCACGCTGCCGGCGATGCTGAACGGGCCCGCCGCGCGGTGGTAGCGAAAGCCCGAGAACACGCCGTAGCTGTAGCCCTTTTCTTCGCGCAGGTTCTGGTTGATGCGGCTGGTGAACAGGCCGCCGAAGGCCGCGTTCATGACTTCCAGCGTCGGGAACTGCGCCGTCTTGCGCTCGGCGCCGAGCGCGACCAGGCGCAGCGCGGTCTGCGGCGCGCCGGGCTTGTCGACCACGACCACCCGCGCCCGGGTCGGCGCCGGCGTCCCGGGCGAGAAGGGCGGCGCTTCGCCGCCGCGCCAGGCGCCGAAGCGGCTTTCCGCCAGCGCCTTCAGCTCGGCGCGCGAAATGTCGCCCGCCACCACCAGCGCGGCGTTACTTGGGACGTAATGGCGGCGCCAGAACGCTTCCAGGTCGTCGCGGGTCACGGCGCGGATCGCCGGTTCCGTGCCGAGCTGGCCGTAGCCGTAGGGATGGCGCGCGCCGTACAGGGCGGCTGCGGCGGCGATCGAGGCGACGGCCTCGGCTTCGTCGCGCTGCTGCATCAGTTCGCCCAGCCGGCTGGCGCGCTGGCGCTCGACCTCGGCGCTCGGGAAGGCGGGGTGCAGGGCCACGTCGGCCATCACGGCGAAGGCCTGCTCGAAGGTCGAGCGCAGCGACAGCAGCGACACCGCCGACGCGTTGGTGCCGCTGTCGGCTTCCAGGAAGGCGCCGAGCTGGGCGATCTCGTCGGCGATCTGCGGCGCGCTGCGCTTGGCCGTGCCTTCGGTCAGCACTTGCGCGGTGAAGCCGGCCAGGCCGGGCAGGTAGAGCGGATTGCTGTCGGCGCCGCTCTTGATCACCAGCTCCGCCGACACCAGCGGCAGCGCCGGGTTGTAGTGGTGGATCACGGTCAAGCCGTTCGCGAGCGTGAAGGCCTCGCCCTGCGGCAGCTTCAATTCCGGCGTGGGGCCGGCCTTCGGCGCCTTGGCGCGCCAGGCTTCGGCGGGGTTGATGCCGCTTTTTTCTCCCTTCGCCGTCTTCGGCGGCTTCGGCGCCGGCGGATCGTGCGGGAGTTTGGGCTCGCCCGGCACGCCGGCCACCACGACCCGGTGCGTCGGCTGAAGCCAGGTGCGCACGGCGCGCTGCACGTCGGCCGCGGTGATGCGGCGCAGCTGGGCGATGTCCTTGGCCAGGTAGCCCGGGTCGCCGGTGAACTGGTTGTAGTGGTTCAGCTGGTCGGCCAGGCCGTCGCCGCCGAGCTGTTCGAGGGAGGTCAGCATCGCGGTCTCGATCTGGCGCTTGGCGCGCTCGACTTCCTGCTGCGTCGGACCGTGCTCGCGCAGGGCCGCCAGTTCGGCGTCGATCGCCTTTTCCAGTTCCGCCGGGGTGTGGCCGGCGCGCGCCGTCACCTCGACCAGGAAGGTCGAGACCAGGGCGCGCGCATCCTGGTCGGCATCGACGTCCTGGGCGATCTGGCGCTCGTACACCAGCGATTTATAAAGCCGGCTCGACTTGCCGCCGGCGAGGATCTGGGCCGCCACCGCCAGTTCGGCGTCGTCCGGCTGGTAGGCCGGCGGCGTGAGCCAGCCCATGTAGACGCGCGCCAGCTCGACCCGGTCCGGCACCGTCAGCCGGCGCTCGGCCGTGATCGGCGGCGTGACGATCTTCGGGCGCGCCACATCGGGGCCGCGCTTCAGGCCGCCGAAGTACTTCGCCACCAGGGCGCGGGTCTTGACCTTGTCGATGTCGCCGGCGATCACGATGCTGGCGTTGTTCGGGCCGTAGTAGCGCGTGAAGAACTCGCGCACGTCGGCCAGCTTCGCGTTCTGAATGTCGGCGTGCGACCCGATCACCGAGGCGTAATACGGGTGCTCGGGCGGGAACAGCGCGTGGTTCAGCGCTTCCTCGACGATCCCGTAGGGTTCGTTCTCCACCGTTTCGCGGCGCTCGTTGCGCACCACGTCCTGCTGGTTGGTCAGGGCCTTCTGGTCCAGCACGTCGAGCAGGTAGCCCATGCGGTCGGCATGCACCCACAGCGCCAGTTCGAGCTGGTTCGAGGGCACGGTGTCGTAGTAGCTGGTGCTGTCGTAGCCGGTGCCGCCGTTGCTGTCGGTGGCGCCGGCGCCTTCCAGCAGGCGGTCGGCCAGGCCGCGCGGCAGGTGCTTGCTGCCGGCGAACATCATGTGCTCGAACAGGTGGGCGAAGCCGGCCAGCCCCGGCGCCTCGTTGGCCGGGCCGACGTGGTACCAGACGTTGACCGCCGCCAGCGGCAGGCGCTTGTCCTCGACCAGGATCACCTGCAGGCCGTTGGGCAGGGTGTATTTGTCGAAGGCGATGTGGGGCACGTCGACGGGAACGGCGGGCGCCGCGGCGCCACCGGGCTGTGCGCCAGCGCTATTCAATGCGGCCAGCAGCAGCGATGCGGCGAACAGCGGTCGGGTTTTCATGCGGGTACTCCAGGTGTGATGGTTCAATGGCAGGCGGCGCTGCCATGGTCGGGCGGCGATGCGTTCGGCAGGGAAGGTGGGGTCGCTTCCAGGAATTCCCAGTCGTAGCCGTCCGCGCGCAGGCGCAGGCGCAGCACGCCGTTGCGGCTGGCGTCGCGCGCTTCGCTGTATTTCACGGTCAGCAGGAACGGCGTGGCGTAGGCGCCGCCGGTGCCGACCACGAACTGGCGCAGGCCGCGCGCGCGGTCCAGCTTGCCGTCGGCGTCCTGCGGCGCGAAGCGTTCGTAATCGTGGTCGTGGCCGGACAATACCAGTTCCGCGCCGGCCGCGTGCAGCAGGGCCCAGGCTTCCCGCATCTTCGGCACGCTGCCGTGCCCGCCCGAACTGTACAGCGGATGGTGCCAGAAGGCGAGCGTGCAGCGGCTCGGATGGTCCTTCAGTTCGGCGCGCAGCCAGTCCAGCTGGGCCGCGTGCGCCGCCGGGGCCAGGTTGCTGTCGAGGGAAATCACGCGCCAGTTGCCGAGCGCCAGGCTGTAGTAGCCGCGTCCGGCGCGTTCGCCGAAGTAGGCGAAGTAGGGAGCAGCGTCTTTCGTGTAGTACTCGTGGTTGCCGGGCGAGGGCCAGGTGCGGTCCTTGAAGCGGCCCCAGGTCGGGCCGTAGCAGTCGGCGAATTCGCGCGCCGCGCCGCGCGGGTAGGTGTGGTCGCCCAGGGTCAGGACGACCGCATTGGCGTCGGCCGCCAGGCCCGCGGCGACCACCGCGGCGGTGTCGGCCGCGCCCGACCAGCGCGGATTGGGATGGCGGCAGCGCGCGATGTCGCCGGCCGCGTACACCGTTTGGATAGGGGAGGACACCGACGGCAGCGGCGTAGCCGATGCCGTCGGTGGAACCGGCTGGGAAGCAGCCGTCGCGCCCGCGAGCAGCAGCGCCGCGCCGGCCAGGGCGCGGTACGCATCGAACCGCGGGCACCGCGCGGGGCCGGGCCCCAGGACGCGCGCTCTACTCAAGCGCGCACTACTCGATGAAGCGCAGCAGGCCGCGCAGCGCGTGGATGACGGTCTGTTCGCGCACCGCGTGGCGGTCGCCCTGGAACACCAGGCGCTCGGTCATGCTGGCGCCGCCGCGCGACCAGCCGAAGCAGACCGTGCCGACCGGCTTGCCCGGCACCGCGCCGGTCGGGCCGGCGATGCCCGTGGTCGACAGGGCGACGTCGGCCACGCTGTTCGAGAGCGCGCCCTCGGCCATGGCGGCGGCGACTTCCTCGCTCACCGAGCCGAACTGGGCGATCAGGGCGGCCGAGACGTCGAGCAGTTCGGTCTTCGAGTTGTTCGAATAGGTGACGAAACCGCAGTCGAACCAGCCGGTGGAGCCGGCGATCTCGGTGATGGCTTGCGACACGCCGCCGCCGGTGCAGGATTCGGCAGTGGCCAGCACCAGGCGCTTGGCCTGCAGCGCCTCGCCGACTTTGCTTGCAAGTTCGATAATCTCGTTGCTCATGCGGCTCCTCCAGGATAATAAGAATGCTGCAGCACTCGGCGCGCAAGGCGCTCAGCGCCGCAGCGTGACTGCGTCGGTCGCGCAGCAACCATTCTAGCGCGCCCCGGCCGCTATCGGTGTGGCAAACTTGCATGGAAATCCACGCCGCCGCTACCCAAGCGCATGGCAAAGCGGTAGAGTGGCGCCGTTTGTATTTATGGAAATGTCCCGTGCGACACGTTGACATTCCATGCTGCTATCCTGCATCGTGGCGGTTTCCGCCGCGTTTCTTTTACTCAATAGAATTCAATGTTGCCTCGTCAATACGCGTGCTGCCGGGCCTGGCCGGCGCGGTCGTGATGGCCGTCGCCGTCCGGGCCCTAAGACGCGCGCGCGAAAGGAGCCTGCTCGAGTGCCTGTTGTCCGGCCGCGCCGTGTCGACCATGCCGGAGGCGGCATGATCCGCCTGCCGTCGATCCGCAAGAAGCTTGTCGCCGTGGTGATGGCCACCACGCTGGCGGCGCTCGTGGTGTCGGTCGGGCTGGTGATCGGCTACGACCTGCGCAGCTATCACCGCTCGCTGGTGAACGACCTCTCGACCCAGGCCGAACTGGTCGGCCACATGAGCTCGGCCGCGCTGGCCTTCGACGACGCCCGCCTGGCCGGCGAGAACCTGGCGCTGCTGCGCACCCGGCCGATGGTCGCCGCGGCCGCCATCTACGACGAACGCGGGCGCCTGTTCGCGTCCTATGCCGCCGGCGGAGCGCGCACGGTGTTCCCGGCCGAGGCCGAGGCGGCCGCCACCCGCGTCGAGGAGGGCTACCTGGTGGTGTTCCGGCCGATCGTCGAGAACGGCGAGACCGTCGGCACGGTCTGGCTGCGCGCCGAGAACCGGCTGCTCTCGCGCACCCTCGACTACCTGGCGATCGCGCTGGCGGTGACCCTGCTGGCGATGGCGATCGCCTATCTCGTGATGCGGCGCCTGGGCCGGGTGGTCACCGCGCCGATCGTGGCGATCACCGAGATCGCGCGCGACGTGGTCGCCACGCGCGACTATTCGCGCCGCGCGCCGCGCATCAGCAACGACGAGGCGGCCGAGCTGGTCGATTCCTTCAACGCCATGCTGACCGAGATCGAGCAGCGTACCCGCGAGCTCGAGGATTCGAACCGGGAGATCGTGCGCGAGGCGCAGGAGCGTTCGCGCGCCCAGCAGGAAGTGATGCGCCTGAACGAGCAGCTCGAGCACCGCGTCGACGAACGCACCCTGCAGCTGGCGCTGGCCAACGCCGAACTGGCCAACGCGATCGACGAGGCGCGCAACGCGAACCAGGCGAAATCGGCCTTCCTGTCCTCGATGAGCCACGAGCTGCGCACGCCCCTGAACGCGATCCTCGGCTTCGCCCAGATCCTGACCTCGGAGGCGCTGCCGACCTCGGGCGAACAGAAGAAGGAATTCGCCAGCCACATCCTGAAGTCCGGGCGCCACCTGCTGACCCTGATCAACGAGATCCTCGACCTGGCCAAGGTGGAGTCGGGCACGATCTCGCTGTCGATGGAGCCGGTGGCCCTGGCCGAGGTGCTGGAGGAGTGCCGCACCATGGTCGAACCGCTGGCGGCCGGGCGCGGCATCCGCGTGCTGTTCCCGCAAGCGGTCGACGCGGTGCTGCTGGCCGACCGCACCCGGCTGAAGCAGGTATTGCTGAACCTGCTGTCGAACGCGATCAAGTACAACCGCGACGCCGGCGCCGTCGTGCTCGACTGCGTCCAGCTCACGCCCGAGCGCATGCGCATCGCGGTCCAGGACACCGGCATGGGCCTGCGCGCCGACCAGCTCGACAGCCTGTTCCAGCCCT
Organism: Massilia sp.; assembly: GCF_032106685.1. Classification (GTDB taxonomy): domain Bacteria; phylum Pseudomonadota; class Gammaproteobacteria; order Burkholderiales; family Burkholderiaceae_D; genus Telluria. The sequence continues at coordinate 24,614 of NZ_DAMCPG010000024.1, forward strand.
TCAACCGCCTCGGCCAGGAGGCCGGCGCCCAGGAGGGCACCGGCATCGGCCTGGTGGTGACGCGCCGCCTGGTCGAGCTGATGGGCGGGTCGATCGAGGTCAGCAGCAGCCCCGGCGTGGGCAGCGTGTTCGCGATCGAACTGGGCACCACCGTGCCGCAGGCCTTGCCCGAAGATGCCTCGTCGCACCCGTCGGGGGAGCCTGCCGGCCGTACCGATCATGCTCCGCATCTCGTGCTCTACGTCGAGGACAACCCGGCCAACCTGAAACTGGTCGAGGAAATCGTGCGCTTCCGGCCCGACCTGCGCCTGGTCGCCGCCGCCGACGGCCCGGCCGGCCTGGCGCTGGCGCGCGAGCGGCGCCCCGACATCATCCTGATGGACATCAACCTGCCCGGCATGGACGGCTACGAGGTGCTGGCCGAACTGCGCCGCGAGCCGCGGACGGCAAGCATCCCCGTGATCGCGCTGACCGCCAACGCGATGGCCAGCGACATCGAGCGCGGCCTGGCGGCAGGGTTTTTCCGCTACCTGACGAAACCGGTCGATATCGACAAGTTCAACGAAGCGATCGACGGCACGCTGGCCCAACTGCGTGCCGGGAAAGGAACCGAAACATGATCACGCCCGCCGATGTGCGGCGCGCACGCGTGCTGGTCGTCGACGACCAGCCGGTCAACGTGCAGCTGCTCGAATACCTGCTCAAGACGACCGGGTACGAGAACGTGCACAGTACCACCGACCCGCGCCAGGTGGTGGCGCTGCACCTGAAGCACCGCTTCGACCTGATCATCCTCGACCTGCACATGCCGGGCATGGACGGCTTCCAGGTGATGGAGGCCTTGAAGCCGCTGGAAAGCGAGTCCTGGCTGCCGGTGCTGGTGGTGACGGCCGAGCCGGACAAGAAGCTGGCGGCGCTGGAAGCGGGCGCGCGCGACTTCATCGGCAAGCCGCTCGACACGGTCGAGGTGATGACCCGCATCCGCAACCTGCTCGAAGTGCGCCTGATGCACCGCGAGTCGCGCGAGCACGGGGCCAACCTCGAGCGCACCGTGCGCGAGCGCACCGCGGCGCTGGAGCGCTTCCGGCGCGCGATGGACGCTACCACCGACGGCATCTTCCTGGTCGACGCGGCCAGCCTGGCGCTGGTCGACGTCAGCGACGGCGCCTGCCGCATGCTCGGTTTCTCGCGCGACGCGCTGCTGCGCATCGACCCGGTGGCCCTGGGCCTGACCACCGCCGACCAGCTGCGGCGCCACCTCGACACCAACGGCGCGGCGCACGAGTCCGACATTGCCGAGACCGAGCTGCTGCGCGCCGGCGGCGAGGGCGCGGTGCCGGTCGAGATCAGCTGGCAGTGGCAGGAGGCCGGCAGCAGCAAGCTCCTGATCGCGGTCGCGCGCGACATCAGCGAACGCATCCACGCGCAGCAGCGCCTGAAGCACCTGGCCAGCTACGACGCGCTCACCGGCCTGCCGAACCGCACGCTGTTCTTCCAGAACCTGCGCGAGGCGATCGAGCTGGCCCAGGACAAGGCCTGGCGCGTGGCGGTGCTGTTCATCACGCTCGACCGCTTCAAGATCGTCAACGACTCGCTCGGGCCGGCGCTGGGCGACGAGCTGCTGCGCCAGTTCAGCAACCGCCTGGTGAAGGCGATCGGCCTGCGCGACTCCGTCGGCCGCCTGGGCGGCGACGAGTTCGCGCTGATCCTGACCATGAACCGCGAGCAGGAGCAGGAACCGGTGCGCGTGGCCAACGAGATCCGCGAGTCGCTGCGCACGCCGTTCGACCTGAACGGACAAAAGGCGGTGCTCACGGCCAGCATCGGCATCGCGATGTACCCCGACGACGCGCTCGAACCCGGCACCCTGGTCAAGTACGCCGACACCGCCATGGTGCGCGCCAAGGAGGCCGGGCGCGACGGCTACCGCTTCTTCACCGCCGGCATGAACGTGCAGGTGCTGGCGCGCCTGGACCTGGAGCTGGCCCTGCGCGGCGCGCTCGACGGCGGCGAGTTCGTGCTGCACTACCAGCCCAAGCTGGAACTGAACACCGGGCGCGTGTCCGGCGTCGAGGCCCTGCTGCGCTGGAACCGCCCGGGCCACGGCCTGGTCTATCCGGCCGAATTCGTGCCGGTGCTGGAGGAAACCGGGATGGTGGTGCGGGTCGGCGAGTGGATCGTCGACGAGGCCTGCCGCCAGATCGCCGCATGGAACGAGCAGGGCGTGCGCGAGCTGCGCGTGGCCGTGAACGTGTCGAGCCGCCAGTTCGTCGAGGGCGATCTCGAGGGCGTGGTGCGCGCCGCCATCGAGCGCCACGGCATCGAGCCGGGCATGCTCGAGCTGGAACTGACCGAAAGCGCGCTGATGACCAACGCCGAGCGCACCATCGAGGTGCTGCAGCGCCTGAAGGCGCTCGGCATCCGGATCGCGATCGACGACTTCGGCACCGGCTACTCGAGCCTGGCCTACCTGAAGCGCTTCCCGATCGACAAGCTGAAGATCGACATCGCGTTCGTGCGCGACATCGTCAACAATCCGGACGACGCGGCGATCGCGCTGGCGATCATCAGCATGGCGCACAGCCTGCACATGCAGGTGATCGCCGAGGGCGTGGAGACGCGCGCCCAGATGGCGTATTTGCGGCGCAACCGCTGCGACGAGATCCAGGGCTTCCACTTCTCGCGCGCGCTGGCCCCGGCCCAGCTGGCCCAGCTGGTGCGCAAGAACCGCGCCGCGCCCGACATGCCGGCGGCCGACGACAGCAGCGTGCAGACCATCCTGGTGGTCGACGACGACGTCGACACCCTGAGCGCCCTGCACCGCCTGTTCAGGCGCGACAACTACCGCGTGCTGACCGCCTCGTCGCCGTCCGAAGCCTTCGAACTGCTGGCGCTGTACCGGGTGCAGGTGGTGATGAGCGACCAGCGCATGCCGGTCATGAGCGGCACCGAGTTCCTCAGCAAGGTGAAGGAGATGTACCCGGACACCATGCGCATCATCCTCTCCGGCTACACCGGCGTGAACATCGTGCTCGACTCGATCAACCGCGGCGCGATCTACAAGTTCTATACGAAGCCGTGGAACGACGCCGAGTTGCGCGACAACGTGCGCCTGGCGTTCCGGCAGTACTGGATGGAGCACGGGCCGTACGACGACCGCAAGGTGCCGCGGACGGGGTGATCGTACGGTTTGCGTACCTCACGCGTGGGTTCGAGAACCCACCCTACGCCCTTGCCGGGTTTCGTGGTGGTGTCCTTGACGGTGCGGTGTGCGTGGGTACGCCCCGCGTGGACACCGGTGTCCACCCTACGGGAAAGCGGGGTTTCGTAGGGTGGGTTCTCGAACCCACCATGACGGCGCCCGAACATCAACTACCGCTGAAATGATCCCACCCGCCGACCTGCAGATCGAGCGGCGCCCCCGACCCATCCACGAAACGCAGCCCCGGCTCGGCATCGATGGTCCCGACCCGCGTAACCGGCGTGCCGCTGGTCTGCGCCGCGGCGAGCACCGCCGCGCGGTCCGCGCGCCGCGCCGCGAAACACAGTTCGTAGTCGTCGCCGCCGGCCGCCGTGAAGCGCCGCCGCAGCGCCTGCGGCTGGCGCGCCAGCATGGGCCCGGGCGGCAGCGCATCGACGTCGAGCGTCGCGCCGACCCGGGAGGCCGCCAGGATGTGCGCCAGGTCGCCGGCCAGTCCGTCCGAGATGTCGAGCGCGGCCGGCGGCGCGCCCAGCCGCGCCAGCGCCTGTCCGAGCGCCACGCGCGGGGTCGGCATGTGCATGCGTTCGGCCGCCAGCGCCTGCGTTTGCGGATCGAGCGCGACCTCGTTCCAGTAGCCGGCCAGCGCCAGGCGCGCGTCGCCCAGCGTGCCCGAGATCCAGATGTCGTCGCCGATGCGCGCGGCATCGCGCCGCAGCGCCTGGCCCGGCGCGACTTCGCCGAACACCGTGATGCAGATGTTCAGCGGCCCGCGCGTGGTGTCGCCGCCGATCAGCTCGCAGTCGTGCAGGTCGGCCAGCGCGAACAGGCCGCTCGAAAACCCTTCCAGCCAGGCCGGATCGGCTGCGGGCAGGGACAGGGCGAGGGTGAAGCCGAGCGGACGCGCGCCCATCGCCGCCAGGTCCGACAGGTTCACCGCCAGGCATTTGTGGCCCAGCATGCGTGCATCGGCGCCGGCAAAGAAGTGGCGGCCCTCGACCAGCATGTCGGTCGAGATCGCCATCTGCATGCCCGGGGCCGGCGCCAGCAGGGCGCAGTCGTCGCCGATGCCGAGCACGGCGCGCCCTGGGCGCGCGCGGCGGAAGTAGTGTTTGATGAGGTCGAATTCGGAAAGCATGCGCGAATTCTACCGTTGCCGGACACGCAAGCGCAGCGCCATGCGCGCCGGGTGGCCCGCGCCATATCTACATGGCCGCGTCGGCAGGGTTCCATAGGCTGGGCTTGTGGAGCGCGGCATTGCATAAGAGTATCTTCTGAAACTACCTGCGGGTGGAAAATACGTAGTCGGTTGCAAGAGTCGTTCTGATAAAATTGGAGGTTCCCCTCTAGTTCAGGAAGGCTGCATAGCATGGATTCGTCATCGGATAAAAAAGAAGAATTACGCCAACAACTGCGTGCTGCAGCGCTCGAATACCACCAGGTTCCCCGCCCCGGCAAGATTTCCGTCACGCCGACCAAGGGCCTGCTGAACCAGCGTGACCTGGCGCTTGCTTATTCCCCCGGCGTGGCCGCGCCCTGCGAGGAGATCGTCAAGGATCCCGCCGCCTCCTATAAATACACCGCGCGCGGCAACCTGGTCGCCGTGATCTCGAACGGCACCGCCGTGCTCGGCCTGGGCAACATCGGCCCGCTGGCTTCCAAGCCAGTCATGGAAGGCAAGGGCGTGCTGTTCAAGAAGTTCGCCGCGATCGACGTCTTCGACATCGAGATCAACGAAAACGACCCCGATAAACTGGTCGACATCATCGCCTCGCTCGAGCCGACCTTTGGCGGCGTGAACCTGGAAGACATCAAGGCGCCCGAGTGCTTCTACATCGAGCGTAAGCTCCGCGAGCGGATGAAGATCCCGGTCTTCCACGACGACCAGCACGGCACCGCGATCATCGTCGGCGCCGCCATCCTGAACGGCCTGAAGGTCGTGGGCAAGGACATCAAGCACTGCAAGCTGGTCGTGTCCGGCGCCGGCGCCGCCGCGCTGGCCTGCCTCGACCTGATCGTCGACCTCGGCTTCCCGATCGAGAACATCTTCGTCACCGACCTGGCCGGCGTGGTCTACAAGGGCCGCACCGAACTGATGGATCCGGACAAGGAGCGCTTCGCCCAGGACACGGCGCTGCGCACCCTGTCCGAAGTGATCGACAACGCCGACATCTTCCTCGGCCTCTCGGCCGGCGGCGTGCTGAAGCAGGACATGGTGGCGCGCATGGCGCCGAACCCGCTGATCCTGGCGCTGGCCAACCCGAATCCGGAAATCCTGCCGGAAGACGTCAAGGCCGTGCGCAGCGACGCCATCATCGCGACCGGCCGTTCGGACTACCCGAACCAGGTCAACAACGTCCTGTGCTTCCCCTACATGTTCCGCGGCGCGCTCGACTGCGGCGCGACCACCATCACCCGCGACATGGAAATCGCGGTGGTGCATGCGATCGCCGACCTGGCCCACGCCGAGCAGTCGGACATCGTGGCCTCGGCCTACGGCATCAGCAACCTGTCCTTCGGTCCGGAATACCTGATCCCGATGCCGTTCGATCCGCGCCTGCTGACCCACATCGCGCCGGCGGTGGCCAAGGCGGCCCAGGACGGCGGCGTCGCCACGCGTCCGATCGCGGACCTGGCCGCCTACGCCGAGAGCCTGCAGCAGTTCGTCTACCGCAGCGGCACCTTCATGAAGCCGCTGTTCTCGATGGCGAAAGCCGCCCAGGCCGAGGTCAAGCGCATCGTCTACGCCGAGGGCGAGGACGAGCGCGTACTGCGCGCGGTGCAGGTGGTGGCCGACGAAGGCCTGGCGCGCCCGATCCTGGTCGGCCGCCCGGAGGTGCTGGAAAAGCGCATCGAGAAATTCGGCCTGCGCCTGAAGCAGGGCGTGCATTTCGACGTCATCAACCCCGATTTCGACGAGCGCTACCGCGACTACTGGCAGACCTACCACCAGATGGTGATGCGCAAGGGCGTGACCGCGGACATGGCCAAGCTGGCGATGCGCCGCCGCCATACGCTGATCGGCGCCATGATGGTGCACAAGGGCGACGCCGACGGCATGATCTGCGGTACCTACGGCACCACCTGGACCCACCTGGACTTCATCGACAAGGTGCTGGGCAAGCGCGAGGGCGCCAAGGTGTATGCGGCGATGAACATCATCATCACCCCCGAGCGCCAGCTGGCGATGCTCGACACCCACGTCAACGACAACCCGAGCGCCGAGGAAATCGCCGAGATGACGATCATGGCCTCCGAGGAGCTCGAGCGTTTCGGCATCACCCCGCGCGTGGCGCTGCTGTCGCATTCGAACTTCGGTTCGTCGAACAGCGAGTCGGCGCAGAAGATGCGCGCCGCACTGGCGCTGGTGCAGCAGCAGGCGCCGAACCTGGAGATCGACGGCGAGATGCACGGCGACGCGGCGCTCGACGCGAAGCTGCGCGCCAAGATCATGCCGCAGTCGACGCTGAAGGGCGACGCCAACATGGTGGTCATGCCGAACATCGAGTCGGCCAACATCGCCTACAACCTGCTCAAGACGGCGGCCGGCAACGGCATCGCGGTCGGCCCGATCCTGCTCGGCTGCGCCCGTCCGGTGCACATCCTGACCCCGTCGGCGACGGTGCGCCGCATCGTCAACATGACGGCCCTGTGCGTGGTGGACGCGGTGGCGAACCGCTGAATCAGCTGAATTAGCTTGGTCCGGCCGGAACATGGAAAGTTCCGGCCGCGCAGACCTTGCTTGCGCAGACTCACAGGCGGGTGGTCCCGCCTGTTTTTTTTGGCCTGGACAAGTAACAATCCGTAAGCGGGGCCGTACAGGATCTCGATTCGGGCAATAATGCTCGCGCTTTGTTGTCAGTACTACAGCTATGTTACCGGCCTGGCCGTTTCGGTATACGGCTCTGTTACAATATGAGGTTGTCAGAAAAGTATTCGATTCACCGAGCACTCATCCGGAATTCCATACCATGCAAAGAACAACCAAAAGGGCCGTCGTTACCGGCATCACCGGCCAGGACGGCGCCTACCTGGCGCAGCTGCTGATCGAGAAGGGCTACCACGTGACGGGCACCTTCCGCCGCGCCAGCTCGACCAACTTCTGGCGTATCGAGGAACTGGGCATCGCCGCGCACCCGAACCTGTCGCTGGTCGAATACGACCTGACCGACCTGGCCTCGAGCCTGCGCCTGATCCAGAGCGCGGAACCGGATGAGGTTTACAACCTGGCGGCGCAAAGCTTCGTCGGCGTTTCCTTCGACCAGCCGCTGACCACCGCCTCGATCACCGGCCTGGGCGCGGTCAACCTGCTCGAGGCGATCCGCCTGGTCAATCCGAAGATCCGCTTCTACCAGGCGTCGACCTCGGAAATGTTCGGCAAGGTCCAGGCCATTCCCCAGGTCGAGGAGACCCCGTTCTATCCGCGCAGCCCCTACGGCGTGGCCAAGCTGTACGCGCACTGGATGACGATCAACTACCGCGAGAGCTACGACATCTTCGGCACCTCGGGCATCCTGTTCAACCACGAGTCGCCGCTGCGCGGACGCGAGTTCGTCACCCGCAAGATCACCGATTCGGTCGCCAAGATCGTCCTGGGCAAGCTGGACGTGCTCGAGCTGGGCAACCTCGACGCCAAGCGCGACTGGGGCTACGCCAAGGAATACGTCGAGGGCATGTGGCGCATGCTGCAGGCCGAGCGTCCGGACACCTACGTGCTGGCGACCAACCGCACCGAGACCGTGCGCGACTTCGTCACCATGGCCTTCAAGGGCGCCGGCGTGGCGCTCGAGTGGAGCGGCAGCGGCGAGAGCGAAACCGGCCATTGCACCAGGAGCGGCAAGGCCGTGGTGCGCGTGTCGCCGAAGTTCTACCGTCCGGCCGAGGTCGACCTCCTGATCGGTAACCCGGAAAAGGCCAAGCGCGAGCTGGGCTGGGAACCGAAGACCACGCTGGAAGAGTTGTGCCAGATGATGGTCGACGCCGACCTGCGCCGCAACGAACAGGGCGCCTCGTTCTGACATGAGCACCCTGGGCACGCAGCAGCCGGCCGGCGGCGCACGCGAGGGCGAGGGCCGGCGCGCCCTCATCACCGGGCTGCGCGGCTTCACCGGCCATTACATGGAGCGCGAGCTGCTGGACGCCGGCTATCGCGTGTTCGGCACCGCGATGCCGGGCGATGCCGCCGGCTCCGACATCTTCCCGGTCGACCTGTGCGACCGCGCGGCGGTGGCCGCGATGGTCGAGCAGGTCCAGCCCGACGTGGTGGTGCACCTGGCCGGCATCGCCTTCGTCGGCCATGGCGACGCCGAACAGATCTACCGCGTCAACGTGGCCGGCACCCGCAACCTGCTCGAGGCGCTGGCGGCCGGGCCGCACCGGCCCTCGGCCGTGCTGCTGGCCTCGTCGGCCAACATCTACGGCAACGCCAGCGTGCCCTTCATCGACGAGAACGTGGCGCCGGCGCCGGCCAACGACTACGCCGTCAGCAAGCTGGCGATGGAATACATGGCGCGCCTGTGGATGGACCGGCTGCCGATCGTCATCGCACGCCCGTTCAACTACACCGGCCGCGGCCAAAGCGAGAATTTCCTGTTGCCGAAGATCGTCGCGCATTTCCGCCGCAAGGCGCCGCAGATCGAACTGGGCAACCTGGCGATCGCGCGCGACTTTTCCGACGTGCGCATGGTGGCCTACAGCTACCGGCGCCTGCTGGCCGCCGCGCCGGCCGGCGAAGCCTTCAACATCTGCTCGGGCCGCAGCCATTCGCTCTCCGGCGTGCTCGACATGATGGCCGAGATCGCCGGCTACCGCATCGAGGTGCGGGTCAACCCCGCCTTCGTGCGCGCCAACGACGTGCTGACGCTTACCGGCGACAACACCAAGTTGGCCAGCGTCATCGGCCCCATTCCAACCCGGCCGCTGTCCGAGACGCTGCGCTGGATGGCCGAGGATTGACCATGGACGGGCAGAGCGCAAGGGCGGGCATTGCCGTCGCCGCGCGTTCCGCCGTCCGCCGCAACACTTTCGCGCATTAAGTTTTCATTTTTCGTCACCATCATGCGCGTCCTTCATTTCTACAAGACTTATTACCCGGACTCCCTGGGCGGGATCGAACAGACCATCCGCCAGATGTGCGTCGGCACCGCCCGTCTCGGCGCGACCAATACCGTGCTGTCGCTGTCGCGCGACAAGAACCTGCAGCCTGTCGAGTTCGAGGGACATACCGTGCACCGCGTGCCGCTCGACTTCGAGCTGGCGTCGAACGCCTGCTCGCTGGCCGCGCTCGGCGCGCTGGCGCGCCTGGCGCGCGAAGCCGACGTCGTGCACTACCACTTCCCCTGGCCCTTCATGGACCTGGCCCACTTCGTCTCGCGCGTGCGCAAGCCGACCGTCGTGACCTATCACTCCGACATCGTGCGCCAGAAGAGCCTGCTGCGCCTGTACCAGCCGCTGAAACACCGCTTCCTGCGCAGCGTCGACGCCATCGTGGCGAGCTCGCCGAATTACCTGCAGTCCTCGCCGGTACTGGCGCGCTACCGCGACAAGACCCACGTCATCCCGTTCGGCCTGGACCAGAACAGTTATCCGCAACCGGACCCGGCCCGCCTGGCCTACTGGCGCGAGCGCATCGGCCCGAAGTTCTTCCTGTTCGTCGGCGTGCTGCGCTACTACAAGGGCCTGCACGTGCTGCTCGAGGCGGTGGCCGGGACCGACTACCCGGTGGTGATCGTCGGCGCCGGCCCGGAGGACGCGGCGCTCAAGGCCCAGGCGGCGCGCCTCGGCCTGAAGCACGTGCAGTTCGTCGGCGCCGTCGACGATGAGGACAAGGTCGCGCTGCTGACCCTGGCCTACGCGCTGTCCTTCCCCTCGCACCTGCGCTCGGAAGCCTTCGGCGTGTCGCTGCTGGAAGGGGCGATGTACGGCAAGCCGATGATCTCCTGCGAGATCGGCACCGGCACCACCTTCATCAACATCGACGGCGAGACCGGCCTGGTGGTGCCGCCCGATAACGCCCCGGCGCTGCGCGCGGCCATGCGCGCGCTGTGGGACAACCCCGAGCTGGCGCGCACGATGGGCGCGCGCGCGGCGCAGCGTTTCGGGCAGGTGTTCACCTCGGCGCAAATGGCGGCCGGCTACACGGCCCTGTACCAGGACGTGATGGCGCGGCACGCGGCCGCGCCGCAGGCGCCCGCGGCGCCGCTGGTGCCGCCGGCCCGGCCTGGCCGGCCGGGAGAATGAGAAAAGGGGCGCGCTGCGCCCCTTTTTTTCGTAGGGTGGGTTCTTGAACCCACGCGCTACACGGCTTGCAAACCACCTGCTCCCAATCCGACACATTGTTCGGTCGGGCGCCAGGTGGTCAATCTACCGCAGATCTCATGTCGTACCGCGTGGGTTCGAGAACCCACCCTACGAACATCAGGCCGCCTGCGCCTCCGCCGCCTCGGCCCAGCGCAGGCGCACGCTGCGGATCGCCGGCAGCTGGGCGATGAACAGGTCGACCAGCGCGGGATCGAAGTGCTTGCCCTTCTGCTGCACCAGGTAGTCGACCGCCTCTTCCTCGCTCCAGGCGCGCTTGTAGGGACGCACCGAGGTCAGGGCGTCGAACACGTCGGCGATCGCGACGATGCGCCCGGTCAGCGGGATCTGCTCGCCGGCCAGCCCGTTCGGGTAGCCGCTGCCGTCGTATTTCTCGTGGTGGGTCATGGCGATGTCGTGCGCCAGTTTCAGCATGCCGCCGTCGTGGCGGCCGATGATCTCGCCGCCGATGCTGGCGTGGCTCTGCATGATCCTCCATTCGTCGGCGTCGAGCGGACCGGCTTTCTGCAGGATGCGGTCGGGGATGCCGATCTTGCCGACGTCGTGCATCGGCGCCGCGTGCAGCAGGTCTTCCGCTTCCTGTTCGGTCATGCCGGCCGCCAGGCCCAGGATGCGTGAAAAGTGGCTCATGCGGATCACGTGCAGGCCGGTCTCGTTGTCCTTGTACTCGGCCGCCAGGCCCAGGCGCTGGACGATCGCCAGGCGGGTCGCCTTCAACTCTTCCATGCGCACCAGCGACAGGTGGGTGCGTACGCGCGCGCGCACCAGCGGCGGGCTGACCGGCTTGGTGATGTAGTCGACCGCGCCGGCCTCGAAGCCTTCGAGCTCGTCGGCGGTGTCGGTCAGGGCGGTGACGAAGATGACGGGAATCGGCGCGGTGGCCGGGTTCGCCTTCAGCGCGGCGCACACTTCGTAGCCGCTCATCCCCGGCATCATCACGTCGAGCAGGACCAGGTCGGGGCGTTCCTTCTGCGCCAGCTCCAGCGCGCGCGCGCCGTCCTTGGCGAACAGCAGGCGATAGTGGTCCTGCAGGATCTGGCGCAGCAATTGCAGGTTGCTCGCTTCGTCGTCGACCGCCAGGATCAGCGGGCGGTTGGTGGTAGTGCTCATTACGTCGTTTCCTGTGGCGTTGAATCGTCAAGCGTGTCGAGCGCGGCCAGCACGGCGTCGAGCTGCTGCTGGGCGAGGTCGAAGTCGAAGTCGGCAAGCGCTGCCTGCACCTGGGGCACGCGCGCGGCCGCCGCATGGCCGGCGAGGGCGGCCGCCAGGCCGGCCAGCGCCGCGTCGTCGAGGGCGCCGCGCGACAGGGCCTCGCGCAGCACGGCGCCGGCGCGGCGCGCGCGCTCGAGATCGATGGCAGCGCCGGCGGCGCCCGGCGCCATCGGCGCGACGGCCGGCCGCCTGGCCTTGATCAGCGCCAGCACCGCCTCGTGCGCTTCGCTCACGCGCGCCAGCGCCTGCGGCAGCAGCGACACCGTGGCCAGCTGCTGGCCCTTGTCGCCCTCGGCCAGCTGTTCCAGCTCGGCCAGCGCGTCGGCCAGCAGTTCCAGGCCGAGGTTGGCGGCGATGCCGCGCGCCTTGTGCGCCAGCATGCGCAGCGAGGGGTGGTCGGCGGCGTCGGCGAAGCCGCGCAGGAATTGCGGCAGCAGGGCGTGCTGGGTGTGGAAGTGCGCGAGCGCTTCCAGGTAGGCGTCTTCCTTGCCGCCCCAGCGGTGCACGCCGCCGTGGCGGTTCCAGGCCTGGCGCTCGATCGCCGGGGCGGCGAGCGCCTGCTCCGAACCGATGCCGAGCACGCGCGCGATCTCGTGCGACAGCGTGAACCAGTCGACCGGCTTGGAGGCGAAGCCGTCCATGCCGGCATCGAGGCTGGCGCGGCGGTGCTCGGCCAGCACGCTGGCCGTCATCGCGATCACCGGCACGCGCGCCCGGCCGGCGGCCTCGGCCTGCTCGCGGATCAGGCGGGTGGCGCGCAGGCCGTCGATGGTCGGCATCTGGAAGTCCATCAGGATCAGGTCGAACTCCTCGCGCGCGGCCAGCTCGACCACCTGGGCGCCGTCCGACACGCCGGTCATGGTGTGGCCACGGCGCGCCATCAGCAATTGCAGCAGCTCCAGGTTCTGCGGCACGTCGTCGGCCACCAGCACGCGCAGCGGCGGCAGCACGGCGGCGGTGCGCACCCGCGCCTGTTGCGGCGCGAAGCGCGCCACCACCAGCGGCAGCAGCACGTGGAAGGTGGTGCCTTCGCCAAGCGTGCTCTCGGCCCAGATCTTCCCGCCCATCAGCTCGACCAGCTGCTTGCTGATCGTGGTGCCCAGGCCCGTGCCGCCGAAGCGCCGCGTCATCGAGGCGTCGGCCTGGGTGAAGGGATCGAAGATCGCGTTCAGGCGCTCGGGAGCGATGCCGATCCCGGTGTCCTTCACGGAGAAGTGCAGCTGGTCGCCGCGCGGCTCGGCGCGCAGGGTAACGCTGCCGCTGGCCGTGAACTTGATCGCGTTATCCAGCAGGTTGGTCAGCACCTGGCGGATGCGCAGCTCGTCGCCGCGCAAATTGGTGGGCAGCGCCGGGTCGTAGTGGATGTCGACCTGCAGGCCCTTGGCGCGCGCGTTCGCCGCCAGCGTCGAGGACAGCTCGTCGATCAGCGAGAGCAGGTTGAAGTCGTTGATCTCCAGCTCCACCGCGCCTTTTTCCAGCTTGGCGGTGTCAAGGATCTCGTTGAGCAGGCGCAGCAGCGAGCGGCCGGCGTTGCGCACCGTATCGAGGTGGCGCCGCTGGTCGGGCGCCAGTTCGCCGTCGAGCAGCACGTCGGTGAAGCCGAGGATGGAATTCATCGGCGTGCGGATCTCGTGGCTCATGTTGGCCACGAACGTCGCGCGGGCGGCGGCGGCCTGCTCGGCGTGCTCCTTGGCCTCGCGCAGCGCCTCTTCCATCTTGCGGCGCTCGCTGATGTCGAGGATCACGCCGTCGAGCCAGACCAGCTTGCCTTCGTCGTCGCGCACGCCGGTGCCGTTCTCCCACAGCCAGCGGGTGCTGCCGTCGGCGTGCAGCAGGCGGTACTCGACCAGCCAGGGCCGGTCCTCGCGCAGGGCCGCCTCGATCGCTTCCGATACGCGCACGCGGTCGGCGGCGTGGATCAGGGCGCCGAAGCAGCGCCGTGGCGGGCTGCCCGGCGCAATGCCGGTGAAGTCGCGCGCCGGGTAGCCGGCCACGCGTTCGACCGCGTCGCTGATGAACACCATCGGGTGCGCACCCTCGATGCGGCTGCGGTAGGAAATGCCGGGAATGGTGCCGATCAGGGAGCGGAACTGCTGCTCGCTGGCGCGCAGGGCCTGCACCATCTCGCGCCGTTCGGTGATGTCGGTGACGAAGCAGACGAACAGTTCCTGCTTGCCCAGGACCGCATGGCCGACGGCGAAGCGGATCGGCACGCGGCTGCCGTCGCGGCGCAGGGCGTCGACTTCGGCGTTGTTGGGCGCGGCGTGGGCGCCGCTGTCGCGCAGGTAGCCGAGCAGGCCGACTTCCTTGTTGCGTTCTTCCTCGGGCATCAGGAGGCGCACGTTGCCGCCGACGATCTCGTCATGGCGCCAGCCGAAGATCTTCTCGGCCGAGGCATTGAATTCGAGGATGGTGCCGTCGCGGTCGACCGTGATGACGCCGTCGACGGTGGTGGTGAGCAGGGCGCGCATCCAGGCTTCGCTGCGCGACAGTTCGGCGTACAGGCGGCGGTAGCGCAGCAGGCCGTTGGCGGCCAGCACGACGACGGTGAACAGGACGGTGATCAGGGAGATGCCCAGCGCCAGGGTGGTGGTGTCGAAGGAGGCCGGGGCGTTCGGATCGACCGTGCCGACGAAGCGCGCCGCCGCCATGCCGGTGTAGTGCATGCCGGCGACCGCGCAGCCCATGACCACCGCCGCCAGCAGCAGGCGCCGGGATTCGCTCATGCTGCGCAGGCGCTTCAGGCCGAAGCGCACCCACAGGGCCAGCGTCGCCAGCACCACGGCGACCACGATCGACAGCGCGAAGGTCGCCGGATCGTAGCGCAGGTCCAGGCTCATGCGCATGCCGGCCATGCCGGCGTAGTGCATCGCGCCGATGCCGGCGCCGACCAGCACGCCGCCGGCCAGCAGGCCGGTCCTGCCCAGGCGTTCGCGCGCGATCAGGTTCAGGGCGACGAAGGACGCGCCGATGCTCGGCAGGCTCGAGCCGACCGTGATCATCGGGTCGTAGCCGACCCGGGTGCACAGGTTAAAGGCGAGCATGCCGACAAAGTGCATGGCCCAGACGCCGGCGCCGAGCGCCAGGCTGCCGGTCAGCAGGAAGATCGGACGCTGGCTGTTGCGCTGGCGTGCCTGGCCCGCGATCTGCAGGCCCATCCACGACGAGAAGATGGCCACGAGCAGCGACAGCAGCACGAGCTTGGGATCGTAGATGCCATAGCTGAGCAGCGATGGATCATCGGGCAACATGAAAAGCGACATGGGGGTCTTCCGGAGGGGTCCATCGAGCGGACAAAAAGCATCCGCCAGTATGGCATTTTCCATATGGAAAGTCTTGATTTTATTGGGAAAAGTTAGCAATGCGACATTGCAACTGTCGCGTTGCCGCTACCCGGCTGTTTTTATGTATTGACGACCAGTGCCGGCCTTGGGTTATGCTCAATTAATAAATATTGCGATACATGTATCGACCCGCGTATCCGATCCATGTATCCAGAAATATGGGAAACCTGATGCCGAGAGACCGAATCACGCTGGCCGCGCTGTTCGCTGCCCTGGCTGCCCTGTCCGATGCGGTGGCCGCCACCGTCCCGGCCGGCGGCCCGGGAGCGGCCCTGTACATCACGGCCGAGCCGGCGCCGCCGTCGAGCATGCTTGATGAGCGCGGACAAGTGGTGGGCATCGTCACCGACAAGGTGCGCGCCGCCTTCGACCGTGCCGGCGTCGGCTATACGATCGAGCTGCTGCCGTGGAAGCGTGCCTATGCCGCCGCCCGCTGGCGCAAGGATGCCTGCGTCTGCTCGACTACCCGCACGCCCGAGCGCGAGGCCTTGTTCAAGTGGGTCGGTCCGCTCGATACCGCGCAATGGGTGCTGATGGCGCGCGCCGACCGCCACATCGTGCTGCGCAACCTGGAGGACGCCCGGCCCTACCGCATCGGCACCTACAACGGCGATGCGCGCGACCATTACCTGCGCAGCCGCGGCTTCACGGTCGACGTCGCGCCGCACGACCTGGTCAATCCGCGCAAGCTGCTGCTGGGGCGTATCGATTTGTGGGTGGCGGCGCTACGGCCCGGCAGCCTGGTGCTCGAACAGAATGGCTGGGCCGGCAAGATCGTCCCGGTGCTCGCGTTCAACCGGCACGAGGTCTTCCTTGCCTGCAACCGCGGCGTGCCCGATGCCGTCGTCGACCGCCTCAACGGCGCCTTCGCCGCGCTCGAGCGCGACGGAGCCTTGCGGCGGATCGAGCGGAGGTATGACGACTGGACGGAGCCGAAGGGCAAATAGGACTGGCGCGTGCCGCCGGAAAAACAAAAACCCGCGTTCTCCGATGAAGAAACGCGGGTCTTGTCTGTGTTCTGTGCTGGTGCCGGGAACCGGAATCGAACCGGTACGCCTTGCGGCGCGGGATTTTGAGTCCCGTGCGTCTACCTATTCCGCCATCCCGGCAACGCGCTGTGCATTATCGCTGATTTGGATTGCACCGGCAACAGTTTACGAGCGCGGCCGGGGGCCGCCCCTTAGCTCGCGAGCGCCCGCTGCAGGGAGCGCAGGATCGGGATCGGGCCGATCACTTCGAGCGCGTGCGCATGCACCTTGACGTTGATCGTCTGCGCCCGCGCGCGCCAGGAGAGGCCGGCAGTCCGGATATAGCGCAGCCGGCCGGGAGCGGCTTCGGTGCGCGCATAGCCGAGCCTGGCGAGGGTGGCGTCGAGGGTCATGCTCATGTGGCAGGCGTCGAAACGGGTGTTGACGTCGAGCCGGCCCGGCGCGCCGGCGCACAGGGGCAGGGCCAGGCCGGCCAGCACCGGCAGGACGATCAGGGCCAGGGGCGCGCCCGGATCAAGCAGGTGCAGCGCCAGCACCAAGAAAGGCATGCCGACGGCCACCGTCAGCCCGTAAGCCGTCAGCGGCGACAGGCCGCGCAGCCATGCGCCACCCCGGTTCGAACGCACGACTTCCGAGAACATGACGCTTTTCATGTCGTTTCCTCCGGGGTGAATGGTGATGGCACTGTCTGCCATTTTCTGTCCTGTATATGGTCCCGGATTGAGCTGACTCAAGGAGGCGACGATCAGGAATAAACGTCTGCCATCTGGGCCGGATCAAAGCATGAGGTAGCGGTGCGACGCCGATCCGGGCCGGCCGTTTTTGCCGACACATTGCCGATGGAGTTCACATGAAAAGCACATCCCTGGTCCTGGGCGCGTTGCTGGCAGGCGCCGCCTGCGCCGGCCCGCATGCCGCCGCGCAGACGATCGAGCGCAGCGTGCCGATTTCCGCGATCGACGACGGGGCGGGCGGCTTCAATGCCCATTTCGGCGACGGCTTCGCCGCCGCGCAATCGGGCGGCAGCTTCATCGACGTCTTCACCTTCGACGTCGCCGGGCTGCCCTTCGATGCCGCGGCATCGGTCACCTCGTCCATCCTGAATTCGCCGTCCGACAAGGACCTGCGCATCACGGCCCTGAGCCTGTACCGCTACGACCCGGCGACGATGGCGATCATCGGCCCCGCGATCTCCGGCATCGACCAGACCGGCTTCGGCGCCGATGCCACCGATTCCTGGGCGCTGGCGGCGTACAGCCTGCCGGCCGGCGCCTATGCGGTGCGCGTCGACGGGCTGGTGCAGGGTTCCGGGGGCGGCAGTTTCGGCGCCGACCTGACGGTCTCGCCGGTGCCGGAAGTGCCCGGCTTCGCGCTGCTGCTGGCCGGGCTGGCCTGTGGCGCGCTGGTGCGGCGCCGCCTGACCGCGGCGGCATAGAAAAACCGCCCTGCGGATGGCTCCGGCAGGGCGGTTTCGGCGCCGGGCTGGTGGGCGCCTCAGGGCGCGCGGCGGTACAGGCGGAAGCGCTCGTCGCGGTCGGACGCGCGCCGGCCTTCCCACAGCAGCGTGGCGCCGCGCGTGTTCCAGCGGCGCGCCAGGTCGCGGTCGTCGCGCGTCCTGACCCGGTCCTGCAGCAGCACGTAATCGCAGTCGCCGCCCTGCACGCCGGCGAAGGGCAGGCGGCCGAAATAGGCGAACGAGGCGCGCTGCGCTGCGCTCACGTTGGTGTCGATGCAGTTCGCGTTCGGCGGCAGCTTGGCGGCGATCGCCTGGGCCACGCCGGCGTAGCTCTTGCTGTAGTTCAGGTCCGGCAGGAAAAGGGTCATCAGGAGCACCCACAGCAGGATCAGCCCGCTCGAGGACAGCACCACCGCGCGCCACAGCACGGCCGGCTGGCGCGACACGCGCCAGCGCACCAGCCAGAACCAGCCGACCGACACCGCGGCGGCGACGGTGAAGGCGACGATCCCGAATTCCGGCTTGAAGCCCGGCACCAGCTTGAGCGCGTTGTGCGCCAGCTTGGCGGGCCAGCCGGTCAGCTTGGCGATCCAGAACAGCCAGATCAGGGCGGCCAGGGTCGTCAGCGCCATCACCGAGAACCAGTCGATGGCATTGATCGCGCCGCGCTTCATGGTCGGCAGGCCGAAGGCGGCCATCAGGGCCAGCAGCGGCAGGAGTTTCAGCAGGTCGCCGTTTTCCGGCGAAGGATCGCACAGGGTGAGCAGGGTCAGGGCGCCGAGGAAGGTCAGCGGCAGCACGATGTGCAGCATGTTGCGCTCGCGCCGCCAGGCCCAGATGGCCCAGCCGGCAAACGGCCAGGCCGGCCAGAAGAACCAGACGCCGACGCGGAAGAAGGCCGTGATCGAAGTCCAGCTCGGCAGGCTCAGCTGCTCGGCGTTCCAGGCCAGCCAGGCCGGCACCGGCGACTCGCCGTGCGGCTGGACGATGGTGGCGGGCAGGATCCAGACCAGGGTCAGCAGCGCGGCGACGCCGAGCGCCAGCGCCAGGTGGCGCAGGGAATTGGCGGCCGGCAGGCGGAAGAAGCGCGTGCCGAGGAACAGCGCGGCCACCAGGACCAGCGGCGACAGCGGGCCGCGCGTCAGCGTCAGGGCGCCCAGCGACAGGCCGACCAGGGCGGCATTGCGCGGGCTGGCGCTCTCGATGTAGCGCACCGCGCGGTAGAGGAAATAGGCGAGCAGCGAACCCTGCAGGGTGACGGCCAGGGTCTGGTGGCTGTATTGCAGCAGGCCGAGCGAGCCGAGGTAGACCAGCACGGCGGTGTCGGCCAAGGTGCGGCCATAGGCGTCCGGTTCCGGCTGGCCGCCGAAGGCCAGGCGCAGCGGCTGGGCTTCCGGCCGGCGTCCCAGGTGGAAGGCGGTGTACCAGAGCGACATGGTGCCGAGCACGAAGATGCCGATGTTCGAGACGCGCGCGGCCAGCACGTCGCCCAGCAGCCAGCCGAACAGCTTGATGCAGAGGGCGCCCAGCCAGAACGCGAGCGGGCCCTCGTCGGTGACGGCCAGGCCGGCGATGTTCGGGTACAGCCAGTCGTGCAGGCCGCCGCGCGCCATCGTCCACATGATGCCGAAGCTGCCGGCGTCGTCCTTCCACGGGTCGCGGCCGATCAGTCCCGGCAGGATATACAGCATGCCGAGCGCGTACAGCGCCCAGCGCGGCAGGGCCAGCGTGGCGGCGGCGGGGAGGCGGACTGGTTTCATCGATAGGTCTGATGCGAGGAAATAATGTCGCGTAGTATAACGGCGAACATAAAGTCGAAAAAAAAGAAGCCGGAAACCGGCTTCTTTTTGGGTGGAAGCGCAATGCTTCCGTCGTACTGGGCGGTGCTTAGCCGTTGGCGACGCTGGTCTTCGAACCGACGGCACCGAACTTCTGGCGGAACTTCTCGACGCGGCCAGCGGTGTCGACGATCTTGTGCTTGCCGGTGTAGAACGGGTGCGATTCAGCCGAGACTTCGATCTTGATCAGCGGGTATTCCTTACCTTCGTAGGTAGCGGTTTCGCGGGTCGAGATGGTCGAACGGGTGATGAATTTGAAATCGCACGACACGTCGTGGAACAGGACTTCGCGGTAATCCGGATGGGTATCGGTCTTCATGATTCTGCTTTCGATGAGTTGGTAGCCAAACAGCACTTCGTCGGTCTTGCTGCTTCTTGACCCGATTGCCGATCACTTGCCAGTGGTTGATGTACTGAACCCACGATTATAAAACGGCTGTTCAGGCAAGGCAAGCGCGGGGCCGGATTGCCGATGGTCTTGTACGGGATTTGTGGCCAATGCGCTGACCGTAGGGTGGGCACGCTGTGCCCACGCGGAAGGTGGAGCCAACGCGACGCTCGGGCGGGCGTTGTCGGGTGATCATGTGGGCCGTGTCGAAAGGAGCAGCCACAATGCATGCTTTCGCGTGGGCACGGGGTGCCCACCCTACGGTTGCGTCCGACGTAATCGTTGCCAAATCGCCGCGAATAAAAAAGGGCGGCACACGCCGCCCTCGTCGATGCTTTTGGCAGGTCTTAACCGCCGCGGCGCATCATGTCGAAGAACTCCACGTTGTTCTTCGTCGCACGCATCTTGTCGAGGATGAACTCCATCGCCTCGATCTCGTCCATCGAGTACAAGAGCTTCCTCAGGATCCAGATCTTCTGCAGCTGGTCCGGCTTGATCAGCAGTTCCTCGCGGCGGGTGCCCGACTTGTTCAGATTGATCGCCGGGTAGACGCGCTTCTCGGCCAGGCGGCGCTCGAGGTGGACTTCCATGTTGCCGGTGCCCTTGAATTCCTCGTAGATGACGTCGTCCATGCGCGAACCGGTTTCGATCAGGGCGGTGGCGACGATGGTCAGCGAGCCGCCTTCCTCGACGTTACGGGCGGCGCCGAAGAAGCGCTTCGGACGCTGCAGCGCGTTGGCGTCGACACCGCCGGTCAGGACCTTGCCCGAGGCCGGGATCACGGTGTTGTAGGCGCGCGCCAGGCGGGTGATCGAGTCGAGCAGGATCACGACGTCCTTCTTCATCTCGACCAGGCGCTTGGCCTTTTCCAGCACCATTTCCGCGACCTGCACGTGGCGGGTGGCCGGTTCGTCGAAGGTCGAGGCGACGACTTCGCCGCGCACCGAGCGCTGCATTTCCGTCACTTCTTCCGGACGCTCGTCGATCAGGAGGACGATCAGGGTCACGTCCGGGTGGTTGGCGGTGATCGCGTGCGCGATGTGCTGCAGCATGACCGATTTACCGGACTTCGGCGAGGCGACCAGCAGGCCGCGCTGGCCCTTGCCGATCGGCGAGATCAGGTCGACGATGCGGCCGGTGATGTTCTCGGCGCCGTTCATGTCGCGCTCCAGGCGCAGCGGCTCGTTCGGGTGCAGCGGGGTCAGGTTCTCAAACAGGATGCGGTGCTTCGACGCCTCCGGCGACTCGCCGTTGACCTTGTCCACCTTGACCAGCGCGAAATAGCGTTCGCCATCCTTCGGGGTGCGTACTTCGCCTTCGATCGAGTCACCCGTATGCAGGTTGAAGCGGCGGATCTGCGACGGCGAGATGTAGATGTCGTCGGTCGAGGCCATGTAGCTCGCATCGGGCGAACGCAGGAAGCCGAAGCCGTCCGGCAGCACTTCGAGCGCGCCGTCGCCGAAGATCTGTTCGCCCTGCTTCGCGCGTTTCTTCAGGATGGCGAACATCAGTTCTTGTTTGCGCAGGCGCGCTGCGTTGTCGATATCGAGGCTGATCGCCATCTCCAGAAGGGCGGAGACGTGCATTGCCTTCAGTTCAGATAAGTGCATGTTGTGTGGGTGTCCCGTGACGGGAAATTAAGGTAGGGGAGGGAGCTGCGTGGGTTAGTCAATTGGGAGGCGACCGGAATCGATCGGTTTCCCGTCCAGACAATGGCGGCAGTGCGGGCGCGCTGCCGCCGCTCAACGAACGTTGTGTGAACGCCCGATTATTAAATGTTGCTGTCGATGAAGGCGGTCAGTTGACCCTTGGCCATTGCGCCGACTTTTTGCGCGGCCGGGACGCCGTCCTTGAACAGGATCAGGGTCGGGATGCCACGGATGCCGAACTTGGCCGGCACGGCCTGGTTGGCGTCGACGTCCATCTTCGCGATCGTGATCTTGCCATCGTATTCCTTGGCGACTTCTTCCAGGATCGGGGCGATCATCTTGCACGGACCGCACCACTCGGCCCAGAAATCGACCAGGACCGGACGTTCGGACTTGATCACGTCGGTTTCGAAAGAAGCATCGCTGATGTGTTTAATGTTTTCGCTCATGTTTTCCTCAAATTAGAGGTAAGGATCAATGTACGCCTGGAGCTTGATAACAGCTCATCCGGCTTCCGTTTGCTGATGGAACTGGTTGCAACACGATGGTGGTGCCAAAGTGCGCAAACTCAATATTGGAAGGGCGTCGAGAGGACGTCAGGCGGGGAATTTAGGTCGAATAATACCTTATTTTCCCAAAAAGTGGTCGGACGTTTGTTCAAATCTTAACACGCCACCGCCGAGCGCAATTGGTCGAGCGCGATCGGCTTGCGGAAGGTGCCGGCGACGCGCAAACCGAGCACCCGCGCCAGCTCGCCGACGGCGTCGCGCACGCCCGCATCCATGCCCGACAGCAGGATCACGCGCCCGCCGAAACCGCGCGCGGCGGCGGCCTGCAGGAACTCGATGCCGTCCATGTCGGGCAGGGCCAGGTCACAGATCAGGGTGTCGGGTCCCTGTTCCTCCAAGGTGGAGAGCGCGTGGCGGGTGGTGGCCTCGGCGAACACTTCGCGCACGCCCATCTGTTCCAGCATGTCGGTCAACATTTCCAGCATGAAATGGTCGTCGTCGAGCACCAGCACGCGCGGCGGCTGGACCGACCTGGTAACGACGGGCTCATCCATACAAACGGTTCCGGAGATTTTTTTACTGGAAGGGCATTATGGGCGAGAAAAGCCATGCCGTGCGCATGCCCGTCAAAAAAATCTGCGCGGCCGTCTCGTCCAGTCCACGTTCAGCCGACCTTGCCCGTGAACTGGTAGAGCCGGCCCGGATGCCACATGGTCACGATCGAGGCGACCCGGCCGCCGGAACCGGTCTTGCGCTTGAGGACGAGACAGGGTTCGCGCGCATCGATCGCGAGCAGTTCGGCCACTTCGCGCGGCGCGCCGAGGGCCTCGATGGCATAGGTGGCGCCCTGCAGCGGGGCCACGACCATCAGGTGTTCGTTCGGGGTGATGGCGTTGAAATCCTGGGCCAGGTAGTCCGGCGCGCAGTCCGGGTTGACCCAGCGGTCTTCGAGCTGGATCGGCACGTCGTTCTCGAAATGCACGATCAGCGAATGGAACAGGGGGCTTTCCGGCGCCAGGCCGAACTGCAGGGCCAGCGCCTCGCTCGCCGGCGCCTCTTCGAGCAGGTGCAGCGTGCTGCGGTGGCGGTGGCCGCGCGCACGCACCTCGTCGGCGATGTTGCGGATCTCGACCAGGGTGGCCTGGTATTTCTGCGGCGCGACGTAGGTGCCGGACCCCTGGCGGCGCGTGAGCACCTGTTCGGCCGTCAATTCGCGCACGGCGCGGTTGACCGTCATGCGCGAAACGCCGAACTGGCGCACCAGCGCCTGCTCCGAGGGCACGAGGTCGCCTTCCTTCCAGCGCCCCGAGGCGATTTCGCCTACCAGGTAGTCCTTGATGCGCTGGAAGATGGGGGTAGTCGCTTGCGCGCTCTGTTCGTTCAAACTGCTCTCCGGTAGGGCGATAATGGTGGCTCTCGACAGTGCGGATTCTAGCATCGCCGATTCGAAAGCAAGACCCGGAGTGCGCGCCTGGCGCATGCGTGCCACGATACGCGTCAATCACCTGCAGGGAGCCGCCATGAAAACCGAGACCATCCTTCATGCTTACGCCAGCGACGAGGCACGCTGGGCCGCCGTGCAGGGGCGCGAGCGCGCCGCCGACGGCGTCTTCTATTATTCGGTGCGCACCACCGGCGTCTACTGCCGGCCGTCCTGCGCCGCCCGGCCGGCGCGGCGCGAGAACGTCGCCTTTCACGCCAGCCGCGAGGCGGCCGAAAGCGCCGGCTTCCGGCCCTGCCTGCGCTGCCGGCCGGACCTGCCGCCGCTGGCCGAGCGCCAGGCGCAGGCGGTGGCCGCGGCCTGCCGCCTGATCGCGACCAGCGCGGAGGAACCCGGGCTGGACGCACTGGCCGCCGCCGCCGGCATGAGCCGCTTCCACTTCCACCGCCTGTTCAGGCAGCATGCCGGCGTCACCCCGAAAGCCTACGCGGCGGCGCAGCGCGCGGCGCGCGTACGCGACGGGCTGGCGCAGGGCGCGCCGGTCACCGACGCGCTGTACGCCGCCGGTTTTAATTCGAGTTCGCGCTTCTATGCGGGTGCGGAGGCAATGCTGGGCATGGCGCCGGCGCGCTTCCGCAAAGGCGGAACGGGCGAGGAGATCCGCTTTGCGGTGGGGGCCTGCTCGCTGGGCGCGATCCTGGTCGCGGCAACCGGCCAGGGCATCTGCGCGATCCTGATGGGCGACGATCCCGAACGATTGGTGCGCGACCTGCAGGACCGCTTCCCGACGGCGCGGCTGCTTGGCGGCGACGCCGAGTTCGAGACGCTGGTGGCGCAGGTGGTCGGTTTCGTCGAGGCGCCGCGCATCGGCCCCGATTTGCCGCTCGACGTGCGCGGCACCGCCTTCCAACGGCGCGTGTGGGAAGCGCTGCGCGCCATTCCCGCCGGCGAGACGGTCAGCTACACCGAACTGGCGCGGCGCATCGGGGCGCCCGCCGCGGTGCGCGCGGTGGCCGGCGCCTGCGCCGCCAACCCGGTGGCGGTGGCGATTCCCTGCCACCGGGTGGTGCGCAACGACGGCGCCCTGTCGGGCTACCGCTGGGGCATCGAAAGAAAGGCGGCGCTGATCGCGCGCGAGAAGGACGGCCAGTAGGATGGGCGGCTGTACTGCTCGGCCGCTATGCACGCGCCGGATGCGCCGCCCACGCGTTCAACCGGCCCGCGACATGCCGCGACATATTTATTTGCGTTGAACGCGTGGGCGGCGCCATGGTCCCGGGGCATGCACACGCCAGGGTATAGCCGTCCACCCTACGCATCAGCGCTTGTTATTGCTGCGGCGAAATCATAACGAAAAAACAGGTGCTTGGGACCTCTGCCTGTGTCCAACGCGGGAGGACTTCGCTACACTCATGTTTTGCATTTATTTAATAAAACGGAGAGTCCATGTGCCCCACCCTCAAGCAGTGTTCGATGTTCGTCCTTGCCGCGCTCGCCGGGCTGTCGGCCGCGCAGGCCGACACGGTGATCGACAACGCCAACGGATACACGCTCGACAGCAAGGGTGAACTGGTGCAGTTCACGGCGCTCGCTTTCGACGACAAGGGCCGGATCATCGCCGTCGGCAGCGCCGCCGAGGTCAATGCCAAGGCGCCGGGCGCGCGCCGGATCGACCTGCAGGGCCGCACCGTGCTGCCGGGCCTGATCGATGCCCACGGCCACGTGTTCGGCCTGGGCCAGATGCTGACCCAGCTCGACCTGTCGCAGGCCACCTCGCTGGAAGGCGCCCTGAAGGCGATCGGCGACTATGCCCGCGCCAATCCGGGCCAGGGCTGGCTGCGCGGGCGCGGCTGGAACCAGGAGAACTGGAAGCTGGGCCGCTTCCCGACCGCGCTTGATGTCGATGCCGTGGTCAATGACCGCCCGGTCTGGTTCGAGCGCGTCGACGGCCATGCTGGCTGGGCCAACAGTCGCGCGCTGGCGGCGGCCGGCATCACCGACAAGACCCCGGACCCGGCCGGCGGCAAGATCATGCGCGACGCGAATGGTAAAGCCACCGGCGTGCTGGTCGACGCGGCGCAGGAGCTGGTGACGAAAGTGCTGCCGGCGCAGACCGAGGCGGAAGGCCGCGTGGCGCTCGACCGCGCCCTGGGCGCGATGGCGAAAGTCGGCATCACCAGCACCCACGACGCCGGTCTCGGCGTGGCCGAAGACCGCCTGTACCGTGCCTATGCGGATCAGGGAAAACTGACCGCCCGCATCTACGGCATGATCGGCGGCACCGAGAAGGATTTCGACGCGCTGTCGAAGAACGGCCCCCTGAAAACCTACGGCAACGACATGTATGCGCTGCGTGCGGTAAAGCTGTACTCGGACGGCGCCCTGGGCAGCCGCGGCGCCGCCCTGATCAAGCCCTACAGCGACGAGCCGCATTCGCACGGCCTGCTGTTCTACAAGCTCGACCAGATGGACGCCATGATGAAGAAGGCGATGACGCGCGGCTACCAGGTCAACGTCCACGCCATCGGCGACGCCGGCAACCACCAGATCCTCGACATCTACCAGAAGGAACTGGCAGCCACCAGGAGCGCGGCGCAGCGCCACCGCATCGAGCATGCCCAGGTGGTAACGCAGGCCGACATCGGCCGCTTCAAGACGCTGGGCATCATCCCGTCGATGCAGCCGACCCACGCCACCTCGGACAAGAACATGGCGGAAACGCGCGTCGGCCCGGAGCGCATCAAGGGCGCGTATGCATGGCGTACTTTCCTGCACCAGGGTTCGCGCATCGCCTGCGGTTCGGACTTCCCGGTCGAGTCGCCCAACCCCTTCTTCGGCATCCACGCCGCGGTGACGCGCATGGACCACGCCGGCCAGCCGGTGGCCGGCTGGCATCCGGAGCAGGCGATGTCGCTGAAGGAAGCCTTCCGCTGCTTCACGCTTGATGCAGCCTACGCCGGCCACGCCGAAAACAGCTTAGGCTCGCTGGAGCCGGGCAAGTGGGCCGACTTCATCGTCATCGACCAGGACCTGTTCAAGATGCCGACCTACGACATCTACAAGGTCGGCGTGCTGCAGACCTGGGTCGGCGGAAAGGCGGTGTACCAGAAGTAGGGTGGGCACGCCGTGCCCACGCGGTGATCGGTGACGCTCGTATCGTCGGTGCGGTAATGCGCACGGTGGCGATCACCGCGTGGGCGGGTACTCGCCCACCCTACAAAATGGATTGACTAGCTTGTATAGACAACTTAGACTCTGCGGATAACGGGGCGGCGCAGCCGTCCTGCATCCTCAACCCCAGGAGCTGCCATGACCCAAGAATCGCCCCGAGTTGATGTCGATCCGCGTTTCGATCCGACGCGCACCATCCGCGCCCCGCGCGGTACCGAACTGAATTGCAAGAGCTGGCTGACCGAAGCGGCTTACCGCATGCTGCAGAACAACCTCGACGCCGAGGTGGCCGAAAACCCGCAGGCGCTGGTGGTGTATGGCGGCATCGGCCGCGCCGCCCGCAACTGGGAATGCTACGACCAGATCCTTGCCTCGCTGCGCGAGTTGGAAGACGACCAGACCCTCCTGATTCAATCCGGCAAGCCGGTCGGCGTGTTCCAGACCCACGAGAACGCGCCGCGCGTCCTGCTGGCCAACTCGAACCTGGTGCCGAAATGGGCCGACTGGGAGCATTTCAACGAACTCGACCGCAAGGGCCTGTTCATGTACGGCCAGATGACGGCCGGCAGCTGGATCTACATCGGCACCCAGGGCATCGTGCAGGGCACCTACGAGACCTTCGCCGAAGCCGGCCGCCAGCACTTCGGCGGCGACATGGCGGGCCGCTGGATCCTCACCGCCGGCCTGGGCGGCATGGGCGGCGCCCAGCCGCTGGCCGCGACCTTCGCCGGCGCCGTGTCGCTGACGGTCGAGTGCCAGCAGAGCAGCATCGACTTCCGCCTGCGCACCCGCTACCTCGACAAGCAGGCGCAAGACATCGACGAGGCGCTGGCCCTGGTCAAGGAACACACCGAAAAACGCGAAGCGGTGTCGATCGGCCTGCTCGGCAATGCCGCCGAGGTGCTGCCGGAGCTGGTGCGCCGCGCCAAGCTAGGGGGCCTGGTGCCGGACCTGGTCACCGACCAGACCTCGGCCCACGACCTGATCAACGGCTACCTGCCGGTCGGCTGGAGCGTGGAGGAGTGGAAGGCCGCCCAGCGCGACCCGTCCCAGCACGCGCGCCTGAAGGCGGCCGCCGCCGCATCGTGCGCCAGGCACGTCCAGGCCATCCTCGACTTCAAGGCACTCGGCGCCTATGCCGTCGACTACGGCAACAACATCCGGCAGGTGGCCAAGGACGAGGGCGTGACGAATGCCTTCGACTTCCCGGGCTTCGTGCCGGCCTACATCCGCCCGCAGTTCTGCGAAGGGCGCGGCCCGTTCCGCTGGGTGGCGCTGTCCGGCGACCCCGAGGACATCTATAAAACCGACGCCAAGATCAAGGAGCTGTTCCCCCAGCATAAGCAGGTGCACCGCTGGCTCGACATGGCGCGCGAACGCATCGCCTTCCAGGGTCTGCCGGCGCGCATCTGCTGGCTGGGACTCGGAGAACGCCACCTGGCCGGGCTGGCCTTCAACGAGATGGTGCGCACCGGCGAACTGAAGGCCCCGGTCGTGATCGGCCGCGACCACCTCGACACCGGCTCGGTGGCGAGCCCGAACCGCGAGACCGAAGCGATGCGCGACGGCACCGACGCGGTGTCGGACTGGCCGCTCCTGAACGCGATGCTCAACACCGCCGGCGGCGCGACCTGGGTCTCGCTGCACCACGGCGGCGGCGTCGGCATGGGCTATTCGCAGCACTCGGGCGTCGTCATCGTTGCCGACGGCACCGAGGCCGCCGCCAAGCGCCTGGCGCGCGTGCTGGTGAACGACAGCGGCTCGGGCGTGATGCGCCACGCCGACGCCGGCTACGAAAGCGCGATCGCCACGGCCAAGCGCAATGGCCTGAACCTCCCGATGATCAAGTAAGGTTTTAAACGCACATGAAACACGAATCGCAACATGGCTGGACCCTGCAACCCGGCGCCCTGACCCTGGCGGACCTGCGCGCCGCCTGGAGCGCGCACCGCCCGATCGCCCTGTCGCCGGATGCCGCCGCGCCGATCGCCGCCTCGAGCGCGCTGGTCGACACCATCGTCGCCAAGGGCGACCCGGCCTACGGCATCAACACCGGCTTCGGCATCCTGGCCAAGGCCCACATCCCGAACGACCAGCTGGCGCAACTGCAGCGCAACCTGATCCTGTCGCACGCGGTCGGCACCGGCGAGCTGCTGTCGGACGCCGTCGTGCGCCTGGTCCTGTTGACCAAGATCGGCAGCCTGGCGCGCGGCTACTCGGGCGTGCGCCCCTTGATCATCGACACCCTGATCGCGCTCTACAACGCGGGCATCATGCCGGCCATTCCCTCGCAGGGCTCGGTCGGCGCCTCGGGCGACCTGGCGCCGCTGGCGCACATGACGCTGGCCATCCTCGGCGTCGGCCAGGTGCGTGTCGACGGCCGCCTGGTCGAGGCGAGCGCCGCCCTGGAGGAAGCCGGCATCGCGCCGGTGACCCTGGCCGCGAAAGAGGGCCTGGCCCTGATCAACGGCACGCAGGTGTCGACCGCGCTGGCCCTGCACGGCCTGTTCATGGCCGAGCGCCTGGTGGAAGCGGCGATGGTCACCGGCGCGCTGTCGGTCGACGCCGCACGCGGCAGCGACGCGCCGTTCGATCCGCGCATCCACGCGGTGCGCGGCCAGCCGGGCCAGATCGCCGCCGCCGCCATCTACCGCGAGCTGGTGGCGGGCAGCGCGATCCGCGCCTCGCACCTGGTCGGCGACGAGCGCGTCCAGGACCCCTACAGCCTGCGCTGCCAGCCGCAGGTGATGGGCGCCGTCATGGACCTGGTGGCGAATGCCGGCCGCACCCTGCTGATCGAGGCGAACGCGGTCACCGACAATCCGCTGCTGTTCCCCGACGATGGCGCGATCGTTTCGGGCGGTAACTTCCACGCCGAGCCGGTCGCCTTTGCCGCCGACACCCTGGCCCTTGCCATCGCCGAGATCGGCGCGCTGGCCGAGCGCCGCATCGCGCTGCTGATCGACGCCAACCTGTCCGGCCTGCCGGCCTTCCTGGTGCGCGAGCCGGGCCTGAACTCGGGCTTCATGATCGCCCACGTGACGGCCGCCGCCCTGGCTTCGGAAAACAAGTCGCTGGCCCACCCGGCCAGCGTCGACAGCCTGCCGACCTCGGCCAACCAGGAAGACCACGTCAGCATGGCGACCTTCGCTGCGCGCCGTCTCGACCAGATGGCGCACAATACGGCTGTGATCATCGGGATCGAGCTGCTGGCCGCGGGGCAGGGCATCGAGTTCCATCGCCCGCTGGCCAGCTCGGGCTACCTGGAACATGTGCACGCCCAGCTGCGCCGGCAGGTGCCGTCCTACGACGAGGACCGCTTCTTCGCGCCCGACATCGAGGCCGCGCGGCGCATGGTGGTCGAAGGCGCGCTGTCGGCCTCGTGCAAGGAGCTCTTTGCTGTACTCCATCCGTAATTCAACCCCTACAGGAGAGGTAATGGATTTCCGGTTCAAGGCAGGCGATGCGCCGATGCTGCTGTCGATGCCCCACGTGGGCACCGATATTCCCGACGAAGTCGCGGCCACGATGGCGCCCTGCGCCCTCGCGAAAGCGGACACCGACTGGCACCTGGCCGAGCTGTACGAGGCCGCCGGCCGCCTTGGCGTCTCGACCCTGGCGGCGCGCTGGTCGCGCTACGTCATCGACCTGAACCGGCCGCCGGAAAACACCAACCTGTATCCGGGGATGGACACGACCGGCCTGTGCCCGATCGACACCTTCGGCCGCGAAAGCCTGTACCAGGAAGGCCGCGTGCCGGACGAAGCCGAGGTGCAGCGCCGCCTGGCGCGCTACTGGCAGCCCTACCACGCCCAGCTGCGCGCGGAACTGGGGCGCCTGCTGGCGCTGCACGGCCGCGTGGTGCTGTGGGACGCGCACTCGATCGCCTCGCGCGTGCCGCGCTTCTTCGAGGGCCGCCTGCCCGACCTGAACTTCGGCACCGCCGAGGGCAAATCCTGCGCTCCCGGGCTGGAGAACGCGGTGGTGGACGTGGCGCGCGCCCAGGACCGCTTCAGCATCGCCGTCAACGGCCGCTTCAAGGGCGGCCACATCACCCGCTTCTACGGCCAGCCGAAAGAAGGCGTGCACGCGATCCAGCTCGAGATGTGCCAGTGCCTGTACATGAACGAGGCGCCGCCTTTCGAATACCGTCCGGAGGTGGCGGCCGAGGTGCAGCCGCTGCTGGGCGACATGATGCGGGCCGCGCTCGACTGGGTGCGCGCAGGGGAGCGCTCGTGAACGCCCTGTTCGCCCGCCACGCGCTGCTGCCCGACGGCTGGCAGGGCGACGTGCTCGTCGAGTGGGACGCGCGCGGCGCGCTGACCCGGGTCCAGCCCCACGCCAAGGCGCCGATCGGCGTGCCGCGCGCCGACTACGTGGTGCCGGGCATGGTCAACCTGCATTCGCACGCCTTCCAGCGCGCGCTCGGCGGCCTGACCGAGAAGGCCGGCGACGGCCCCGACAGTTTCTGGACCTGGCGCGAGCTGATGTATCGCTTCGCGGCCAGCATCACGCCCGAGCAGGTCGAAGCCATCGCGGCCCAGCTGTTTTCGGAATGCCTGCGCCACGGCTATACTTCGCTGTGCGAGTTCCACTACATCCAGCGCGACCCGCAGGGTGCGCCGTACGTGCGGCCGGCCGAGATGGCCGAGCGCATCGCGGCGGCCGGGCAGGGCACGGGCATCGGCCTGACCCTGCTGCCGGTGCTGTACAGCTACAGCGGCTTCGGCGAGCAGGCCTTGAAACCGGAGCAGGCGCGTTTCCGCACCGACGCCGAGACCGTGCTACGCATCGTCGAGGCGCTCGCGCCGCTGCGCTCGGGCCAGCTCGAGGTGGGCGCCGCGCCGCATTCGCTGCGCGCGGCCGGCATCGGGCAAGTGCGCGAGCTGGCGGCGGCCCTGCCCGCCGGCCGCCCGCTGCACATCCACATCGCCGAGCAGCAGGGCGAAGTGCGGCAAAGCCTGGAGTTCAGCGGCCGGCGCCCGGTCGAATACCTGCTGGAGAACGTCGGCGTCGACGCGCGCTGGTGCCTGGTGCACGCGACCCATCTGAACGACGACGAGGTACGGGGCTTGGCCGCCTCGGGCGCGGTGGCCGGCCTGTGCCCGACCACCGAGGCCAACCTGGGCGACGGCGTGTTCCCGCTCGGGGATTATTTGGCGGCGGGTGGGCGCTGGGGCATCGGCAGCGACAGCCACGTTTCCCAGAGCCCGGTCGAGGAATTGCGCTGGCTCGAGTACGGCCAGCGCCTGGTGCACCAGCGCCGCAACGTCGCGGCCACGCCTGCGCGGCGCGACGTCGCGCTCAACTTGTGGCAGGATGCGCTGGCCGGCGGCGCCCAGGCGGCCGGGCGGCCGGTCGGGCTGCTGGCAGCCGGGCGGCGCGCCGACCTGCTGGTGCTCGACAGCGCGCACCCGAACCTGGAAGGCGCGCTTGAATCCGACGTGATGGGCCGCCTGGTGTTCTGCGGCAACGACAACCTGGTGCGCGACGTGCTGGCTGGCGGACGCTGGGTCGTGCAGGGCGGGCGCCACATGGCCCAGGACACCATCGCGCGCCGCTATCGGCAGGCGATCAACCAGTTGCGCGAGGTACGAGCATGAACATCCTGATTCCGTTTGCGGGGCTGTCGGCAGTGCCGTGGAAGAATGGCGGCGGCAGCACCACCACCATCGCGGTCGGCCCGCCCGAGGCGACCTTCGACAATTTCGACTGGCGCGTGAGCCTGGCGACCATCGCCGAGGACGGCCCGTTCTCGAGCTTCCCGGGCGTGGACCGCACGCTGGCGCTGGTCGACGGCCACGGCATGACGCTCGACATCGACGACGCCGAGCGCGTGATCCTGTGCGAGTCGGGGCCGGTGCTGGCCTTCGACGGCGAATCGGCGGTGGTCGCCAAGCTCAACCGCGGGCCGACGACCGACTTCAACGTCATGACGCGCAGCGAACGCTGCTACCACCAGTTCGGCCGGCGCCGCCTGTCGGGCAAGTCCACGTTCGTGGCGCGCGCCGACCTGACGATCCTGTTCCTGGCCGAGGGCGAGAGTCTCGAGATCGCCAGCGACGCCGAACGCATCGGGCTGGTACGCTATGACGCGGTGATGTTCGATCCGGGTACGGTGTGGTCGCTCGAGACCACCCAGGCGACGATCTTCATCGTCGATATTTTCTACTACAGCGAGGACGAAGATGAGTGAGCGCAGCGGGCCGCGCTATGACGCGGTGTTTGCGAACGTGAACCTGGCCACCATGGTCGGCGGCTACGGCGAGGTGATCGATGGCGCGATCGCCGTGCACCACGGCCGCATCGCCTGGGTCGGCGCGCGCCGCGACGCGCCGCGCGCGGCCGTCATCCACGATTGCGACGGCGCCTGGCTCACGCCCGGCCTGATCGACTGCCACACCCACATCGTCCATGCCGGCAACCGCAGCGAGGAATGGGAGGCGCGCCTGGAAGGGGCGAGCTACGAAGACATCGCGCGGAGCGGCGGCGGCATCATGTCGACCGTGCGCGCCACCCGCGCCGCATCGGTGGAAGACCTGATGCGCGCCAGCGCGCCGCGCGTCTCGCAACTGCTGGCCGAGGGCGTGACCACGCTCGAGATCAAGTCCGGCTACGGCCTGAACCTGCAGGGCGAAGCCAACATGCTGCGCGCCGCGCGCCGCCTGGGCGAACTGCTGCCGGTATGCGTGAAGACTACCTTCCTCGGCGCGCACGCGCTGCCGCCCGAGTTCGCCGGCCGCGCCGACGACTACGTTGCCGAAGTAACCGAACGCATGCTGCCGCTGCTGGCCAAGGAAGGGCTGGTCGACGCCGTCGACGCCTTCTGCGAGCACATCGGCTTCACCTACGACCAGACCGAGCGCGTGTTCGCGGCCGCGAAGCGCCTGGGCCTGCCGGTGAAACTGCATGCCGAACAGTTGTCGGAGCAGCGCGGCGCCGAGTTGGTGGCGCGCTACCGCGGCCTGTCGGCCGACCACCTGGAACACCTGACCCCGGCCGGGATTGCCGCCATGGCCGCCGCCGGCACCGTGGCCGTGCTGCTGCCGGGCGCCTGGTACTTCCTGCGCGAGACGCGGATGCCGCCGATTGCCGAGCTGCGCGCGGCCGGCGTGCCGATGGCGGTGGCGACCGACTGCAACCCCGGCACCTCGCCCTTGAGCTCGATCCTGCTGGCGATGAACATGGCCTGCACGCTGTGGCGCCTCAGTCCCCGCGAAGCGCTGCAGGGCGCTACCGTGCACGCGGCGCGCGCGCTCGGCATCCAGGACCGCGCCGGCACGCTGGAAGTCGGCAAGCGCGCCGATTTCGCCCTGTGGGACATTGCCCGCCCGGGAGAGCTGGCCTATGCGATCTGCTTCAACCCCTGCCAGGCCGTGG
This sequence comes from Massilia sp., assembly GCF_032106685.1. GTDB lineage: Bacteria > Pseudomonadota > Gammaproteobacteria > Burkholderiales > Burkholderiaceae_D > Telluria. The sequence continues at coordinate 58,507 of NZ_DAMCPG010000024.1, forward strand.
TCAACGGCGGCGTGATGCGCGAGCGCGACGCCGGGCTGCCTGCCAGTTTTTGATCGGCTTGGAAAACGCCGGGTAATCGCAGCGTGCGGTGCTGGACGCCGCGCACCAGCCGTGACATCGCGCACCGCGTGGACACAGGTGTCCACCCTACGTCAGGCCGCACTTGTAGGGTGGACACCTGTGTCCACGCGGTCGCGCGTCAGAACAATGAGAGCTCGAACCTTGGCCCAGGACGCCTGGATCGTCCGTAGGGTGGGTTCTCGAACCCACGCGGTGAAACGCGTGACCATCCGTGCGGCAAAGTGTTCATCCAGTCGCAACGTGTCTACAGCGACTGCAACTTCGCCTTGGTCGTCGACACCGCCCGGTGCAGCATGCGCTCGGCGTGGAAGTCGTTTTCGCGCTGCGCCGCAATGGCGTGCAGGCTGCGCGTGTAGTTATCGAGACGGGAACGCAGCCAGGCCTTGTACAGCCGCGTCCTGATCGGTTTGAGGCTCAATGTCATGGGTTTGCCCTTTGTGCGGAGAGCACATTGTCGACGCCACCCACCCATTGCTTTTGTGATAACTCAATCGTGCCACACCCCGGCACAAGGCTTGAGGCTCCTCAAGTCCCTAGATTCCAGCTGGGTAATTATTAGCTTCAGTGGAATCCGTAAGAGAGGTAAGCAATTGTAAGAACCACCACAGTGAACGACGCTGCCCGGCTATATTGAAGTCGTTGATATCCACTCTCCCCTCCCCATCCTAAAAAATGGGTTCGCCCACGGCACCGAACGGTCCCGTGGGTTTTTCTTTGCCGTTTACAAAGCGCGGCGGGCCAGGTGGTCGAGCGATTCCCCGGTCACGCGGCAGATGCGCCAGTCCGGCAGGATCTGGGCGCCCATCGCCTGGTAAAAATGGATGGCCGGCTCGTTCCAGTCGAGGACCGACCATTCGAAGCGGCCGCAGTTGCGCTCCACGGCCAGCTGGGCCAGGCGCGCCAGCAGCTGGGTGCCGTAGCCCTTGCCGCGGTGCGACTGGCGCACGTACAGGTCTTCCAGGTACAGGCCCTTCTTGGTCAGGAAGGTCGAGAAGTTATGGAAGAACAGGGCAAAGGCGACCACTTCGCCGTTCTCCTCGCCGACGATGGCTTCGCACGAGGGTTTCGTGCCGAACAGGCCTTCGTGCAGCAGCTCCTCGGTGGCCACCACCATGTGCTCGAGTTTCTCGAACACGGCCAGCTCGACGATCATCGAGTGGATGTGGGTGATGTCGGCCGGCTCGGCGGGGCGAATGGAAAAATGTGTGGCAGAGGTCATGGGGTTTCGATGGCGTTGTTCAAAAGGTCGTTTTGCACCGGTTTGGCTGCGGGTGCGCGCAGGGCCCAGGCCACGCTGGCCAGGCACAGCACCATGCCCAGGAACTCGACGGGACCCGGGCGGTAGTGTTCGAGCTTGATCGACAGCAGCACCGACAGCACCGGCGTGATGACGCCGATGTAGACCGCTTTCTGCGGCCCGATGCGGGCGATCAGCGTGAAATAGGCAAGGAAGGCGATCACCGAGCCGAAGAAGGCGAGATACAGCAGTCCCAGCGTATACGACAGGGTCGGCGGCGCAACGAAGCGCTGGCCGGTGGCGAGCACGTAGAGCACCACCAGCAGGGTGCCCCAGAGCATCGACCAGGCGGTGGTGAGCATGACGTTGGTGGAGTGCTCGCGCACCTTGCCGACCACGATGCTGCCGGCCGAGCTGGCGATCGTCGCCGCCAGCGCCAGGATCACGCCCAGCAGGAAGTGGCCGCTGCCGCCCGTTTGCAGGTCGCGCCAGGCCTGGGCGATCGAATGGTAGAACAGCAGGGCCACGCCGGCGGTGGCGGCCGCGCCTGCGCCCCAGGTGCGCGCGGCGATCGGCGTGCCGTGGAAAATGCGCCCCAACAGCGGGGTCCAGAACACCATCAGCGCGAACAGCACGGCGACCAGGCCCGAGACCACGACTTCCTCGGCCTGGTAGGTGCAGATATACGACAGGCCGAAAGTCGCCGCGCCCTGCAGCATCATCCATTTCTGGGTGCGCCAGGGCAGCTGCAGCTTGTGGCCGCGGATGGTGCAGATGAAGAACAGCGTGGCCGACGCCAGTGCGAAACGGTAGACCACGGATACCGCCGGGGGCACTTCGCCCAGCTGCAAGGTAATGGCCCAGAAAGTCGAACCCCAGATCAGGGATGCGATGACGAAGAGAGCGGAAGAAGGCATCGCGAAAGTATACGTGCTTTCGCTATTGCCTGTCGTCTATAGATTGGAAATATGCGCCGCAAACCGCACAGTTTTTGGCCCAATCCTCAATGCGTCACCCGCGTCTGGTACCCGTCGCTCAGCAGCCGCACCCGCTCGCCCGGCCGGAACATCTCGTCCGCCGCCTGCGTGATGGCGCGCAATTCTCCGCTGTCGAGCCGGACCGTGATCTCGAAGCCCGGCCGCTGGTTGGCATTGGCCTCGACCCGGTTGCCGAGCAGGCCGCCGGCGATGGCGCCGGCGACGCTGGCTGCGGCCGAGCCGCTGCCGTGGCCGATCTGGGAACCGGCGATGCCGCCGAGGGCCGCGCCGCCCATGGTGCCCACGCCCGATTCCGGGTTGACGATGGTGACGTTGCGGACCGACTCGACCGTGCCCATGCGTACGACCTGTTCGTTCTGGGTCTGGCCGTAACGGTAGACGCTGCCGGAGGGCGGCGGCGTGGCGCAGCCGGCCAGCAGACCGGCAGCGAGAAGGGCGGCGAGAGGAAACGTGGTGTTCATGGCAGGCTCCGACAGGTGATCTTATGCTCCAAGCCTACTCCTTGCCGGCATTGAGCGGCGCATGGCCGCTCCTTGTCAGTACGTCGGCTCAATAGGCCAGGTTCAGGCGGCGGTACAGGAAACCGAGCACGAACAGCGGCCCGATCAGGAGGAAACGCAGGTCGTCGAAGAAGGACGGCTTCTTGCCCTCGATCTTGTGGCCGATGAACTGGCCGATCCACGCGACCACGAACACCGCGATCGACAGCGGCAGTACCGTCATTGGCGGCATTGCGGCCAGGATCGCCAGCATCGCGGCCGACATCGCCAGCATGCCCCAGGCGAAAGGGCGCGACAGTTGAAAGTAATACCACATGGCCGCAAGGACGGCGGCGAGCGCCAGCACCGGGTGGGCTGCCCACAGGATGCCCAGCAGGGAAAACACGATCACCGGCACGCACACGAAATGGATCAGCTCATTGGTCGGGTTGCGGTGGCTTTCGCTGTAGATCGCGAGCAGGGTGTGGATGTTGCGAGGCTGCGCGGCGCTGGTCATGCGGGTCTCCCTTGTGATGGTTTTATGGGCAGATTCTACACCCGGCCAGCCCTGGATTTTCACGCCGCCTGCGCTTCCTGCGCGAATGCCGGACGCGCTCCCAGGCGCATCTGCGGGTGGTTCGCGAGCAGCTCGGACACCCACTCGACGAAGGCCCTCACCTTGGCCGACAGGTGGCGGTTCTGCGGATACACCACGTGGATCGGCAGCGGGTCGCTGGACCAGTCTGGCAGCAACTGCACCATGCGGCCTTCCTGCATGTGGCGCAGCAGCAGGTAGTCGGTCATCTGGATGACGCCCAGCCCGGCCAGCCCCGCCTGCACGTAGGCGTTCGAGTCGTTCAGCGCGATCACGCCCGGCAGCGGCACCTCGATGCGCTCGCTGCCGCGGTTGAAGTCCCAGTCGTAGACCTTGCCGTTCTTGGCCGAGAAGTAGTTCACGCAGCGGTGCTGCAGCAAGTCGTTCGGATGCTGCGGGACGCCGAAGCGGGCCAGGTAGTCGGGCGAGGCGGCGGTGACAAAATTGATCACGCCGACCCGGCGCGCGATCAGGCTGGTGTCGAACAAGGGCCCGCCGCGCACCGCGCAGTCGACGCCTTCCTCGATCAGGTCGACCGGACGGTCGGTGCTGCCCAGCTCCAGCCTGATGTCGGGGTAGCGCTCGAAGAAGGCGGGCAGGGCCGGCACCAGGATTTCGCTCGAAAAGCCGGTCGGGGTGTCGACGCGCAGGCGTCCGCTCGGGTTCAGGCGGGTGCGCGAGAGCGATTCCTCGGCGTCGCGCACGTCGGACAGGATGCGGATGCAGCGCTCGTAATAGGCGGCGCCGTCGGAGGTGACGGTGACGAGCCGCGTGGTGCGGTGCAGCAGCTTGGCCGCCAGCGCCGTTTCCAGCGCCTGCACCATGGTCGAGACGCTGGCCTTGGGCATGTTCAGCATCTCGGCCGCGCGCGTAAAACTGCCCGTATCGACCACCTGCACGAAGACTTCCATGGCCTGCAGCTTATTCATCTTTTCCTCCTGCGATCAGGAATCGTCCTAGTTTCATGCGTATTGTTCGTTAAATCCGAACAATCAATTCGATATTGCGATCTTTATCAGATTGTAGTTGATGTCTATAGTGTGCGTACTGGGAGCTGAAGTAATCATCAATGGAGCGGAACATGAGACATCGGGACGGAATCGTGGCGACGATCGCGCTGGCGGTCAGCACGCTGGCCATGGCGGCCGCGGTCGGCAGCGGCGCCTACGGCCAGGCCGCCGGCGCCGAGGCGCACGGCATCCATGCGCTCTCGAATACGGTGGCGTGTGCCGTCTGCCCCGAGAATGCTGCGAACGCACAACTGCTCGCCGTCGCACCCGGGGTGAAGCCATGAACGCGCCGTTCGACCTGAACGCCGCCGCCCATCCCGCCGATACGGTTCGCGTGCGCGAACTCGAAGTCGCCGGCGAACAGGGCCCGCTGAAGGCGCGCCTGTACGCGGCCGGTCCGGCATCGAAGCGCGACACCCTGATCGTGTTCTTCCACGGCGGCGGTTTCGTGTCCGGCGACCTGGACGACACCGACGGCTTCGTGCGCCACCTGGCCGGCGCCAGCCATGCCCAGGTCGTCCTGGCCTCGAGCTACACGCTGGCAACCGTGCGGCCTTTCCCGGCGGCGGTCGAGGACGCCCATGCCGTGCTGCTGTGGGCCAAGAAGAACAAGACCAAGCTCGGCTGGAACGGCAAGCGCATGCTGGTGGCCGGCATCGAGGCCGGCGCCAACCTGGCCGCGGTGTGCGCGCTGATGTCGCGCGACCGCGGCGCGCCCAAGCTGGCCGGCCAGATCCTCCTGATGCCGATGCTCGACCCCGGCCTGTCGACCTGCTCGATGCGCGAGATGCCGAATTGCCCCGACCGGGAGCAATTGGCCGACACCTGCGCGGCCGGCTACCGCGGCTACCTGCCGCACGCGGCCGACCGCACCCATCCCTACGCCTCGCCCCTGCAATCGAGCCGGCTGCGCAACCTGCCGCCGGCCCTGATCCTGTCCGCCGAGGACGACCCCTTGCGCGACGAAGCCGAGGCCTACGGGGCCAAACTGAGCACTTTCGGCGTGCGGGCCACGGTCCGCCGCCTGCTGCCGGCGCCGCTCACCGAACCGGGCGGACGCAACGACTGCGCCTGCAAGGCGCATGCCCTCACCGAAATCGCCGGCTTCATCGCCGCGCTGGAAGGAGAGGCGCCGCCCGGATGATCTCTTCCTCCTGATTTTTTCCATAACTAGCTGAACTGGCCAACGCACCCCAACGGGTGCGGCGGGACCCGCTTTCCTTCGCGCTTTTCACGATGCGTCGCCGGGAGGGACGGGTGTCGCCTGATTAATTACATTTTCTCAACAATAAGGGGCAATAAACATGAGAACCGTTCATCACTTGACCGCCGCAGTGCGGTCGACCTTACGGGCGCAGCTTCGTCCGGCCGTGCTGGCGCTGGCCGGCGCCGGCCTGGCCGCGGCGATGCTGTCCGGCTGTGGCGACGCTACTGGAAAAGCCGCCGACACCGGCGCGCCCGCCGCGCCGCCGGTGTCGGCAGCGCTGGTGCTGGAACGGCAAGTCGCCGAAACCCAGGAATTCTCGGGCCGCCTGGAAGCGATCGAGCGCGTCGAGATCCGCTCGCGCGTCAGCGGCTTCATCACGGCGGTGAACTTCAAGCCGGGCAGCGAAGTCAGGAAGGGCGAGGTCCTGTTCGTGATCGATCCGCGCCCCTACCAGGCGGAAGCCGCCCGCGCCGAAGCGAATGCCGCATCGACCCGCGCCAAGCTGGAGCTGGCCCGCCGCGAGCTGGCCCGCGCCGAAAGCCTGCTGGCCGACAAGGCCATCGCGAAGCGCGAATACGACGAGGCGGCCGCCGCGCAGAAGGAACTGGAAGCGAACGCCGCCGCCGCCCAGGCCCAGCTCGAGGCCGCGCGCCTGAACTTGGCCTATACCCGCGTCACCTCGCCGATCGACGGGCGCGTCTCGAAGGCCGAGATCACCCTCGGCAACCTGGTCGACGCCTCGGCCGTGCTCACTTCCGTGGTGTCGCTCGACCGCATCTACGCCAGCTTCGACGGCGACGAACAAACCTACCTGCGCGTCGGCGCCCGGGCCCAGCAGGGTACGCCGGTCGCGGTGCGCGTCGGCCTGGCCAACGAAGCGGGCTTCCCGCACGAGGGCAAGCTCGAATTCGTCGACAACCAGCTCGATCCCCGCACCGGCAGCGTGCGCATGCGCGCCGCTTTCGACAATGCCGACCGCACGCTGGCGCCAGGCCTGTTCGCACGGGTCCAGCTGGGCGCGGCCGACAGCAGCAAGGCGATCCTGATTCAGGACCGCGCCGTCGCCACCGACCAGAGCCGCAAGTACGTGTTCGTGGTCGGCGCCGACAACAAGGCCGAATACCGCCCGGTGACGCTGGGCCCGGCGGTCGACGGCCTGCGCGTGGTGCGCGCCGGCTTGAAGGGCGGCGAGAAGATCGTCGTCAACGGCCTGCAGCGCGTGCGCCCGGGCGCGCCGATCGCGGCGCGGATGGTGGCGATGGACGCCGCCGACAAGCCGGTGGCGCTGGCGGCGAACGCGGTCGCCGCGGCCAAGGAGTAAGCCATGAACTTCTCCCGCTTCTTTGTCGACAAGCCGATCTTCGCGGCCGTGCTGTCGGTGCTGGTTTTCGTGGGCGGCCTGATCGCGATCTTCCAGCTGCCGGTGTCCGAGTACCCGGACGTGGTGCCGCCCTCGGTGGTGGTGCGCGCCCAGTACCCGGGCGCGAATCCCCAGGTGATCGCCGAGACCGTGGCCGCGCCGCTGGAAGAGCAGATCAACGGCGTCGAGAACATGCTCTACATGTCCTCGCAAAACACGTCGGACGGCGCGCTGATGCTGACGATTACCTTCGCCATCGGCACCGACGTCGAGCAGGCCGAAACGCAGGTCCAGAACCGCGTCCAGCGCGCGCTCCCGCGCCTGCCCGAGGAGGTGCGCCAGATCGGCGTCACCACCGTGAAAAGCTCGCCGAATCTGACCATGGTGGTGCACCTGAAGTCGCCGAGCGGCCGCTACGACGACCTCTACCTGCGCAACTACGCGACCCTGAACATCAAGGACCGCCTGGCGCGCATCCACGGCATGGGCGAGGTGCAGCTGTTCGGTTCGGGCGACTACGCGATGCGGGTCTGGCTCGATCCGCAGAAGGTGGCCGCGCGCAATCTCACCGCCGGCGACGTCGTCGACGCCATCCGCGAGCAGAACGTGCAGGTCGCGGCCGGCGTCATCGGCCAGGGCCCGGCCAGGGACGCCGAGTTCCAGCTGACCGTTAACACGCAGGGCCGCCTGTCGACCGTCGAGCAGTTCGGCGACATCGTCGTCAAGACGAATGCCGACGGCGCGACAACCTTGTTGAAAGACGTGGCGCGCCTGGAGATGGGCTCGAACTCGTATGCCCTGCGCGCGCTGCTGGACAACAAGTCGGCGGTGGCGATCCCGATTTTCGAGGCGCCGAACGCCAATGCGCTGCAGCTGTCTACGGATGTGCGTGCGGCCATGGAGGCGTTGTCGAAAGATTTCCCGGAAGGCGTCGAATACAGCATTGTGTACGACCCGACCCAATTCGTGCGCGAGTCGATCGACTCCGTCATCCACACCCTGCTGGAAGCGGTGGTGCTGGTCGCGATCGTCGTCATCGTGTTCCTGCAAAGCTGGCGCGCCTCGATCATTCCACTGCTGGCGGTGCCGGTGTCGGTGGTCGGCACCTTCGCCGTGATGCTGATGTTCGGCTTCTCGATCAACACCTTGTCCCTGTTCGGGCTGGTGCTGGCGATCGGCATCGTGGTCGACGACGCCATCGTGGTCGTCGAGAACGTCGAGCGCAACATCACGAACGGCCTGTCGCCGCACGACGCGACGATCCAGGCGATGAAGGAAGTCAGCGGTCCGATCGTCGCGATCGCCCTGGTGCTGTGCGCGGTGTTCGTGCCGATCGCTTTTGTCTCGGGCCTGACCGGCCAGTTCTACCGCCAGTTCGCGCTCACCATCGCCATCTCGACCGTGATCTCGGCCTTCGCTTCGCTCACGCTCGCCCCGGCCCTGTCGGCGTCGCTCCTGAAGGCGCACGACGCGCCGAAGGACCGCCTGACCCGCATCATGGACAAGCTGCTCGGCCGCTTCTTCGCCGCCTTCAACCGCTTTTTCGGCCGCGCTTCGCACCGCTACGAGGGCGGCGTGCAGGGCGTCCTGCGCCGCAAGACCATGGCGCTGGGCGTGTATGCCGTGCTCGGCATCGCCGCCGCCTTCATGTTCAAGATGGTGCCGCCGGGCTTCGTGCCGCAGCAGGACAAGGCGTATTTGATCGGCTTCGCCCAGCTGCCGGACGCCGCCTCGCTCGACCGCACCGACGCCGTGATCCGCAGGATGTCGGCGATCGCCGGCGAGATCCCGGGCGTGGAATCTTCGGTCGCCTTCCCTGGCCTGTCGATCAACGGTTTCACCAATGCGCCGAACGCGGGCATCGTGTTCACGACCCTGAAACCGTTCAACGAACGCAAGGGCAGGGAACAGTCGGCCGAGGCCATCGCTCTTGAAATCAACAAGCGCATGGGCGCAGTGGAGGACGCCTTCGTCATGGTGCTGCCGCCGCCCCCGGTGAACGGCCTGGGCACCACCGGCGGCTTCAAGATGATGCTGGAAGACCGCGGCAACCTGGGCTACGACGCGCTGTACAAGGCGACCCAGGCGATGCAGGCGAAAGCCTGGGCCGACCCGCGTTTGCAGGGCGTGTTCTCGAGCTACCAGATCAACGTGCCGCAGCTGTTCGCCGACATCGACCGGGTAAAGGCCAAGCAGCTCGGCGTGCCGCTGCAGACCATCTACCAGACCCTGCAGGTGAACCTGGGTTCGCTCTACGTGAACGACTTCAACCAGTTCGGCAGGACCTACCAGGTACGCGTGCAGGCCGATGCCCAGTTCCGCTCGCAGCCCGAGCAGATCGCCCAACTGAAGGTGAGGAGCAGCAGCGGCGAGATGATCCCGCTGTCGTCGCTGATGCAGGTGAAGGACAGCTATGGCCCGGACCGCGTGCAGCGCTATAACGCCTACGTCTCGGCCGACATGAACGGCGGCCCGGCGCCGGGCGTCTCCTCGGGCCAGGCGCAGGCCATCTTCGAGCAGATCGCAAAAGAGACGCTGCCGAAGGGGATCGCCTACGAATGGACCGACCTGACTTACCAGGACATCCTGTCAGGGAACACCATGATCTACGTCTTCCCGCTGTGCGTGCTGCTGGTGTTCCTGGTGCTGGCCGCCCAGTACGAAAGCTGGACCCTGCCGCTGGCGGTGATCCTGATCGTGCCGATGTCGATCCTGTGTGCGCTGCTGGGCGTGAAGTTCAGCGGCGGCGACAACAACATCTTCACCCAGATCGCCTTGTTCGTGCTGGTCGGACTGGCGTCGAAGAACGCGATCCTGATCGTGGAGTTCGCGCGCGAACTGGAGCATCACGGCCGCAGCGTGGTCGAGGCGGCATTGGAAGCCAGCCGCCTGCGCCTGCGCCCGATCCTGATGACCTCGATCGCCTTCATCATGGGTGTGCTGCCCCTGGTGTTCTCCAGCGGCGCCGGCGCCGAGATGCGCCACGCGATGGGTGTCGCCGTGTTCGCCGGCATGCTGGGCGTGACCTTCTTCGGCCTGTTCCTCACGCCGCTGTTCTACGTCCTGCTGCGCACGCTGGCCAAACGTTTCGAAAAGCCTGCCGCGGCGCTGTCTCCGGCCGTGCAGGCGGAAGGAGTCGCACAATGAAAACGATGATTGCAAGGGGCGTGGCCCCGCTGCTGGCGGCCCTGTTGCTGAGCGCCTGCGCGGCGCCGGATTTCAAGCAACCCGCAGTGAATGTACCGACCGCCTTCAAGGAGGCGAACGTCGTACGAACCGCGCCAGACGGCAGCCGCTGGCAGCCGGCCCGTCCGGCCGAGCAGCAGCCGCGCGGCGAATGGTGGCTGGTGTTCCAGGACCCGCGCTTGACCGAATTGATGGACGAAGCGGCGCGCAACAGCCCCAGCCTGACGGTGGCCATGGCGCGCGTCAAACAGGCGCGCGCGATCGCCGGCATCGCCGAGGCCGACCGTATCCCGCAGGTGAACGTGGGTGTCGGCGCCCAGCGCGGCCGTCCCTCGCCGCTGGAAGCGTACCTGCCGCAGGGCAGCCCGGTCGCGCCGCGCAGCACCTACACGGCCAGCGTGTCGGCCAGCTACGAGGTCGATTTGTTCGGCCGCGTGGCCGCCAACGTCGAGGCGGCGCGCCAGGATGCCGCCTCGGTGGAAGCGAGCTACCGCTCGGTGCTGCTGTCGCTGCAGGCCGACGTCGCGCAGGGTTACTTCCGGCTGCGCGCCCTGGACGCCGAACTGGAAACCGTCGAGCGCGCCGTGCGCCTGCGCGAGGAAAGCGTGGCGGTGAACCAGCGCCGCTTCGACCTCGGCGACATCGGCGAATTCGACCTGACGCGCGCGAAAACCGAACTGTCGGCCACGCGCGCCGAGGCCATCGGCCTGCAGCGCCAGCGAACCAACGCCGAACACGCGCTGGCTGTGCTGCTGGGCCGCCCGCCGGCCGACTTCGCGGCGGGCGCCAGCCCGCTGCCCGAATCGAGCGCGATGCCGCTGATCCCGGCCGGGTTGCCGTCGACCCTGCTCGAACGCCGGCCCGACGTCGCCGCCGCCCAGCGCACGATGGAGGCGCAGAACGCGCGCATCGGCGTCGCCCGTTCGGCCATGTTCCCGGCCGTGCGCATCGATGCCGCGGGCGGCGGCGTCGGCGGCACCATGGCCGAGGCCTTCAAATGGAGCAGCCGCTCCTGGGTGCTGGGCGCGCTGCTCGCGTTGCCGGTGATCGACGGCGGCCGCAACCGGGCCGAGGTCACGCGCAGCGAAGCCGCGCTGCAAGAGGCGGTCGGCGCCTACCGCGAGCGCGTACTGGCCGCCTTTGCCGAGGTCGAGGACAACCTGGCCGGCCTGCGCATCCTCGACGCGCAGGGCGCGCAGGTACAGGACGCGGTGGTCTCGGCGCGCCGCTCGGTCGACCTGGCGCGCAAGCTCTACGACGCCGGTCGATCGAGCTACCTCGAACTGCTCGACGCCCAGCGCAACCTGGCCTCCGTTGAGCGCAATGCGGCCCAGCTGCGCGGCGACCGCGCCCTGACCACCGTCGCCCTGATCCGCGCCCTCGGCGGCGGCTGGGATGCGCCGGCGGCGCAGCAGACGCAGGACGGGCTGGCGCAGCGTTGACGGATTCCTGATCTCCTCCGGAATGCCCTTTGCGGCGGCCCGCTCACGCGGCCCGCCGCTTTTTTTTCGTACGCGTACATGGCCGGGCAGGGCGCTACAATCGGGCCATGCCGAACACCGTTTCCAAAGACAGCCCGCTGCTCACCGGCCTCGCGCCCGTGATCGCACCCGACACCCGCATCCTGGTGCTGGGCAGCTTCCCCGGCGCCGCCTCGCTCGCCGCCCAGCAGTACTACGCCCACCCGCGCAACCAGTTCTGGAAGCTGGTCGGCGCCCTGGTCGGCGAAGACCTGTATGGGCTGCCCTACGACGAACGCCTGCCGCGCCTGCTGGCGCACCGCTTCGGTTTGTGGGACGTGCTGGCCGCCTGCGAGCGCGAAGGCAGTCTGGATTCCGCCATTCGCAAGCCGGCAGCCAACGACTTCGAGCGCCTGCGACATCTGTGTCCGCAACTGGAAACGGTCGGCTTCAACGGCCAGGCATCCGGCAAATTCGCGCCGCAGTTCGCCGAGGCCGGCTACCGCACCGTGGTGCTGCCTTCGAGCTCGCCGGCGCACATGGCGATGAGTTTTGAACAAAAGCTGGAGCGCTGGTACTCCCTGGTAGGTTTCGGTGAAAATGATTGTAAAAACTCGCTGGGGAATATACCGATTTAGTTGAGCCATAGGAAAACACGATTCAGCTCATCGATCAAGTTGAATTCCCATTCGCCTTCCGCGTCCTCAAGCGGTTTCCTATTGTGCCTTGATGCCGGCGGCAGCAAGTTTATATGTGAAACTCGGCTCGACCTGGTTCTTTTGGGATTCTCTTAGGTCGCGATGAGCATGGTCTGATCCATGGGCTAGTGTGCTAGTACGCTCATTGTCATTGAAAGCTAGTTGAGAAGTGTAATGTAACTCCTCACTTCCACTTCTTGCTGCTCATATAACTACATACCTGCTATCAGACCTGACATCCAATAGTGGTTGCGGTAGACATCTGATTGGTTTTGCTTTCACAGAATATACGGCGGCCATTCGCCGGCAGCCATACGCATTGCTCAATTGCCGTGTTGTTGATTTACTCCCTTTCCACACCATGCAGTCTGGCTGCATCGCGCGTGTCCCTATATGTATCAGTATCGGTCTTGCCTAAATAGGCCTTACCCTTCCTTTTCGGGCGCATCTAAATTGTTCCAGTGTTATCAATAACGCTACTATAAATTGCAATGCGTCGCATATACGCAACTTGATAAAATTTCATAAGTCATTGATTTTATTGTTTTTATTATTTATGGTCGCTTTATAACCATAGTAACTAGACAATTTCATTGCCCTGGTGCATGCTTGAGGTGGCTCGTTAACAAAGAACCCAAATATGACGATAACGTTTGGACCTAAAACTACGGACGCTACCTGGGGATGCACGTTCCAAGAGGTGAGTTACTCTCTGCTTGGTGCTGCAAACGTGAAAATTGGATTTATCGAAGTCACAAATCTCCAGAGTTTTGCTACGCAAATTACTCGTGAAATTATTAGCAGATCATGGATGAGTAAGCTGAGTCCTATTGCCACTATTGCTTACGACGCTACTGTAACGAAAACAGCTTCTAAGCTTTCAAGTATCTCTTCGGCCACGAGCGCCTCCGGCACGCTAGGCGCGGCATTTGGTGAATTAATGGTATCAATGGGTTCAGCTTATGCTCTTGAGAAGATTTTCACTCACTCAAGGATTCCTCTTGCTGAACTTTGGAAGCCAAAGCTAAGCCAAAATGAAGGATTTGATTTTCACACCGTGTGTCAAGCCAACTTAGTCAACTTTGGTGAGGCCAAATATTCTGGGGTTATCAGTTCATATAAAAATGCCTTAGTACAAGCTGAGCGGTTCGTCGATGACCAAAAGCATAATATGGATGCTGTGCACCTTATGCATTTAGTTGATCCTGTATGTATGAATAACTTAGTAGCAAAGCAATTTGGTGTGGTGGCTGCCTTTTCTATAAAAGGAAAAAGGCCTAATCTGGTATTTACTAACGCGGTCCAACGCGCTATCGCGTTAGCTGGTAAAGGCAAGGCCGCGAACGTATACCTAATTGGGGTGAAAAAATAATGGATGAGAAAATCCTTGGAATCAAAAGGTCGAAAACCCCACTAAGGGAAATATCGCGATTGATCCAAAAATTGCATGCCGAAGGTCCGGTTAGCTCAGACTTATTGGAGGAGATTTCCCTATATAAAGAATTCCATCCTTACGAATTTGCGGAAGCTGAAGAAGCTGTAATTTCTGCTATGGGATTATTCTATAAAATTAAAGCGCCAGAAAATGTATATTCTTTGATTATGGCGACTGTTGGTCATTACCACGAGGAATTGTTTGGTGCTGCTTTAACTCCTGTGCAAGCAAATGTACGAAACGCACTCGATAACAATCAATATATTTCTATATCTGCCCCTACTAGCGCTGGAAAGTCGTATTCAATCCGGGATTTTATCGCTAAGCAGTCAGGGGATGCAGTCGTTGTAGTCCCTTCGAGGGCATTAATTGCAGAATATATAGCTTCATTACGTCGTGAATTCAATGGGGTAAAAGAGGTAATGGTATCCCCTTTTGTTGATGATATCTACAAAAAAAGAAGACTTAGGCATATCTTTGTCTTGACTCCAGAGCGGGCAAGGGAGCTGTTTTCGTCTGAACGTGACATGAAAATATCGGTATTTTTCTTTGATGAGGCGCAGATGTCGGAAGAGAAAGGGAGGGGAGTAATTTTTGATGTTCTAGTCCGCCGCATTAAGAGGCGTTTTCCTGAAGCAAAAATTATATTTGCCCATCCTTTCGTAGATAACCCTGACGCACAGTTTAAGAAACACGATATTGATGAGAAGAAGGGCTTTTCACGATCTTATACTCACGGGGCAGTAGGGAAAATCTCAATTTATAGGCACGACAACGAGAAAGATTATTATTTTTCACCGCATGTCGAAAAAGGGTATCACATAAAGAAATGTTTGGAGTTTGATGGCGGCTTCAAAAGATTTGCCTTTAATGGAAATCACTCAATCCTTATATTCGTATCTAAGGCTTCCATTTACAATGGAAAATTCATCGAGCCTTTTCAGGAGTATATTGATAATTTTGTCGAGATTATTGATCCGCTTGCAGTCGAAATAATTGCTGCGGTAGAAAAGGCATTGGGTGCTGACCAAACTGAGCATCGTTCTAGGCTTGTCAGTCTACTGAGAAAAGGTGTTGTTATTCACCACGGTTCTGTTCCGTTGGAAGTTCGATTTTTGGTGGAAGACTTCATTCGTCAAAAATTCGCCCGAGTCTGCTTTGCTACGAATACGTTAGCGCAAGGCGTAAACATGCCCTTCGATATTGTCTGGTTACATAGTATGAAGGTAATGGGTGAAGATGATATGGACAAATCCTTGGCCTTCAAAAATTTAACTGGTCG
>NZ_DAMCPG010000025.1:0-29387 GCF_032106685.1 Massilia sp.
CCCTGCAAAAAGGCGTGCTGGCCGCGCCGCGCACGCTCGCCGGGCTGGCTTGTCCGGAGCTGCCCGAGGCCTACGCCGCGGCCGATGCCGCCGCCTTCCGCGCGCGCATCGGCAGCCTGCTCGCCGGGGCGGCCGCCCACGCTGTCCGGGACGGCGAGGATCCGGTGGCGGTCGGGCGCGCCGCGCGCGCGCGCGTCCTGCGCGAGCACGACTGGCAGCTGCGCCTGGCGGAGCTGCCGGCCCTGCTCGATCGCGCCAACGCGCCCGTCGCCCGCGTCGGCTGACGGCGCCATGGGCAAGCACGCGCCAGCCCCGGCACCGCCCGCCGTCGAGGCGCCGCGGCTGGTCGCGCACGTGGTGCCGCAGCTGGACGCCGCCGGCGCCGCGCTGCTCGACCTGATCGCCCACATGCCGGCGCAACGCTACCGCCACGCGGTCCTGTGCCTGGGCGAGCACAGCGCCTTCCACACCCACCTGCGCGAGCGCGGCGTCGAAGTGGTCGAACTGAAACGCCGCACCCGGCTCGATCCGGCCTATTACCTGCGCATGTACCGCGCCTTGCGTGCCCTGCGGCCCGACCTGGTGCATACCCGCAGCCCCGGCAGCCTGGACGGGCAACTGGTGGCCGCCCTGGCCGGCATCAGGCTGCGGGTGCACGGCGAGCATTCGGGCGAACACGGGCGCGAAAATGCCCACGGGACGGCGGCGCCCCCGCGCCGCAAAGCGCCGGGACTGCTGGGACGCGCGCTGCGTCCACTGGTCAAGCACTTCATCGCGGCCGGCGCCGAACAGGAACGCTGGCTGATCGAGCATGCCGGGGCGGCGCCCGGGCGCGTCACGCAGATCTCGGCCGGGGTCGACAGCGTCGAATTCCACCCGCGCCTGGGTCCGCACGCGGCCGTCGGACCGGCCGGCTTCATGCAGGACGACGCCTTCGTCGTCGGCAGCGTCGGCCGCATGGACGCGGTCGGCAACGACATCGCCCTGGTCGAGGCCTTCCTGGGCCTGCTCTCGTCGCCGCACCCGGCGCACCGGCGGCTGCGGCTGCTGATCGTCGGCGACGGGCCGATGCGCGGCGAATGCCGGGCCATGCTGGAACGGGCCGGGGCCGCCGACCTGGCCTGGCTGCCCGGCATGCGGCAGGACATCGCCCAGCTGATGCGCGCGATGGACCTCGTGGTGTTGCCTGGCCTGGCCGCGAACCGCCCCGATACCCTGCTCGAGGCGATGGCCAGCGGGCTGCCGGTGGTGGCGAGCGCGGTGGGGGTGCACCGCGAGCTGGTGCAGCCCGGCCTGACGGGTATCCTGGTGCCGCCCAGGTCGCCCGAGGTGATGGCCGCGGCGATCGCCGATTATTGCCGCATCCCCGAGATGGCGCGCCGCCACGGGGCGCGCGCCCGCGGCCAGGTGATCGCCCATCACAGCCTGCCGGCAATGGCGCGCCGCTACATCGCCGTCTACGACGCGCTCGCGCAGCAGGAAACGTCCGCGCGGCGCTAATTCAGGCGTTAAGCACGCACCCAGACGTACAGGAGGCCGCCGCGCGCGGCGGCGCGGCGCGGTTCACGGCACGCCGGCCAGCGGCACGGCGGCATCCTGGCGGGTGCCGTGCGCGCAGCCATCGTGTCGCTGGCGCACAAACCACTGTTCGAGCATCATCAGGGTCCATACGGTGCGGCCATGCGGCCACGGCGCCTCGGCCAGGCGGCGCGACAGCAACAGGTCGACGAAGTCGCGCCGCACGATGCGCCGCCGGGCCAGGTCCGACAGGCTGTCGCCGGCCAGCGCGCGCAGGCCGGCATCGGCCTGCAGCCAGCGCCCGAGCGGCAATTGCGGCGCGCCGGGGCTGCGCCAGGACTGGCCGGGCACCAGGGTGTCGAGGGCGGCGCCGAACAGCTGGCGGGCCCCGGCTTCGCACTTGTAGCGGGGCGCCAGCCGTGCCGACATCGCGACCACGGCGTCGCTCAGGAAAGGATGGGCCGCCTCGATGCCGGCCGCCGCGCAGGCGCCGGCGAAGGCCGGCAGCACCCGGCACGGCAGGTCGATGCGCAGCGCCAGTTCGACCAGCCGGTTGGCGGCGCTGCGCCCTTGCGCGCCCCACCAGGCCGCCGCCTCCAGCGCCGCGGGCGCTTCCGGGTCGACCAGTTCCAGGAAGGCCGGCTCGAACACCTCGGGGCCGTAGCCGAGCAGGACGTTGGCGCGGCGCAGCCGGGCCGGCACCGGCGCCAGCGACAGCTCGATGCGTTCGCGCAGGCGCGCGAACAGGCCGGGTACGCGCGCCGCCAGGCGGAACAGGATGGGCTCGATGGCGAGCTGGCGCAGCGCGCCCGGCAGGCGCTCGTAGCGCCCGGGGCGAGCCAGCTGCGCATGGCGCCGGCCGAGGCCGAACAGTTGGGCTCCACCCTGGGCGCCGACCAGCCGGGTCGCGCCGTCGGCGCCCGCCATGCGCGCCGCCGCCAGCAGCGCCACGGCCGCCGGATCGCCGCAAGGCCCGTCGCAGGCCGCCGCCAGCGCCGGCACCGCGGCCGTCACGTCCGCCGGCCCGACGATGACTTCGGCGTGACGGCTGCCCAGCCTGCGGGCGCTGGCGCGCGCCGGTTCGAGCGCGCCGTGGCTGTCGCCGGCAAAACCGATGGCATAGGTGCGGACGGGGTCGCCGCCGGCGCGCTGCAGCAGCCCGGCGAGCGCGGTGCTGGCGGCGCCGCCGCCGAGCAGCACGGCGTCGCCGGCCGGGTCGCGGTCGCCATCGACGGCGCAGCTCAAGGCGTCGGCCAGCTCGGCGAACGGCGCGGCATCGAGCGCGTGTTCGGTATAGCGCATGCGCCAGTAGTAGACGCGTTCGGCGCGGCCGTCGCGCAGGTGCAGGCACTCGCCCGGCGCGAGCCGGCGTTGCCCCTGCAGCATGGCGCGCGGCCCCGGCACCGCATGCAGGTAGAGATAGTCGTAGATGGCCTGGGGATCGATTTCGCGTCCGGCGCCGGGATGGCGCGCGAGCGCCGCGCCGCTGCTGGCGAACAGCAGGGTCCGGCCCACCATCTGGTAGTACAGCGGACGGGTTGCGCAGCGGTCGACCGCCAGCAGCGCCTCGGCCCGGCGTTCGTCCAGGATGGCGAAGGCGAAATGCCCGGACAGCGCGGCGCAGGCCTTGGCGCCATGGGTGCGCCAGAGCCGGGCCAGCGCCTCGGGCCGCTCGCCCCAATGTGCGATCAACAGGCCGTCCTCGTGCCAGAGCCTGGCTCCCGCCAGTGCCACCGCCCCCATGGCATGCACTGCGCAGTGCGCCGGCGGGCCGCCCGCGCGCTGCAGCGGCGCGGCCATGTCGGCGATCGGCAGGGCCGCCGGCTCGCGCGAAAACCAGCCGCACAGGCCGCTCATGGCGTCGCCTCCGCGAACAGCGGCGCCAGTTCGCCGGCCAGCAGTGCCCGGTCGATCTGCCCGTCGCGCGCGCGCGGCAGAGGCGCGCGGCGCACGTCGACCATGGCCGGCAGCATGTGCTGGGGCAGCCGGGCGCGGCAGGCGCCGAACAGGATCGAGGAATCCAGGCGCGCGCCCGGGCGCGCCGTGGCCAGCACCGCGATCACCTGGCCGAGCACCGGATGGGCCACGCCGACCGCCGCCGCCTCGGCGACCAGCCCGGTGCCGACCACGATTTTCTCGACCTCGCGTGGACTGACCCGGTAGCCGCCGGTGGTGATGGTGTCGCTGCGCGCCTCCACCAGGTACAGGTAGCCATCCATGTCCTTGCGCGCGGTGACGCCCGGCCAGCGCCCGTTCTCGCGCGGCGCCAGGCCCGGCAGCGGCGGCAGCGTGCGGAACTGGGCCGCGCTGCGCTGCGGATCGTTCCAGTAACCGAGCGTGACCAGGGGGCCGCGCTGCACCAGTTCGCCCGCCTCGCCGGGCGCGCATTCGCGGCCGTCCGCGCGCAGCACCAGCCAGTCCGCGTACGGCATCGGGCGCCCGATCGAACCGGGCCGTTCCTCGAGCTGGGAGGGCATCAGGCAGGTCGAACGGCAGGCGTCGCCGACGTCGTACATCAGGTGGATGCGGGTGCGCGGCAGCGTCCGCCGCACGGCGTCGAGCGCGGGGCGTTCCGGACTGCCGCCGGCGCTGGCGATGTAGCGCAGGCAGTCGCCCGCCCGCCCCAGCGGGATGTGCGCAAGCGCCTCCCAGGTGGCGGGCGAGGCGCTCAGGCCGGTGATCTCGCCGCGTTCCAGGAGCTCGGCCAGCGCCGGCGCGTCGGCCGCCTCCGGGAGGACGGCGCTGGCGCCGACAGAGAGCGTGGCCAGCAGTGCGTTCAGGCCGTGATCGACATGCAGCGGCAAGGCGGCCAGGATGCGGTCGCCCGCGCCGATGCCCAGGCAACGCGCGGTGGAGGCCGCGCCCGCGACCAGGTTCAGGTGGGACAGCGCGCTGGCCACGGGTTCCCCGGCCTCGCTGTCGCGGTAGAGCAGCGCGCCCAGCGCCGGCAGCGCGGGGGGCGGTCGACCTTTCGCCGCACTGGCCAGCCAGGCGTCCCAGCCGAGCGCGCGCTGGGCCAGGTCGCGCGGCACGCCGCCGCCGAGGACCACCACCGTGCGCAAGGCCGGGCAGTCGGCGAGGACCGGGGCCAGCGCCGCCAGGCGCCGGGCATCGGTCACCAGCAGGCGCGCCCCGCTGTGGCGCAGGCGGGCAGCGCAGCGCACCGCGGCCAGGTCCGGATCGAGCCCGACGAAGGCGCAGCCGGCGCTGGAGGCGCCGAGCAGGGCCGCCACCGCCTCCGGACGGGGCGGCAGGCAGACCGCTACCCGCTCGTTCGGCTCGGCGCCGCCCTGGAGCAGCGCGCCGCCGACCGCCGCCACCGCCGCTGCCAGTCCGGCGTAGCTGACGCGCGTCGCGCCTTGCCGCAATGCGGTGGCCGAGGGCGTGCGCTGCGCCACCTGCTCTACCAGTTCGTGGATCTGCTGGGCCATGTCTCCTCCAAAGATGCTAGCCGTAAAGAGTCATCATTGAGAAAATCTGCCACTGGTCCATTGACCGGTATCAACAGATATTGCTGGAATCTATCTGTCGTCAGTCAACACCACGCGCGGGCCTCGGTGTCAAATTGACATAAATGCATGATCGTTGCGTCGACAACCCGTGCCAACCCGTGACAACCCGGCTCCGGCCCGCAAGCAGCACCGCGGCCGGCAGCAGCGCAGGAGAAGCCAGCCTCATGAATGCTCCGCTCTTGACCACGCCGCGCGTGGAACCGTTCTTCTTCGACGCCGAGCCGGGAACCCGTTTCAGCCTGTACCACGCGCCCAATCCCCAGGTCGCGCCGCGCGGCGCCATCCTCTACGTCCACCCCTTCGCCGAGGAGCTGAGCCGCACCCGGCGCATGGCGGCGCAGCAATCGCGCGCCTTCGCCGCGCTCGGCTACGCGGTACTGCAGATCGACCTGTTCGGCTGCGGCGACAGCTGCGGCGAATTCAACGCCGGCCGCTGGGAGATCTGGCGCGACGACCTGGCCGTGGCCGCGGCCTGGCTGGCCGAACGCGACAGCGGCCCGCTGACCCTGTGGGGCCTGCGCCTGGGCGGCCTGCTGGCGCTGGACGCGGCCGCGGTCCTGAAGCCGCGCCGCCTGCTGCTCTGGCAGCCCTATCTGAGCGGGCGCACCTGCATCAACCAGTTCCTGCGCCTGTCGGAACAGCTCAGGGATCCGGCGCCGGGCGCGCCGCGCAGCACCTCGGCCCTGCGCGCCCAGCTCGCGGTGCACGGCATGATCGAGGTCGCGGGCTACGAGGTGGCGGTGCCGCTGGTAAAGGCGATCGACGCCTGCGACGCCGCCAGCATCGCGCTGCCGCCCTGCAGCATCCACTGGCTCGGCTACGGCGGCCCTGCGCCGGCGCGCGCCGCGGCCGGCGCGGCGCGCATGAAGGAGCGCTGGGCCGAAGCCGGGGTCGAACTGCACTACCGCCAGCTCGAGGGCAGCCCGGCCTGGAGCGGCGCCGGCCACCTCGACTGCCCCGTGCTGCGCGACGCCACCAGCACCCTGTTTGCGGGAGACCCGGCATGAGACTCGAACAGCGCGCGCTGCGCTTCCAATGCGGCGGCAATGCCCTGATCGGCATCGTCGACGTGCCCGAACGGCCCCTGGCCCGCGGCCTGCTCATGCTGGCCGACAGCGGCCAGTACCGCACCGGCAGCCATCGCCAGTTCACCCTGCTCGCGCGCCTGCTGGCCGGCCGCGGTGTCGCCGTGATGCGCTTCGACCGCGCCGGCGCCGGCGACAGCGAGGGCCGCAGCTGCGACCAGGCCGGCGGCGCCGACATCGCCGGCGCGATGAACGAGTTCTTCGTTCACGTCCCCGAAATGAAGGAAGCCGTGATCCTCGCCGCTGGCGACGCCGCCGGCCAGGCGGCCACCTATGCCGCCGCCGACGCGCGCGTGGCCGGGCTCGCCCTGTTCAATCCGGAACTGGCGCAGGCCGAGCCGTCCGCCGGGAGCCTGGCCCTGCGCGCGATCGGTCACTATGCGCCGCCGCTGCTGCGGCGCCACCTGCCCGCCCTGCGCCGAGGCCTCGGCATGCGCGCGCCGGCGCTGGCGCCCGAGCTGGCCAGCGCCTTCGACAACTACGAGGGCCAGCTGCTGCTGGTGCTCGCCGGCGGCGCCGCTGGCAGCGGGCACGGCGCAGGCCTGCTCGAAGCACGGCGCGCGCGCTGCCGGCGGGTCGAGATCTCCGGCGCCGACGGCGGCTTCAGCCGCAGCGCCTGGCGCGAAGCGGTGGCGGCGGCGAGCGCGAGCTGGCTGACCTCGTGGTGAGCCGTGGTGCAAGCCTCTGGAGACCGCGCGAAATGCGTCCAAATCGTCTATAGTGATGCCTCTGTACAAATAGTAGAGTTGTCATGAAATTTGACGTCGCAATCGTCGGCAGCGGTCTGGCCGGCTTGTCGGTCGCACTGCACCTCGCGCAAACCCGCAAGGTCGCGATCATCTCGAAACGCGAACTGCTCGACGGCGCGAGCAACTGGGCCCAGGGCGGCATCGCCGCGGTGCTCGATTCCGGCGACAGCCACGACCAGCACATCGCCGATACCCTGGTGGCCGGCGCCGGCCTGTGCGACGAGGCGGCGACCCGTTACATCGTCGAGCACGGCCGCGAGGCGATCGAATGGCTGATCGAACAGGGCGTGCCCTTCACCCGCGACGCCAGCGCCGAGCTGGGCTTTCACCTGACGCGCGAGGGCGGCCACAGCCAGCGCCGCATCATCCACGCCGCCGACGCCACCGGCCACGCGGTCCAGGTCACGCTGGAACAGAAAGTGCGCGCGCATCCGAACATCGCGCTGTTCGAACACCACTGCGCGATCGACGTCATCACCTCGGACAAGCTGACCGGCAAGGGCGTGCATGGCGGCGCGCCCAGCCTGGTCGGACAGCCGCGCTGCCACGGCCTCTACGTCCAGGACGAAAAGAGCGGCAAGGTGCTCACCTTCGAGGCCGAGCACACCGTGCTGGCCACCGGCGGCGCCGGCAAGGTCTACCTGTACACCACCAACCCCGATACCGCCACCGGCGACGGCATCGCCATGGCCTGGCGCGCCGGCTGCCGCGTGTCGAACATGGAATTCATCCAGTTCCACCCGACCTGCCTGTACCACCCGTACGCGAAATCCTTCCTGATCACCGAGGCGATCCGCGGCGAAGGCGGCCTGTTGAAGCTGCCGCCGGAAGCGGGCGTGGCGGCGGGAACCCGCTTCATGCCGGCCCACGACGAGCGCGGCGAACTGGCCCCGCGCGACGTGGTCGCGCGCGCGATCGACTTCGAGATGAAGAAGCGCGGCCTGGACTACGTCCACCTCGACATCAGCCATCAAAGCCCCGAATTCCTGATGGAGCACTTCCCGACCATCTACGCGCGCTGCCTGGAGTTGGGCATCGATATCACGAAAGAACCTATTCCTGTCGTGCCGGCGGTGCACTTCACCTGCGGCGGCGTGGTCACCGACCTGGCCGGGCGTACCGACATTCCCGGCCTGTATGCGGTCGGCGAAACCGCCTGCACCGGCCTGCACGGGGCGAATCGCCTGGCCAGCAACTCGCTGCTCGAATGCGTGGTGGTGGGGCGCGCCTGCGCCAGCCAGATCGCGGCCGCGCCGAAGGTCGAGAACCCGGTGCTGCCGCCCTGGGACGAGAGCCGCGTCACCAACGCCGACGAGGAAGTGGTCATCGCCCACAACTGGGACGAGCTGCGCCGCTTCATGTGGAACTACGTCGGCATCGTGCGCACCACCAAGCGCCTGGAGCGCGCCCAGCACCGCATCGCCCTGCTCAAGGAAGAGATCGACGAGTACTACCGCAACTTCCGCATCACGCACGACCTGCTGGAGCTGCGCAACCTGGTCGACGTCGCCTCGCTGATCGTCAACAGCGCCCTGTCGCGCCACGAAAGCCGCGGCCTGCATTATTCGCGCGATTATCCGGACACCCTGCCCAAGGCGCTGCCGAGCGTGCTCACGCCGCTGCGGCGCTGACACGCCGCCCTGCGGCCATCCCGCCAAGCCCGGCCCGCCCCCGCGCGGGCCAATTCACATCCATGAACCGTCAACTCACCGCCCCCACCGCCCTGCTGCTGACCGTACCGCCCGTGCTCTGGGCCGGCAATGCCATCGTGGGTCGCCTGGTGCGCGACGCCGTGCCGCCGATGACCCTGAACCTGCTGCGCTGGACGATCGCGCTGGCGGTGCTGCTGCCGCTCGGGCGCGCCGCCCTGCGCGCCGGCAGCGGCGCGCTGTCGAACTGGCGCCGCTACAGCATGCTCGGCCTGTTCGGAATCGGCCTGTACAACTCGCTGCAATACCTGGCCCTGCAGAGCTCGACCCCGATCAACGTCACCCTGGTCGCCTCGGGCATGCCGGTCTGGATGCTGCTGGTCGGGCGCCTGTTCTTCAAGGTCCAGGTGCGCCCGCGCCAGGTCGGCGGCGCCCTGCTGTCGATCGCCGGGGTGCTGGTGGTGCTGTGCCGCGGCGACGTGCACCAGCTGGCGGCGCTGCGCCTGGTTCCCGGCGACCTGTACATGATCCTGGCGACCATCGCCTGGTCCTTCTACAGCTGGCTGCTGATGCAGCAGCGCGACGTGCCGGCGCTGCGCGCCGACTGGGCGGCCTTCCTCCTGGTCCAGGTCGGCTACGGCGTGTTGTGGTGCGGCGCCCTGTCCGGCCTGGAAGCGGCGACGGGCGGCATCGAGATCGCCTGGAGCTGGACGGTCGCGGCGGCCCTGCTCTACGTGGCGATCGGCCCGGCCATCGTCGCCATGCGCTGCTGGGGCGCCGGCGTGCAGCGTGCAGGCCCGACGCTGGGCGCCTTCTTCATCAACCTGACGCCGCTGTTTACGGCCGTGTTGTCGTCCGCCTTCCTCGGCGAAGCGCCCCACCTCTACCACGCGCTCGCCTTCCTCATGATCGTCGGCGGGATTGCGGTGTCGGCCCGCTAGCACGGCCGCGACCGAGTTTCTCCTACAGGAAACGTGTGTTAGCCGACCCGGCAAGAATGCTAGGATCCCAGCGAACAGGAGGATGAAAGCAAGATGGCTGAAGGTTCCACACGACAGGACGGGAATGCGGCACCGGCCGCGCAGTTGTCCGACGAATCGGCCGAGCGCCTGGCCGCGCAGTTGGCTGAATTCCTGGTGCGCCATCCGAAAACGCTGGTGCTGACGGGCGCCGGCCTGTCGACCGCCTCGGGCATTCCCGACTACCGCGACCGCGACGGCGTGCGCCGCGGCCGGCCGCCGATCCAGGGCCCGGAGTTCCGGCGTTCGGAGCTCGTGCGGCGCCGCTACTGGGCGCGCAGCATGATCGGCTGGCCGGTGCTGGCCCGGGCCGCCCCGAACGCCGGGCACGAGGCCCTGGCGGCCCTGGAAGGCGCCGGGCGGCTGGGATCGCTGCTGACCCAGAACGTCGACGGCCTGCACCAGCGCGCCGGGAGCCGCGCGGTGCTCGAACTGCACGGGAACATCCATTCGGTGCTCTGCATCGACTGCGGCGCGCGCATGCCGCGCGCCTTGGTCCAGCAGCAGCTGGTGGACGCCAACCCGGGGCTTTCCGGCGCGATGGCGACACCGCTGCCCGACGGCGACGCCCAGCTCGAACCAGACGCCCTCGACGATTTCCGGCTGCCCTGGTGCCCGCACTGCAACGGCACCCTGATGCCCGACGTGGTCTTCTTCGGGGATAACGTACCGCCGCCGCGCACCGCGTGCGCGCTGGCGCAGATGGACGCGGCCGACGCCCTGCTGGTGGTGGGCTCCTCGCTGATGGTGTACTCGGGCTTTCGCTTCTGCCGCCTGGCGGCCGAAGGCGCCAAGCCGATCGCCGCCGTCAACCTGGGCCGGACCCGCGCCGACCACCTGTTCAAGCTGAAGCTCGAGGCCTCGGCCGAGGCGCTTCTGCCGCACGTAGCCCGGCTTCTGGGCGCCGACAACGCGCCGCCGCCGATCAGTGAAAACAAGGAAAAGGGGGAACTGTGAGAACAGACTACAACCTGGCACGCACGACCACACGCGACACCGGCGCCGCCCTGGCCCGGGGCGGATGGCAGGCCAAGGCCCTGGTGGGCGGCCTGGCCCTGGCGGCATCCTACTTCTACGTGCGCGCCAGGACCGCGCAGGTCGAACGCGATAACCCGCCGCGCGGCCGCTTCGTCGAGGTCGACGGCGTGCGCCTGCACTACATCGAACGCGGCGAGGGCCCGGTGGTGGTGCTCCTCCATGGCAACGGCATCGTCGCCGACGATTTCGAGACCAGCGGCGTGCTCGACGGATTGAGCGAACGTTACCGCGTAATCGCCTTCGACCGTCCCGGCTACGGCTACAGCGAGCGTCCGCGCACCACGCTGTGGACGCCGGACGCCCAGGCGCGCCTGCTGCACCACGCGCTGCAGGAACTGAAGATCGATTCTAGCATCGTGGTCGGCCACTCCTGGGGCACGATGGTCGCCATGGCGATGGGCCTGCAGGTGCCGGACTTCGTGCGCGGGCTGGTGCTGCTGTCGGGCTACTACTACCCGACGGTCCGCATGGACGTGCCGATCATGGCCCAGCCGGCGATCCCGCTGGTCGGCGACGTCCTGCGCTACACGGTCTCCCCGCTGATCGCGCGCCTGCTCTGGCCGCTGATGAAGAAGCGCGTGTTCGCGCCGATGAAGGTATCGGAGCGCTTCAACCGGCTTCCGGTGTGGATGATGCTGCGCCCGAAACAGCTGCGTGCGAGCGCCGCCGAAGCCGCGATGATGGCGCCGGCAGCGATGTCGCTGGCCAGACGCTACGGCCAGCTGCGCGTACCGGTGCAGATCCTGTGCGGCACCCGGGACAAGATGCTCATGCCGTCGACCCATTCCGAGCACCTGCACCAGACCCTGGAACGCGCAGGCCGCGACAGCGAACTGCTGCTCGAGCCGGGCGTCGGCCACATGGTGCATTACGCGCATCCGGACATGGTGGCGCGCGCGGTGGATGCCGTCGCGGCCCAGGTGGGCGAACCGGTGACGCTGCGCAGCCCGCGCGCCGAGGCGCTGGCGCGGGCGGGCGAAAGCGGGGTTTGAGATCCGGATGAGCAAAGGATGTGATCATCCCGACGCGCGACAAGCGAGCGCCTGGCGTGGACGGGTTCCCCGTCCACGCGTTCAACTGGAGCATGCATTGTCGCAGCGCGTCGCAGCTGTGTACTGGCACGGCGTGCCAGCGTACTAGTCGGCGTGGGCACAAGTGCCCACCCTACCCCGCAGATGCGCTTCAGTCGACGATGCGCAAGGAATAATCCGTTGCGCGCACGTCCTTGGTCAGGCTGCCGATCGAGATGCGGTCGACGCCGGTCTCCGCGATGGCGCGCACGGTCTGCATGTTGATGCCGCCCGAGGCTTCCAGCAGGGCGCGCCCCGCGTTCACCTTCACCGCTTCGCGCATCATGTCGAGGTCGAAGTTGTCGAGCAGGACCGACTGCACGCCGGCCGCCAGCGCTTCCTCGAGCTGGGCGATGGTCTCGACTTCGATCTGCACCGTGACGCCGGCATTCAAGGCAGCCGCGTTCTCCAGCGCGCGGGTCACCCCGCCGGCGGCCGCGATGTGGTTTTCCTTGATCAGGATGCCGTCGTACAGGGCCATGCGCTGGTTCTTGCCGCCGCCGACGCGCACCGCATACTTCTGCGCCTGGCGCAGGCCCGGCAGGGTCTTGCGGGTGTCGAGGATGGCGGCATTCGTGCCCTGGATTACGTCGACGTACTTGCGGGTGGCCGAGGCCACGCCCGAGAGCAGCTGCATGAAGTTCAGCGCCGCGCGCTCGGCGGTGAGGAGCGAACGGGGCGAACCTTCGATGGTGCAGACCACGCTGTCGGCCGTCATCAGGTCGCCCTCGGCGTACTGCCAGGCTATCTCGATGTCCTGGTCGACCGCCAGCATGACGCCTTCGAACCAGGGTGCGCCGCACAGCACGGCTTCCTCGCGCACGATCACGCGCGCTTTCGCGCGCGGCTCCTGCGGCACCAGCAGGCCGGTCAGGTCGCCGGTGCCGACGTCTTCCAGCAGCGCGGCCAGGATGTTCTGCTCGAAGGCGGCCTGCAGCTTCTCGTCGAATTGGTCGTGCGGATTACGTAGTGTGGTCGATGCGGTCGTCATGCGGGGCCTACTCCGGAAAACAGTTGAGCGTTCTGTTCGAGCGCGCCTTGCGGCAGCGCCTTGGCTTTCTTGGCGGCGGCGAAATCGAGCATGCGGTCGATCGCGCGCACGGCCTGGCGGCCGATCTGCGGATCGACGAAGACTTCGTTGGCGCCGTTTTCCAATGCGTCCGCCAGGTTCTTCAGGCCGTTCATCGCCATCCACGGGCAGTGGGCGCAGCTCTTGCAGGTCGCGCTGTTGCCGGCCGTCGGCGCTTCGATGAAGTGCTTGCCCGGCGCGGCCATGCGCATCTTGTGCAGGATGCCGTTGTCGGTGGCGACGATGAAGGTCGTCGCATCCATGGTCTGGGCCGCGTTGATCAGCTGGGTGGTCGAACCGACCACGTCGGCCTGGGCCACCACGTTGGCCGGCGACTCGGGATGGACCAGGACCTTGGCGTCCGGATGCTGGGCCTTCAGCAGGTCGAGTTCGATGCCCTTGAATTCGTCGTGCACCAGGCAGGAGCCCTGCCACAGCAGCATGTCGGCGCCGGTCTGCTTCTGGATGTACGAGCCCAGGTGGCGGTCGGGCGCCCACAGGATCTTCCTGCCCTGCTCGTGCAGGTGCTTGACGATGTCCAGGCCGATCGACGAGGTCACCATCCAGTCGGCGCGCGCCTTCACGCCGGCGCTGGTGTTGGCGTACACGACCACCGTACGGTCCGGATGCTGGTCGCAGAAGGCGGCGAATTCGTCGGCCGGGCAACCCAGGTCGAGCGAGCAGGTCGCTTCCAGGTCCGGCATGAGGATGGTCTTCTCGGGACTGAGGATCTTGGCGGTCTCGCCCATGAAGCGCACGCCGGCCACCACCAGGGTCTTGGCCGGATGGTCGCGCCCGAAGCGCGCCATTTCGAGGGAATCCGAGACGCAGCCGCCGGTTTCCTCGGCCAGGTCCTGCAGCTCGGGATCGACGTAGTAGTGGGCGACCAGGACCGCTTGCTTTTCCTTCAGCAGGCGGCGGATGCGTTCCTTCAGTTCCTGCTTTTCCTCGGCGGTCGGGGTCGCGGGGACCTTGGCCCAGGCGTGGGCGGTACAGGCGGCGCCGTCCTGCGGGTGGTCGTATTCGAAAGTCTTGATGGGGATGTTCATGCGAAGCTTGCTCTCACATGCTCGCGCCGGCACGCACCGCGGCGGGCCGACGCCGGTTGGACGCGTGGACGGCAAAGCCGTCCACCCTACGGGTATGGCATCAATGATCCCATCCCGCACTCACTACCTGTTGATCAGTCGATACCCTGGCTCTTCAGGTACTCTTCATAGGTGCCGCGGAAGTCGACCACCTCGTTTTCCTTCACCTCGAGCACGCGGTTGGCGAGCGAGGACACGAATTCGCGGTCGTGCGAGACGAAGATCAGGGTGCCTTCGTACTTGTCGAGGGCGATGTTGAGCGACTCGATCGACTCCATGTCCATGTGGTTGGTCGGTTCGTCGAGCAGCAGCACGTTGTGGCGGCCCAGCATCAGCTTGCCGTACATCATGCGGCCCTTTTCGCCGCCGGACAGCACGCGCACCGACTTCTTGACCTCGTCGCCGCCGAACAGCAGGCGGCCCAGGATCGAGCGCACGGCCTGGTCGTCGTCGCCCTCTTTCGTCCACTGGCCCATCCAGTCGGTGAGATTCGCGTCGGTGGCGAATTCCTCGGTCGGATCCTGGGGCATGTAGCCGACGTTGGCGTTCTCCGCCCACTTGACGCGGCCCTGGTCGGCGTCGAGACCGGTGATCTCGCCGCTGCCGATGCAGCGCAGCAGCGTGGTTTTACCGGCGCCGTTGGCGCCGATGATCGCGATGCGCTCGCCCGCCTCGACCATGATCGAGAAGTTCTTGAACAGCGTGCGGTCGTAGGCCTTGGTCAGGCCCTCGGCTTCCACCGCCAGGCGGTGCAGCTTCTTCTCGCCCTCGAAGCGCACGAACGGATAGGCGCGCGAGGACGGCTTGAATTCCTCGATCTTGATCTTGTCGATCATCTTCAGGCGCGACGTCGCCTGGCGGGCCTTGGACTTGTTGGCCGAGAAGCGGCGCACGAAGTCCTGCAGTTCGGCGACCTTTTCCTTGGCCTTGGCGTTGTTGGCCAGCTGCTGGTTGCGGGCCTGGGTCGAGGCCAGCATGTAGTCGTCGTAGCTGCCCGGATAGACCTTCAGCGTGCCGTAATCCATGTCGGCGATGTGGGTGCAGACCTGGTTCAGGAAGTGACGGTCGTGCGAGATGATGATCATCGTCGAGTTGCGCTGGTTGAGGATGTCCTCCAGCCAGCGGATCGTGTGGATGTCCAGGTTGTTGGTCGGTTCGTCCAGCAGCAGGATGTCCGGGTCCGAGAACAGGGCCTGGGCCAGCAACACGCGCAGCTTCCAGCCCGGCGCGACCGCGCTCATCGGGCCCTGGTGCAGGTCGGTGCCGATGCCCAGGCCCAGCAGCAGTTCGCCGGCCCGCGCCTCGGCCGAGTAGCCGTCGTATTCGGCGACCTTGCCCTCGAGCTCGGCGGCCTTCATGTAGTCGTCGTCGGTCGCTTCCGGATTGGCGTAGATGGCGTCGCGTTCGGCGATGGCGTTCCACAGCTCGGTGTGGCCCATCATGACCACGTCGAGCACGCGCACGTCCTCGTAGGCGAACTGGTCCTGGCGCAGCTTGCCCAGGCGCTCGCCCGGGTCGAGGCTGACGTTGCCGGCCGACGGTTCGAGGTCGCCGCCGAGGATCTTCATGAAGGTCGACTTGCCGCAGCCGTTGGCGCCGATCAGGCCGTAACGGTTGCCTTCGCCAAATTTGACGGAGATGTTCTCGAACAACGGCTTGGCGCCGAATTGCATCGTGATGTTGGCTGTACTGAGCACTGGTAGAAACCTTTAAAGCAAAGTCTGCGCGAGAAGCCGCGCGAAGTTTGTAATATAACCGTCTATTCTACCACCCGCGAGAGTGCCTGCGCAGTGCAAGGATGGAAACATGGCCGCCGATGCAGGGCGGCCACGCACGGCCGGCGCTAGGCGCAGCGCAATGTGGGATAGTCGGACAGCGCCAGCGTGAAGCCGGCCGCATCCGATTGCAGCCGCGCCTGGGCGCCGAAGGGAATCGTCACCCGCCGCGGCACGTGGCCGAAAGTCAGCCCTGTGAGCACGGGAATCGGCAGCGTCGCGCGCAGGTGGGCCAGCATGGCGTCGAAATCGTAGCCGTTGTCCATCGCGCCCAACTTGTAACCCGAAAAATCGCCGAGCACGAGCGCTTGCTGGCGGCCGAGCACGCCGGCCTGCATCAGTTGCAGCAGCATGCGCTCGACGCGGTAGGGATGCTCGGCGATGTCCTCCACGAACAGGATGCCGCCCTCGATGCGCGGGAACCACTCGGTGCCGAGCAGCGAGGCCAGCATCGCCAGGTTGCCGCCCCAGATCGTGCCCGCCACGTCGACGCACGGGTTGCCGCAGGCCTCCTCGACGATGCGGTGGGTCGGGCCGGCCAGGCAGTCCCAGAATTGCCCAAGGGTGAAGTCGCACGGCGTCTCGGCGCCGAAGTCGCCGGCAAGCAGCGGGCCGGCGTAGCTGAGCGCGCCCGTCTTCGTGTACAGGCCCATCTGCAAGGCGGTGATGTCGGAATAGCCGACGAACAGCTTGCCGCTGGCGGCCAGGCGTTCGAAATCGATGTGCGGCAGCAGGCGCGTCAGGCCGTAGCCGCCGCGCACCGCCATCACGAGCTGGACGTCGGGGTCGTCGGCCGCCGCGTACAGCTGGGCCAGGCGGGCCTCGTCGGTGCCGCCGAAGCGCTGGTGGACGGCGTCAGGGTCGTAGTAGTTGTGGACGAGGCAGCCGTGGGCCTCGAGGCGGGCGATGCCGCGCGCGACCGCGGCCTGGTCGGGCGTATAGCCGGCGGGCGCGACGATCGCGACGCCGAGTCGGGAGGTGATCACTGTTTGACGAAGAGGCGCGGTGTTGAGTCGGCAGCCATCTTACCGTGCGCATGGGCATCGATCAAGGCGAGCAGCCGCTCGTTGAGCTGGGCCGGCAGGTCGTGGCCCATGCCCTGGATGACTTCGAGGCGGGCGCCGGGGATGCGCGCGGCCGTGTCCTCGCCGCAGGCCAGCGGCACCAGCGGGTCGCTGGCGCCGTGGATCACCAGGGTCGGCGCGGCGATCGTCGCCAGCAGCTCGCTGCGGTCGGATGCGGCGGCCACCGCCAGCATCTGGCGCGTCACGCCGGCCGGGCAATAGCAGCGCCGCAGCGCCCGCGCGGCGCGCCGCCGCAATTGCTTCTCGGGTGTCGGATAGGCCGGGCTGCCAATCGCCTGCTGCAGGGCCACCGCCTGGTCGAGGATGGCGTCGACATCCTTCGGGTTGTCCGGACGGCGCAGCAGCGCCTGGCGCGCCTGCGCCGTCGGGCCGGGCAAGCCGCGCCGGCTGCTGGAGGACATGATCGAGGTGAGGCTGAGCACGCGCTGCGGATGGCGGGCGGCGAGGATCTGGCCGATCATGCCGCCCATCGAGACCCCGATCACGTGGGCCTTGGCGACGCCGAGCGCGGACAGCACGCCGAGCGCGTCGTCGGCCATGTCTTCCAGCCCATAGGGCGGCTTGAACGGCAGCTTCAGGCGCGACCTGATCCAGCTCCAGATCAGGCTGGGCTTGCCGGCGCGGTCGAACTTGGTGGACAGGCCGCAATCGCGGTGGTCGAAACGGATCACGTAGAAACCCAGCTCGACCAGGCCGTCGACGAACTCGTCGGGCCAGCTGGTGAGCTGCATGCCGAGGCCGTGCACCAGCAGCACCGGCGTGGACTTGGCGTCCCCCGCGGTGTCGAAGGCGATGCGGATGCCGTTGGCGGTCAGCGTCGGCATGGTGGCTGGGCCGGCAAGCCCGACTGCGGCCGGCGTATGCGTACGTTGAACAAGGCTAATCTCCTAACGCTGCCAGGTGGCAGCGCGGAACCAGCATAGCATTTTCGGCATCGGGGCGGCGCTCGCACCGGCGTGCGTGCGCCGGTGCTGACGACCCGTATCGACGGCTGTCTTTACTCCGCCGCGGGGCGGCGCGCCGCCGCGCGGCGTTCGGCGAAAAAGCGCTTCAGCATGCCGCTGGCCTCCTCGGCCAGCACGCCGCCGACCACCCCGGCATGGTGGTTCAGCTGGTCGTGGGCGAACAGGTCGAGCACCGAGCCGCAGACCCCGGTCTTGGGGTCGCGCGCGGCGTAGACGATGCGCGCCAGGCGCGCATGCATCATCGCGCCCGAGCACATGGCGCAGGGTTCGAGCGTGACGTAGAGTTCGCAGCCCGGCAGGCGGTAGTTGCCGAGCTTCTCGGCGGCGGCGCGCAACGCCACCACCTCGGCATGGGCGGTCGGGTCGTGGCGGCCGATCGGCTGGTTGTAGCCGAGCGCGACCACTTCGCCATCCTTGACCACGACGGCGCCGACCGGCACCTCGCCTTCGCGCCGCGCCAGTTCGGCCTGCGCGAGGGCCAGGCGCATGAAGTGCTCATCCGACTGCGCGAACGCGGGCTGCGCGGCTTGCGCCGGCAGGCCTTCCGGCTGCACGGTGTCAGGCATCGGTGATCTCGGCCCAGCAGTTCGGCGTCTCGTGCAGCACCAGCTTGTGCAGGCGCAGGCCGGTGCCGTAACGGTCGGTGTACGCCGCCTTCAGGATCTCGAACGCGACCTGGGCCAGGTTCTCGACGGTCGGGATGCGGTCGATCACGACCGTCTTGTGGCCGGGCAGGCTGGCGAGGAACTCGCGCACCTTGTCGTCCTTCTCGTAGACCAGGAAGGCATGGTCCCAGACGTCGACCAGGTGCTCCTTGGCGAGCGCCTTGATGTCCGAAAAGTCCATGATCATGCCGTTGTCGGAATTGCCGTCGAGCTGGATCACCGCGCCGGTCAGCGTGATCTCCAGGGTGTATCGGTGCCCGTGCAGGTTGCGGCACTGGCTCTTGTGGTCGGGAATGCGGTGGCCGGCGTCGAATTCGAGCTTGCGGGTAATGGTCAGCATCAGCTTCTCTACTCTTTTATGGAATCTGTAAAAGTTTATGGGTCTGGAGGCTGAGCTTCCACTTCGGATTGCGGCGGCAAGTCTCGATCGCCAGGCGCGTGTTCTGCGCGGCCAGCGGACCGTC
Source organism: Massilia sp. (assembly GCF_032106685.1). Classification (GTDB taxonomy): domain Bacteria; phylum Pseudomonadota; class Gammaproteobacteria; order Burkholderiales; family Burkholderiaceae_D; genus Telluria. The sequence goes on from NZ_DAMCPG010000025.1 coordinate 18,752, forward strand.
CATCGGCTGGACGAAGAAATTCTCGAAGTCCAGGTGTTCGTAGGCGCCCAAGTCCTGGTTCGCCTGCGGGATCACGACCTTGATCTCGTTGCCCTTCTCGACCACCAGGGTCGAGCCCATCTTCGGGCTGACGCAGATCCAGTCGACACCGGCCGGCACCGGCAAGGTGCCGTTGGTCTCGATGGCGATCGTGAAGCCGCGCGCATGCATGGCCTCGATCAGGGCCGCGTCCAGCTGCAACAGCGGCTCGCCGCCGGTGAACACCACGTACTTCGACGGCGCGTAGGTCGATGGCCACAGGCTGTCGATCTCGGCCGCCAGGCTGGCGGCGTCGCGGAACTTGCCGCCGCGTTCGCCGTCGGTGCCGACGAAATCGGTGTCGCAGAACTGGCAGATCGACGTCGCGCGGTCCGCTTCGCGGCCCGTCCACAGGTTGCAGCCTGAGAAGCGGCAGAACACGGCCGGACGGCCCGCATGGGCGCCCTCGCCCTGCAAGGTATAGAAAATCTCTTTGATGCTGTAAGTCACGGTAAGCCTCTCGGTAACCTTCCATTATACCTCGCGCGAGACGCCCTTGCCGAGCCCCGCCGCCGTTCCGCGGTGCCGGCCTTGGAATTGCAATACGGCACGCATATTGACTAGCAGCAAGATCGTCCTGTGCGACAAGCAGTAACTTGAGCGCCGGAAAGTTCTGATAACCCGTCGGAAGGATCGTCATGAAGACAGCGCTTACCCGCTCGCCAGGCCTGCTCCCCGCGCTTCTCTCCGCACTTCTCGCTGCGCTGCTGCTCGTGGGCGCCGGCGCGGCTGCCGCCGGCATGCCCGGCGCCGGGTTCCCGTCGTCGATCCTGGGCGCCCTGGCCTGGCTGCTGGCGGTGGGCGGCGGCGCCTGCTGCCTGCTGCGCCACGGTATCGAAGTGGATGACCAGGCACGCGATACGGCGGCCCGCCTCTGCCTGGAACAGAAGGCGCGCCGCGCGCTGGAGGCCGCGCTGGCCGACACCCAGTCGGCCCTGACCCGGGTGGTGCGCCAGCAGGAAGGCGTGCGCGACGTCGAGCGCAACCGCATCGCCCGCGCGATCCGCGACGACCTCGGCCAGACGCTCCTGGCCCTGCGCGCCGAGATGGCGCTGCTGCAGGTGGCCAGCTGCGGCATCCACCCCGCCACGCACCAGAAGACCACGGCGATGATCGGCACCCTCGACCTGGCCCTGGGCTCGCTGCGGATCCTGGCCGGCGAGACGCGTCACCTGGCAGCAGGCGCCGACCTGGGACGGGCGGTGGCGGAGGAACTGGATGCGTTCACGCGCCTGCACGGCATCGCGCACCGCCTGGAGATCGTGCCGCCGAACGCCCCGGCGCCGACCGAGCCGGGGCTGGACGCCCTGCTCTACCGGGCGCTGCAGGACACGCTGGCGAGCATCGCCGATGCGGCCTGCGCCACCGAAGTGCGGGTGCGCCTGGCGCGCAGCGCGGCCAGCCTGGCGCTGTCTATCGAGGACGACGGCGGCCCCGACGGCGTGGATTCGCGCCTGCAGGCCAGCCTGCGCCAGCGCCTGCGCGCAGCCGGCGGCTACCTGCAGGCGGCGCCGACACCCGGGGGCGCCACCCGGATCGCCATGGTGCTGCCCGGCGCGCATGGGCTGGTCCCGGGCTGAGAAGTCAAGCCTGTGAATATTGCTACAAATCAATAGCATCGGAGACCTGCGGTAGCAGAATCGGATCTTGTCAGCAATCAATAGATTGCTTAACGGATACCTGATGAGGCCGCTACATGACCAGCACAACGATGTATCGCCCGATGGAGACCACGTCGGGCCTTGTCACTCCCGGAAAGGACCTCGGTTTCGCTTACCAGCTGATGGAGATGCTGGCGATTCCGGTCTTCGTGCTGGACAGCAATGCCCACGTGCTGATCTGGAACCGCGCCTGCGAACGCCTGACCGGCGTGCCGGCCGAGGAAATCGTCGGCACCGACAACCACTGGCGCAGCTTCTATGAGCAGCCGCGCCCGACCCTGGCCGACCTGGTCCTGCAGAACCGGACCGACGAGATCCGCCATATCTATCCGCGCCACAGCAAGCCGCCGCACATGCATGCGCACCTGTCGGTCGAGACCTGGTGCGACATGCCGCGCGCCGGCAAGCGCCGCTACCTGGCCGCCGACGCCAGCCCGATCTTCGACGAAAAAGGCCAGCTGTCGGCGGTGGTCGAATCGCTGCGCGACCTGACCGAGGAAAAGATGGCCCAGATCGCGCTCGAGAAGCTGGCCACCCGCGACGGCCTGACCGGCCTGGCGAACCGGCGCTGCTTCGACGAGACCCTGAACGCGGAGTGGCAGCGCGCCCTGCGCCAGCGCCAGCCGCTGTCGCTGTTGATGGTCGACGTCGACAACTTCAAGGCCTACAACGACGCCAACGGCCACCTCGGCGGCGACGAGTGCCTGAAGCGCATCGCCACCGCCGTGGCCAGCGAGATGCGCGCCAACGACCTGGTCGCGCGCTATGGCGGCGAGGAATTCGCGGTGATCCTGCCGAACCAGTCGCTCAAGGGCGCCGCCATCGTGGCCGAGCGCATCCGCCGCCGCGTGGAACAGCTGCGCGTGCCGCTGTACGGCACGGCGGGCGCGACCCCGCCGCAGCACGTGACGGTGTCGATCGGCGCCGCCACCGCGATCGCCGGGCCGGACAACGACGCCAGCCAGCTGGTCGCGATCGCCGACGCCGCCCTCTACCGCGCCAAGCACCTCGGACGCAACCGGATCAGCCTGCCGATGCCGGACGGAACGCAGGGCGTGTAAACATGCATATCTGATAGCGCTGTTCATTCCTTGGGGAATATCTTATCCTTCGCGGCTGGATAATTCCCAAGGAGACAGTGTGTCCAAACTCATCCCGATGGCGCTGCTGGCGCTGTCCGCACCCGTGCTCGCGCTGCCGGCGGCCGCTGCGCCGGCCAAGCCTGCATCCACCCCCGCCGCCGCCGGCAACGACGTCCTGCCCTTCAAGGCCACCGAAAAGACCCTGGCCAACGGCCTGAAGATCATCGTGGTGCCGACCGGCTTCCCGAACCTGGTGTCGGTGACCATTCCTGTCCAGACCGGTTCGCGCAACGAGGTCGAGCCGGGCAAGTCGGGCTTTGCCCACTTCTTCGAGCACATGATGTTCCGCGGCACGCCCAGCTATCCGCCGGCGAAGTACCAGGAAGTGATCACGAAAGCCGGCGCGCGCCAGAACGCCTACACCAGCGACGACCTCACCAACTACTACACCACCTTCGCCAAGGAAGACCTGGAAACGGTGCTGAAGGTCGAGGCCGACCGCTTCCAGCACCTGTCGTATCCGATCGAAGCCTTCAAGACCGAATCGCGCGCCGTGCTGGGCGAGTACAATAAGAACAGCGCGAACCCGATGCAGAAGCTGTTCGAGGTCCAGCGCGACGCCGCCTTCACCACCCACACCTACAAGCACACGACGATGGGCTTCCTCAAGGATATCGAGGACATGCCCAACCAGTACGAGTACTCGAAGGTCTTCTTCGACCGCTGGTACCGTCCCGAGAAGACCACCATCATCGTGGCCGGCGACGTCGAGCCGCAGAAAGCCATCGCCCTGGTCGAGAAATACTGGTCGACCTGGAAGAAAGGCAGCTACAACGCGCCGGTGCCGGCCGAGCCCGCGCCGCGCGGCGCCCAGTACCGCCACGTCCCCTGGCCGGCCGCGACCCTGCCGCTGGTGACCGTCGCCTTCCGCTCCCCGGCCTTTTCCGACACCATAAAGGACCAGGCCGCGCTGTCGATGCTGCTGTCGCTCTCCTTTGGCCCGACTTCGCCGCTCTACAAGCGCCTGGTGCAGGACCAGCAGAAGGTCGACCAGCTGTTCGACTACACGCCGAACCGCGTCGACCCGACCCTGGCCACTATCGGCGCGCGCGTCAAGAAGCCGGCCGACGCCCTCTACGTGCGCGACGCCATCCTGCAGACCGTCGCCAGCCTGCGCGACATCCCGGTGAGCGAGAAGGAACTGCTTGATGCGAAGTCGGCGAACAAGTACGGCCTGGTGCGCTCGCTCGACAACACCGAGCAGATCGCGGCGACGCTCGCGTCCTACGTGCACTTCAACCGTTCCTACGGCACCCTGAACCGCTACTACCGCCTGGTCGATACCCTGACCCCGGCCGACCTGCAGGCCGCCGCCCGCAAGTACCTGGTCGACGACGCCATGGTCGTCACCACCCTCGCCCACGACGCCCTGCCCCAGGGCATCGAGGCGCTGCCCAAGCTGGCGACCCTGGCGCCGAAGGCGGCCGACGCGAAGTTCGACGTGCTGGTGCAGAAGTCCAGCCTGCCGCAGGTGCGCTTCAAGCTGCTGTTCGCGGCCGGCTCGGCGCACGACCCGCAGGGCAAGGAAGGCCTGGCGGCCCTGACCGCCTCGATGGTGGCCGAAGCCGGTTCGCGCGAGCGCAAGATCGACGAGATCACCAAGTCGCTGTTCCCGCTGGCCGGCAGCTTCGCCGACCAGGTCGACAAGGAAATGACGACCTTCACCGGTTCGATCCACAAGGACAAGTGGGGCGAGTTCCTGGATATCGCGCTGCCGATGCTGCTCGAGCCGGGCTTTCGCGAGGAAGACTTCCGCCGCCTGAAGGACGCGCAGAAGAACGCCCTGGTGCTCGACCTGAAGGACAATAACGAGGAAGAGTTCGGCAAGGAGCGCCTGCAAACGAACGTCTACGCCGGCACGCCTTACGGCCACCCGGTGCTGGGCACGGTGAAAGGCATCGAATCGATCACCCTGGACGACGTGAAAGCCTTCTACCGCCAGGCCTACACCCAGGGCGCGGTACGCGTCGGCATCTCGGGCGACGTCAGCGACGCCATGATCGCCGGCCTGAAGACCGCGCTGGCGCGCCTGCCGCAAGGCGCCGGCCTGCCCGCCACAAGCGTGCCGCAGGGCCGCAAGCCCCAGGGCCTGGAAGTCGAGATCATCGAGAAGAACACCCGTGCGACCGCGATCTCGTTCGGCCTGCCGCTGGAGGTGACGCGGCGCCATCCGGACTTCCCGGCGCTCTGGCTGGCCAAGACCTGGCTGGGCGAACACCGCGCCTCGAGCGGCCAGCTGTACCAGCGCGTGCGCGAGCTGCGCGGCCTGAACTACGGCGACTACGCCTACATCGAAGCCTTCCCGGGCGGTATGTACGGCTTCTTCCCGCGCCCGAACCTGGGCCGCAAGGCGCAGCTGTTCGAAGTCTGGATCCGTCCGGTGGCGCCGCAGAACGCCCACTTCGCCCTGCGCCTGGCGCTGTCGGAACTGGGCCAGCTGGTCGACAAGGGCATGAGCCAGCAGGACTTCGAGACCACCCGCGACTACCTGATGAAGAACGTGTTCGTGATGACCGCGACCCAGGACCAGCGCCTCGGCTATGCCCTGGACTCGCAATGGTACGGCACGCCGGAATTCACGCAGATGATGCGCGACGGCCTCTCGAAGCTGAGCGTGGCCGACGTCAATGCCGCGATCCGCAAGCACATCTCGGCGCAGAACCTGTCGGTGGTCTTCATCACCAAGGACGCGGCCGGCCTGAAGCAGGCGCTGGTGTCGGATGCCTTCTCGCCGATCAAGTACGACGCGGCCAAGCCGCAGGCGGTGCTGGACGAAGACCAGGCGATCGGCAACATGAAGCTCGGCATCAAGTCCGAGAACGTGAAGATCACGCCAGCGGCCCAGGCGTTCGCCGAGTAGGCAGTAAAGTTAGCCCGGCTAACGAAGAACCATTTTCGGTAAGCCGGGCTTAAGAAGTCGGCGCCGGCCGCGGAAGCAGCCGGCGCCGACGACACAACGGGCGCCCTCGGGCGCCCGTTGTCCTTCATGCCGAGCCCACCGCGCCGCCGGCACGCACCGGCGGTCAGCGGCAAGGGGCAGTCAGCCTGGCGTCAGCTCAGGAAGTCATGCGGTCCCAGCCATGACGGACGGCCGCCTTCATGTTTTCCCAGGTCGAACCGGACTTGCCGGCATACTGTTTTTCCCAGTTGCTGCGCAGGTCGGGCTCGACTTCGTCCCAGGGACGGTTACGGTACAGGTCGCTGTTGCGCATCTGCGAGCCATAGCTGTAGGCCGGCTTGTAGTCGTCGTAGGCGCCGCCCATGCTGCTGTAGGTGGCGTTGTAGTGGTTGCGGTAGTAGGAATCGTCGTCGTCCGAAGTCATGCGATCCCAGCCGTGGCGCACCGCCGCCTTCATCTTTTCCCAGGTCGAACCGGCCTTGTTGCCGGCACGGGTGGCCCAGCCGCTGGACAGGTCGGACTCGACGTCGTCCCACTTGCGGCCGCTGTACTTCTGGTTGCTCGCCATTTCCGAACCATAGCTGTAGGCCGGCGCGTAGTCGTCGTACGAGGCGCCGGTGGTGCCGTAGTTGCTGGTGAAGTGGTTGCGGTAGTAATCGTCGTCGCTCATCATGCCCGAGCGCGCCGAACCGGCGCCGAGCTGCTCGACCTCGACTTCGGTGTGGCGCACCGTGTCGTGGATCTGCTGTTCGCGCTGGGACACTTCCTTGTTGATCATCACTTCCTCGACGACGCGCGCCGATTTCTCGACCACGGCTTCCTCGGCCGTTTCGCGCATTTCGATCGACTGCTCCTTGAAGGCGGTGCTATCCGCGCTGCTGATCGGCTCGTCCACGGTGCGGCGTTGCACGTTCACGTGCTCCTCGCGCAGGCCGATCGACTCGTTGACCGGGGTCTCGACCACGCGCGAAAACACGCGCACGCCGCCGCGCTGCACTTCGCGCTTGCCGACCTTCAGCTGTTCCTGCACCACCGGGATGGCTGCGGTGCTGGTGTCGCGCTGCTGCGAGCCGGTCAGGGCCGCACCCTGCAGCTTGCCGCTCGATGCGGCCGATCCCTCGAGCGAGGAACCCTGCAGCGACGCCGACGTGCCCTGCTGGCCGAGCGAAGTGCTCGAGCCCATGCTGGTCTGCAGGTTGCCGCTGCCCGAGCCGTAGGTGCCGCGGCTCAGTTCGTCGTTGGAGGACATCGGCTCCTGGTAAGTCGTGCCCATCGGGTTCGGGTCGTTCAGCGATTGCTGGTTCAGCGGCAGGCGGTCGTTCTCCGATTGCATCGACAGCGAGGAACCCTGCTGCAGGCCGCCGGCGCCGACGCCCATCACGCCCGCGCCCGGCGAGTTCATGTTGCCCATGCCGGCGCCGCTGGCCCATTTTTCGGACTGTTCGTCGATGTCGACCGGGCCGTAGCGCTCGACGATGTCGGCGGCGCGCTCGACTTCGGGCTCGCTGTCGGTGTTCACGGTCAGCACGTGGCTGCCGCGCTCGATCGCGGTATTGTACTTGGCATGGTGCTCGCTGTTGTCGGTGCCGAAGATGTCGCTGAAGAAGTTCTTGATGCTGGTGCCGATGCCGGGCTCGTTGTCGGCGTCCATGGTGGTGGTCGTGGTCGTGGTGGCGCCGGAGGCCGCGATCGACGGATCCTCGTTGCCGTGCGACAGGCGCACATCCTCGCGCGAGAAGCCCGAGGACAGCAGTTCGTTTTGCGCGTTGACGGCGTCGTTGTGGTTGTCGAAGACAGCTATCAGGGTATGTTGCATGATCATTCCTCCAGACATTGGTGAATCATTTCGTTGGCGGGTTCCCGGATTCGTCGAAGCGCTCGACGTTGACCTGCTCGGCCTTCAGGACCACCTCCTGCCGGTGATGGTCCTCGCGGCGGATCCGGGTGATATGGAGCTCTTCCTTGATGCGGATGCGGCGCTCGACCACCAGCACTTCCTCGAGAATCGGCACGACCAGCGTGTCGCCATCGTGGCGGGTGGTGGGCGCCTCGTCAGGCGCGACGATGCGGTCGACCGCGACGTGCCGGACCTCCACCTCGTCGCGCCCGAGGCGCTCGTCGATGGTGACCGGCTGTTCGACCACGGTCTTGTGGACGCGCACGCCGCGCCCGGTGTCGACCGTCCGGGTGCCGACCGCGAGTTGTTCCGCGACGACGGGGATCCGCAAGGGATCCTGTCCAGTTGGGTCCGACGGGTTTCCTGCCATGGGTGTGACTCCGTGAAGTTGCTGACGCGAGACCAGATCAGCTTACTCCAAACGGGTAGGGGCTAGCGCACCATTGACCCTCGTAAACGGATGAGGTTTTTGGGCACTGGATTTCGCGCGGCGCCAGGCTGGATCGGCGCTCCCGGCGAGAGGGAGGGAGGAGGAGCGGCGCGCGGCGTGCGGCGCCGGCATGGGGGCGGAATGCCGGCCGAAAGCGCGTGGAACGCGGGCGGAATGCGGATGGAATGCGGGCCGGAAACGGCGCCCGCCAGGGGGCGCCCGGTGATTAATTGAAGGGGTTGTCGACCTGCTGCACGTCGGGCGGCGGCAGGCGCTCCGGCAGCGCCTGGCCTTCGAGCTTGCCGACGACCTCGCCGAGCAGTGCGTGCAGGCGGCGCGCCAGCGCCAGGCCGGCCTGGTCCAGCGTCAGGTCGACGTCGCCCGACAGCGTGATGCGGTCGAGCCGGTTCTCGATCATCAGGTCGCCGACGTGCAGCACGTCGGCCTCGTTGGCGAACGGTACGAAGGTCTTGTCGGCTTTCTTTTTGGCGGTCATGGTGTTCCTTTCTGGTCGGTGGCGGCGCTCACGACGAGCGTCCCTTCTTCTGGCGGATCTTCGGCAGCTTCAGCATGCGCTCCTTCTGCTGCTGGCTCAGCGAGGGCAGGAATTCGATGCCGACGATGCGTTCGAGCTCGGCCACCGGGATCACGTGGATCTCGGCGTTGGCGCGGTTCTCGGTGAACCAGGCGGCGGCCGCCTTCTGGCGTGGACTGTACACTACCTTGTACAGGTGGCTGGGCACGATCACGTTGCCGACCTTGCGCAGGTTGCTGCCGAGGAAGGCAGGGCCGGTGATCACGTAGAGCTGTCCCTCCTTCTTCGCCATCTTGCGCACCGCGCCTTCGATCGGCGCCCAGATGTGGCGGTTGTGGTCGCTGTCCTGGGGAACCATGTTCGCCAGCGTGAAGCTCTCGCGCTGGGTGCGCCGGTCGGGCATGTCGGCGTTCGGTGCCAGGTGGCCGCGGTCGAAGCCGCTGCGCGCGTAATCCGACAGTTCGGCGCGCTGCGAGCGCGGCAGGCGCGATTCGGCATGGAAGTCGTTGTCGCGCTTCAGGCCCTGGGCCGCCTCGACGTTCTCGGCGCGCAGGTGCTCGGCCGACCACAAGGGGGTGCGGGTCACGCCCGAGTGCATGACGCCGAACACGCCGTAGCACAGCTCGCGGGTGGCGGTGGCGAGCTTCGGGTTGCGGATCTCGGGAGCGCGCCCGTCGGCGTAATGATCGGGACAGCCGGTGGCGCCGGCGATGCCGGGGAGGAGCAATGCGCCGGCAACGGCCAGGGCGCTGATGAATCTGGATAGCATGTGTGCAGCAGAAAGAATGTGGCGGGGCCGCATTGTAGCCGACACAGAATCACCTGCCCAAGTTCCCGCAACCGCGCGCCCAAGGCCGCACGATTGGACATGCATTGTCGAGCGGAATACTCTAGAATACCCGCTCTTTTGTTAACCTTCCGTAACGGAAACAAACGACCGTCAATGGAAAAGGCCCCGATCCCGGAGGACCTGCGGCGCTTTGTGCTCACAAGCATTCCGTCCGTACCCTTCCTAGAAGCCCTGCTGCTGTTGCGCGCGAATCCGGCGCAACAATGGGATAGCGAGATGTTGGCAAGCCGGCTGTACGTGCGCGAGCGTACCGCCCACGGCCTGCTGGAAGACCTGTGCCGGGCCGGCATGGTCGCGCCCTGCGCCGGCACGCCGCAGCCCGCTTACCGCTACCAGCCGGGTTCCGAGCAGTTGCGCGAGCGCATAGACGCGCTGGCCGACCTGTATGCGAAGCAACTGGTCGAGGTCACCCTGCTCATCCACTCCACCCTCGACCGCAAGGCGCAACAATTCGCCGACGCCTTCAAACTGCGAAAGGATTCGTAAGTGGCGGAAACGATCTACATCCTGTGCATCCTGACCTCGCTGGCTTGCGCCTGGTTGCTGTTCGCGAGCTACCGGCGCACGCGCTACCGGCTCCTGTTCTGGAGCGGTTCCTGCTTTGGGGTGATGACGCTGAACAACCTGTTCCTCCTGCTGGACAAGGTCGTCTTCCCTGACATCGATTTCCTGCCTGCCCGGCTGGTCAGCGCGCTGGTCGCGGTGGCCCTGCTGCTCTACGGACTGATCTACGAGAAAGAATGAAAGGAGGAAGGACATGACCGACCTGTTCACCGGCGCCATCACCATGGGTTCGCTCGTCATCGCGCTCTTCTTCCTGCGCTTCTGGCGCAGTTCCGGCGACCGCTTCTTCATCTATTTCGCCCTGTCCTTCTTCATCGAGGGCCTGCACCGCCTGTACTCGGCCGTGCACGACAACGGCGGCGAGGATTCGCCGATGCACTACCTGATCCGGCTGCTGGCCTATGGCCTGATCATCTGGGCGATCCTGGAGAAGAACCTGCCGCGCGAGAAGTCGCGAAAATAGGCGGGAGGCCAGGGCGCACGCTCGGCGCGCACGGCGGTGCGCGCCGAGCGTGCGCCGACCCTGGCGGCTCCCGGCCATAATGAAGTCATGATCCCAATGTGCTTACGGAGGAAACCA
>NZ_DAMCPG010000025.1:29487-73366 GCF_032106685.1 Massilia sp.
GGCGGCTCCCGGCCATAATGAAGTCATGATCCCAATGTGCTTACGGAGGAAACCATGACCACGCCACAACAGCAAAACCAGCCCCAGGACAAGCAGTCGAAGACCGACGAACTGAACCGCTCGGAAAACCTCCTGCCGGGCGAGGAAGGCGTCGAGGACGGCCGCTTCGAAGTGGCCGAGGAAGTCAACCTCGACATGCAGTCCGACGATGCGCGCCGCGTCGGCCAGGCCGGCAGCATCACCGAATCGCTGCCGGACACGGTCAGCACCGAACCGGAAAGCGAGGCCAAGGGCAAGCCCTGAGAGCCTGGGCGCCAGGCCCGCCCTGCCCCGAAGCCTGCGCCGCCGCGTGCCGCGCAGGCTTTTTCATGCCGCTACATCGTCAGTCCCATGCGCAGGCCCTCGATGGTGTGCGCCTGCACGATCGGCTCCAGCCTGTCGACCACGCGGCAGGTGATGTGGCGGCGCAGTTCCGGCGCCAGGCTGTCGTAGTAGGCCCGGGTCAGCTGCAGGTCGTGCTTGTCGGCGTTGCGCGCGTCGGGCGCGTCGACGCCGAGCACGAACACCGGCCGCGGGCGGTTCGAGACGTTCGCCGTGCCGCGGTGGATGGTCAGCGCCGAGCGCGCCGAGATGTCGCCCATGCGCGGCAGCTTGCGCTGGGCGCGCGCCTCGTACCTGGCCCAGGTCTCGCGCGGCGGGAACATCGGGTCACCCGCGCCCAGGTCGTCCCACTGGGTGCCCGGTGCGATCTCGAACGGCCCCATGTCCTCGTCCACGTCGACCGTGGTGATGTTGAAGGCGAGCGAGTTCAGGCGCCGGCCGACCAGGGTCTCGGGCGGCGACGCGAAGTCGCGGTGCCAGGGCTGGTGCAGCGCGCCGGGACCGGGAATGTCGAAGCCGGCCTCGACCACGCGGTACTCCGGCCCCAGCACCGCGCGGCACACCGCCACCACCCAGGGGTGGCCGATGATGTCGGCGAAGCCCGAGATGCGTTCCGGATGCACCTCGACGTAGTAGCGGCTGGGGCCGCGCTCCAGCGCCCCGCCCGGCTGGCGCCGGGCCTCCTCGAACAGGACGTCGATGTCCTGGCCCAGGCGCGCCACCCAGGCCCGGTCGAAGGCGCCCTTGCAGGCGATGATGCCGTCGCCGTAGAGGCTGCCCATGATGGTGGCCACGTCGTACGGGTCGGCGCTGTGTGCTGCGTCTTGCATTGCTGTCTCCTCGGGTCTCTCTTGCGGGAATCTCGTTCGCGTTGCCGCGGCATCGCCGTGCTGGCGGCGCCTGCGCCTTGCCATGCTACTCCGAAAAAATCGCCCTCGCGATGGCTGGCCGGTCGTGATTGCTTCGCCTGTGGAAACAATCCGACAGCCGGCGCGGCCGTGGTTGTCGTCGGGATATGCGGCGGCAGCGCCGCTACCACGCCAGCGTCAGCAGCAGGCTGGCCATGCGCGGCCAGCACAGCTGGCTCAGCTGCGCGCGCGCGGCCCAGCGGAACCCGTCCATCTCGGGCGTCGGCTTGCCGGTCGCGTGGTGGGGAAAGTAGCTGGTGCACACCAGCTGGCCGAGGTCGCCCAGTTCTGCGCCGGCCTCGACCCGGAACAGGTGCAGGCGCTTGTCGCGCCGGTAGGGAAGCTGTCCGAGGTCGGCGAACCGCTCCGGGACGAAGACCAGGCCGGCCTCCTCGCGCAGCTCGCGCATGGCGGCCTGTAACGGGGTCTCGCCGGGGTCCTGCATGCCCTTCGGGATGTCCCAGGCTGCGGTGCCGGTGACGTGGCCCAGCAGCAGGCGCCCGTCGCCGTCCAGCACCAGGGTGCCGCAGGAAACGCTGAACTTGCTCATCGGGCTCGTACCTGGTGGAGAAGGTTGGATTGCAAAGATCGCAATGTATGCCTCGTGGTTCCAGATGTCAATTGTGCGCGCTCGGTCCCGGAGGGACCGCACACTAGGGGTTTGCCTCAGCCTGCGGTGCTCCGGAGCCTCAATGGATTTCACCTTCCTCGACAACGACCTCGAAAGCTGGGCGATCGCCGTCGCCCTCACCCTCGGCATCACCCTGGGGCTGCACTGGCTGCGCCGCTTCGTGCTGCACAAGATGCAGGTCCTCTCGCGCCGCACCGAGACGGTGGCCGACGACCTCGTCGCCAAGATGCTGCGCAAGACCTACATCGCCGGCATGCTGGCGGTATCGAGCTACCTGGGCTCGCTCGTGCTCGATCTCAGCGACCGGCAGCGCCTGGTGGTGTCGCGGGTGGCGATCGCGGCGATCATCCTGCAGCTCGCGATCTGGGGCGACACCCTGCTGCGCGCCTGGCGCGACCGCTACCTCGCCAACGGCGACAACCCGCGCAAGTCCTCGCGCACCATCGTCTGCTTCCTGCTGCGCCTGGCGCTGTGGGTGATCGCCTTCCTGATGGTGCTCGACAACTTTGGCTTCAACATCACGGCGCTGGTGGCCAGCCTGGGCATCGGCGGCATCGCGGTGGCGCTGGCGGTGCAGAACATCCTCGGCGACCTGTTCGCCTCGCTCTCGATCATGCTCGACAAGCCCTTCGAGATCGGCGACTTCATCATCGTCGGCGACGTCCTCGGCTCGGTCGAGCACATCGGCCTGAAGACCACGCGCCTGCGCGGCCTCGGCGGCGAGCAGGTGATCTTCTCGAACGGCGACTTGCTCAAGAGCCGCATCCACAACCACAAGCGGATGGCGACGCGGCGCTTCGCCTTCGTGCTGCGCGTGGCCTACGGCAGCAGCGAGCAGCAACTGGCCCGCATTCCGGTGCTGATCCGCGAGGTGATCGATGCCGAGCCGGACGCCGCCTTCGAACGCGCCCACTTCTTCAACTACGGCGAATGGTCGCTCAACTTCGAAGTGGTCTACCACTTCCAGAGCCCCGACTACATCAGGCACATGGATACCCAGCAGGCCATCCTGCTCGGGATCTACCGCCGCTTCGAATGCGAAGACATCCGTTTCGCGCATCCGCTGTCGATCGTGCGCCTGGCCGACCTGGACGGCGCCGCATTGCCGGACCCGGCCGCGGTGGCGCCGCCGGCCTCGTTCCGGCACTGATCCGGCCACCCTGCGCTCCACGCTTCAACGAAAAAGCCCGCCGGGCCATGGGCCGGGCGGGCTTTGCCGAAGGGGCGGTCGCTTACGCGGCCTGCACCGGCAGCGGCTCCTTGCGGGCCGGGATCACGGCGTCGGCGGCCGGCGCCGGCTTGGCCTTGTTGCCCGGCACGGTGGTGCTGATCAGCTCGTGCATGCGGGCCGCGGTCTTGTCCCAGGAAGTGTTGGCGACGATCTCGCGCATGCGCTGGGCCAGCGCGGCCTTCTCGTCGGCGCCCAGGGCCAGCATGCGCCCGCAGGCGGCGATGTATTCTTCCGGGGTCTCGGCGATGGCGACCACGTCGCCATAGGGTACCTTGACATCGGTGATCGGAGTGCTCACGCTCGGCAGCTCGGCGGCCATGTACTCCAGCACCTTGGTCGGGCTGATGAACTTGGTCGACTCGTTCATCGCGAACGGCAGCAGGCAGACGTCCCAGCCGGCCAGGAACTGCGGCAGCTCCTGGTAGGTGCGCTGGCCCATGTAGTGGACGTTGGCGGCGCGCGGCAGCTCGGCCGGGTCGATCTTCACCACCGGGCCGACCAGCACGATCTGCCACTCGGGATGGGCTTCGGCCATGCGGCGCACCAGTTCGGTGTCGAAGCGCTCGTCGATCACGCCGTAGAAGCCCAGGCGCGGATACGGGATATTGGCCTGTTCCGGATGCGAGATCGCGGTATTCTGCGCCTGGCGGAAGTGGGCGGCGTCGACGCTGCTCGAGAAGCAGTGGGCGTTGGCGTGGCGGTTCTTCTTGGCTTCGTACAGGCTGGGGCCGCCGGTGAAGACCAGGTCGGCGATGTTCAGCAGCGCCGACTCGCGCTGCAGCAGCTGCTTCGGCGGATTCTTGAAGGCGGCCAGTTCGTCCATGCAGTCGTAGACCACGAGCGCGGGATTGAAGCCCTGCAGCAGCGGCAGCGCCATCGGGGTGTAGAACCACACCACCGGACGCTCGTCTTCCGGGACCAGGTCGGCCAGCAGGCCTTGCAGGACCGGGATCTGGTCGTCATGGAAACCGTAGTGCGGGACATTGGTATGCGGCTGGCACACCGTGATGTTCGGCGCGACGGCCGTCTTCTTCAGGTGTGCCTGCCCTTCGGTATGCACCGGCTCCTCGACGATGAGGATGTCATAGTGTTCCGCCAGACGCGTCATCAGGTGCTGGGGACGCTGAAACACGAAATCCCAGCGCAGGTGGCAAAACACGATCAGGGTCGGCATGTTGATTTCCTTTCGCCTCACAGGCGTTCTAGTTGATCTTGGGTCGGCGGACCAGGGCTGGCGCTGTGCGCTGCGGCCCTTTCGTCGACGCCGGACCATGCAATCGTAACATGCAAAATTGGCATTATTTTCATTTATGCATCGCAACATTCCCATCGGGAAACATTCTTATGCCGCCGACAAGTCCGCTGTCATAGGAGAGGCCGGTGTTGCGTTGCCTCATCTGTAGGTGAACTCCTACCTACATACAAGAAAAACAACTACGAAAACTCATCGATACTGAAGCGGAGCGCAAGTGTGCGCGTCCTTGCGAACTGCTGTCGATGCGCTTTTCCAGCGGGCGCCGCCGCGCATTGGGCACGGCGCGCAGGATGTAGGCATGGCGGAAGGGAAAACAGCCGCGGAAGCAGGCGCCGGCGAGGCAATCCGGAGCCATCTTTGCTGCGGCGCAGCAGGCGCGCCTCGCGGGAGGCGTGCACCGGGAGATCTCGGTTCCCCCGGAGCGCGCTTACGGGAAAATAACGGCTCAGCCGGGCTGGTAAGGCTGGGCGCCTTCGGGATGGCCATCCTCGCTGAAGCCGTCGGCGGTCGAGATATCGTCGATGCCGAGGGTGGCCAGGGCGTCGCACAGTTCGTCGACCTCGGCCCCGAGGTCGGCCGCCAGGTCGACCGGACGGCTGACGCCGCCCCAGGGCGGTCCGCCGTCGAGGGCGTACAGGTTCACGCGCAGCACGATGTGCTCGCCGCCGTCG
The DNA here is from genome assembly GCF_032106685.1 of Massilia sp. Taxonomy (GTDB): domain Bacteria; phylum Pseudomonadota; class Gammaproteobacteria; order Burkholderiales; family Burkholderiaceae_D; genus Telluria. The sequence goes on from NZ_DAMCPG010000025.1 coordinate 34,565, forward strand.
AGCGGCGCGACCACGGCGCGCACGGCGTCGGCCTCGAGTTCCTTGGCTGCCAGCAGGCCCTTGATCTCCGAGAGCAGGCCGAGCATGGCCAGTTCGGCCACGCCCTCCTCCTTGGCGCCGTAGAACAGGTCCTGGTACAGGAAATTCACCGACAGCCGTTCCGGGTCGGCCGCCAGGCAGCGCCGCACCAGCGGGTCCACGCGTTCGGTCCAGGCACGGTAGCGCCGCATGCGGTCGGCGAAATAGACGTCGGCGCCGACCTCGTCGCGCGGCACCCGGTAGAAGGGGTCGTCGGCGCGCTTCATCGAGAAGCCGAGCAGGAAACGCAGTTCCATCGCCGCCTCGTCGGGCGCGACGCGCTCGCCGGTCCAGCCGCGGATGCTCGCCTCGAGCTGCGGCGCCGGCACCGGTTTCTTGCTCGCCAGGCTGGCGGCCGCCTCGCGCAGCAGTTCCTGCAGGGTGCTGAAGGAAACGTGGTCGATCTCGGCCAGGTCGTAGGCATGGCGCACCAGGGCGACCTTCGCGTCCTTGCTGTCGAGGTCGGCGGCGACGAAGCTGGCCGCCAGTTCCTCGTAGGCGGCGTCGTCGGCAAAGGTTTCTCCGGCCACCAGGCCGCCGGTGCTGCGCACGAAGAGCGGGATCAGGAAGGCGTCGATCTCGCGTTCCGGCTCGCCTTCGCGGCGGATGTGCAGCGTGGCGGCCTGCTCGCCGATGTGGGCCTTGAGCAGGCGGCAGGCCTGGGGATCGGTGAAGCGCGCGATCTCGATGGCGCCGTACAGCACTTCGTCGCGCTTGCGGCGCAGGGCCTTGCGCAGCGCGACCACCAGCTCTTCCTCGCGCGCGGCTGCCAGTTCCGGATCGCCCTCCTCGCCCTCGGCCACCTCGAGCGCGAGGTCGGCCAGCGCCTGGGCCAGCGCGTCGGTATCGGGTTCGGCGGGCGCCGCGGCCTTGCGCGGGGCGGGCTTTTTATTTTTCGGCATGGACGTCTATCCTGAATGATGAAGGCGCCATGTTAGCAAATCGGCGCCCCTGGCCGCAGCGTTTCCTGTCAGCCGGCGCGCTCGGAATCGGCCACCCGTGCCTCGGTTACCCGCATGTCGGTTACCCGCATGTCGGCTACCCGCATGTCGCCCACCCGCACGCGCGCCAGTGCGGACAGGATCTCGTCGGGCTCGGCCGGCTTGGCGATGTGCAGGTCGAAGCCGGCCTCGCGCGCCCTCACCTTGTCCTGCAGCTGGCCGTAGCCGGTCAGCGCGATCAGCGTGGTCTGCGCGAACTGCGGCAGGGCGCGCAGGCGGCGCGCCAGCTCGTAGCCGTTCATGTCGGGCAGGCCGATGTCGAGGATGAAGACGTCGGGGCGCTCGAAGGCGGCCCATTCAAGCGCGCTGGCGGCGTCGTAATAGGTCGAGACCAGGTGGTCGCCGGCGGCCTCGAGCAGCAGCGAGAGGCTGACGGCGGCGTCGATGTTGTCGTCGACCAGCATGACGCGCAAACTGGTCGGGGCCGCGTCCGGCGCGCGCACGGGCGACACCCCCGCGCCGCTCAGTGCCGGCAGTTCCTGCTTCAGCGGCAGGCGCACGGTGAAGATGCTGCCGCCGCCGCGCCCCGGGCTGCTGGCCTCGACGCTGCCGCCGTGGTGGTGCACCAGGCTGCGCACCAGGGCCAGACCCAGGCCCAGCCCGCCCTGGGGGCGGTCGGCCTTGCGCTCGCCCTGCGAGAACAGGTCGAACACGCGCGGCAGCAGCTCGGCCCCGATGCCCTCGCCGTCGTCGGCGACCTGCAGCTGGGCCTCGCTGCCGGCCGCGCTGAGCACCAGCTGGATGTGGCCGTGCGGCGGGGTATATTTGGCGGAATTGGTCAGCAGGTTGGCCACCACCTGGGTCAGGCGGGTCTGGTCGCCGCGCGCCAGCACCGGCTGGGCGGGCACGCTCAGTTCGAGGCGGTGCTGGCATTCCTCCATCAGCGGCCGGGTCTGCTCGACGGCGCGTTCGACCACGTTGCGCAGGTCGACGTCCTCGAGGTTCAGCGTGACCAGGCCGCGGGTGACGCGCGAGACGTCCAGCATGTCGCTGAGCAGCCGGTTCATGTGCTCGATCTGGCGCCCGATCACGTCGCCGGCGTAGCGCGCCCGGTGCGGATCCAGGCCCGGCATCTTGAGCAGCTGGGCGGCGGTGCCGATCGGCGCCAGCGGGTTGCGCAGCTCGTGGCCGAGCATGGCCAGGAACTGGTCCTTGGCGCGGTTCTCTTCCTCGGCCATCTGGCGCGCCTTCTGCTCGCGTTCGAGCAGGTGCTGGCGTTCGTTGCCGGTCTGTTCGCGGAAGGCCTGGGCGCGCCGCAGCTGGTCGCCGGCCTGGCGCAGCGCCTGCAGCAGGCGGTCGATCTCGACGATGCGCGAGCGTCCCGGGTCGGGCGCCGCGCCGCTGCCGAGGGCGACCGCGGTGTCGATCGCGCGCGCCATCGAGCGCGCATAGACGCGCCCGAACCATGCCGAGAGCGCCGCCGCGCTGGCCAGCGCCGCCGCCAGGCCGAGGGCGGCGAGGCGCTTGGCCTGGCCGCTGCCGGCCGCCAGTCCGCGCAGCGGCGCGGCGACGACCACGGTCCAGCCGGACTTGCCGACGCGCTGGAAGGCGGCGCGCGCCGCGTCGCCGCGGCGCAGCTTCAGGCCGAGCAAGCCCGACTCGGCGCCGCGCATGGCCGCCAGCAGGTCCGGCGCGGCCGGCTGGCCGACCACCTCGACCGCGCCGAGATTGGACGAGACCGTGTTGCCCTTGCGGTCGAACAGGTCGACTTGCCAGTCGGCGGCCACGGCCGAGCCCAGGTGGCGGCGGAAGTGTTCGTTGCTGAAGCCCTCGGCCAGCACGTAGCGGCGCTCGCCGATGACGACCGGCAGCGCGACGTAGGTCATCAGGCGGCCGCTGATCCGGCCCGGCATCAGGTCCGAGGCCAGCGCCCGCTGCTGGGCGAACAGCACCTCCAGTCCCTGCTGGCGCTCGGTCGGCAAGGCAACGCCGGCCGGCAGCAGCGTATTCAGGAGCTGCCGCCCGTCCCCGTCCATCAAAATGGTCCAACTGGCCGGGCCGCGGGTGGCGGCCAGCGCCTCGCTGCGCAAGGCGGCCAGGTCGCCGCTGGCCAGCGCCGGCGATGCCGCCAGCGCGCGCAGCGCGGTTTCGGCGTCGGCCAGCTCGTCCTCGACCAGCAGCGCCGCGCCGCGCGCCGCCTGGCCGAGCCCGGCAAGCGCCTGTTCGGTTTCGGATTGCTGGAGCAAGCGCAGCGTCAGCCCGGCGAACAGGATCACCGGAACCAGGATTGCCGCGGCCATCAGGTACAGGTAGGCCTTGATTTGCATCTCGGGCTCACAGGTTGACGGCCATCGACATGACGGCCAGCAAATCGATGATACCAACGTTGCAACATAAATCAAGGAAAGAAATATTTACAACAGCCGAGATGGCGGGAAAACGGATAACCTATCAGCAACATTGCTGACGACACATGCCTTGCCGGTGTATGCTTCCGCCATTCCCACCTTGCGCGGTACCGCCGCGCCCCAACCGCCGGAGCCCAGCCGACAATGCTCGACAACTATTTCAAACTCAAGGAGAGCGGCACCGACGTGCGCACCGAGCTGCTCGCCGGCTTCACCACCTTCCTGACGATGGCCTACATCATCTTCGTCAACCCGTCGATCCTGGGCGACGCCGGGATGCCGAAGGAAGCCGTGTTCGTCGCCACCTGCCTGGTCGCCGCCCTCGGCAGCGCGGTGATGGGCCTGTATGCCAACTACCCGATCGGCATGGCGCCGGGCATGGGCCTGAACGCCTACTTCGCCTACGCCGTGGTACTGGGCATGGGCGTGGCCTGGCCGGCCGCGCTGGGCGCGGTCTTCATCTCGGGCTGCCTGTTCATCCTGGTCTCGGTGCTGGGGCTGCGCGGCGCCATCGTAAACGGCATCCCGCACTCGCTGCGGGTAGCGATCACGGTCGGCCTGGGCATGTTCCTGGCTTTGATCGCCCTGAAGAACGCCGGCATCGTGGTCGGCAGCGAGCCGACCCTGGTCAAGGCCGGCGACCTGCACAAGCCGGAGGCGATCATGGCCATCGTCGGCTTCCTGCTGATCGTGACCCTCGACCGCCTGAAGGTGCGCGGCGCGATCCTGATCGGCATCATCGTCGTCACCATCCTCTCCTTCTTCTTCGGCGGGAACACCTTCAAGGGCGTGTTCTCGGCGCCGCCCTCGATCGACCCGACCTTCCTCAAGCTCGACATCCCGGGCGCGCTGTCGGTCGGCATCCTGAACGTGGTGCTGGTGTTCTTCCTGGTCGAGTTGTTCGACGCCACCGGCACCCTGATGGGCGTGGCCAGCCGCGCCGGCCTGCTGGTCGAAGGCAAGATGGCCAGGCTGAACAAGGCCCTGCTGGCCGACAGCGGCGCCATCGTCGCGGGGGCCGCGCTGGGCACCTCGAGCACCACCGCCTACATCGAGAGCGCCGCCGGGGTGCAGGCGGGCGGGCGCACCGGCCTGACCGCGCTGGCCGTCGCCGTGCTGTTCCTGGCCTGCCTGTTCATCGCTCCGCTGGCGGGCGTGGTGCCGGCCTACGCCACCGCGCCGGCGCTGCTGTTCGTGGCCTGCCTGATGCTGCGCGATCTCGGCGACATCGAATGGGGCGACACCACCGAAAGCATCCCGGCCGCCATCACCGCGCTGGTGATCCCGTTCACCTACTCGATCGCCGAGGGCATCGCGTTCGGCTTCATCACCTACGCGGCCCTGAAGCTCACCACCGGCCGCGCGCGCGAAGTCAAGCCGGTGATCTGGGTCATCGCCGCCCTGTTCATTTTCAAGATCGTCCACATCGGCACCTGAACCGGTAAAGGAACGACAAATGCGCCCGCTGCCGAGTCGCGCGGGCGCCGCGGATGACGATTTCTGTTCGCGTGGAACGGCGTACGGCGCTGCTTCTGGGATACAATGTGGGCCGAGCCCCACTGCCGCGCAGCGTGCACCGGCGCTCGTTTCCACGAACGAAATGAACGATTGAACGACAGGCGGTTCCGGCCTGGCCCGTGGGGCCCGGCCGCATCGCCCCGATGCTTATGAAATCAATCCCGTTGTACGCGCTGGCCGTGCTGGCCCTGGCGCCTGGCATGGCCGCCGCCGCGGGCGGCGCCGCCGACGACCTGCCGACCATCGGCAGCATCCACGACGGCCTGTCCGTCGCCCGTCCTGAAACGATTCCCGAAGGCAGCTGGTTCACCTCGGCCGAACTGGGCGCGATCACCACCACCGGCAACACCACCGGCACTTCGGTGACCGGCAAGATCGACGCCCGCCACGAAACGGCCGACTGGAGCAACGAGTACATCGTGAGCGGCTTCTTCAAGGAAGACGAAATCACCGACGACGACGGCGAGCGCTACCGCCAGCGCTCGGCCGAGCGCTGGGCGTTGTCGGCGAAGGCCGCCTACAAGCTGATGAAGGAAGGCAGCCGCGCCTTCGTGCTCGGTTCACACGTGAACGACAAGTTCGGCGCCTACACCCGCTACAGCTCGTTCGCGGTCGGTCACGGTTCGCAGCTCTACAACAGCGACACCACGGCCCTCGACGTCGAGATCGGTCCTGGCTATTTCACCGGCCAGCGCGATAACGGCGAAACCGAGAACGGCGTGACCGTGCGCGGCGCGGCGCGCTTCCGCTGGCAGGTCAGCCCTTCGGCGGCCTTCGTGCAGACCCTCAGCGTCGAGCGCGGCACCTCGAACGTGCACTCGATCGCCGAGTCCTCGCTGAGCACCAAGATCAACGACACCATGCAGATGAAGGCCGCCTTCAGCGCCCGCAACGACACCAACGTCCCGGCGGACAAGAAGAACACCGATACCCAGACCTCGCTGACGCTGGTCTATTCGTTCTGACGGGTTCCACGATCGTCCCCGCCATCGCGGCGGTTCGTCGGTCGCCTGGACGCGTGGGCGGCATCCACGCCGCCTGAACGCATCTGTTCGGTCGAGCCGCCCACCCTACGGGCAGGCGGCACAGCTTCGTTCAGCCGCGGCCCTGCGCCACGCTTTCCCGTACTTGCTCCGTCGTCCTGCCGCCGCTGGTCAGCAGCAGCGCCACCAGGCTGAGCAGCGCCGCCACCGCCAGGTAGATGCCCACCGAACCGATCCCGTATTCCATCGCCAGCTTGGTGGCGATGTAGGGCGCCAGCGAGGCGCCCAGGATGCCGGCCAGGTTGAAGGTCAGCGAGGCGCCGGTGTAGCGCACCGCCGGCGGGAACAGCTCGGCCAGCAGCGTGCCCAGCGGGCCGTAGGTCAGGCCCATCAGGCCCAGCCCCAGCACCATGAACAGCACCACCAGCATCGTGCTGCCGGCCACGAACAGCTGCCCGAACAGCAGGCCGAAGACCGTGATCGCCACCGTCACCGCGATCATTGCCGCGCGCCGCCCGTAGCGGTCGGCGATCAGCGCCGACGGCGGAATGGTCAGGCCGAAGAAGACCACGGCGCCCAGCTGGATCAGCAGGAACTCGGTGCGCGAGAAGCCCAGCTGGGTCGTGCCCCAGCTCAGCGCGAACACCGTCATCAGGTAGAACAGGACGAAGGTCGACATCGCCATCAGGGTGCCCAGCACCAGGGCGCGGCGGTGCTCGCGCAGCACCGCGACCACCGGCACCTTGACGCGCTCGTTGCGGTCGAGGACGGCCTGGAAGTCCGGCGTCTCGGTGATCTTCAGGCGCACGTAGAGGCCGACCGCGACCAGCACCGCGCTGGCCAGGAAGGGAATGCGCCAGCCCCAGGCGAAGAACTGCTCTTCGCTCAGGGCCTGGGTCAGCAGCAGGAACACGCCGCCGGACAGGAAGAAGCCGATCGGCGCGCCCAGCTGCGGGAACATGCCGTACCAGGCGCGCTTGCCCGGGGGCGCGTTCTCGGTGGCGAGCAGCACCGCCCCGCCCCACTCGCCGCCCAGGCCCAGGCCCTGGCCGAAGCGGCACAGCGCCAGCAGCAGCGGCGCCAGGGTGCCGATCGCGGCGTAGGTCGGCAGCATGCCGATCACGATGGTCGAGATGCCCATGGTGAGCAGGGCCGCGACCAGGGTCGCTTTTCTACCGATGCGGTCGCCGAAGTGGCCGAACACGGCCGAACCGATCGGCCGCGCGAAAAACGCGATCGCGAAGGTCGCGAAGGATTGCAGCATCGCCGCGGAGGCGTCCCCGGCCGGGAAGAACAGCTTCGGGAACACCAGCACCGCGGCGGTGGCGTAGATGTAGAAGTCGAAGAATTCGATCGTGGTGCCGATCAGGCTTGCGAACAGGACCGTGCGCGCGCGGTTCTTCGGCGCGCTCATGGATTGGCCGCCTTGGCCAATGCGTCCTTGACTTCGGCGGCATCGGCCGGGCGGGTCACGCGCGCCACCTCGACGCCGTCCTTCAGCACCACCACCGTCGGCCACAGCTTGATCCGGAACGAGCGCCCGAGCGGGCGGCCGGGGCCATCCTCGACCTTGACGTGGCGCGCCTGCGGGTAGTCGCGCAGCCCGGCCTCGATCAGCGGCTCGCCGGCGCGGCAATAGCCGCACCAGTTGGTGCCGAAATCGAGCGCGACGACGCCCGGCGTCGCGTCGATGGCGCTGCGTTCGGGCTGGGTGGTTTCATAGGTCATACGCAGTCTCCTCCATGGTAACGATACGACAAGCGTACCTCAAAAACCCATGGAGGAGCCAGTACTGCCGGCGCTACCTGCCATGCATGGCGGGCAGCCCCTCGTCAATGCGCATGCGCGCCGGCCTCCTCGCAGTGATGCGGCTCGTCGCGGCACAGCTTTTCCTGGGCCTCGAGGGCGAGCCGGCGCGCGGCGAGCTGCCCTGGGGTGCGCGCCGGCGCCAGGATCTCGTCGATCGTGAACGCGCGGCCGTTCTTGATCACCAGGCGGATGTCGGCGGCCGCGCGCAGGTCGGCCAGCGGATTACCGTTCACCACGAGCAGGTCGGCCAGCTTGCCCGGCTCGACCGTGCCCAGGTCCTCGCCCACGAACGCCATCTTCGCGGCGTCGCGGGTGACCGACTGCAGCGCCGCCAGGTTGCCCTGGACCAGGGCCGCGCCGCGCATGTTCAGGTGCAGCGAGATGCCGGGCACGACCAGCGGCGAATCGGTGCCGTTCGCCACCAGCGCGCCGGCCGCCCTCACCTTCGCCTGCTGGGTGGCGTCGTTGACGATGGTGGCGATCTGGGCGGCCGTCGGCGGGGCGGCGTTCCGCAGGCCGGACACGAAGTTCGGCGGCACCAGCACGAAGCGCGGGTCGCTGACGATGCCCGGGTCGAGGCCGGCCAGGGCGCCGGCCGAGAACAAGGTGTCGATCAGGTGGAAGTCGCCCTTGCCGTAGATATCGGCCGCGTCCTGGTAGGTGATTGCGCGGACAAACGACTTCGACCAGCCGTAGCCCATGCGCTGGGTGGCCGACAAGTGGGTGGTGCCGGCCAGGCCGGTGGCCGCGCCCGGCTGCACCAGGTGGGTCCCGCTGGGCACGCCCAGGTCGAGCGCGCCTTGCGCGATGCGCTCCATCACCGGGATCGGCGCCCGCACATAGCTCTTCAGGAAGTCGGCGTCCATGCGCTTGGCCTTGTCGATCTCGATCTGCGCGATGGCCGGCGTGCGCAGGGTGCGCGCGAAGCTGTAGAACAGGCGGTTGCCCTCCCACAGCGGCGGCGAGACGAACAGGCGCGGCCCGACCAGGTTGCCCGCTTCCAGGGCTTCGCGCATCTCGATGCTCTGGTGCAGCGGGCCGGCGACCGATTGCGCCGTCGTGATCCCGTAGGCCAGCATCAGCTGGGCGATCTGCCCGAACTGGCCGCCCTGGTACAGGGTCAGCGGATGCAGGTGGTCTCGATCAGGCCCGGCATCACGGTCCGGTTGCCGGCGTCGATCACGCGCACGCCAGGCTCGTGGGTGGCGTGCGGCGCCACCGAGACGATGCGGTTGCCCTCGACCAGGATGTCGACGTCGTGGCGCAGCGTCGCGCCCACGCCGTCCCACAGCGCGCCGGCATGGATCAGGGTGCGGCCCTGCGGCACCTGCTGGCGCCAGGCCAGGGTCACGGGCACCTCGCGCATGCCGCTGCCGTCGTCGCGCACGGTGCGCGCCCGCTCGGCCGACTTGTACAGGATGGTCCGGGAGTCGCCGCCCCAGGTCGGCAGGTCGGCCATGTCGTCGCTGACCTGGCGCGCCGGCCCGGTCGGCGCGCCGGTGGGGCCGAGCGGCATCACGTGCAGGCGCGAATCCATGATGAAGGCCACCTTGGTCCCGTCCGGCGACAGCGCGGCCGCGCCCTCGTCGCGCTCGGCGATCTGGCGCGGCGCCGGCGCGACCGGGTAGAAGGTGCCGCTGCGGGTCGCCAGGTCGATCACGCGCAGCTTGTTGTAGCCTTCGCGGAAGCGGTTGTTGATGCGCTCGTTGTCGACCAGGACGATGCGCTGGCCGTCCGGCGTCCATTGCGGCGTGCTGACCTGGGTGCTGATCGACGGCAGGATGACCTGGGGCGTGCCGGTCGCGCGGTCCCAGATCTCGAGCTGGCCCGAGAGCGTGGTGTAGGCGATGCGCCCGCCGTCCGGCGAGAGCTTCGGCGTGACCATCGAGCGCCCGGGGATCGCCGCCAGCCGGGTGCGGATGCCGCTGCCGAGTTCCACCTGGTCGACCGCCAGCTGGCCGGCATTGCCGCGCTCCGAGGAAAAGTAGACCGCGCGGCCGTCGTTCGTCCACTGTGGATTGGCGTCGCGGTCCGGGTCGTTGGTCAGGCGAACCGGTTCCTCGCCGATGCGCATGGTCCAGACGTCGTTCAGCGCGACGAAGGCGATGCTGCGCCCGTCCGGCGACAGCACGGGCGCGCTGATGCCGCGGACCGGCCGCACGTCGAGGTTGTCGAAGCCGCGGTCCTTGGGATGCTTGAACACGGGCCGCCGCAATTTCAGCTCGGCGCGGAAATCGACGTCGCGCCGCTCGCCTCCGGCGGCATCGCGCAGGCGGATCTTGCCGTCGCTGGTGTACAGGAAGCGGCCGCCCGGCAGGTAGCGTACCGGGAACGGGAAGATGTCCTCGTCGGTGGTGACCTGGGCGCCGCCGACGACCAGCTGGCGCGCCGCGTTCTGGTAGACCAGGCCGGCGCCGTCCGGGGTCCAGGCCGGAGCGGTGCCGGGCGCGACGATGGTCGGCGCGCCGCCGGCGATGGGTGCGGTCACGACGTTGGCGCCGTCGACATAGGCCAGGCGCGTGCCGTCCGGGGACACCACCGGGTTGCTCTCGGCGCCCGGGCCCGTGGTCAGCTGCACCGGCGCCGCGCCGCCCAGGGCCACGCTCCAGATCTTGTACTGGCCGTCGCCGCCGCGGTCCGACGAGAACACCAGGCCGCTGCCGTCGGGCAGCCAGGCGGGTTCGCGGTCGTCGTAGGGGCCGCTGGTGAGTTCGGTCGCATGGCCGCCTTCCGGCGAGATGGTCCAGATGTGGTAATTCCCTTCCGGCGCGTAGTTTTGGAAGGCGATGCGCTTGCCGTCGGGCGACCAGACCGGGGCGGTGGGTTCGAGCCGGTAGTCGGTGATGCGCACCGCGCGTCCGCCCCGGGCCGGCATCACCCACAGCGCGCCCTGCGCCGAGAACACGATGCGGCGCCCGTCGGGCGACGGCGCGGCCGCCATGTTGGTGCCCTCGCGCAGCTCGACCGTCAGGTCGCGCGTCGCGCCGCGCAGCTTGTTCAGCTGGTCGACGCCGCCGCCGTGCCATTGGCAGCCGGCCAGCAGGGCCGCGCCGACAGCGGCAGCCAGGGCGCTGCGCGCGAAGCGGCGTTCCTGCCCGTACCCCTTGCGAATCTTCATGTTTTGCCTCCCGGATGAGTTGCCAGAATGCGCCAAAATGGTGCGCAGGCGACCCATCGATGCTCGGATCGGCGTCTTACGCCAAACTTACTGCCGAGTCCGGTTGGAAAGGATCTCGCTCGAGAATGCCGTTCAGATGAGCTCGATCAAATTCGCTTGCTGACGGCAAGGAACTTTCCAGCAGAGCTGCGCGAAAGAAATGCGAACGCAAGGTGAAATGCCTAACCGACCATGGCTGTGTCCGGTGGCATATTCGTTCCAAACTCGTCAATAGGAGCTCATCATGTCCGACAATCTGGAAAACCGCGGCCAACAGGACCGTTCGCGCATCAACGTGCACGAGGAATGGGAAGTACGTCACTGGACCGAGGCCCTCGGCGTCAGCAAGGAAGAACTCGAGCGCGCCGTGAAAGCCGTTGGCCCTTCGGTCAGCGCCGTGCGCGACCATCTCGGACGCAAGTAAGGAAACGGCCTCCGGCGGGTATCCGGGGCAGGAGCCCTTCCCGCCCCGGATACCATCGCACCTCTTCGGACGCCCCGCGCGTCCTTTCCGCCCCGCGCCGCGCCGCGCCGCGCCATATTGTGCGACAGCGCGGCCGGCGGCACCGTAGCTTCCCGCGCGCCCTTGCGCCATCCTCGTCTTGAAAGGAGCCCAATGTGGATTTCCGCGCCTTCGTCGATTCGCTCGACATCACCCTGCCCAATGCCCTGTTCGCCCTGGCGCTCGGCGTAGCCGCCTTCGCCGCCATCCATGGCGTACTGATGCTGTTCCGGCGCCGTCTCGACCAGCTCAGCGACGAGTGGGCCCACCGCCCCGTCGCCGAAGTGCTGCGCAAGACGCTCGCGCGCACCAGCAACCTGGTGGTGTTCGCCACCGCCGTCCTGATCGGCCTGTCCGCGCTCGACCTGCCGCCGCCCTGGAACGCACGCATCGGCCACCTGTGGTTCCTGACCTTGGGCCTGCAGCTGGCGATCTACCTGCACAGCGCGATCAAGGTCACCGCGCGCCGTTACTTCCGTAGCCATAACCCGGCCGGCGTCGATTCCCAGGTGACGATCGCGCACACCCTGATCATCTGGGTGCTGCAGACCACGGTCTGGGTGATCTTCGCCCTGGCCCTGCTGTCGAACCTGGGCATCAACGTCACCACCTTCGTCGCCAGCCTCGGGATCGGCGGTATCGCCATCGCGCTGGCGGTGCAGAACGTGCTGGGCGACCTGTTCGCCTCGCTCTCGATCGCGATAGACAAGCCGTTCGAGGTCGGCGACTTCGTCTCGACCAACAATATTTCGGGCACCGTCGAGAAGGTGGGCCTGAAGACCACCCGCATCCGCGCCCTGGGCGGCGAGCAGATCGTGATTTCCAACGCCGACCTGCTCAAGAGCACGGTGTCGAACTTCAAGCGCATGGAAACCCGGCGCATCGTGTTCAACCTGCGCGCCCATCCGGACACGCCGCCGGCGCTGGCGGCCCAGGTGCCGCCGGCGCTGAAGGAAATCATCGGCAAGCGCGACAAGGCGCGCTTCGACCGCGCCCACCTGAGCAAATTCGACCAGAACTTCATCGAGTACGAAATCGTCTACACCATGCTCGATGCGAGCTACGACCTGTTCATGGATACCCAGCAGGCCATCCTGCTCGATGCGATGCGGATGCTGCACGAGCTCGGCATCTCGAGCGCGCCGCGCGCCCAGCAGCTGCTGCTGCAGGAGCCGGCCGAGAACGCCGCCCCCGAACTGCCGATCGAGGGCCGGGTGCGTTCCCCGGCAGCCCTGCGCAGCCTGCCGAAAGGCGTGTAGCCACCTTTAGGCTGCCGTTCCAACCACGTTGAACGAAGGAGGATGTGTCGATGAACCAGCCCAAGCAGCAACAGCAGCCCCCGGGCAGCGAGAAGGAACTCACACCGAAGGCCGACCACGGCGAGACCAGCTACCAGGGCTCCGGCAAGCTGGCCGGCAAGGCGACCGTGATCACCGGCGCCGACAGCGGCATCGGCCGCGCCGTCGCCCTCGCCTTCGCGCGCGAGGGGGCGGACGTGCTGATCGCCTACCTCAACGAGCACGAGGACGCGAAGGAAACCGCGCGCCTGGTCGAGGAGGCGGGCCGCAAGGCGGTCCTGGTGCCGGGCGACCTGGCCGAGCCGGCGCACTGCCGCGCCATCGTCGACCGCGCCGTGCAGGAATTCGGCCGCATCGACGTCCTGGTCAACAACGCCGCCTTCCAGATGACACGCGAATCGCTGGAAGAGATCCCCGACGACGAATGGGACTACACGTTCAAGGTGAACATCACCGCCATGTTCCACATCTGCAAGGCGGCGGTGAAGCACATGGGGCCGGGTTCCTCGATCATCAACACCACCTCGATCAACTCGGACAAGCCGAAGCCGACCTTGCTCGCCTACGCGGCCACCAAGGGCGCGATCGCCAACTTCAGCGCCGGCCTGGCCCAGCTGCTGGCCGAGCAAGGCATCCGCGTCAACTCGGTGGCGCCGGGGCCGATCTGGACACCGCTGATTCCCTCGACCATGCCGCCGGAAGAAGTGGAAAGCTTCGGCCAGCAGGTGCCGATGAAGCGGCCCGGCCAGCCGGCCGAGGTGGCGCCGGTGTACGTGATGCTGGCATCGAGCCAGGCGAGCTATATTTCCGGCGCGCGCATCGCGGTGACGGGCGGGACGCCGATTCTGTAAATGTAGGGTGGGCACCCCGTGCCCACCCTACGATCAGAACAGCGGCGACGGCACCGGCGTCGGCGGCGGCGGAGGCGGCGGCAGTTCTTCCTCGGGCACGGTCTCGACCTCGACCGCTTCGTCCGCCTGCGGCACGATCACCTCGACCGGCTCGTCGGCCGGCACGCCTTCGTACAGCTCGCCCGAGTCGTCATAGTCCTCTTCCGGCTCCTCTTCCCGTACGCGCACCGGTTCCGGCTTGCGTCCGCCCGGGAACAGCGCATCCTTGTCGATCTTGCCCTCGTCGAGCGCGGTCTTGAAGAAGTCGCCCACCAGCAGGATCGCGTTGTGGCCGCCCTGCCCCCAGTAGTTGCTGCGCATGGTGACGCGGTTGTCGTTGAAGCCGACCCAGGCGCCGGCCACCAGGTTCGGGTGCATCAGGATAAACCAGCCGTCGGCATTGTTCTGGGTGGTGCCGGTCTTGCCGGCGACGTCGCCGGTGACGCCGAAGCGGTAGCGCACCGCGGTGCCGGTGCCGCGCGTGACGACGCCGCGCAGGATGTCGATCAGGGTTTCGCTGGTCGCCTGCGACAGCGCGCGCTCGGGCGCCACGCTGGCGAAGTCGGCGATGACCTTGCCGTCGCGGTCCAGGATGCGGCGCACGAACACCGGCTTGCGGTACTGGCCCTGGGCGGCGATCGTCGCGTAGGTGTTCACCATTTCGAGGAGGGTCACCGGACTGGTGCCCAGGGCCAGCGACGGCACCGAAGCCAGCTTGCTCTGGCGGATGCCCATGTTGCGCGCCAGCTTGATCACCGACGGCAGGCCGACGTCCTGCATGACCTGGGCCGTGATCGTGTTCTTCGAGTGCACCAGGCCCTCGCGCAGCGTCACCTGGCGGCCGCTAGTGCCGGACATGTCGGTCGGGCGCCAGACCTTGCCGTTGCCCATGTCGAAGTCCATCACCGTGTCGGCGTAGGTCTGCTCGGGCGGGATGCCGCTTTCCAGCGCCGCGCCGTAGACGATGGGCTTGAAGGTGGAGCCGGGCTGGCGCGCGGCCTGGGCCACGTGGTCGTACTGGTCGCGCGCGAAGTCGCGGCTGCCGACCCAGGCCTTGACCTCGCCGGTGGCCGGGTCCATCGCGACGAAGCCTGCTTCCAGGCGCGACTTGGCTTCCTTCAGGCCGCGCAGGAAGTCGCGGTCGGCTTTCAGGCGCTTGAGCGCGGCGGCCGGCGCCTCGCCGCCTTCCACGGCGCGGCGGTACTCGCCCGACTCGCGGACGAAAGCGTCGAGCTGGTCGCCGTGGGTGCGCCAGTAGTAGTCGAACGGCTTCACGCTCGAGCGCATCGCGGTGTAGGTGGCGGTCGAACTGGCGCCCGGCACCCAGGAGTTGGCCCATTCGACGTCGGCCACCGCCTGCAGGGCGCCGGCCTGGCGCTCCACCGCGCGCAGCGCGGCCTGCTGCAGCCCGGCGTCGAGCGTGGTCTCGACCACCAGGCCGTCGAGTTCGAGGTCGTAGTCGTTCTCGTTGGCCCACTCCAGCAGCCACTTGCGCACGTAGGCGGTGAAGTGGTTGTCGCGGCCGCTGCGGTCGAGCTGGCGTTCGAAGCGCAGCTTCAGCGGGCGCCTGGCCAGGGCCTTGAAGCGCGCGTCGGTCAGGTGGCCGTGCTTGCGCATCTGGCCCAGCACCACGTTGCGCCGGTTGAGGGAGCGCTCGGGGTTGGTGACCGGATTATAGTAATAGGTCCCCTTCAGCATGCCGACCAGCGTCGCCGCCTCCAGCACGTCCAGCTTCGCGGCCGGCTTGTCGAAATAGGTGCGGGCCGCCATCTCGATGCCGCGCGCGTTGTACAGGAAGGGCACCGTGTTCAGGTAGGCTTCCAGGATCTCGGTCTTGCTGTAGGTGTTCTCGATCTTGATGGCGGTGATCAGTTCCTTGAGCTTGCGGTTGACGCTGCGCGCGCGGCCGATCTCCTCGGGGAACATGTTGCGCGCCAGCTGCTGGGTGATGGTCGAACCGCCCTGGGCGTCGCCCTTCAGGCTGGCCAGCAGGGCGCCGGCGATGCGCGTGAAATCGACGCCGTGGTGGTCGTAGAAGCGGTGGTCCTCGGTGGAGATCAGCGCCGCCACCACGTGCGGCGAAACCTGGGACAGCTTGACGCGTTCCTGCAGGCCTTGTTCGAAGGTGCCCAGTTCGCGCCCGTCGCTCGACATGATGACACTCGGGCGCGCGCTGGTGACCTGCTTCAGGTCGTCGACGCCGGGCGTGAGCGGAATCAGGACCAGCAGGTAGGCCAGCAAGGCGATCAGCAGCGCCGCCGCCGCCCACAGGGCGACCAGGACCGCCTGCTCCCAGCGCGGCCGCCCTTGCAGGATGCCGTGGGCGCGCCGTACGCCGGCCTGGGCGCGGCTGCCCGCACCCCCGAACAACTTCCTTGCCTGCCGCCGAATGTCGTGCCGAATGTCGTTGTCGGTCTTCTCGTCCTGATCCACTGATGTCCTTGCGCCTTGTTGGTTCTCCAGGCGCCAAGTATAGCGGACAGCAGCGTGGGGCATGGGACGCGCATCGTGCGGCCAGGAACCCGGCCCGATGGACGGCGGTTTCCGCTATGATGGCGCCATGTCTGAACAGAACCATCAGGGCCAGCTCGCCCCCGAAACGCGCGTGCTGCGCCAGTTCCGCATCGTCTTCAATGCGGTGAAAAACCATTTTCGCCAGGTCGAGCGCGATGCCGGCCTGGGCGGCGCCCAACTGTGGGCGCTGTCCGTGATCGCGCAGTCGCCCGGCATCGGCGTCACCGAACTGGCGCGCGCGCTCGACATCCACCAGTCGACCGCCAGCAACCTGGTGCGCGCCCTGGGCGGCCGCGGCCTGATCGCCAGCGCGCGCGAGGGCCAGGACCGGCGCGGCGTCGCCCTGCGCACCCTGCCCGCCGCCGACGCCGTGCTGCAGCGCGCGCCGGTGCCCTTCGCCGGCGTGCTGCCCGACGCCCTGTCCAGCCTCGACGCGGCGACGCTGGCGCGCCTCGAACAGGACCTGGGCGCGCTGATCGCGCTGCTCGCGGTCGACGAGGCCGACGCCCACGTGCCGCTCGGCGAGGCCTGAACCCGACTTGTTCCTGCTTTCCTGCCCTTCCCGCTTCGCCCGGCGGCACTAGGCCGGCAGGCCTTCGCGGAAGCGCCGCAGCGCGGCGTCGACGATCGCCTCCGGGCTGCCGCCGTCCTCGTGCGCCGCGCGCAGGAAGGCGGCGTCGCTGCCGGTATGGGTCTCCTGGTACAGGTGCTCGAGCGCGGCCTCGCTGCCCAGCGCCTTCGCATGCGGCTCCAGGTGGCGCAGGGTGGTCAGGATGTCCTCGCGCAGCGAGAGCGTCTCGTGGGTCTGCGGATGGACCAGGGTGCCGTCCAGGCCGAAGCGGCAGGCCTGGAAGCGGTTGTAGTTATAGACCAGGTAGTCGTCTTCCAGCGGCGGCGGCTCGTTGCGTTCCAGCAGATGGCGGCACAGCGCCTGCAGGTAGCAGGCCAGCGCGGCGGCGCGCTCCACCGTCAGCGGCGTGTCGCAGACGCGCAGCTCGATGGTGCCGTATTCGGGTTTCGGCCGCAGGTCCCAGTAGAAGTCCTTCATGCTCTTCACGATGCCGGTGTTTTCCATCCGCGCGAAGTAGTCGCGCTCGAAGGCTTCCCAACTGAGCAGGAAGGGCGCGCGGCCCGACAGCGGGAAGGCGAACACCGAGTTCAGGCGCGCCGAATTGAAGCGCGTGTCGCTGCCTTGCAGGAAGGGCGAGGAACTCGACAGCGCGATGAAATGCGGGATGTAGCGGTTCAACGCATGCAGCAGGAACAGCGCCTCGTCGCCCGAGCCGCAGCCGATGTGCACGTGCTGGCCGAACACGGTGAACTGCTTGGCCAGGTAGCCGTACAGGGCCGAGACTTCGCGAAAGCGCGGCTTCGAGAAGATCTTGCGCTGCGACCACTGCTGGAACGGGTGGGTGCCGCCGCCGCAGACGCCGACATTCAGGGTGTCGCCGGCGCGCAGCAGCGTGTCGCGGATCCGGCGCAGTTCCTCCAGCAGCTCGCCGTGGTGGGTGTGCACACTCGAATTAATCTCGATCATGCTCTCGGTGATCTCGGGCGTGACGTTGCCGGGGAAAGGCGCGCGCCCCAGCAGTTCGAGCATGTCCGGCGAGGCCGCGACCAGGTCGAAGTCCGACAGGCTCACCAGCTGCAGCTCCAGCTCGACGCCCATGGTGAGCGGCTGCGATTGTGCGAATCGTTCGAGTGCCATGTCAGGCCTCCTTTCCGGTACGGGTTTCGTTGGCCCAGACCACCGCGCGCTGGGTCAGGATCGGTCCGGCGACGTCGAGCAGCAGCATCACCGCGGCCAGCGGCGCCAGGCTGTCGAACAGGTCGACGCCGATCCAGCGGGTCTGCTCCATCAGGATGATCGCGAACACCGCCATCGGCGTCAATGCCAGACCCGACAGCGCGCCCTTGCGCGCCGAGATGCCCGACACGCGTGCGAACAGGGTGCAGACCGAAACCTTCACCGCGGCCCGCACCAGCACCAGCAGGAGGCCGAGGGCGATGCCGCCGCTGACGTGCTCGAGCTGCACCTTGGTCGCCACGAAGAAGAACATCAGCACCGTCAGCAGGTCGCCGAGCACGCCGAAGTTGCGCTGCGCCGGGCTGAGGGCGATGCGGCGGTGGCGCGCCACCAGGCCGAAGGTGAGCGCGGCCAGTACCGGCGACAGCGGCAGCACCGAGGTGATGGCGACCAGCAGGACCACCGCCAGCGCGAAGGCCAGGGTGCCGTCGCGCGAGGCGTCGATCATGCGCAGCCAGAGCGGCACCAGGGCCCCGAACAGCGCGCCCAGGCCGCTCGATGCCACCAGCACCAGCAGGCTGCTGGCGGCGGCGTGGGCGATGTCGCCCGAGGTCTGGAACACGCCGATCCCGACCACGATGTTGAAGGTGAACACCGCCATCACGCAGTTCAGGGCGGTCAGGTGCATCGCGCGCTCGGTGACTTGCCCGGCGGCGCCCTGCTCGTTCAGCACGCGCAGCAGGCCGGCGGGCGAACTCGACATGGCCAGCGAGGCCGTCAGCGCGGCCGGCAGGCGCTCCATGCCGCACAGCTGGGCGACCACGTAGACCGCGGCGAAGGTGCAGACCGCTTCCAGCAGCGAGGTCGCGACGATCCAGGGATTGTTGCGCAGCCAGCGCAGGTTGATGCGGTATCCGAGTTCGAACAGGATCAAGCCGAAGCCCAGGTTGGCCAGCAACATGAAGTTCTTCGCTTCGGACGGCGGCAGGTAGCCGGCGGCCAGGTTGCCGAACACGAAACCGGCCAGGCCATAGACGGCGATGCGCGGCAGCGCGGTCCAGCGGTAGAACAGTTCGCCGGCCATCCAGGCCAGCGTCATGGCCAGCGGCCAGGCGAGTTGGAGTCCGAGATCGGAAAAATCGGGCATGCGTGTCCTCCAGGAAGAGCGGGAGAACGGCCAAGAGCGCCTAACAAAACCGCCATGGCTGCGTTGCATCGTCTCGCCGTACCAAGGTACCGTCTTCGACGCTGCGTCGGGTGGCCACATCCCTTGCCCTGGCGCTTTTGTTAGATGCTCTCAGTAGTTGGCACCACCGGGCGGTGGGCCTCCCGCGAAAAATGGCCCCCGGGATGACCGGGGGCCCAAAAGAAACGAATGAACGCCTCATCGCTGATCGAGAGCCCGCCGTGGCGGCGGTTCCGATGGCGCTATATTGCCCGATCTATATTTCCTTGGCAACTATATTTGATGAAATGTATTGACATCATTTCACTTGAGCAACTTCACAGCGCGAGCGGCGGCCCTTCACGCTGCAGCTGTTCTTGCGTTTGCCGTCGCGGTCCCAGACCGCGACCTGCCATGCGTCCGGGCCGGTACGCTGCATCGTCATGAAGCCGAAACCGTCGATCCAGGAGCCCATCGCCTCGACCACGGCGCCCGGCGCGGGCTGCTGCCCGGGCGGCACGCTTTCCGGCAGCGGCACGATGTCCTCGGCCGTGCCCGAGAACCCGGCCACGAACTGGGTCGGGTGCGGGCTCGAGAAGCTGAGCTGTTCCCACAGGTGCACGTGGCCCGAGAGCAGCATGCTGATCGAACGCGGCAGGTAGCCGGGGTCGACGTCGCCGAAGGCGTCGAGCAGGCCGCGGTCGCCGCCGAACAGGGTGATGGCGCCGCTCTGCGCGTCGCGGTTGGCGCCGAAGGCGAACAGCGGATGGTGGTCGACGGCGATGTTGTAGGCCGCGCCGCGCGCCAGCTGCTCGACCTTGCGCCAGGTGTCGGCATAGCGGGCGCGGCGCGGGTCGGTTTTCGCCAGGCCCTTCCAGCTGGTGTTGGCGGTGTCGAACACGATCAGCTGGGCGTCGCCGCCGAGCGGCACGGCGTAGGGGTCGCTGTGTTCGCCCAGCGCGTCGTTCGCCGGATCGTCGCAGTCGCGCCCTGCCTCGAAGGGGCGCGGATCGAGGTAGCGCCACCAGCCCTGCCCGCCGCGCGTGCAGTTCTCGTGGTTGCCGCGCGCCAGCACCCAGGGCGCGGCCGCGAGCAGCTTGCGCGCCGGCGTGAAGAAGTCGGCGGCCCAGGCGTCGTAGCCGTAGCCGTAGGGGCTGCCGGCGCAACCGGGACGGTTCGTCGGGCACGGGTCTTCGCGGTAGTGGTAGTCGCCGACGTGGATCACGAGGTACGGCCTGAAGGCCGCGGCGCTGGCCGCCACCCGCGCGAAGGGAAAGGCCTCGGGGTCGTTACAGTCCTGGAATTCCTTGCCCTTCAGGCGGCAGCCGGTGTCGCCGATGACGACGATGCGTTGCGGGTCCGCCTTCGGCACCGGCAGCGCCATCTCCCCCACGCGCGCGGTGAAGGTTCCGGCCGGGATCGGCGCCTCGCAGGTCAGCACCGCCTTCGAGGGCGGCGTGTGCGGCTGGCCGGCGCGCGCCGGGATGCTCGACATCGGCACCCGCACCCGCATCGGCATCAGGTTGCCGTCGACCCGCAGCGGCGGACACGCGGACTCGGCGGTGATGACGCGGGCGGTGGCCTGGCCGTTCTCGCCGATCACGACGAAGGCCGATTCGATGCCCGGCGGCTGCGGCGCATAGCTGGCGCAGCCCGCCAGCACGGCGGCCGGCACCAGGACGGCGAGACCTGTCTTGAAACGCGATGTCATCGGGCTCGTTTTCATGGAGAGTGCTTCCCTGCAAAAGTGCCGAATGTATCACAGCCGTATGACCGGGCGGTGAATGCCGCGGCAGGCGGACGCCCTGCTTTCGCGCTTGCGAGTAGCATTTTGACAAGCACAACAATGTTGGAGAATGGCATGGGTGGCATTCCGCTGTGGTTGCAGGCCGGGTTCTGGGGATTGGTGGCGGGCGGCGCCCTGCTGGTCGGCGCCGCGGTCGGCTACTGGGTGAAGGTGCCGCCGCGCCTGATCGCCGCCATCATGGCCTTCGGCAGCGGCGTGCTGATCTCGGCCCTCTCCTTCGAGCTGATGGAGGAGGCCTACCGCAAGGGCGGCTTCGCCTCGACCGCGCTCGGCTTCCTGGCCGGCGCCGCGATCTACACCCTGGCCAACTGGCTGCTGTCGCGCCAGGGGGCGAAGCACCGCAAACGCTCCGGCGAACAGCAGCCGAAAGCGGCCGACAACGGCGGCAGCGGCATGGCGATCGCGGTCGGCGCCCTGCTCGACGGGATACCGGAATCGATCGTGATCGGCCTGTCGATGCTGGGCGGCGGCAAGGTCAGCCTGGTGGCGGTGTCGGCGATCTTCCTCTCGAACGTGCCGGAAGGCCTGTCGAGCGCGGCCGGCATGAAGAAGGCCGGCCGCTCGGCCGTCTACATTTTCGGCATCTGGGGCGCGATCGCCGCCGCCTCCGGCCTGGCGGCCCTGGTGGGCTATACCGCCTTCGAGAGCGTCTCCGGCGGCGTGGTGGCGGCCACCACGGCGGTGGCGGCCGGGGCGATCCTGGCGATGCTGGTCGATACCATGATTCCCGAGGCCTTCGACGAGGCGCGCGATTTCGCCGGGCTGATCACGGTGGCGGGGTTCCTGTCGGCGTTCGCGCTCAGCAAGATGGGCGCTTGAGCGTGCCTGGCAAAACCCCTGGTTCCGTCGACGGCAACAGCCCGGTACACTGAAGCGTATTGCCGGTCCGCTAACGGCGAAACCAGTCCTTCGCACAAGGGAAACCAGCGCATGAACACCGAGTTCGTCACTTCCGTTCCAAGCCTTCGCACCGAGCGGCTCCTGCTTCGCGCATACAGGCGCGAAGACTTCGATGCGTTCGCGGCGCATCTGGCCGATCCCGTCGCCGCGGCCCACCTGGGAGCGAACGACCGCCAGGCGGCCTGGCGCATCTTCTGTTCGCAGGCGGGGCTCTGGCTGATCCATGGCGCCGGATGGTGGACTGTCGAGGAAAAGGAGAGCGGTGAACTCGTCGGGAACGTCGGCGCCTTCTTTCGCGAGGACTGCATCGTAATGGAGCTGGGCTGGAATACCTATCGTGCCTGCTGGGGCCGCGGATACGCGAGCGAAGCGGCGGCGGCGGCCCTGCACCATGCGCTCGAGATCCGGCGCGAACCCAAGGTCAGGGCCGTCATCGCCCCGGCCAACGAATCGTCGCTGCGGGTCGCCAGGCGCCTTGGGCTGACGTACGAAGCGGACACCGAGATTCACGGCAAAGCGGTCGGCGTCTATACGCGTGAGCGGGGAAGCCCGGTCGGCTAGGCCGGCAGCACCGCGCGCGAAGCTGTTCGCCAGGTCCGCAATGGCGCGCTGGCGCACGTCACCGGCCCTGGCGCGCCGAATATCGTCACGCAAAAGTTGCAACTAATAGTAGACAGAAATATACTTCCTGGCGTAATAACACCTAGCTGCCGCTACCTCGGCAGCACAACAATTATTCCACTACCAGGGCTACCATGATCGGCAAATCTTCTCTTCTGGCCGCGGGCTTTCTGACCGCGATAGCGACGACGAGCGTTGCGGCGGCGGCGCCGTTTTTCCCGAAAAAATACACGCTTCCGGACGGGGATTTCACCAGCAAGACCGTCTGTGGACTCGAGAAGTGCGTGATCTACGGTAGCGGGACGCCTTTTCATCTGTATATCACTCCTTTCAGCCCGGATATCGAAAGCCCGATGGAGCCGATTTCGGCGGCGCGTGCGGTGATCGGTTACATGAGCGTCGATGCCAGCGGCGGCACGCCGCTTTATTGTTCGAAAAGCGGCACGCATCCGTTCAAGCCGGAAGATGTCAAATTCAAGCGTTCGGCGAGCGGCAGGGAGGTCGACTATACGCGCGACGTGAAGATCGCGATCGACGTCAGCGGCGCGGTGAAGGCGGATCTCGACAACATGAACGCACTCGGCCTGATCCCGCCCGGAAAACTCGACGATGTCAAGGCAACGCTGCAGGCAGCCTACCAGGGCGTCAGCGGCAGCAGCTATAAAGCCAAGGGCACGTTCTACGAATTCGCGCTTGCCGACAATGTGTATCGCGACCTGTGGCAGACGGACAAGTACAAGGAATGCGCCGATATGATCCGCCGCGGCGAAGGCAAGCTCATCAACGCCGCCGGCGTCTTGTGGCTGACGATCGATCTTACCCAAGGCACGACGAGCGCGGTCGCCGCGCAGGCCGAAACCAGGCTGAAAGCCCAAGGTGTCAGCTACGACGTGCATGCGGCCATGAGCCGGAATATTGCGGAAAGCCTGAAATCGCATACGGCGGATCTCTACCAGGTGTTGGTGTGGCACCTGATCGACAAGGATGCGATCAAGGCAATTCCATCGGTCTCGAGCGCGGGCGTGGGCCGCTAGGAGCGCCCGGAACAGGTCCGGGCGCGATCCCTTGCCTCTTCGCGCCCGCGCCGCCCCTGCGGCGCAGGCAAGGGGCGCGGACTAGACCCGGGGCGGATCCGTTTCCCGTTCGTACACCCGGTGCCGCACCACCGCCGCCTTGAAGGCGGCGAAGGCCACCGCGGCGTCGGCCTCCTCGGCCACCACCAGCCCCCAGTCCTCGCCGCCGTCGGGCAGCCGCGGCGGAATGCCGGCCGCCTGCAGCAGGGTCGCGCCGCTGCCCAGGGCCAGGATGGGTTTCAGGTGGCGGTACTGCTCGCGCACGAACTCGATCGCGCGGCCGTCGCGGCTGAGGGCCAGCATGGCGGCCTCGCCCGGCGGCAGGACCAGCGCGTCGTACATCACCGAGGGGCTGGTTTCCAGGGTGATCTCGACGTTCAGCGGATGGCCGTTGAAGGACTCGGCCTTGCCCAGGCGCTGGCCGACCAGGCGCGGCTGGGCGCCCTCCTTCAGCAAGGCCGCATACAGCTCGCGCACGATGTCGCCGTCGATGCCGGACGCCACCAGCAGCGCGATGCGGCGCGTGCGGATGCCGGTCTTGCCGGGCCGCGCCAGCAGCGACAGCGGCGGCGATGGCGGATAGTCGGGGATCGGCAGGTTGGTCGAAGGCGGCAGCGGCGGCGGCACCTCGATGCCGAGCTGCCCGGCGACGGCGGCGGCCAGGCCGGGGTCGATGTTCACCAGGCCGGCGACGATGCGCTCGCGCACGGCCGGGGTCTGGACCCGGAAGTGGCCGGCCTCGAACGCTTCCCACAGGTCGCGCCGGTGGAAGTCGGGGTCGGCGCCGGCCAGCTTCACCGCTTCGTTCCAGACCAGGGAGTGGGTGCCGGCAAGCGGCGACCAGTGGCACTTGCAGAAGCGCGACTCGCCCTTGCGTTGTCGCGTCCTGGATGAAGAACACCGGGATGTGTTGCCGACCAGGTCCCAGATGCCTTCGTCGGTATAGAACCTGGTGGCGAAGCCGCGCACGTCGCGCAGACGGCGGCGGCCCCGCTTTTTAGACCGTTTTTACGGCCGCCTGGCTAAGCTGGCCGGGCTGTTCGAAGCCTGTCGCCCCCGGCGGGCATGTCATCGATTCACCGGAAAAAACCAACATGAAAACCATCCTCCTGCTGGCCGCCAGCCTGGCCGGCATCACCGGCGCCGTCCACGCCCGGCAAGCCATCGACAACACCGCCGACGACGACGCCGCCATCGGCGCCAACGTCGCCCTCGTTTCCGACTACCGCTACCGCGGCATCTCGCAGACCCGCTTGCAGCCGGCGCTCCAGGCCGGCGCCGACCTTGTCGCCGCCTCCGGCTGGTACGCCGGCGCCTGGGCCTCGTCGATCACCTGGACGCGCGACGCCGGCGGCTCCGGCAGCGTCGAACTCGACCTCTACAGCGGCCGCCGCGGCGAACTCGGCGGCGGCGTCAGCTATGACGCCGGCCTGCTCGGCTACCTCTACCCATCCAACGGCCTGTCACGCCTGCCCGGCTGGGACAATGCGAACAGCGCCGAAGCCTACGCCCAGCTCGGCTACCGCGCGGCCACCCTGAAGTACTCCCACGCCTTCACCAACCTGTTCGGCATGCCCGGCACCCGTGGCAGCGGCTACCTCGATCTGAACCTGAGCCTGCCCGCCGGCGCGCGGACCACGCTGACCCTGCATGCCGGGCGCCAGCGCGTGCGCCACCTCGGCGCGGCCAGCTACACCGACTGGAAGGCGGCCGTGGCCCACGACGTCGGCCCGGCCACGCTCACGCTCGCGGCGGTCGGCACCAACGCCAGCGAGAGCGCTTATGCCTCGCCGGCCAACGGCAAGTTCCTCGGCGGCCGTGCACTGGTGGTGACGCTGGGCCGTACCTTCTGAAGCGGGAACGCAGCGTTTTTACGCGTTGTTTACAGCGGCGGGGCAGCTCTTTATCCCATCTTTAGGCGCCCCGCCTTACGCTTCCCACAACAAAAACAAGCGAAAGCACCCCATGGATCTTGTCTTTATCGGCCTACTTTCCAGCTTCACGGCCCTGTCCTGCCTTCTCTGCGCGCTCTGTGCGCGGCTGGAGGGCAAACAATGAACATCCTTTATCTCGGCGCCGCCGTTGCGGCCGGCGCCCTGCTGGTCTACCTGGTGGTGGCCCTGTTCAAGGCGGAGGACCTGTGATCACCGTCCAATCCTTAACGCTGCTGGCAGCCTTCCTCCTCGTCCTGCTGGTCCTGGCCTGGCCGCTCGGCGCCGTCCTGGCCCGCGTCGCCGGCACGGGCCCCGTCCGCGGGCTTGGCTTGCTGGGTCCGCTCGAACGCCTGGTCCTGCGCGCCGCCGGCCCCGCTGCCGGCGCCGAACAGGGCTGGCGCGCCTACGCCCTGGCCGTGATGCTGTTCAGCGGGCTCGGGGCAGTCTTCACCTACGCGGTGCAGCGCCTGCAGGCCTGGCTGCCCTGGAATCCACAAGGCCTGCCCGCCGTATCGCCCGACTCGTCGTTCAACACCGCCATCAGCTTCGTCGCCAACACCAACTGGCAGGGCTATGGCGGCGAACAGACCATGAGTTACGCCACCCAGATGCTGGCGCTGGCCGGGCAGAACTTCTTCTCGGCGGCGACCGGCATCGCCGTCGCGTTCGCGCTGATCCGCGGTTTCGCCGCCCGCTCCGGCGCATCGATCGGCAATTTCTGGCGCGACCTTACCCGCTCGACCGTCTACGTGCTGCTGCCGCTGTCGCTGCTGTTCTCGCTGTTCCTGGTCAGCCAGGGCGTGATCCAGAACCTCGACGCCTACAAGGAGGTGGCCGTGCTGGATCCGGTCTCCCATTCCCAGGTGCAGCCGGACGGGAGCGTCGCCGAGGTGACCGCCCGCACCCAGCTGCTGGCGATGGGGCCGGTCGCTTCGCAGGAAGCGATCAAGCTGCTCGGCACCAACGGCGGCGGCTTCTTCAACGCCAATTCCGCCCACCCCTACGAGAATCCGACCGCGCTGGCCAATTTCGGCCAGATGCTGGCGATCTTCCTGATCCCGGCCGCGCTGTGCTTCGCCTTCGGACGCATGGTCGGCGAACCGCGCCAGGGGTGGGCGATCCTGGCCGCGATGACGCTGATGTTCGCGGTCGCCGCACTGGCCGCCGGCGCCGCCGAGCAGCAGGCATCCCCGGTGCTGCACTCGCTCGGCGTCGACCAGGCCGCAAGCGGCCTGCAGGCGGGCGGCAACATGGAAGGCAAGGAAGTGCGCTTCGGCGTCGCCGCCAGCAGCCTGTTCGCGGTCGTCACCACGGCCGCCTCCTGCGGCGCGGTCAACGCCATGCACGATTCCTTCATGCCGCTGGGCGGCATGGTGCCGCTGGTCCTGATGCAGCTGGGCGAAGTGGTGTTCGGCGGCGTCGGCTCCGGCCTGTACGGCATGCTGGTGTTCGCCATCCTGGCCGTGTTCGTGGCCGGCCTGATGATCGGCCGCACCCCGGAATACCTGGGCAAGAAGATCCAGGCTTTCGAGATGAAGATGGCTTCGCTCGCGATTCTCGCGGTGCCGGTCCTGGTGCTGGCCGGGACCGCGCTTGCCTCGACGAGCGCCGCCGGCCGCGCCGGCATCGCCAACCCGGGCGCCCACGGCTTCACCGAGGTGCTGTACGCCTTTACTTCGGCCGCCAACAACAACGGCAGCGCCTTTGCCGGCCTGTCGGCGAATACGCCCTTCTACAACACCATGCTCGGGATCGCGATGTGGTTCGGCCGCTTCGCCGTCATCGTGCCGGTGCTGGCGATCGCCGGCTCGCTGGCCGCCAAGCCGCGCCTGCCGCCGAACGCCGGCACCCTGCCGACCCACGGCCCGACCTTCGTGTTCCTCCTGGTCGCGATCGTGGTCCTGGTCGGGGTGCTGAACTACGTCCCCGCGCTCGCCCTCGGGCCGGTCGCCGAGCACCTGCAGCTGTTCGCACGCTAAACAACGTCCCGCCGGCGGCCCGCGCCGCCGGCACACCTCTGGAGTACGAGATGTCATCCAATCCCACGTCGGGCAAGGCCTTGCGCCTGTTCGACCCGCAACTGCTGCTGCCCGCCGTCGGCGGCGCCTTCGCCAAGCTCGACCCGCGCGTGCAGCTGCGCAGTCCCGTCATGTTCGTGGTCTACGCCGGCAGCATCGCCACCACCTTGCTGTTCTTCCATGCGCTCGCGGGCGGCGGCCAGGCCGCGCCCTCCTTCACCTTGGCAATCGCGGCCTGGCTCTGGTTCACCGTGCTGTTCGCGAACTTCGCCGAGAGCCTGGCCGAAGGCCGCAGCAAGGCGCAGGCAGCCGCGCTGCGCGGCTTGCAGGGCGCGACCATGGCCAAGAAACTGGCCGCGCCGCGCCATGGCGGCGGCTGGCTTCCCGTTCCGGCGACCGATCTGCGCAAGGGCGCGGTGATCCTCGTCGAAGCCGGCGACGTGATCCCGATCGACGGCGAAGCGATCGAGGGCATCGCCTCGGTCGACGAAAGCGCCATCACGGGCGAATCCGCGCCGGTGATCCGCGAGGCCGGCGGCGATTTCTGCGCCGTCACCGGCGGCACGCGCGTGCTGTCGGACTGGCTGGTGGTGCGCGTGACCGCCAATCCGGGCGAGACTTTCCTGGACCGCATGATCGGCATGGTCGAAGGTGCAAAACGCCGCAAGACCCCGAACGAGATCGCCCTCTCCATCCTGCTGGTGGCGCTCACCATCGTGTTCCTGGTGGTGACCGCGACCCTGCTGCCCTTTACGCTGTTCGCCGCCGAGGCCGCGGGCGGCGGCCAGCCGGCGACGCTGACCACCCTGATCGCCCTGCTGGTCTGCCTGATCCCGACCACCATCGGCGGCCTGCTCTCGAGCATCGGCGTGGCCGGCATGAGCCGCCTGATGGGCGCCAACGTGATCGCCACCTCAGGCCGCGCGGTGGAAGCGGCGGGCGACGTCGACGTGCTGCTGCTCGATAAGACCGGCACCATCACCCTCGGCAACCGCCAGGCCAGCGCTTTCCATCCGGCCCCCGGGGTGGACGAGCGCGAACTGGCCGACGCGGCCCAGCTGGCGTCGCTGGCCGACGAGACGCCGGAAGGCCGCAGCATCGTGGTGCTGGCCAAGACCCGCTGCGGCATCCGCGAGCGCGCGCTGGGCGAGCTGCACGCCGCTTTCGTGCCCTTCACCGCCCAGACCCGCATGAGCGGCGTCGACCTTGGCGGCCGCACGATCCGCAAGGGCGCGGCCGGCGCGCTCAGGGCGCACGTCGAGGCGCTGGGCGGCAGCTGGCCGGCGGCGGTGGCGCGCAGCGTCGAGGATGCGGCCCGCCGCGGCAGCACGCCGCTGGCGGTCGCAGACGGCGCCCGCGTGCTGGGCGTGGTCGAACTCAAGGACGTGGTCAAGGGCGGATTGCGCGAGCGCTTCGCGGCGCTGCGCCAGATGGGCATCGAGACCGTGATGATCACCGGCGACAACCGCCTGACCGCCGCCGCGATCGCGGCCGAGGCCGGGGTGGACGACTTCCTGGCCGACGCCACGCCCGAGGACAAGCTGGCCCTGATCCGCAGCCACCAGGCCGCAGGCAGGATGGTCGCGATGACCGGGGACGGCACCAACGACGCGCCGGCGCTGGCCCAGGCCGACGTCGCCGTGGCTATGAACTCGGGCACCCAGGCGGCCAAGGAGGCCGGCAACATGGTCGACCTCGACTCGAACCCGACCAAGCTGCTCGAGATCGTCGAGATCGGCAAGCAACTGCTGATGACGCGCGGCGCGCTGACCACCTTCTCGATCGCCAACGACGTCGCCAAGTACTTCGCGATCATCCCTGCCGCCTTTGTCGGCGTCTACCCGCAACTGGCGGCGCTGAACGTGATGGGGCTGTCCAGTCCCGACTCGGCCATCCTGTCGGCCGTGGTCTTCAACGCCCTGATCATCGTGGTCCTGATTCCGCTGGCCTTGCGCGGCGTGGCCTACCGGCCGGTCGGCGCCAGCGCCCTGCTGCGCCGCAACCTGCTGGTGTATGGCCTGGGCGGCCTGCTGCTGCCCTTCGCCGGCATCAAGCTGATCGACATGCTGCTTGCCTTCTTCCATTTCGCCTGAATTTCGCCTCAGTTGGAGTTCCCATGCCATCCACCATCCGTCCCGTCCTCGCCGTCTTCGCGGCCCTCACCCTGCTCTGCGGCCTGGCCTATCCGCTGGCCGCGACAAGCCTGGCCCGGCTCCTGATGCCGCACCAGGCCGGCGGCAGCCTGGTCGAACGCCAGGGCAAGCCGGTCGGTTCCAGCCTGGTCGGCCAGTCCTTCACCGCGCCGGGCTACTTCTGGGGCCGGCCTTCGGCCACCGCGCCGATGCCGAACAACGCCAACGGTTCGGGCGGCGCCAACCAGGGCCCCCTGAACCCTGGCCTGAAGGACGCGGTCGCCGCGCGCATCGCCGCTTTGCGCGCGGCCGATCCGGGCAATGCCGCCCCGGTCCCGGTCGATCTCGTCACCGCGTCCGCCAGCGGCCTCGATCCGCACATCAGCCCGGCCGCGGCCCTCTACCAGGCCGGCCGCGTGGCGGCCGCCCGCAAGCTGCCGCGCGAGCGCGTGCTGCAACTGGTCGAGGCGCATACCGAGCGCCCCTGGCTTGGCCAGTTCGGCGAAGCGCGCGTGCACGTGCTGGCGCTGAACCTGGCGCTCGACATGTCGGCAAACACCTCAGCCGGGATGGCGCCCGGGCTGGCGCACGAAGCCCGGATAGCGGATACTCGCTGAGATGATGAGCCGCCCCGATCCCGACGCCGTATTGGCCCACATGCGCGCGCAGGAAAGCCGCGCCGCGCGCGGCAGCCTGCGCATCTATTTCGGCGCCTCGGCCGGGGTCGGCAAGACCTTCGCCATGCTGCAGGATGCCGGCAAGCTGGCGGCCCAGGGCCGCCGGGTGCTGGCCGGCGTGGTCGAGACCCACGGCCGCGCCGACACCGCCGCGCTGCTGGCCGGGATCGACGTGCTGGCGCCGCGGCGCCTGGCCTGGGGCGGCAGGGAGCTGCCCGAATTCGACCTCGACGCCGCGCTCGCGGCGCGCCCCGACCTGATCCTGGTCGACGAACTGGCGCATTCGAACGTGCCCGGTTCGCGCCACCCGAAACGCTGGCAGGACGTCGAGGAGCTGCTGGCCGCCGGCATCGACGTCTTCACCACGGTGAACGTCCAGCACCTGGAAAGCCTGAACGACGTGGTGGCCGGCATCACCGGCATCGCGGTCGGCGAAACCGTCCCCGACAGGGTGTTCGACGACGCCGACGAGGTTGTCCTGGTGGACCTGCCGGCCGACGAATTGCTGGGCCGCCTGCGCGCCGGCAAAGTCTACCAGGGCGAGCAGGCCGAACGGGCGTCGAACAACTTCTTCCGCAAGGGGAACCTGATCGCCCTGCGCGAGCTGGCCCTTCGCCGCACCGCCGAGCGCGTCAAGGAAGACGTGCGCGCCTGGCGCGTCGCGCAGGCGATCGCGCCGGTGTGGAAGACCGACGGCGCCCTGCTGGCCTGCGTCGGTCCCGGCAATGGCGGCGAACAGGTCGTGCGCAACTGCGCGCGCCTGGCGGCCCGTCTCGATTGCGCCTGGCACGCGGTCTACGTCGAGACGCCGGCGCTGCAGCGCCTGCCGGCGAGCCGGCGTGAAGCGGCGCACGGCGTCCTGAAACTGGCCGAGGAGCTGGGGGCGACCACCCAAGTGCTGCCGGACGCCGACGTGGCCCAGGCCCTGCTGGCCTATGCGCGCACCCACAACCTGGCGCGCATCGTGCTCGGCCGCGCGGCGCCGGGCCGCTTCCCGCGCTGGCGCGCCGGCCTGCACGCGCGCCTGGCGCGGCGCGCGCCGGACATCGACCTGATCGACGTCGGCGGCGCGGCGCCGGGCAAGCGCGTTCGCGGCGCGCCAGGCTCTGCGGCGCCTGCCGCGCCGGCCCCGGACCGGCGCCGCCGGCTGCGCTACCTCTGGGGCGGCCTCGCCGGCCTGGCCGCGGCCCTCGCGTTCACGCCGCTCACTCACTGGCTGGCCCTGGCGAACATCGCCATGCTGTTCCTGCTGGTGGTATTGCTGGTGGCGGTACGCTTTGGACGCGGGCCTTCGGTGCTGGCCACCTGCGTCTGCGTGGCCAGCTTCGACTTCTTCTTCGTCCCGCCGCGCTACGACTTCGCGGTCTCCGACGTCCAGTACCTGATCACCTTCGGCGTGATGCTGGCGGTCGGCCTCATCACCGGCCAATTGACCGCCGGCCTGCGCTTCCAGGCGCGCGTGGCGCGGCGGCGCGAGGCGCGCGCCCAGGCGCTGTACGAATTTGCGCGCGAACTGTCGGGTGCGCTGCAGAACGAGCAGGTGCTCGAGACCACGCGCGCCACCATCGCGCGTGCCTTCGGCGCGCGCGCGGTCCTGCTGCTGCCGGGCGCGGACGGCAAGCTGATTCCGGACGCCGGCGCGCCGCTGGACGGCTTCGACCCCGGGGTCGCCCAATGGGCCTACGACCGCGCCAGTCCAGCCGGCCACGGCACCGATACCTTGCCGGGCAGTCCGCTGTTCTACCTGCCGCTGGTGGCGCCGATGCGCACCCGCGGGGTGCTGGCGATCGCACCCGAAGGCGGCCGCTGGCTGCCGCTGCCCGAGCAGCGCCGCCAGCTCGACACCTATGCCGCCCTGGCGGCGATCGCGCTCGAACGCGTGCACTACATCGAGGTGGCCCAAGGCGCCCTGGTGAACATGGAATCCGAGCGCCTGCGCAACTCGCTGCTGGCGGCGCTGTCGCACGACCTGCGCACGCCGCTCACCGCCCTGGTCGGCCTGTCCGAATCGCTGTTGCGCGCCGAGCCGCCGCTGGCCGCCAGGGAGCGCGAGAGCGCCCAGGCCCTGCACGAGGAGTCGCGCCGTCTCGCGGTGATGGTGACCAACCTGCTCGACATGGCGCGCATCGAGAGCGGCGCCATCCGCCTGAACCAGCAATGGCAGGCGCTCGAGGAAGTGGTCGGCAGCGCCCTGCGGCCGCTGCGCGCCGCGCTTGGCCCGCGCAAGGTGGCGACGCGCATCCCGCTTGAGCTGCCGCTGCTGCGCTTCGACGCCGTGCTGATCGAGCGGGTGCTGGCCAACCTGGTCGAGAATGCGGCAAAATACACGCCCCCTGACAGCACGGTGACGATCGCGGCGCGCGTGCGCGAGGATTGGGTCGACGTCACGGTGAGCGACGACGGCCCGGGCCTGCCGGCCGGACGCGCGGATCTGTTCGAGAAGTTTACCCGCGGCCAGCAGGAATCCCACCTTCCCGGCGTCGGCCTGGGCCTGGCGATCTGCCGCGCCATCGTCGAGGCCCACGGCGGGCGCATCGGCGCCGCCCGCGCCGCCGGCGGAGGCGCCGCGATCACCTTTTCGCTGCCGCGCGGGACGCCGCCCACCCTCCCCGACCTCCACCCGCCTGAGCTGGAAACCGACACTGGAAACCAACCATGAATGAAGCACGACCGACCGCCCTGCTGGTGGAAGACGAACCGCAGATCCGCCGCTTTGTCCGGACCGCGCTGGAGCAGGAGGGCTGGCAGGTCCACGAGGCCGGAGAGCTGAAACGCGCCCTGATCGACGCCGGCACGCGCCGGCCCGACCTGGTCGTGCTGGACCTCGGCCTGCCCGACGGCGACGGCGTCGACTTCATCGCCGAGGTGCGCACCTGGTCGGGCATGCCGATCATCGTGCTGTCGGCGCGCGACGCCGAGCAGGCCAAGATCCGGGCGCTGGATGCCGGCGCCGACGACTACCTGACGAAGCCTTTCGGCACCGGCGAACTGCTGGCCCGCATCCGCGCCACCCTGCGCCGCCAGCGCGCGCCCGAGGCGGCCGACAACACGGTGCGCTTCGGCGACGTCGAGGTCGACCTCGCCGCGCGCATCGTCAGCAAGAACGGCGTGCGCGTGCACCTGACGCCGCTCGAATACAAGCTGCTCGCGGTACTGGTGGCGAACGCCGGCAAGGTGATGACCAATCCGCAACTGCTGCGCGCCGTCTGGGGGCCGGCGAATGGCGAGAACGGGCATTACCTGCGCATCTACATGGGCCACCTGCGCCACAAGCTGGAAGACGAGCCGGCCCAGCCGCGCCATTTCGTCACCGAGACGGCGGTGGGCTACCGGCTGGTGCTGGCGCCCTGATCCGGACTGCCGCGCCAGGGCTTACAATACCGGCTTCGGAAACATGAGGCGGTAATGAAAGCACTGAAAGTTCCGTACGCGGAAAAAGACGAAGCCAAGGCGCTCGGCGCCCGATGGAATCCCACCCGGAAGAGCTGGTACGTGCCGGACGGCGTGGCGCTCGAGCCCTTCGCGCGCTGGCTCGCCGGCGGCGCCGACGCGGCGGCCGAGCCGTCTTCGCGCGACGCGCGTGCAGCCAAGCCGGTCACCGGCACGAACTATATCGCGCTGGAGCACGCCTGCAATCCGTTTGAAGAGTGCCCCGCGTGCCGCCCGAAGCTGGTCGACAGCGGCTGGCTGGAAGCGCACCAGGCGGTGCGCAAGCTGCTGGCGGGGCTGTGAGCGGCCTACCCATGGGTGAGGGGGCGCTGCCCCAGCCCGGCAATCCTGCCCAGCGGGGTCGCCTGGCGAGCCATTCGGCCGCTGACAAACCGGTGGGCACGGGGCGCCCACCCTACGAATTCGGCGTCCCGGTCCAGGGTCGATACGAATTCGGCGTCCGGATCCACGATCGATACGAATCCGGCGTCCGGGTCCACGATCGACCGTAGGGTGGGCGCCCCGTGCCCACCGCTCGCCGCACAGCGGCGAATCACTTCACCCGCTGCTTCTCCAGCTTCCTGGCCAGCGTGCGTCTGTGCATCCCGAGCCGGCGCGCCGCTTCCGAAATATTGAAGTCGGTCTCGGCCAGCACCGCGTGGATATGTTCCCACTCCAGCGTCTTGATCGAGGTCGAGCGGTTGGTCACCTCGACGTCGGTGCTGCCGGCCACGTGGCCGAAGGCGGCCTCGATGTCGTCGGTGTTCGAGGGCTTGGCCAGGTACTGGCAGGCGCCCAGCTTGATCGCTTCCACCGCGGTGCCGATGCTGGCGAAGCCGGTCAGCACCACGATCAGCATGGTCGGATCGTGGGCGTGCAGCATCTGCACGCAGGACAAGCCCGACGCATTTCCCTTCAGTTTCAGGTCGACCACCGCGTAGCCGGGGTTGTGGTCCTTCAGCACCTCGGCCGCTTCCTCGTAGCCGGGGGCGTGCAGGACCTGGTAGCCGCGCCGCTCGAAGGAGCGGCCCAGGGTGCGGGCGAAGGCCTCGTCGTCCTCGACGATGAGCAGGACCGGCGTGTCAGACATGCTCGCCCTCCCCGCCCAGGGAAATCGCGGCCAGCGGGATCGTCAGCGTGACTTGCGCCCCGCCCTCCTCGCGGTTGCGCGCCACGACGGCGCCGCCCAGGGTGCGCGCCACGTTCACCACCAGGAACAGGCCAAGCCCGCCACCGGAACGGCCCTTGGTGCTCTGGTAGGGCTTGCCGAACTGGGCCAGCACGCCCGGCGCGAAACCGGCGCCGCGGTCCAGCACGACGAGGGTCAGGATGCCGTCCTCGACGCTTGCCACTAGCCCGACCCAGCCGGTCGGCGAGGCCTCCAGCGCGTTGTCCAGCAGATTGTCGATGCTTTGCTTCAGCGCCGAGTCGAACACCACCGGGATGTCGTCGACGATGCGGTTCTCGTACTCGAAGTCCTTGACCGGGCGGCTGTCTTCCCAATCCTCGGCCAGGCCGTCGAGGAAGGTGTGGATGGTGGTGCGCAGGGCCGACTCGCCGCGCGCCTTGCCGGCCGAGAGCAGGATGCCGCTGACGATGGACTTGCAGCGCTGGAGCTGGGTCTGCATTTCGCCGATCTCCTCGAGCAGCACCGGGCTGTTGCGGAACTCCGGCATGCGCTTCCAGTCGCCCAGGATCACCGACAGCGTCGCCAGCGGCGTGCCCAGCTCGTGCGCCGCGCCCGACGCCAGCAGGCCCATGCGCACGATGTGCTCTTCCTCGGCCGCGCGCTGGCGCAGCTCGGCCAGCTGGGCCGCCTTGGCGCGCACGGTGCCGCTGATGCGCGAGACGAAGATCACCAGCAGGCCCGCGTTCAGGGCGAAGCAGATCAGCATGCCCTGCACGTACAGGCTGGCGATGCCGCGCGCATGGTCGAAGGGCAGCGCGAGCGGCTGGGCAAACACCGCCAGCAGCCCGAGGCAGACCAGGGTGACGACGACGATGGTCCAGGTCGACCAGGCTTCCAGCAGCACCGCCGAGATGATGATCTGCAGCAGGTAGAGGAAAGCAAAGGGATTGGTGGTGCCGCCCGAGAGGTAAAGCTGGACGGTGAGCGTCGCCACGTCCACCAGCAGGGCCATGAAGATCTCGGCGTTCGACACCGGTTTCTTCTCGTGCCAGCGCAGGTGGCTGGCGATGTTGAACGCGATTAGGCAGGCGAGTACCTGCAGCATGTGCACCAGCGGCAGGTTGATGTCGAAGAGCAGGATCGCGCCGGCGATGGTCGTCACCTGGCCGACGACGGCGATCCAGCGCAGCTCGATGAGCTGCAGCATGTTCTGGTGGCCGGCGACGTATTCGACGTTCGCCTCGAGCGCGGGTGCGATCGACGGCGTTATTTTTGTTAGTAGATCAAACTTTACTGCCATTGTTGTCGGGCCTGGCGGCCTCCCCTTTTGCGCCGGAGCGCGCAACATACCACCAAGCACCGGCAACCATCAAGGCCAGAGCATACCAAGTGATCGCATACACGAGGTGATTGTTTTGAAAGGAGATGACCGTCAGGCCGCCGACCGGCTGGTCCGGGGCCCCGGAAGGGTCCTGGCCGCGGGCGGCGTCGACGAAGAACGGAGCGACCAGCTGGCCGCCATTCGAGGGGGTGTCGGACAAGCCGCGCGCGGCGGCGATGGCCGCGACGTCGCGCGAGAACCAGCGGTTGCGCGCCGGGTCGTTATCGCGCAGGAAGCCGCCGCCCGGCTCGGCGATGCGCAGCAGGCCGGTCAGCGTGTGCGCCGGACCGGTGGCGGCGGCGCAGGGGTTGCCCTCGGCGCGGCGCGCGGGATAGCGCTGCGCGGTATTGCCGGAGGCGGGAATGAAGCCGCGGTTCACCAGGACGATGGTGCCGTCGGTGGTGCACAGGGGAGTGAGAAGCCAGAAGCCGGCGCCCAGTTCGGACACCGCCTGGACCGGCGTGGTGTAGTCGTAAAGATAGCGGCCGGCGAGACGCAGGTGCCGGTATTCGTCGGACTCTTTCGATACCTGAGCCCAGCGTTCGGGTGCGGGCGGGGAAACGGGAGCCGCGCCCACGCGCGACTCCACACGTTCGATCAGGGCCAGTTTCCACTGCAGGCGAACCACCTGCCAGGTCCCCAGCCCCGCGAACAGCACGATCAGGAGCAGCCCGAGGATCGCGAGGATCGCCCGGCCCAGGCTGCGG
Source organism: Massilia sp. (assembly GCF_032106685.1). Taxonomy (GTDB): domain Bacteria; phylum Pseudomonadota; class Gammaproteobacteria; order Burkholderiales; family Burkholderiaceae_D; genus Telluria. The sequence continues at coordinate 71,383 of NZ_DAMCPG010000025.1, forward strand.
GGCCGGACGGCTGCTTGACCGTGCATCGACATCATTGCATGTCGTGCATGCCGTGACCGGTCACGGCGGCGGCGTCGCCCATGCCGGGCATCATGTTGGCGTTCATGTGGTACATGACCCAGATCGAGCCCGAGAGCACGATCACCAGCAGGATGAGCGTCAGGATCAGCGCCATCATGTTCCAGCCGCCTTCCGATTTCGCGTTCAGGTGCAGGAAGTAGACCATGTGCACGACCAGTTGGACGGCGGCGAAGCCGAGGATGACGAATTTGGTCGTCTCCGGCGGCAGCACGTTGCCCATGACCAGCCAGAACGGGATCACGGTCAGGATCACGGCCAGCACGAAGCCGATCGTGTAGTCCTTCAGGCTGTAGTGCACGCCCGGCTCGTCGCCATGGCCGTGGCCATGGAGGGCGTCGTTGTGGTGGTGGGCGCTCATGGCAGGACTCCCATCAGGTAGACAAAGGTGAACACGAAGATCCAGACGACGTCCAGGAAGTGCCAGAACATCGACAGGCAGGACAGGCGGCGCATGTTTTCAACCGACAGGCCGTGCTTGCCCAGTTGGAACATCAGCGTCACCAGCCACACGATACCGAACAGCACGTGCAGGCCGTGGGTGCCGACCAGCGAGAAGAACGCGGTCAGGAAGCCGCTGCGCGAGGGACCTGCGCCTTCGTGGATCAGGTGGTAGAACTCGTACAGTTCCAGGCCCAGGAAGCACAGGCCGAGGACGCCGGTGATGCCGAGCCAGAGCTGGGCTGCGCCCAGCTTCTTGGCCTGGGCCGAGATCATCGCGAAGCCGAAGGTGATCGACGAGACCAGCAGGAAGGCCGTGTTGATGGCCACCAGCGGCAGGTCGAACAGTTCGGCCCCGGTCGGGCCGCCCGCGTAGTTGCGGCCCAGTACGGCGTAGGTCGCGAACAGCGAGGCGAAGATGAGGCAGTCGCTCATCAGGTAGATCCAGAAGCCCAGCAGGGTGCCGTTCTCCGGATGATGCTCGCGCACGTGGTACTCGCGCGCGGCGGCGCCGCCGACGGCGCCGTTCATGGTGGTTGCGTGATTGTTAGACATGAGCTTCCAGCAATTTAGTACGTGCGTTCTCGGTACGGGTCACTTCTTCGGCCGAGATGTAGAAATCGCGCTTGTAGTTGAACGTGTGGACGATGATCGCGGCCATCATGGCGACGAACGACACGCCGGTCAGCAGCCACATGTGCCAGATGATCCCGAAGCCCATCACCATCGACAGCGCGGCGATCACGAAACCTGCCCAGGTGTTCTTCGGCATGTGGATCTCGACGTAGTCGTTCAGCGGACGCTTCCAGCCGTTCTTCTTCATGTCGGCGAAGCTGTCGTTGTCGTACACCACCGGCGTGAAGGCGAAGTTGTAGTCAGGCGGCGGCGACGAGGTCGACCATTCCAGGGTACGGCCGTCCCACGGGTCGCCGGTGACGTCGCGCAGCTGGTCGCGGTTCTTCCAGGTCATGAACAACTGCATCAGCAGCGCGCCGATACCGCCGGCGATCATCAGGGTGCCGAACAGCGAGATCATGAACAGCGGCTGCAGTTCCGGATCTTCGAAGTGGCTCATGCGGCGGGTGACGCCCATGAAGCCCAGGATGTACGGCGGCATGAAGGCGAACCAGAAGCCGATCGACCACAGCCAGAACGAGACCTTGCCCCAGAACTGGTTCAGCTTGACGCCGAAGGCCTTCGGGAACCAGTAGTTGATGCCGGCGAACAGGCCGAACAGCACGCCGCCGATGATCACGTTGTGGAAGTGGGCGATCAGGAACAGCGAGTTGTGCAGCACGAAGTCGGCCGCCGGGATGGCCAGCATGACGCCGGTCATGCCGCCGATCACGAAGGTCAGCATGAACGAGATCGTCCACATCATCGGCAGCTCGAAGCGGATGCGGCCGCGGTACATGGTGAACAGCCAGTTGAAGATCTTCACGCCGGTCGGGATCGAGATGATCAT
>NZ_DAMCPG010000026.1:0-72741 GCF_032106685.1 Massilia sp.
CTGCCGGGCGAGGGCGCCTTCTACGGCCCGAAGATCGAGTACCACCTGAAGGACAGCCTGGGCCGCCCGTGGCAGGTCGGCACCATGCAGGTCGACTTCTCGATGCCGGGCCGCCTGGGCGCCGAGTATGTTGCGGAAGACAACACCCGCAAGGTCCCGGTCATGCTGCACCGCGCGATCGTCGGCTCGATGGAGCGCTTCATCGGCATCCTGATCGAGAACTACGCCGGCGCGCTGCCGCTGTGGCTGGCCCCGGTCCAGGTTGCGGTGCTTAACATTTCCGACGCGCAAGCTGATTACGTCAAACAGGTGGAGGCAAAGCTGCGTCAAGCTGGCCTGCGCGTTCACGCTGATTTGCGGAACGAGAAGATTACTTATAAAATTCGTGAACATTCCGTCCAAAAACTGCCGTACATCCTGGTGGTTGGCGACAAGGAACGTGAAGCGAATACGGTGGCCGTGCGTGCCCGCGGCAACGTCGACCTGGGTGTCATGTCGGTCGACGCGCTCGTGGAGCGTCTGGTAGGCGAAGTCGCTGCGAAAGCGAAATAAACGCTACAATACGCCCGGTCAAATTTAATACTTTCGAAGGAATAGACATAGCTACTGACAAACAGCATCGCATCAACGGCGAAATCACTTATCCGGAAATGCGCCTGAACGGTGTGGACAACGAACCGCTGGGCATCGTGAGCCTGGCGGAAGCGTTCCGCATGGCCGAAGAAAAGAACGTCGACCTGGTGGAAATCGCGCCGAACGCGACGCCGCCGGTTTGCCGTCTGATGGACTACGGCAAGTTCAAGTACTCGGAGCAGAAGAAGGCCCACGAAGCCAAGCTGAAACAGAAGGTCATCCAGGTCAAGGAAGTCAAGTTCCGTCCGGGTACCGACGAGGGCGACTACAGCATCAAGCTGCGTAACCTCATCAAGTTCCTGGACGAGGGCGACAAGACCAAGATCACGCTGCGCTTCCGCGGCCGCGAGATGGCCCACCAGGACATCGGTTTCCGCATGCTCGAGCGCCTGAAGGCCGACCTCGAGGCTTATGGCCAGGTCGAGCAGTTCCCGAAGATGGAAGGGCGCCAGATGATCATGATCATCGCGCCGAAAAAGAAGAAGTAATTCTTTTTTCGCCAGGAATTGACAGGGCCGGGTCCGGCGCCGCAGCGCAAGCTGCCGCGCCGGGCCTGGCCTTTGTCGTTTCGGTTTCGGATTTTGTAGGGTGGGTACTTGTACTCACGCGTTCTCGCCGTTCGCATTGATGTGGCGTCGATTCTCCTGGCCTGTTCGCGTGGTCGATTCCCGCGCGCGCCCCGGCTGATCGACCGTTGCACCGCGTGGGTTCGAGAACCCACCCTACAACCCCGCCACAACACTATTTCCCCGCAACCTGTGCTAGAATCTACGGTTCCTGTTTCTCGAAACAGGTTGTAGTGAGTTCGCACTCGCTGCAAAACAAGTGAAAGCAGGCATCCAAGAGCGGCGTTGCCGCCACCTGCAATCCTGTTACATATGAGGCTGTCCGTCAAAGGACAGAAGACTATGCCAAAAATGAAAACCAAAAGCTCCGCGAAGAAGCGTTTTCGCGTGCGTCCGGGCGGTACCGTCAAGTCGGGCATGGCGTTCAAGCGTCACATCCTGACCAAGAAGACCACCAAGAACAAGCGCCAGCTGCGCGGCACCCGTAACATCAATGCGTCGGACGTGACCAGCGTCTACCGCATGATGCCATCTGCTTAATCTCACACTAAGGAGCGAATATGCCTCGAGTAAAACGTGGGGTTACTGCACGTGCCCGTCATAAGAAAGTTCTTGAGCTTGCTAAAGGCTACCGTGGCCGTCGCAGCAAAGTATTCCGTATTGCCAAGCAAGCAGTCATGCGCGCTGGCCAGTACGCATACCGCGACCGCCGCAACAAGAAGCGCGTCTTCCGCGCACTGTGGATCACCCGTATCAACGCGGCATCGCGTTCGCACGGCATGACCTACAGCGCGTTCATGAACGGTCTGAAGAAGTCCGCGATTGAACTGGACCGTAAAGTCCTGGCCGACATGGCTGTGCACGACAAGCCGGCGTTCGCCGCGATTGTCAACACCGTCAAGGCCAAGCTGGCTGCCTAAGCTTAGGCAACTGGTTTTGCAAGACTGGCGCCGCGCGAGCGGCGCCTTAGAAGCGGGGCAGAGGTTCAGACCTGTGCCCCGTTTTTGATTGTGGTGGGACCTCGAATAAGCTACTGCGCGTTGCACTGTTGTCCTGCGCCGCCAAGGCGATGGCCCGCTGTACTACTCGTACAGCTCCGCTTCTCGGACAACATTGCTGCCGCTCGCTACGCTTTTTCGAGATCCTGTGGCTCTCCTGCCACTACAAAGACAGGAAAAGAATACGCATGAACTCGCTGGAAGAACTCGTCGTCTCGGCACAGGCTGACTTTGGCGCCTCGCTCGACGCGGCCGCGCTGGAAAACGCAAAAGCCAAATACCTGGGCAAGACCGGCCAGGTGACCGAACTGATGAAGGGTCTCGGCAAGCTCGAGCCCGAACAGCGCAAGGCCCAGGGCGCCCTGATCAATGCCGCAAAAGAAAAAATCGAACAGGCACTGACCGCGCGCCGCGAGGCCCTGGCCAACGCCCAGCTGGAGGCGCGCCTGAACGCCGAGGCGATCGACGTGACCCTGCCGGGCCGCGGCCGCGCGATGGGCGGCATCCATCCGGTGATGCGCACCTGGGAACGCGTCGAGCAGATCTTCCGCTCGATCGGCTTCGACGTGGCCGGCGGCCCGGAAATCGAAACCGACTGGACCAATTTCACCGCCTTGAACAGCCCGGAAAACCACCCGGCGCGTTCGATGCAGGACACCTTCTACATCGAGGGCGAGGACAGCCTTGGGAAGCCGCTGCTGCTGCGCACCCACACCAGCCCGATGCAGGTGCGCTATGCCCGCACCCACACGCCGCCGATCAAGGTGATCGCGCCGGGCCGCACCTACCGCGTCGACTCCGACGCCACCCACTCGCCGATGTTCCACCAGGTCGAAGGCCTGTGGATCGGCGAGGACATCTCGTTCGCCGACCTGAAGGGCGTCTACCTGAACTTCGTTAGAGCCTTCTTCGAGACCGACGACCTGCAGGTGCGTTTCCGTCCGTCCTACTTCCCGTTCACGGAACCGTCGGCCGAGATCGACATCGCCTTCGGCTCGGGTCCGCTGAAAGGCCGCTGGCTGGAAGTGTCGGGCGCCGGCCAGGTCCACCCGACCGTGGTGCGCAACTTCGGCCTGGATCCGGAAAAATTTATCGGCTTCGCGTTCGGCTCCGGCCTCGAGCGCCTGACGATGCTGCGCTACGGGATCAACGACCTGCGCCTGTTCTACGAGGGCGACCTGCGCTTCTTGAAGCAATTCAACTGAAGCAGTTCGATCTATAAGAAAACCTCATAAATAGCGCAGCTACAAGGTAAAAAGATTATGCAATTCTCCGAAAACTGGCTCCGTTCCCTGGTCGATCCGAAAATGAATTCGGACGAACTGGCCCACCTGCTGACCATGTCCGGCCTTGAAGTCGAGGAAGTGGAAGCCGTCGCGCCGCCGTTTTCGAACGTGGTGGTGGCCGAAGTCGTGGAAGTGGCGAAGCACCCGAACGCCGACCGCCTGAACGTGTGCCAGGTCGACGTCGGCAGCGGCACGCTCCTGAATATCGTCTGCGGCGCGCCGAACGTGCGCGCGGGCATGAAGGCGATCTGCGCCAAGGCCGGCGCCGTGCTGCCGCCTGGCGCGGACGGCAAGCCCTTCGAGATCAAGGTCGGCAAGCTGCGCGGCGTCGAGTCGCAGGGCATGATGTGCTCGGCCAAGGAATTGAAGATCTCGGAAGAGAGCAGCGGCCTGATGGAGTTGCCGGAAGACGCGCCGGTCGGCACGAATATCCGCGACTACCTCGGCCTGAACGACCTGAAGTTCACCATCAAGCTGACCCCGAACAAGGCGGACTGCCTGTCGGTGCTGGGCGTGGCGCGCGAAGTGTCCGCCCTGACCGGCTCGCCGCTCAGCTTCCCGGCCGTGCGTCCGGTCGCGGTCACCACCGACGAAATCCTGCCGGTCAAGATCTCGGCGCCCGACCTGTGCGGCCGCTTCAGCGGCCGCGTGATCCGCGGCCTGAACGCGAAGGCCGCCACGCCCGAATGGATGAAGCGCCGCCTGGAACGCTCGGGCCAGCGCCCGGTGTCGGCCCTGGTCGACATCTCCAACTACGTCATGCTGGAAGTCGGCCGGCCTTCGCACGTGTTCGACCTGGCCAAGATCCATGGCACGATGGACGTGCGCTGGGGCAAGAAGGGCGAGCACCTGAAGCTTCTGAACGGCAACACCATCGAGGTCGACGAGTGGGTCGGCGTGATCGCCGACGACAAAGAGATCGAATCGCTGGCCGGCATCATGGGTGGCGACGCCACCGCCGTCACGCTCGACACCACCGACATCTACCTGGAAGCGGCCTTCTGGTGGCCGAACGCGATCCAGGGCCGCGCCCGCCGCTACAACTTCTCGACCGATGCCGCGCATCGCTTCGAGCGCGGCGTCGACTACGCGACCACCGTCGAGGACATCGAGCGCATCACCGCCCTGATCGTCGAGATCTGCGGCACCGCCGATACCAGGGTCGGTCCGGTCGACGACCAGGTCGCCAACCTGCCGCAACGCGCGCCGGTCGTGCTGCGCACGGCGCGCGCCGCGAAAGTCATCGGCGTCGCGATCACCGACGACATGGTCGCCGACATCTTCACCCGCCTGGGCCTGCCGTTCATCCGCGAGGAAGGCCAGTTCGCGGTCACCGCGCCGTCCTACCGCTTCGACATCGAGATCGAGGAAGACCTGATCGAGGAAGTGGCGCGCGTCTATGGCTTCGAAAACATCCCGGCGAATCCGCCGGTGGCGCCGTCGGCGATGCTGATCGAGCCGGAAAACACGCGTTCGCTGTTCGCGATCCGGCACCAGCTGGCCGATCTCGGCTACCAGGAAGTGGTCAACATGAGCTTCGTGGAAAGCGCCTGGGAGCAAGATTTCGCTGCCAACGAGCAGCCGATCAAGCTGCGCAACCCGATCGCCAGCCAGATGAGCGTGATGCGCTCGACCCTGATCGGCGGCCTGCTGGCCAACGTGCGCTATAACCTGAACCGCAAGGCCGGCCGTGTGCGCGTGTTCGAAGTCGGCGCCGTGTTCAAGCGCGAGCCAGGCGTCGTCGACGGCCCGCTGTCGGTGGCCGGCTTCGACCAGCCCCAGCGCGTCGGCGCCATCGCCTACGGTCCGGCGGTGGACGAGCAGTGGGGCGTGGCGACCCGCGCGGTCGACTTCTTCGACGTGAAAGCCGACCTGGAAGCCCTGTTTGCGCCACGTGTGGTACGCTTCAATAAGGCTGAGCATGCGGCGCTGCACCCGGGCCGCTGCGCAAGCGTGGAAGTCGACGGCCAGGCCGTCGGTTTCATCGGCGAACTGCATCCGCGCTGGCTGCAGAAGTACGACCTGCCGCAGGCGCCGGTCCTGTTCGAGGTCGACGCCGCCGCGCTGCAACAGCGTTCGGTGCCGCGCTACAGCGAGATTTCGAAGTTCCCGGGCGCCACGCGCGACCTGGCCCTGGTGGTGAAACAGGACGTGCCGGCCCAGGCCGTGCTCGATTCCCTGAGCGCCGCCGCAGCCTCGCATCCGAATGGCAAGATTTTGCAAGCCGTTGTTTTGTTTGATGAATACCGCGGCAAGGGGCTGGAGGCGGACGAAAAATCGCTTGCTTTCCGCTTTAGCTTGCAAGATACTCAATCGACCTTGCAGGACGACGCCGTGGAGGCCGTGATGGCTGCCGTGGCCGAGGCGGCAAAAGAAAAACACAGCGCTAAATTGCGCGGGTAATGTCCAAAACGTTTGATCTGAAGGCAGGGCGCGAAAATTAACCATAACGACGTAGACACGGCCGTATTCCAGGAAGCCCTGGCGGCCGACCTGCATCGCGCGATGCAGGTGGCGCGGGTACGGAAGGAAGCCGAGAAGGACCTGCCGACCCTCACCAAGGCCGAGTTGGCCGAGCTGCTGTTCGAGCAGGTCGGCCTGAACAAGCGCGAGGCCAAGGACATGGTCGAAACCTTCTTCGACGAGATCCGTAACGCGCTCGAGCGCGGCGAGGCCGTCAAGCTGTCGGGCTTCGGCAACTTCCAGTTGCGCGACAAGCCGCAGCGGCCTGGCCGCAATCCGAAAACCGGGGAAGAGATCCCGATCACGGCGCGCCGCGTCGTGACTTTCCACGCCAGCCAGAAGTTGAAGGGCATGGTCGAAGAGACCAGTCCGGCATCCCTGGCGCGCGCCGCATAAGTGAGCCATGAACGACCGTCCGAACAAGACTGAACTCGCTACGCTGCCGCCCATCCCGGCCAAGCGCTACTTCACGATCGGCGAAGTCAGCGAATTGTGCGGGGTCAAGCCGCATGTGCTGCGCTACTGGGAACAGGAATTTACTCAGCTGAAGCCAGTCAAACGCCGTGGTAACCGCCGCTACTACCAGCATCACGAAGTGTTGCTGATCCGGCGTATCCGCGAGTTGCTGTACGAGCAAGGCTTCACCATCAGCGGCGCCCGCAACCGCCTCGACAGCCGTGCCAGCGACCTGGCCGGGGGCATCGAACCAGCCCCGATCGAGGAAACGCCAACGGTCGACGTGCCGAAGCTGCGCGAAGAACTGCTTGGAATTCTCGCATTGTTAAAACACGGCTCCCGGCCGGCTTAGAGCCTCTCCCGGCCAGGGGGGAATTGATGGCGGCATGCGCGTCAACAACGACTCGTTCCTTGCGGGAACACGGTCTTAAGTTTGGCATAACTCATGCATTCGTGCGCCTGTTGTACTAGGGCGGCGAAGTGCTAAAATGTTACATGCGCTTAGCTCATCCAACGCATGACAGCCGGGCTTGAAAACGTTCCTCCGGCTCTTTCCTGTGCCAGGAAAATTTAAGGGAAGACAATGATACGCGTTGCCATTTGTGACGATCACCAGATAGTTCGAGCAGGTTTCAAACAGATTTTCTCGTCGTCCGGCGAGTTCGAAGTCGTCGCCGAAGGCGCCACCGGCCGTGAGGCGCTGGACATCGCCCGTCGCGAAATCTGCGACGTGCTGCTGCTCGACATCGCCATGCCGGACCAGAGCGGGATCGATATCCTGCGCACCATCCGGCAGGGCCAGCCGAACCTGCCGGTGCTGATTCTCTCCGGCTATCCGGCACAACAATATGCGCTCAACCTGTTCAAGATGGGCGCGAACGGTTACCTGAACAAGGAGTGCGACGCCGACGAACTGAAGACCGCCGTGCGTACCGTCTACCAGGGCCGCCGCTACGTCTCGTCGACCGTCGGCGAACTGCTGGCCCAGAGCTTCGACCGCGACCCCAACACTGCGCTGCACACCGAGCTGTCGGACCGCGAGTTCCAGGTTTTCCTGCGCCTGGCCAAGGGTGCGACCGTGTCCGACATCGGCAATGCGCTCTCGCTGTCGATCAAGACCGTGTCCACCTACCGCACCCGCATCATGGAAAAGATGGGCCTGCAGTCGAACAGCGACCTGACCTATTACGCAATGAAAAACAACCTGCTCGACTAAGCAGGATGCGGACGCCGCCCGGCGTCCGCCTTCGCCGGCCCCGTCCGGCATCATGCGGCCTGGCGCGGTTTCAAGTGGCATACCGCGCAAGCCGCAGGCAAGTCCTCGCGACGTGACCGCGCCCTGGCGCAATGCTTGCCGCTCACGCGCTTTCTGTTTCCTCCCGCCTACACTCCAGCCCCCGCAGGCTGCGCTTGAGCCCGTACGGGGCTATAATCGGCCCGGCCCGCTTTAGTTGCGCGAAAGGAACCCAGCAGATGTACTTCACCCTTGACCCCGCTCCCCAGCGCGCGCGTGCGCTGCCGCTGTACAAGACACTGCTGTGTTTTGTTTGCGTGCTGATCCTGGTGGTCAACGGCTACTTCCTGCTGCGCAACCTCGACGGCCTGAAAGCCGCCAACACCGTGCAGGAGCGCACCGCCCAGGTCACGGACGAGCTGCAACACCTGAACCTGCTCGTCACCGACGCCGAAAGCAATTTGCGCGGCTATTTTCTCTCGGGCTCGGAAATCTACCTCGGCAGCGTGCAGATGGCGCCGACCCGCATCGACACCCAGTTGCGCAAGCTCGGCAGCTTGCTCGCCGATAATCCTTCGCAGCAGAAGAACCTGGCCCAGTTGCGGGTGCTGGTCGAGCGCCAGCTCGGCATGATGCAGCAGGCGCTGACCATCTATCGCCAGGGCGGGCTGGACGACATCCTCACCATTACCGGCGCACCCAGCGACGGCGACAGCGACGAGATCCGCCTGCAGGTGGTGATCATGCTCAGCGAACAGAACGAATTGCTGAAAGCGCGCAGCGCCGGCTTCTACGACCAGTACCAGCACGCCGTCATCCTCGGCCTGGGCATCAACGCGGCCGCGATCTTCGTCCTGCTGCTGTTCTACCGCCTGATCCGCAGCAGTTTCGCCGCTCGCATCGACGCCGAACATGCGCTGCAGCAGGCCAACGAGCAACTGGAACTCATCGTTGCGCGGCGCACCGAGCAGTTGTCGGTGCTGTCGCGCCACCTGATCCACGTCTCGGAAGAGGAAAAATCGAAGCTGGCGCGCGAGCTCCACGACGAGATGGGCGCCAACCTGACGGCCATCGGCATGGATTTGGGCAGCGTCGCCGAACAATTGCAGGGCAGCCGGCCGGACCTGGCGGCCATGCTGGGTCGGGCGCGCGGCACCCTGGTCGATACCGTGCAGCTGAAGCGCCGCATCGTCGAGGACCTGCGCCCGAGCCTGCTCGACAACCTGGGCCTGTCCGCGGCGCTGCAGAGTTATTGCGAGGATTACGCCCGCGTTACCGGACTCGATTGCGACGTGCTGGTCGAAGGCGACATCGATGCGGCCGGGCCCATGCATGCGATCGCGTTGTTCCGTATTGTCCAGGAGTCGCTCAACAACATCGCCAAGTATGCCCAGGCGACCAATGTGATCGTCCACCTGGGCCGGGAGGACGGCGAGCTGAGCCTGGAAGTCACGGACGACGGCGTCGGCATCCCGCCCGACGCCCTGACGCGCTCGAAGTCGCACGGCCTGCTGGGCATGCGCGAGCGCGCATTGCTGCTGGGAGGCAAACTCGACGTCAGCCGCGGCGTCAACGGGGTCGGAACTTGCGTACGCGCGAGCATTCCGCTCGACGCTCAGGCTGCCGCTCCGGCGGCGCCTGCCGCGCCGCAGTGGCCGGCCGCACCGGTGCGCGCAATGGCGGATGCGCTGAAAGCAAAATCGCCGGTCCCATCGCCAGTCTTGCCGGCGATGGGGAACGACGATCTTGGGGAGAGCCTTGGCCTGGAGGCGGCCTCGGCGGGTGGAAGGGGCGGGCCCGCCTGACTGGCGCCGCGTTCCTTGCCGTGCTGTCTTAGCGGGCGGCCACGTCCATCAGCAGGCGGTCGTATTCGGTCTTGGCGACCTTGTAGCATTCGCCCGCGTATTCTTCCAGGCCGGCGCGGTCGAGGACCGTGATGTTGCCGCGGCGGTACTGGATCAGGCCTTCGTCCTGCAGCTTGCCGGCGGCGGCGGTGATGCTCTCGCGGCGCACGCCCAGCATGATGGAGATGAGTTCCTGGGTCACTTTCAGCTCGTTGCCCGGCGAACGGTCCAGACGGTCGAGCAGCCAGCGGCACAGTTTCTGCTCGATCGAGCTGTGGCGGCCGCCGACGGCGTTCTGGGCCATCTGGGCAAACAGGGCGTTGGTGTAGCGCATCAGGAGCTGGGGCAGGGCGCCGCCGGCCATGAAGGCATCGCGCAGGTACTGGGTTTTCAGGCGGTAGCCGTAGCCTGCGCTCTGCACGACGGCGCTGCACATGGCGCGCTCGCCCATGAACAGCGAGACGCCGACCACGCCTTCGTGTCCTACGACGGCGATCTCGGTCGTGGCGCCGTCTTCCATCACATACAGCAGCGACACGATTGCCGTCGTCGGAAAATACACGTATTCCAATTTGCTGCCATACTCAAACAGTTCCTTGCCAAATGGCAGGGGAACCAGTTCCAGGTGCTCGAACAGGGTTTCCAGGTCTTGGCGCGGGAGTGCGGCCAGCAGTTCGTTCTGCTGGGTACCGCTGACACTGACAACTGGACGCGACGCAGCTTTGAGTTCCTCCTTGGTCGAAGGAATCTGGTTGACCGATTGCGCTTTTTGCGTGGCACCACCAAGTTGAGCGTTGTTCATTTTCTGTCCTCTTATCTCTAGCTTTACTACGTCAGGGGCGATTGCTGGAGGCACTGTTGACATTGCCTCATCGCGATGGGTGTACATTAAAGCTATAGTCTGTTGCCGAACATAAGATTAGGGGTTGCCCCCGTGTAGGCTGGACGCAGGATGTTTTGTCAGTCCAGTCCTACTAGGAAAGATGCGCCAAATCATTCCCCTGTTTCTCCTTTTGTTTGGGTCAGGAAACGGATTTGCCCCATAATGTGCGCCAACGCTTTTTCCCTTGATACCGTTCGCGCATGCACATCCTGCTCGTGGAAGACGATGCCGTCCTCGCCGACGGCCTGAGCCGCACCTTGCAAGCCCAGGGCATGCAGGTCGAGCTCGCCCGCGACGGCCTGCAAGCCGACCTCCTCCTGCAACGCAATCCGCCCGCCGTCGCCGTGCTCGACATCGGCCTGCCCGGCATCGACGGCTTCGACGTGGTGCGCCGCCTGCGTGCGCGCGGCGACGCCACCCCGGTGCTGCTGCTGACCGCGCGCGATGCCGTCGAGGACCGCGTGCGCGGCCTCGAAACCGGCGCCGACGACTACCTGGTGAAGCCCTTTGCCACGCCGGAACTGGTGGCGCGCATCCGCGCCCTGGCGCGCCGCAACGCGCCGAAGAGCAATATTCTGGCGCTCGGCAACATCGTGCTCGACAGCGGTGCGCGCCGCGCGCGTGTCGGAGAACGCCCGCTCGAGCTGTCGGTACGCGAGTGGGCCGTGCTCGAATACCTGCTCCAGCATGCGGGCCGGGTGGTGTCGAAACAGCAGATCGTCGACGCCATCGCCCCCTGGGGCGAGGACCTGACCCTGAACGCGGTCGAGGTCTACGTTTCGCGCCTGCGCCTGAAGCTCAACGGCGCGGGCGTTGCCTTGCGCACCATCCGCGGCTTTGGTTACCTGCTGGAAGCGCTGCCGTGAGCGCGCCCGCAACCGGCGCGCCTGCGTGAGCAGGCTGACATGAGCAGCATTCGGCTGCGCCTGCTCAAGTGGCTGGTCGCGCCCATCCTGGTCGTCAATCTCGGCGCCGCCGCGCTGACCTACCTGCTGGCCTGGACGCCGGCCCAGCTCGCTTTCGACGAGGGCTTGCGCGCCGCCGCGGGCGCCCTGGCCACGCGCGTGCGCAGCGCAGGCCCGGGGGCGCTGATGGAGGCCAGCCCGGCAGTGGACGGCGGCGAGGCCAGCTGGGCCGCCTTGATTGACGCCGATGGGCGCGTGCTGGCGGGCAGCACCGCGCTGCCGCCGGCCCGGCATGCGGGACTGTTCGACGCGCAGCTAGGGGGCGAGCCCGTGCGTATCGCGGTCGCCGGGCTCGAATGGCAGGGCCGCAAGGCCTGGGTCAGCGTGGCGCGCACCGTCCGCGCGCGCCAGCAGGTGCGCGCCGCCATCGTGCGTTCGCTGGTGCTGCTCGAAGGCCTGTTCAGCCTGGCCCTGGTCGGGCTGGTCTGGTTTTCGGTCGGCAATGGCCTCGCGCCGCTGGCGCGCCTGCGCGCCCGCCTGGACGCGCGCGGCAGCGCCGACCTGGCGCCACTGGACGACGCCGGCATGCCGCGCGAGCTGGTTCCGCTGGTCGACGCCTTCAATGCCCTGCTGGGCCGGATCGAGGCCGGCGCCCGCGCCCAGGACGCGTTCCGCGCCAACGTGGCGCACCAGCTGCGCACGCCGCTGGCCGGCCTCAAGCTGCAGCTCGAGTGGCTGGCCGCGCGCCATGCCGGCGATCCCGATTCCGCGCGCTCGACGGGCCTGCTGCTGGGGGCGATCGAGCGCATGATCCGCCAGACCAACCAGCTGCTCTCGCTCGAACGCGCCGAGCCGAACCGTTTCGCGCGTGCGCGCCTGGCCCCGCTCGACCTGTCCGAACTGGTGGCCGAGACGGTCGGCCACTTCGTCCGGCAGGCAACGGCCAAGGACATCGACCTCGGCTTCGAGCTGGAGCCGGCCAGGATCGAGGGCGACCGCTTCCTGCTGCGCGACCTGGTCGACAACCTGGTCGACAACGCGCTGCGCTACACGCCGGCCGGCGGCCGCGTGACCGTCGTTTGCGGGCCTGGGGCGGCGGGGAGCCCGGGCGCCGTGCTGCGGGTCGAGGACAACGGACCCGGCATCCCGGTTCACCTGCGCGAGCGGGTGTTCGAGCGCTTCGTGCGCCTCGACGAGCACAGCACGGGGAGCGGCCTGGGCCTGGCCATCGTGCGCGACATCGCCAACCTGCACGGCGCCGAACTGCGCATCGGCGCGCCGGAGCAGGGCGGCGGGGCGGTGTTCAGCGTCCAGTTCCCTTGAACAGGCGCCGGCGCGCGCGGCGGTGGGGGCAAGCGCGGCGCCCGCCTGGCGTTGGCGCGGCGGCGTCGGTCGCGTCGTCCTCGCCGCCGGCCTCGCCGGCCTCGCTGTCGGCCTCGCTGGCCTCGCGTTGCACGGCGCCGGCCCTGAACTTGACCGCGAGCGTGAGCAGGATGCCCAGGGTTCCGATGGTTGCCAACAAGGCGTCGAGCATAGGGTCCTCACATCATGGTCAAGGGTGCGGCGTTGCCGCAAGCGTTCGCCTGGACCGGAGGAAGGCGCGGCATTGCGCCGGCGCCCGAGTCCTTCCTGCGACCGTTCCCGCCCAGGAAAGGGGGAATCGTCGTGTCCATGGGGGGATCTTAGGGCCGGGGCGATTCCTTGGCAATCTGGCAATTCCGGTGCTAGACTTCGGCAATTCCGAATGCTGGAGACCACGATGCGCTTCGACCTGACCGACCTGCGGGTATTCCTGAGCGTGGTCGAGTGCGGCAGCCTGACCGGCGGCGCGCGCACCATGCACCTGGCGCTGGCCTCGGTCAGCGAGCGCATCGCGGGGATGGAAGCGACGCTGGGCGCGCCGCTGCTGGAGCGTAACCGGCGCGGGGTGCGCGCCACCGCCGCCGGCGAAGCCCTGGTCCGCCATGCGCGCATCGTCCTCGGCCAGGTCGAGCAGATGCGCGGCGAACTGCGCACCTATGCCAGCGGCCTGAAGGGCCGCATCCGCCTGCTGTCGAATACCGCCGCCATGGCCGACTTCCTGCCGCCGCAGTTGTGCCGCTTCCTGGCGGCGCATCCGGACCTGGCGATCGACCTCGAAGAGCGGCCCAGCCTGGAGATCGTCCAGGCCCTGGCCGACCGCCGCGCCGACCTGGGCATGGTGGCCGACGTGACCGATCTCGGTTCGCTGCAGACCCACCTGGTGGCCAGCGACCAGCTGTTCGTGGTCACAGGCCGCGCGCACCGCCTGGCGCGCCAGGCGCACGTCGTGTTCGCCGACATCCTCGCCGAGCCCATCGTCGGCATGAAGGACACCGCCCTCGAAGCCCACCTGGCCGAGCGCGCCGCACGCCTGGGCCGCCAGCTCGACTACCGCATCCAGTTGCGCAACCCCGACCACGTCGGCATGCACGTGGCGGCCGGGATCGGCATTTCGATCCTGTCCGGCGCCCTGGCGCGGACACTGCGCCACGACCTGGCCATCCTGCCGCTGGCGGAAGCCTGGGCCGCACGCCGGCTCTACCTCTGCAGCCGCGACTTCGGCGCCCTGACGCCCCACGCGGCCTTGCTAGCCCAGCAATTGCTGCAAGGGACTTCATAAGCCGGCTAGGCAGGAATAGCGTTCGCTTGTCAGGATTTTGTCAGCATTTCCTCAGGGTAATGCAAGCTTCCTCGGGTATTATTCTCCTGCGGCAACTTTTCTTTCCGCGCGCGGCATTCCTGAGCGGCGCGCCCCGACCCGAGGATTCCATGAAACGCCAGGCTGGCTTCACGCTCATCGAACTGTTGATCACGCTGGTGATCGTCGGCATCCTGACCGCGGTGGCGGTGCCGGCCTACGGCAACTACGTGTTGCGCACGCGCCTGACCGATGCCTATGCCGGCCTGGCCGGCATGCAGCCGCTGGCCGAGCAGTTCTGGGCCAACGAGCGCAGCTACGACGACATGGATGCCGACGGCGTCAACGTGCTGCCGGCCCCGACCGAGAACTTCACCTACGCCTTGAGCGATGCCAGCGCCACCGCCTATACCGTGACCGCCACCGGCCGCAACGGCGCCGCCGGCTTCGCCTTCACCATCGACCAGAACGGCAACCGCGCCACCACCGCCGCGCCCGACGGCTGGGACACCAGCGACACCTGCTGGGTCGGCGACAAGGACGGCAAGTGCAGCGAATGACGCGGCGGACCACCGGCGGCTTCACGCTGACCGAGTCGCTGATCGCGCTGGCGATCCTGGCCGGGCTGCTGGCCTTCGGCATGCCGCGCATGGCGGCCTGGGTGAATGCCAGCCGCGCGGCCTCCGCCGCCCAGTTCTATGCCGAAGGCTTCGCGCTGGCGCGCGCCCAGGCGCTCGCCCACAACAGCGCCAGCCGCCTGGTGCTGAGCGAGAACGCGGTCAACGGCCAGTTCGACTGGCAGGTCGACATCTGCTTCCCGCGTCCCGAGACCCCATGCAACGAGGACGGCGGCGGCTGGTCGAGCACGACCGCGGCCGCCGAGCGCGATCCGGAAGGCGCGGCCGGCTTCAAGTCGGTGCTGCGCCGCGCCGATGCCTTGCCGGGCACCGACGTGCTGGTCCAGACCGTGGGTCCGGACGACGCCTCGGCCGTGTACTTCACCCCGGTCGGCTGGGTCGACCCGGCGGTGGCGCCGCGCGTCGAGCGCATCGACCTGGAACCTGCCAGCGGGCGCGAAGAGGATTTCCGCGCCGCCGCCGTGGTGCTGACCCTGGCCGGGATCGCCGCCAAGTGCCAGCCCGACGCCCCCGACACCGATCCCCACAGGTGCCCGCCATGAGAATGCATCCGCTGCGCCGCCAGTCCGGCGTTTCCCTGATCGAAGCGCTGCTGGCCGCCGTGCTGCTGGCCATCGGCCTGCTGGGCACCATCGGCCTGCAGGCGCGCGCCTACTCCGCCCTGTCCGACGCCGGCCTGCGCGCCGAGGCGACCATCGCCGCCGACCAGCTGCTCGGCGTGATGAGCGCCGATCCCACCCACCTCGGCGACTACGCGCTGGCGGCCGGCGAGGAGCCGGGCGAGCGCCTGGCGGCCTGGTACCAGGAAACCCGCACCCGCATCCCGGGCGCCAGCATCACGGTCGGGGTGGAGGAGGGCGCCGCGCCCGACCCGAACGAAGTCGTGATCGCGATCGCCTGGCAGCGCAAGGACGATGCGCCGCGCAACCGCCACGAAGTGCGCGCCTTCCTGTCGGGGGCACTGTGAACCGTCGTCTTCCGGTGCGCCGCAACACATCCAGCGCTGCCGGCTTCTCGCTGGTCGAGCTGCTGGTGAGCGTGCTGGTCGGCCTGCTGGCCCTGGTGTTCGCCACGCGCCTGATCACGGGCGCCGAGCAGAACAAGGCTTCGGCCCTGGGCGGGTCGGACGCGATGCAGAACGGCATGCTGGCGATGTTCTCGATCAGCGGCGACGCCCAGCAGGCCGGCTTCGGCCTGAACGACCCGATCCTGATCGGCTGTAACACGCGCTTTACCGATACGGGCGGCTATGCGCTTGCCAGCGCGCCGCGCGGCGCCAGCGCCACCGTGCGCCCGCTGGCGCCGGTGGTGATCGAATCGGGCGGCACGGGACCCGACCGCATCAGCCTGTACTCGGGCAGCTCGATGAGCGGCACCGGCACCCTGCGCGTCACCAGCGACTACATCGGCGGCACGCGCCTGAACGTCGACCGCGTGCCCTACGGTTTCAACAGCGGGGACGTGGTGGTGGTGGCGCCGGACAACGTCGGCAGCGGCAACTGCGCGCTGGCCCAGATCTCGGACGACCCAAGCGACCACGCCGCGCCGCCCGAACAGCAGTACGTGATGGTCGCGGGCGGCGCGGGCTTCCGCTACAACAGCGGTTCGCTCGGCGCCAACTACACCGGCGGCACCACGCGCGTGTTCAACCTGGGACCGGCGAAGACCCTGGCCTTCCATACCTGGTCGGTCGACAACGGTTTCCTGCGCCTGCGCTCGACCGACCTGGCCGGTTCCAGCGCCGAGCCGAGCACGGTGGCCGCCGACATCGTCTCGATCAAGGCCCAGTACGGCTTCGATACCCGCAGCGGCGCCGCCTTCATCCCGCAGGACGGCCTGCGGGTGGCCCGCTGGTCGGCGACCATGATCGACGCCGACGGCGACACGGTCGTCGGCAGCGCCGGCGACTACCAGCACATCGCGGCGCTGCGCATCGCCGTGGTGGCGCGCAGCGCGGCGCGCGAGCGTCCCGGCGCGAGCGGGCAGTGCAGCGCCAGCAGCGCCAAGCCGGTGGTCTTCGCCAGCGCCGTGCCGCAGGGCGTGACGGCCGTGCCGATCACGGTCGAGGTCGCGGCCAGCGCCACCGACACCGCCTGGCGCTGCTACCGCTACCGCGTCTTCGAGACCATCGTCCCGCTGCGCAATGCGGGCTGGAGGCCATGAACATGTATCGTACGAATCCGCACCCGCAGGCCGGGCTGGCGCTGCCGGTCATGCTGATCATCCTGCTGGTGATGCTCATCTCGAGCATCTACCTGCTCAAGTCGAGCAACTCGACCACCCTGACGGCCTCGAACCTGGCCTACGACTCGGCCCAGAGCCGCGCGGTCGACTTCGGCCTCCACGCCGGCTTCAAGTGGCTCAGCGACACCGCCGCCGGCAACAAGGCGCTGCTCAACGAGGACGTGGCGGCCCAGGGCTACCTGGCCACGCTCGACCCCAGCCAGGGCGTGCGCTCGGACGCCTTCTGGAACGGCAAGCGCACCGTGACGCACGAGGGCCAGCAGATCGAATACGTGGTGCACCGCCACTGCCTGCTCACCGGACCCTACGACGGCAACGGCAACGCCTGCGTCCAGACCGCCGACAACGGATCGAGCGGCGGCACCGTCGTCTCGCCCGGCGACAGCCTGGCGGCCGACTCGCCGCAATTCGCATCGACGCCGAAGGTGCACTACGTGGTCACCGCGCGCCTGTCCGGCGCGCGCGGCGGCAATGTCGTCAACCAGCTGGTGGTGCTGATCGGCGGCTGAGGCCGCGGCAAGAACATTCCGGCCGCGAGGCCGGACAACGAGAATGGAATCGCGCATGAATCGCCTGTTTTCCCTGTTATTCCTGGTCTTCCCGGCTTTCTTCGCCCCGCTGGTCCAGGCGGCGCCCACCAGCATCGCCCAGGTGCCGCTGCTGAACATCAGCGGCACCGGCACGGTCAAGCCGAACCTGATGCTCCTGTACGACAACTCGGGCTCGATGACCAGCACGTACACACCGGACTACGTGAACGACAGCACCAGCTGCCGCGCGCGCTCGACCATGGCCAACGGCCTGCGCGCCTGCCGCGCGGGCGATCCGCCCTACATGAGCCCCGACTTCAACCGCCAGTACTACAACCCGAAGGTGCGCTACCTGCCGCCGGTGAAGGCCGACGGCACGTCCTACCCGTCGCAGGACGCCGCGGCCACCAGCAACTGGACCGTGGTCAAGACCGATCCCTTCAACGTCGACAAGACCGACCTGCTCGGCCGCAGCGTCGACACCACGAACCTGGTGACCGGTTTCCCGGACCTGCGCTGGTGCGACGACACGGCCTGCGGCTACAACACCACCGGCTACACCTACCCGAACGACAGCCGCTATACGGCCGAGTACTTCGTCGCCAACCCTTACTACTACAGCATCAACGTCGCCGAATACTGCACCGACACCACGCTCACCAACTGCCGCGTGACCGCGGTGGGCGCCGCCGCGCCGGCCGGCTACCCGGAGCCGGCCCGGGTGCGCTTCTGCAGCGACCGCGCGCTTACCAATTGCCAGGCCAAGTACGTCGGCAACTACAAATACCCGCGCTACTCCGACCCGAACCGCAACCCGGACTGGTTCGGCACCATCGCCATCGGCGCCTCGCCGACCACCAACTCGATGACCATCAGCAGCGTGCAGGTGGTCGAGCCGAACGGCACCTTCACGCTCACCAACACCGCGGTCACCGCCGCCAGCGGCACCGACACCAGCGCCAAGCGCAACGCCGTCGCCGCCGCGCTGGCGGCCTCGATCATCGCCAAGACGGGGCTGGCCAACCAGTACACCGCCTGCCTGCGCACCGCGACCGGCGGCGTGCCGGCCTGCTCGACTTTCGGCATCAACCTCGAGGCCGCCAATATCGTGGCGGTGGTGCCGATCAGCTGCCCGGCCGGCAGCACCAGCAAGACGGTCGGCGCCAATGCCTGCAGCCTGGTCAACGACGGCAGCCGTTCGGGCCGCGACCTGATCGTCAACTCCGGCAGCCGCGTCACCGCGCTGCTGAGCATCAGCGGCACCGCCAACGGCTCGAAGAAGGAGGTCCTGGGCGGCATCAGCCTGGGCGGCGTGCAACTCTTTTCCAGCTCGCTGAGCCTGGACCTGCGCTCGTCCAGCTCCTCGGTCGCGACCCAGATCAAGAACAAGATCGGCACCACCAAGGGCATCACCGCCTACGTCGGCGGCACCAGCACATCGGTCGCCGGCCCGATCTGCGCCGCCGCCAGCAGCTCGACCGTCTGCCTGGTCACGGGCGACATGTCCATGGTCGGCGCCAACATCGCGCTCGGCTCGCTCTCGAACAACGGCAGCAGCCGCGATCCCTACCTGAGCTTCGGCGCCAGCGCCGGCGTCAGCGACGGCGTGCCGACCGAGGTCACGCCGCTGGGCGCCTCGGTGTTCGTGCGCACCGACATCGTCTCGACCCGCAACAGCTACCCGAAGGACATCAAGCGCACCGACTGCGCGGGCGCCACCTGCACCTACGCCGAGGAGATGACCAACTTCGCCAACTGGTACGCCTACTACAAGACGCGCAACCAGATGATGAAGACTGCGGTCGGCCAGGCCTTCCAGCCGATCGCCGACAACTACAACGTCGGCATCGTCTCGCTTTCGACCGCGGCCGCCCAGGGCACGATCCGCCAGCCGCCGAAACCCTTCACCGGCACCGACCGCATCGCCTGGTACAAGGCCTTGTACGACATGAGCCCGAGCGGCTCGACCCCGGTGCGCCAGGCCCTGCACGCGGTCGGCAAGATGTACGCCAACCGCTCCCCCTACAACTACGCCGCCGGCAGCGAGGTGGTGCAGTTCGCCTGCCAGCAGAACTTCACCTTCGTCACCACCGACGGCTACTGGAACGGCGGCGCCGCCGACGGCGTGGTCAGCAACGACAACGTCGAGAGCGCGTCGCGCTTCTGCTCGCGCGCCAAGGGCTGCGTCGACCCCGCCGACCAGGCCGCCAATTCGCTGGCCGACGTCGCCCTGTACTGGTACAACGGCGGCTCGAACGACAGCGTGGCCTCGCTGCGCGACGAGCTCGAGGACTGGAACGCGCCGGACGGCCTGGTGGCCGCCGCCGCCGGCGAGAACACGCGCCTGCACATGAATACCTACGCGCTCGGCCTGGGCGTGGACGGCATCATGACCTACGACGACAAGTACGACACCGCGCCCAAGCCCGGCAGCGACTTCTACAAGCTGATCACCGGCGTGACCACCGGCTGCCCATGGAACAACAACGGCCCCTACGTCTGGCCCAATCCCTACACCGACGTCTCCGACGGCGGCGCGGCCTACCAGTCGCGCGTGGACGACCTGTGGCACGCGGCCATCAACGGCCACGGCAAGTACTTCAGCGCCTCCGACCCGCTGCAGGTGATCGACGGGCTGCGCGCGGCGCTCTCGAACATCGAAGTGAAGATCGGGGCGGCCGCCGCGGCGGCGACCTCGACCCCGAACATCTCGCAGCAGGACAACGACATCTTCTCGGCCACCTTCACCACGGTGCGCTGGTACGGCGAGCTGTCGGACAAGAAGATCGACACCGTCACCGGCATCGTCGGCAAGGACGCCAGCTGGAATTCGTCGGAGACGGTCGGCCGCAAGGTCGGCCTGGATACCGACGATCGCCGCATCCTGATGCTCGACCTCGAAGGCGTCGACACCGAGAATGCCGACGGCCTGAAGGACTTCCGCTACGGCGTGATGACCGCGGCCGAGAAGGCCTGGTTCGACGGCAAGTGCAGCGTCCTGGCGCAGTGCGCGACGCTGTCGAGCGCCAACCGGCAGGTGGTCGACAATGGCGAGAACATCGTCAACTGGCTGCGCGGCCAGCAGCAGCACGCCAACGACACGGTGCTGCGCGCCTACTCGCAGACGCCCACGATCCCGGCGGGTCTCACGGCGCCGCTGCCGATCGTGCTCGGCGATATCGCCTCGTCCAAGCCGGCCTACCTGCGCGATCCGCGCAAGGGCTACACGCGCGACAACTACAACCAGTACAAGCTCGACAACGCGAGCCGCCAGCCGACCGTGTTCGCCGCCGCCAACGACGGCATGCTGCACGCCTTCGACGCCACGACCGGCGAGGAGATCTGGGCCTACGCGCCGCGCATCACGATGAAGAAGCTGTACAAGCAGGCCAGCGTCACCTACGGCACGGCCCACCAGTTCACCACCGACGGCTCGCCCGAGGTGGCCGACGTCATGATCGGCGGTGCATGGCGCAGCGTGCTGGTGGCCGGCCTGAACGCGGGCGGGCGCGGCTACTACGCGCTCGACGTCACCGATCCCGACAACCCGAAGGCGCTGTGGGAGCTGTGCGCCGATCCGGCCGTCTGCAGCGGCATCAACTACGACGCCGACATCGGCCTGTCCTTCGGCAATCCGCAGTTCGGCACCTGGAAGGACGCCGCGAACGCCGAGCACTGGGTGGTGTTCCTGACCTCGGGCTACAACAACATCCCCGGCAGCGACGGCGTCAACGCCGGCAACGGCAGGGGTATCCTGTACGTGGTCGACATCGCCACCGGCCGCGTGCTGTCGAAGACGGCGACCCCCGTGACCGCCGCCGACCGCAACTACGTCCAGACCCCGTCCGGCTTCGCCCGCATCACCGCGATCAGCAGCAATCCGAACACCGACCCGCTGGTGACCTATGTCTATGGCGGCGACAACGACGGCGTCATGTGGCGCTTCGACTTCACCGTCAAGGGCAACCCGACGGTGCTGCGGATGGGCGGCAGCGGCGCCGGCCAGCCGATCACCACGCGGCCGGACGTGACGATGTGCCAGGTCGCCGCCGTGGCCGAGGACGGCAGCCAGAGCACCCGGCTGGAGCGGGTGGTGGCCTTCGGCACCGGCCGCCTGCTCGACCAGGTCGACATCGGCAACACCGAGGTCCAGAGCGCCTACGTGCTGAAGGACGCCGGCGCCAGCATCCCGCCAGCCGAGTGGCGCAATGCCTCGAAGATGGCGCAGCAGACCCTGCGCCGGATCAGCGGCACCAGCACCGCCTATTCGATCAGTGGCACCGCGATCGATTTCTCGACCCAGCACGGCTGGTACGTCGACTTCGCCCTGAACGACGGCGAGCGCGTCAACCTGGATCCGAAGATCGTCTCCGGCGGCCTGAACATCGTGACCAACCTGCCGAGTTCCTCGTCGAGCTGCAAGGTGGGCGGCACCAGCAACGTCTACCAGCTCAACGTCTGCACCGGCGAGCCGCTCGGCCAGACGGTCAAGGACAGCACCGGCCGGACCTTCACCATCGCCGGCCAGACCCTGTCGAACGCCTCGGCGGCGGTCGGCTTCATCATCGTGCGCCTGCCGTCCGGCGCGCTGAAGATGATCACCACCACGGCCGACGGCAACACCATCACCTCGGGCGTGGCGCCGGCCGAGTCCGAGGGCGCCTCGCGCGCCGGCTGGCGCCGCGTGCGCGAGTAACACGTAGGGTGGGCACTCCGTGCCCACGCGTGACGCATGCATCACGTTGGCCTGTCGGGCGCCGCGTCTGCTCGTCGTTCACGCGTGGGCACGTCATTGATGCCCCCGGCATCAATGACCCCACCCGACGGCTGCACCCTCGCTGGCTCCGCACCCCATTCATTTCACACGATCCGCGCCGGAATCGGTAAAATCGAGGGTTTTCTTCATTGGGGCCATTGGGGCTCGACTATGTCCAACGAACTTGACATCCTTGCCACGGAAGCGGCAGCCGACGAAACGGCGGCGGGCGCGACCCGCCAGACCGGCGCCATTGCACGCGAAGTCGCGCGCCGCCGCACCTTCGGCATCATCTCCCACCCGGACGCGGGTAAGACCACCCTGACCGAGAAGCTGCTGCTGTTCTCGGGCGCGATCCAGCTCGCCGGCACCGTCAAGGGCCGCAAGAGCGGCCGTCACGCGACCTCCGACTGGATGGACATCGAGAAACAGCGCGGCATCTCGGTCGCGTCCTCGGTGATGCAGTTCGAGTTCCGCGACCACGTGATCAACCTGCTCGACACCCCGGGCCACCAGGACTTCTCGGAAGACACCTACCGCGTCCTGACCGCGGTCGACTCGGCGCTGATGGTGATCGACGCCGCCAAGGGCGTGGAAGAGCAGACGATCAAGCTGCTGGAAGTTTGCCGCATGCGCAACACCCCGATCGTCACCTTCATGAACAAGCTCGACCGCGAAACCCGCGACCCGCTCGAGCTGCTCGACGAGCTGGAATCGGTGCTGAAGATCGAGTGCGCGCCGGTGACCTGGCCGATCGGCATGGGCAAGAACTTCCGCGGCGTCTACCACCTGCTGAACGATACGATCATGCTGTTCAAGGCCGGCGAGGAAAAGGCCGACGGCGCCTTCGAGATCGTCAAGGGCATCGACAACCCGAAGCTGGCCGAGATGTTCCCGCTCGAGATCGAGCAGCTGAAGATGGAAGTGGAACTGGTGCACGGCGCCTCGCATCCCTTCGACCTGGAGCGCTTCCTGTCGGGCGTGCAGACCCCGGTGTTCTTCGGTTCGGCGATCAACAACTTCGGCGTGCGCGAGATCCTGTCGGCGCTGGTCGACTGGGCCCCGGGCCCGCGCGAGCGCGACGCCACCGTGCGCGCCGTGAAGCCGGAAGAGCCGAAGTTCTCGGGCTTCGTCTTCAAGATCCAGGCCAACATGGACCCGGCCCACCGCGACCGCATCGCCTTCCTGCGCGTGTGCTCGGGCCGCTTCGAGAAGGGCATGAAGGTCAAGCACCTGCGCCTTGGCCGCGAAGTGAAACTGTCGTCGGTGGTGACCTTCATGGCTTCCTCGCGCGAACAGGTCGAGGAAGCCTACGCGGGCGACATCATCGGCTTGCCGAACCACGGCAACATGCAGATCGGCGACAGCTTCTCGGAAGGCGAGATGCTGACCTTCACCGGCATCCCTTATTTTGCCCCGGACCTGTTCCGCACGGTGCGCATCAGGAATCCCCTGAAGGTGAAGCAGCTGCACAAGGGCTTGCAGCAGCTGGGCGAGGAGGGCGCGGTCCAGGTGTTCAAGCCGGTGCTGGGCTCGGACCTGATCCTGGGCGCAGTCGGCGTGCTGCAGTTCGAGGTGGTGGCGAGCCGCCTGCTGAACGAATATGGCGTGGATGCCGTCTTCGAGTCGTCCAGCATCAGCAGCGCGCGCTGGGTGTCGAGCGACGACAAGAAGGCGCTGGCCGACTTCGAGAACCAGCTCGGCCACCAGGTCGCCTACGATGCGGCCGGCAACATGGCCTTCCTGGCGACCTCGGGCGTCAACCTGCGCCTGACCCAGGAGCGCTGGCCGAAGCTCACCTTCCACGCGACCCGCGAGCACGCGGCCAAGCTGGACTGATACATGCCCGAGGCCGGCGGCGTGCCGGCCGTTCCGAGCGAAACGGATCCACATCGTGGGTCCGTTTTTTTTGCGTCCTCATCGGCGCCTGCCTCGGGATTGCGATGAGCGGGTAACCGAATTTGCTTGACTGTAGTACTTTTCAGTTCCTAAATAGGTTTACATGATGCCATCATCTAGCATATAGTTGTTCATAACAAGAGAATAACTAGATTCGGAGGTGGAGCATGGCATTGCTGCGTCGTTGTCGCCTGCTGGTCCTGGTCGCCGGCTTGCCGGTCCCGGCATTCGCCCAGCAGCCTGCGCCGGAGGGGCCGGTCGCCCAGGTGGAAGTCAAGGGCGGGGCGGCGCGCTACGATCCGCGCCGCGACGACACTGCGGCGCGCTTCGTGCTCGGCCGCGAGGAGATCGCGCGCTATGGCGACACCAGCGTGTTCGACCTGTTCAAGCGCATTCCCGGCGTGACCGTGACGGTCGGCTCCGGACGCAAGGCCCAGGTCAGGATGCGCGGCCTGGGCGAGGGCTATACCCAGATCCTGCTGAACGGCGAACGCACCCCGGCCGGGTTCACGCTCGACAGCCTGGCGCCCGAAAGCATCGAACGCATCGAGGTGCTGCGCGCGGCCATGGCCGAGTTCCCGACCGAGTCGGTGGCCGGCACCATCAATATCGTGCTGCGCAAGAAGGCGCGCGCCCGCGAGCGCGAGCTCAAGCCGGGCTACCTGCTGTCGCGCGAGTTCCGCGGGCCGACCTTCAGCGCCCGGCTGGCGGACCGCGGCGAACGCTCCGCGTGGTCGTTCGCGGCCAGCGGCAACCATGACGCGCTCGCGCGCAGGTCCACCGCCAGCGAGCGCAATACGCGGCCGGACGGCGTCGTGGACATGCGCAGGGAGACGCTGCTGCGGGAAGCGGGGCGCATGAACCGCCTCAACCTGGAGCCGCGTTTCAGCTGGACGCTGGAGAACGGCGATACGCTCGCGTGGGAGACCCTGGTCAACGGCGGCGGCTTTCGCAACCATGGGCATGCGCTGGTGACCACCACGGCCGGCACCGCGCCGCCGGTGCCGGACCTGCATACCTTCGGCGAATTCGACGACAGGATGCTCAAGTCCGACCTGCGCTGGACGCGCGCCCTGGCGTCCGGCGCGAAGCTCGAGACCGGAATCGGCGCCGAAGGCGCGCGCCGCAAGTCCTTCGTGCGCCGCATCGGGGCCGACAGCCTGGGCCGCCTGGCGACGGACGGCGGCGTGCTGGCCGACACGCGGGAGAAGGGCGCGAGCAGCACCGGCAAGTACGCGCGCAGCTTCGACGGCGGGCACGTGCTGGCCCTGGGCTGGGACATCGGCGTCAACGCGAGCGAGGACCTGCGCGCCGAGCGCGACGCGATCCGGGCGCTGCCGCCCGGCCAGCCGCCCGAGGAAGACTTCGCCGCCCGGGTGGCGCGCGCCGCCGTCTACGCGCAGGACGAGTGGACGCTGACGCCGCGCTGGTCGGTCTATCTCGGCGCGCGCTGGGAAGGCGTGCGTACCCGGGTGAGCGGCAACACCTTCGCGCCGACCCGGGTGCGCTCGAGCGTCCTGAGCCCGATCTTCCAGACCCTGTGGAAGCTGCCGGGCAAGCAGGGAGAGCAGGAGGGCCAGGGCAGTCAATTGCGCCTGGCGCTGAGCCGCACCTACAAGGCGCCCGACCTGTACAGCCTCGTGCCGCGCCGCTCGGCCTGGGAAAACAACAGCGCCACCGAGGCCGATTACCAGGGCAACCCGGACCTGGAGCCGGAACTGGCCTGGGGCGTCGACGCCGCCTGGGAGCATTACTGGGCCGAAGGGGCCATGGTGTCGGTGAGTACCGCGCTGCGCCGCATCGACAACTACACCAGCAACCAGGTGTTCTTCGACGGCCTGCGCTGGATCTTCACGCCGGTGAACGCCGACCGCGCCGTCATGCGCAGCCTGGAGCTGGAGACGCGCTTTCCCTTGCGCGCGCTGGTCCGGGACGCGCCCGCCATCGACCTGCGCGCCGGCGTCGCCCGCAACTGGTCGCGGGTCGAATCGGTGCCCGGGCCGCACAACCGGATGGAGCAGCAGACACCCCTGAGCGCCAACCTCGGCATCGACTACAAGCGCGGCGCGCTGTCGGCCGGCGCCAGCCTCGCGCATCGCCGGGGCGGCGTCGTCCGGGTGGCGGCGAACCGCGGCTTCTACTCGGAAGCGCGGACCGACCTCGAGACCTACGCGGTATGGAAATTCACACCCGCGCTCCAGCTGCGCGCGGTGCTGTCGAACCTGCTCGGCGAGGACAACGCTTTCGGGCCGAGCTATACCGATCCCGGCGGCGCGACGGAAACGCGCGCCTGGCGTTATCCGGAGAGCGTCAAGCTGCGCACCACGCTGGAGATGACCTTCTAGGCCCGTTCACATGGCTTGCGCAGGCGCCGGCGCCGTCTCGATCCGCGTCAGCACCTGGGTGGCGACGCTGCCGTCCGGCGCGGTCACGCGCAGCTGCACCGGCATCCAGTCGTGCGCGGGCGCCAGCCACAGTTCCAGCCTGGCGCGGCGCGCTCCGGCAGGTTGGGCCAGTTCGGCCAGGCGCACCGTGGCCAGGGTGCCGGCGCCGGTCGCGAGCTGCTCGCTTCCCAGGACCTGGAAGCGCGCGACCCCGGCGCCGTCGGGACCGCCGACCACGATCTCGACCGTGTCCTGCATCTGCTCGGGCTGGGCCAGGCCGATGCCCGCCAGCTGCATCAGCACCGAGGCCTGGTCCTGGCTCCCCAGGTGCAGCGGCGCGCTGCCGGCGCCGCTGTCGAACGCGATCCGTCCGCGCGCGCGGTCGAAGCGGGTGATGCGGTCGCTGCCGTCGTCCTGGTGTTCGCTGGCCAGCAGCGGCGCGATGCCGGCGTCGTCGCCGCCGCCTTCGCTTTCCAGCAAGCCGAGCACGCCCTCGACGCGCAACTGGTAGCGCCCGTCCTCGGCTTCCCAGACGATCTGCGCCTCGCCCTCGCTGGCCGGCGGACGGCCGGGCCGGATGCGGCTGACGCTGTAGAGCAGGCGCGCCGAGGGCGGCATGCGCACCAGGTAGCGGCCGGGCATGCCTTGCGGCACGGCGCCGGCCGGGGCAGCGCTTGCCGATGCCGACGCCGATGCCGGCATGCCCGCGGATGGCGGCGCCGAAGGCGCGGGCAGCAGTGGCCGCAGCGGCGGCAGGGCAGGGGAAGGCGGCGGCGCCGCGCCTTCGGGTGGCGCAGCCGGCGCGCGCCGCGTGGCAGGCACAGGCGGCAAGGCCGGCGCGGCGGCCGTTTGCGGCTGGGCCGGGACCGGCGGCGCCGCGTCCGCCAGGCGCAGGGCGATCGTTCCCCCGGCCGCGTCGCGCTGCGCGACGACCAGGCGCGGCCCGATCCAGGCCAGGGCGAGCAGGTGCAGCAACAGGGACAGCCCGCACAGCGCCAGCAGGCGCCGGTGCCGGGCCAGGTGGACGGCGATCTTCATGGCGCTAGTGTAACGCTCTGAGAGCAATTGTCCACGATGCGAAGTCGACCGCCGGGGCGGGAATGGTCTTGATTTCGCGCAAGAGCGCGGCCGGGGCGATGCCGTAGATTGGTCAAATGCGTTGAAGAAATTTTGCGCGTTGCCGACATCGAGGGCCCTTATGACGATCATCCCGCTCATCCTAGCCGCGGCCGGCCCGGCCGTGTTCCCATCCCCCACCTGCGCCGTCCCATCATGCTCGCCCGTCTGAAGATCGGCCCCAAGCTGCTGCTGGCGCCGGCGGTCGTGCTGCTGCTGCTGGTGCTGCTCTCGAGCGGCGCCTGGTATGCGATGGTGCGGCAGAACGATTCGCTCGAAGTCATCGTCCACCAGCGCGCGGCCCACATGCGCGCCGCCAACGAGCTGGTGGTGGCGGCCCAGCGCGGCCATGCCCAGGTCTACCAGCTGCAGACCTGGATCGCCGGGAGCTTCCCGAAGAAGCGGATCGAGCCGCTGATCCGCGAGATCCACCGCCAGCACGCGGTCACCGAAAGCGGCCTGGCGCGGGTGGCGCGCATGACCCGGGCCGGCAGCGCCGAGCGCCGCTACGTCGACCAGGCGGTGGACGCCTACCGCGTGTACACGGCGGCCGTGCGCGACGTGCTCGAGATCGTGCGCGACGACCAGTCGATCGGGGCCAACGCCATGAGCAAGGCCGACAAGGCCTTCGCCGTGGTCGCGCAGCGCCTGACCGAGCTGTCGGAAATGGAGCAGGCGCTGTCGCGCGCGGCCTCGGACAGCGCGGCCGCCGATTTCCGCGTCATGACCTGGGCCATGCCGTGCGTGATCCTGCTGGCGGTGGGCGTGTCGCTGCGCATCACGATGGCGGTGCGGCGCGCGCTGCTGGCCGAGATCCGCGGCATCGGGGCGGCGGCGGTGGACCTGGCGAGCGGCGACCTGACCGTCAAGGAGCGTGTCTACGGCAACGACGAGATCGCCGAGACCTCGCGCGCGCTCGACGCCAGCATCCGCAACCTGAACTTCACGCTGCGCACCATCCTGGAATCGGCGCGCTCGATCGGCAGCGCCTCGCGCGACATTGCGCTGGGCAACCTGAACCTGACCACGCGCGCGGTGTTTCGCGCCAGTTCGCTCGAACACACGGCCACCTCGATGCAGGAGCTGGCCGCCACCGTCAACCAGACCGCCGACAGCGCCGAGGCCGCGAACCGCCTGGCCGCCTCGGCCTCCAGCGTGGCCCAGCAGGGCGAAAGCGTGGTCGACCGGCTGGTGACGACCATGGAGTCGGTCAAGGGCAGCGCGCGCCGCGTGGGCGACATCGTCGGCCAGATCGACGCGATCGCCAACGAGACCGGCACGCTGGCCCTGAACGCGGCGCTGGAGGCGGCGCGCGCCGGCGAGGGCGGGCGCGACTTCGCCCTGGTGGCGAGCGACGTGCGCTCGCTGGCGCTGCGCGCCGGCGCGGCGGCGCGCGAGATCCGCGAACTGGTGGCGCAATCGGTGGCCGAGATCGAGGGCGGCACCGCCTGGGCCGCCCAGGCCGGCAACAGCATGGCGACCATCGCCATGTCGGTGCAGCAGGTGGGCGACATCGTCAGCCGCATCAGCTCGGCCAGCGCCGAACAGGCCAGCGGCCTGAACGAAGTGAACGAGGCGATCGTGCAGATGGACCAGGTCACGCAGCGCAACTCGACGCTGGTGGAAGAAGCGGCGGACGCGGCGCGCACCCTGCAGATGCAGGCCCTGACGCTGTCGCGGGCGGTGGCGGCGTTCCGGCTGGACGAGGCGGTGACGGCGGCGCCGCCGCCGGCGCCCGAGAAGCACGAGAAGCAGAGCGCGGTGCGCAACTGGTCGCAATTGGTGACCGAGGCTGGCGCGCTGCCGCCGGGCGGCCCGGACCGGCGCAAGCACGCGCGGCCGCATCTGCACCTGGCGTCGCGGCGCGATTGACCGTAGGGTGGGCGGCTTCGCCGCCCACGCGTCGATTGCTAGCGCCTCCGGTATCGGGCTCGACGATCTTGATGCCGGCTATCACCGCGTGGGCGGGGGACCCGCCCACCCTACGATTCCCATAAAAAAAAGCCCCGCCGGCGCTTGCGCGCCGCGGGGCTTCGTCACATCAGGTCAGCGCAAATTATTCGTAATCGCTGATCGGCGCGCAGCCGCAGAACAGGTTGCGGTCGCCGTAGACGTTGTCGGCGCGGCCGACCGGCGGCCAGTACTTCTTCTTGCGCAGCGACGCCACCGGGAAGGCCGCCACCTCGCGGGTGTAGGTATGCTGCCAGTCGTCGGCGGTGACCACTTCCGCGGTGTGCGGGGCGCCCTTGAGCGGGTTGTCCATCTTGTCGTACTCGCCGCGCTCGACCTTCACGATCTCGGCGTGGATGGTGATCATCGCCTCGATGAAGCGATCCAGTTCCGCCTTCGATTCCGACTCGGTCGGCTCGATCATCAGCGTGCCCGGCACCGGGAAGCTCATGGTCGGGGCGTGGAAGCCGAAGTCCATCAGGCGCTTGGCCACGTCCTCGTTGCTGATGCCGGTCTTGTCCTGCAGCGGACGCAGGTCGATGATGCACTCGTGCGCGACCAGGCCGTCGTGGCCGGTGTAGAGCACCGGGTAGTGCGGGGCCAGGCGGCGCGCGATGTAGTTCGCGTTCAGGATC
Source organism: Massilia sp. (assembly GCF_032106685.1). Classification (GTDB taxonomy): domain Bacteria; phylum Pseudomonadota; class Gammaproteobacteria; order Burkholderiales; family Burkholderiaceae_D; genus Telluria. The sequence goes on from NZ_DAMCPG010000026.1 coordinate 30,080, forward strand.
GCGGTCTCGGTGGCGGCGGTCAGGCCTTCCGCGCCCATCATCGCGATGTACATCCACGAGATCGGCAGGATCGAGGCCGAGCCGTAGGCCGCCGCGCTGACCGCGCCGATGCCGGCTTCGTTGCGGACATAACCCGTCGACAGTTGGTTCGGCAGGAACGGCGCCAGGTGGGCGCCGACGCCGATCGGGCCGACGCCGGGGCCGCCGCCGCCGTGCGGGATGCAGAAGGTCTTGTGCAGGTTCAGGTGGCTGACGTCGCCGCCGAACGCGCCCGGCGCGGCCACGCCGACCATCGCGTTCATGTTGGCGCCGTCCACGTACACCTGGCCGCCGTGCTGGTGCACGATCTCGCACAGTTCCTTGATGCCTTCCTCGAACACGCCGTGGGTCGACGGGTAGGTGACCATCACGCAGGCCAGGTCGCGGCTGTACTGCTCGGCCTTGGCCTTCAGGTCGGCCAGGTCGACGTTGCCGTTCTCGTCGCAGGCGGTGACCACGACCTTCATGCCGACCATGCTGGCCGAGGCCGGGTTGGTGCCGTGCGCCGACGACGGGATCAGGCAGACGTTGCGGTGGCCTTCGCCGCGCGATTCGTGGTATTTCTGGATGACGAGCAGGCCGGCGTATTCGCCCTGCGAGCCGGCGTTCGGCTGCAGCGAGATCGCGGCGTAGCCGGTGGCGGCGCACAGCATGGCTTCCAGCTGGGCGATCATCTCGCGGTAGCCGACGGTCTGGTCTTCCGGCGCGAACGGGTGGATGTTCGAGAACTCGGGCCAGGTGACCGGGATCATCTCCGAGGTCGCGTTCAGCTTCATGGTGCACGAGCCCAGCGGGATCATGGTGCGGTCCAGCGCAAGGTCCTTGTCCGCCAGCGAACGCAGGTAGCGCAGCATCTCGTGCTCGGCGTGGTAGCGGTGGAAGGTCGGGTGGGTCAGGTAGGCGCTGGTGCGGGCCAGAGCGGCCGGGTAGGCGTCCTGCACGTCGCTGTCCAGGGCGTCGATGTCCACGGTTTTTCCATTGCCGAAGATAGCGAACAGCAGGGCCAGGTCGTCGCGGGTGGTGGTCTCGTCCAGCGACACGCCGACGTGCTGGTCGTCGATGCGGCGCAGGTTGACGCCGGCGGCTTCGGCGGCGGCGTGCAGCGCCTGCGCGTCGCCCTTGACCGTCAGGGTGTCGAAATACGTGGTGTTCAGGACCTCGGCGCCGAGCGACTTCAGGCCGGCGGCCAGGATCGCGGCCTGGCGGTGCACGCGCTGGGCGATGCGCTTCAGGCCTTCCGGGCCGTGGTAGACCGCGTACATGCCTGCCATCACGGCCAGCAGCACCTGGGCGGTGCAGATGTTCGAGGTCGCCTTCTCGCGGCGGATGTGCTGTTCGCGGGTCTGCAGCGCCAGGCGGTAGGCCTGGTTGCCCTGCGCGTCGACGGTGACGCCGACCAGGCGGCCGGCCATGCTGCGCTTGTATTCGTCGCGGGTAGCCAGGTAGCCGGCGTGCGGGCCGCCGAAACCGAGCGGCACGCCGAAGCGCTGGCTGTTGCCGACGACCACGTCGGCGCCCCAGTCGCCCGGCGCGGCCAGCATGGTCAGGGCCAGCAGGTCGGCGGCAACCACCACCATCGCGCCCATCGCATGCAGGTGCTCGACGGCGGCGCGGTAGTCGCGCACTTCGCCGTTCACGCCCGGGTATTGCAGCAGCACGCCGAAGCACGACTCTTCCAGCTTCTCGATGTCGGCGGCAGCGACGACGCGCACTTCGACGCCGATCGGCTTGGCGCGGGTCTGGACCACTTCCAGGGTCTGCGGCAGCACGTCGTCGGCGACGACGAAGACCTTCGAGGCCGACTTGCCGACGCGCTGGAGCAGCGTCATCGCTTCGGCGGCGGCGGTGCCTTCGTCGAGCATCGACGAGTTGGCGATGCCCATGCCGGTGAGGTCGGTGATCATCTGCTGGAAGTTCAGGATCGCTTCCAGGCGGCCCTGCGAGATCTCCGGCTGGTACGGGGTGTAGGCGGTGTACCAGGCCGGGTTCTCGAAGATGTTGCGCAGGATGACCTTCGGGGTGTGGGTGCCGTAGTAGCCCTGGCCGATCATCGACTTCATGACCTTGTTCTTCGACGCCAGCGCCTTCAACGTGGCGAGCGCGTCTTCTTCGCTGCGCGGCTCGACGAACTGGCCCAGGTCCAGGACGTCCTTGCGGCGGATGTTCGCGGGGACGACGGCGTCGATCAGCGCGGCGCGCGATGCGTAGCCGAGGGTCGACAGCATCGCTGCCTGTTCGGATTCGGAGGGACCGATATGGCGCGGAATGAACGCGTCGCGTGCTTCAAGTTGGGTGAGGCTGGTGCGGGTCATGGTAGAGGCCAAAAGAGCTGGCGCGGGAAGCGCCGTGGGATTGGAATGTGGTGGTGCGGGGGTGGCGCCGGTACGTAGGGTGGGCGGCTATGCCGCCCACCCTACGGTGATCAATGATCGGTGGTCTTGCCGTAGGCGTCGGCGTCCATCAGGCCGTTGATCGCATTCGCGTCGCTCGGCTGCAGCTTGAACAGCCAGGCGCCGTAGGCGTCCTGGTTGATCGAGTCCGGGGCGTCGGCGACCGGCTGGTTGACGGCGGTAACGGTGCCCGAGACCGGCGCGTAGATGTCGCTGGCGGCTTTCACCGACTCGACCACGGCGGCGTCGTCGCCGGCGGTGAAGGCCTTGCCGACCTGCGGCAGTTCGACGAACACGATGTCGCCCAGGGCGTCCTGCGCGTATTCGGTGATGCCGACGGTCAGGGTACCGTCGGCTTCGAGACGGACCCACTCGTGGGACTCGGTGTATTTCAGGTCGGCTGGGATGTTCATTTAGGGGGCTCCTGGTTGGGATGAGGCGTAATTATAAGACTGGGATGTTCGATTCAGGCGGCCAGCACTTTGCCGTTGCGCACGAATGGCAGCTTGACCACGGAGGCGGCCAGCTTCTTGTCGCGGATCTCGACGTGCACGGTGTCGCCGACCTGCACGTCCATCGGGACGCGCGCCAGTGCGATCGCCTGCTGCATGGTCGGGCTGAAGGTGCCGCTGGTGATTTCGCCGGCGTTGCCGGAGGCGGCAATCACCTTCTGGTGGGCGCGCAGGATCCCGCCTTTTTCGCGCAGGATCAGGCCGACGAACTGGGTTTGCTGGCCTTTCGCCTGCAGCGCCGCCTTGCCGATGAAGTCGCGTTCCGAGGCCAGGTCGACGGTCCAGCCCAGGCCGGCGTCGAGCGGGTTGACCGATTCGTCCATGTCCTGGCCGTAGAGGTTCATGCCCGCTTCCAGGCGCAGGGTGTCGCGTGCGCCGAGGCCGGCCGGCTTGACGCCGGCGGCGACCAGGGCGTTCCAGAGGTTTTCCACCTGGGCCGTCGGCACGCCGATCTCGAAGCCGTCCTCGCCGGTGTAGCCGGTGCGCGCGACCATGGCTTCGCCGAAGGCGGTGTCGGCGACGATGGCGACGTTGAAGGGCTTCATGGCTTCGGTGGCGGCCTGGGCCTCGGGCAGCACCTGCCAGACCTTGGCGCGGGCGTTCGGGCCCTGCACGGCGACCAGGGCGATCGCGTTCTCGCCGTCGCGGCGCTGGGTGATCGCCAGGCCGCTGTTGGTGGCGTCGTTTTGCTGGCGCATCCAGGCCACGTCCTTCTCGGCGGTGCCGGCGTTGACGACCAGGCGGAACCAGTCTTCGCGGAAGAAGTAGACGATCAGGTCGTCGATCACGCCGCCCTCGGGATTCAGCATGGCCGAGTAGAGCGCCTTGCCCGGGGTCTGCAGCTTGTCGACGTTGTTGGCCAGCAGGCCGCGCAGGAAGGACCGCGCATTGGCGCCCTCGAGGTCGACCACGCACATGTGCGAGACGTCGAACATGCCGGCGTCGCTGCGCACGGCGTGGTGTTCTTCGATCTGCGAACCGTAGTTGACCGGCATGTCCCAACCGCCGAAATCGACCATCTTGGCGCCGAGTGCGCGGTGTGCGGAATTGAGCGGGGTCGCTTTGAGCGTCATGGTGTCCTCAGGGCAGAAGTATAAGGGAGCGGCACGCCGCCGCGGTGCGGCCCTGCGTGCGCTGCGCGCCCCTCTGTCCTTGGTACCTGAGAGATAGCGGATGTCCGCCTGCCCCTTCGGTGGGCCGGTCTGTTCGCCGGGCCGCTCTCCAGAGTTGGTCCGGCCCGCATCGCGCGCCGACCCCTGACCGGTCCTTTTGCCTGAGAGTTTTCGGGTGATGCCCCTTCGGCGGCAGCGTGGTGCTGCGCTCTCCCGGTCAAGACCCCGGAGAATATGCGAGCCTTGAACCGCTGTCAACAAATGGACCCGATAAACCTACTGCGCGTCGGATTGTCACCCTACGATGCTCGCTGTACTCAAGTACAGCTGCGCTTCTCAGGCGACACTCCTTCCGCTCGCTACGGTTTCTCGGGTCCATTTGGATGCAGGCAGAGGCCTGCGCACCGTTGGCGTGCATGCGCGCGGGCTTTTTGCTCCATTTGTTACACTGGGGCCGTCACTTTTCGGGTAAGAAGACTATGAGCGAAGATCAAACCAAACACGAGAAGGAAGCCTGGTTCACGCTGTCGGGCGACGTCAACAGCGACATGGTGCACCGGGTGTTCGAGGCGGTCGGCCACATGACCGAGGATGGGATCGAGCGGGCCCACGTGCTGGTGCAGTCGAACGGCGGCTACGTCAGCGACGGGCTGTGCCTGTACAACTTCCTGTCGAACTCGCCTGTCGAGTTCGTGATGTACAACGGCGGGGCGGTGGCCTCGATCGCCGTCATCATGTACCTGGCCGGCACCCGGCGCTATGCCAGCGAGACGGCGCGTTTCATGGTGCACAAGTCGCACGCGACCGCGTCCCCGGGCTCGCGTCCCGATGCGCTCAACATCATCGTCGAGGGCCTGCGCGCCGACGACGCGCGCACCGAATCCATCCTGCGCAGGCACATCGAGCTGACGCCGGACCAGTGGGCCATTCACCAGTACTCCGACCTGCACCTGAACTCGCGCGACGCCAAGACCGCGCGCATGATCGACGACGTTGCCGATTTCGCGCCGCCGAAGGGAGCGATCCTGCGCAATATCTGAAGGAGCGTCCCGCGCGGCCGGCACGGCTGTCACCGCTTCGGCGGTAAAGGCCGTTGTCGGCCTTTTTTTATTGGCGCTATCGCCGCTACGCGTTGGACAGGGCAGTGCCGCTTGCAGCAAGCCTTTTTGCGAGCCGGGGAAACGGTGCGCCAATTCCGGAACATTTTATTGGTAATCATTTCATGCAAATAATATTTGCAGTCGAGTTAACTCGACAATAAAATATTTGCATATTTCCCGCTTCTTGCAAATGTCGATATATTCCGCAAATCGGGAAAAAGAAACCGATACAAAGAAGCCGATAAAAAGAAACCAGGAATGATAAAAGCCCGGTGCGCATGAGCGTCCCGGGCTTTTATGCGTCCGCCGTCGCGTCAGCAGACGGAGGCAAGCGAATTAACGCTTGTTGTCGTTCTTGTGGCTTTGACGGCCGGCTTCGGCGTGCTGCTCCGGGGTGCCGCCGCGCATGCCCGAACCCGAGCCCGAACGGGAACCCGAGCCCGAACCGGACTGCTTGTTGCCGTCGTTCTTGTGGCTCTGGCGGCCGGCTTCGGCGTGCTGCTCAGGCGTGCCGCCGCGCATGCCGGAACCCGAGCCCGAGCGCGAACCCGAGCCCGAACCGGATTGCTTGTTTCCGTCGTTCTTGTGGCTCTGACGACCGGCTTCCGCGTGCTGCTCCGGGGTACCGCCTTGCGTGCGTTTTTGATTCGAGGCCATGATTATTCCTTTCAATGTTGAATTACATTTACTCGCCGAACAACTGCTCTTTGAGATAAGTGAGCAGTTGATTCGGTAGTGCAATCATGCGATCCATACTGCTGAACCGGTATCGGATGATCGCCAGAGTCCGTGTAGGAAAGACTCCTACACATTAAAAATAACCATTTCCCCGCATAGTTCAATCTAATTCGCGCGTTCAAATTAAAACTCTTTAAAACTCTTCCCAGTCCGCGTCGGATTTGGCCGGGCTGCGCCGCGCCGGCCGCGCCGTCCTGGCAGCGGCCGCGGCGGCAGGGCGCGGCGTCGGCACCGGACGCAGCGCCGGCTTGCCAGCGATCCGCGCCGGCGCCGGGCTGGCGGCGGCCCTGGAAACGGCGGGCTCGGCCAGCACGAAGCCGCTGGTGGCGCGCCCCAGCGCCGTGGCCTGGACGCGCACCGACGCGGCGGCGGCGGCCGACTGCTCGACCAGGGCCGCGTTCTGCTGGGTGGCCTGGTCCATCGCGGCGATCGCGCCGTTCACCTGCTCGATGCCGGCGGTCTGTTCCAGGCTGGCGTCGGCGATCTCGGCGATGATGCCGGTCACGCGCTTGACGCTGCCGACCACTTCCTCCATCGTCTTGCCGGCGCGGTCGACCAGCGCGCTGCCGGCGTCGACCTTGGCCACCGAGTCGTCGATCAGCGCCTTGATTTCCTTGGCCGCGGCGGCCGAGCGCTGGGCCAGGCTGCGCACCTCCGAGGCCTCGACCGCGAAGCCGCGTCCCTGTTCGCCGGCGCGCGCCGCCTCCACGGCGGCATTCAGTGCCAGGATGTTGGTCTGGAAGGCGATGCTGTCGATCACGCCGATGATCTCGGCGATCCGCTTCGACGAGTCGTTGATCGAGGCCATGGTGTCGACCACGTCGAGCACCACCTGGCCGCCCTTGACCGCCACTTCCGAGGCCGAGATCGCCAGCCTGCTGGCCTGGTGCGCATGCTCCGCGTTCTGGCGCACGGTCGTGGTGAGTTCCTCCATCGACGACGCCGTTTCTTCCAGCGAGGCGGCCTGCTGTTCGGTGCGGTTCGACAAGTCCAGGTTGCCGCTGGCGATTTCGCCGCTGCCGCTGCCGATCTGCTCGGCGCCGGCGCGTACCTCGGCCACCATCGCCGCGATCTTGCCGCCCAGGCCGGCCAGGGCGTCCATCAGCTTGCCGGCTTCGCCCGGCTGGACGTTCTCGGCGCGCACCCGCAGGTCGCCGTCGAGCAGGCGCCGCGCCAGCTGGGCCGCTTCCCGCAGCGATTGGGTCGTTTCCCGCGCCAGCCAGAGCGACAGCGCCACCGCCAGTCCCAGGCCGGCGGCGAGCGGCAGCACCACGGCGGCGCGCAGCGGCGAGCTTCCGGCCGGCGTCGCCAGCAGCATCTGCGCGGCGAAGACGGCATAAAGCAGGGCAAACGCGGCATGGATTTTCAGCCGGCTGTCGAGTTGGCGTATGAACTTCATGAGGCGCTCCTGGCGAGGTGGGGATGGGGTGGACTTTGCTTGACCTTGTTATGTTAGGGAAAGGAAATGTCGCGAATTTGTCTAAGCTCAACAGAAAAGATGCCGTTAAGATACTCAGGCCCGGGACGCCGCAGGGCTGCCGCACGCGCGCACAAGGAAACGCCGCGGTTTCCGGCATCCCGCTATTGCCATGTGGCAATAATGTGTAACAATGGCAGGGATGGCGCCCGCCTGCCGAAGGATTTCACCATGGCCCACGCTAGTACCGAGACATCCAGCACCCGCTCGCTCCCCGCGCCGCCGCGCGAGGTGCTGCTCGACCTCGTCCGTGCGGCGGCGAGCGGAGCGGGCGAGCAGCTGGGCGGCATGGTCAACCGGCTGGCGACGGTCCTGCTCGACATGACCACGGCCGGCAACGATGCCCAGCTGGTCTACCGGCGCACCCGCGCCGGCAATCTCCTCAAGAGCAATTCCTACGCCTTCATCCACCTGGCGGGCCAGGCCCTCGAGCGCGCGCTCGAGCAGGCGGGCGCCGAGCTGGTCCCGGCCAGGGCTCCGACCGCCGGCCTGGACGATCTGAGCCTGGTGCCGCTGGAGGTCATGGACACGCGGGTTGCCTTCGGCGCCCTGTGCCGTCCGTTCGAGATCGCGCACTCCGAAGTGCTGGCCAGCCTGTGCGTGCGCCTCGGCCTGCTGCTCGGGCGCGAGGTGCTGCGTCCGAACCAGAATCCGCTGCGCCCTGAGGTCTTCCTGACCGCGGTGCACGAGGCCTGGTGCGAATTCGAACCGGATGCAGGTTCGCACGAGCTGCTGCTGCCCCTGCTGCGGCCCGATCTCTTCCTCGACCTGGGCGAACTGCTGGAGGCGGCCGACAAGACCCTGCGCGCCCATGGCAAGCAGGCGCGCGAGCGCTTCCACATCCGCAAGACCGACGACACGGCGGCGGCGCGCGCCCGGCGCTCCGGCATGGACGCGGCGCTGGCCCAGCAGTTGCGCAAGCTGCTGGGAGATGCCGAGGGCGAGCCGGCGGCACCCCTGGTCCCGGAATTGCCGCACATGCCGCAGGGCAGCGGCTGGCGCCCGAGCGCCGCGGCCGGTTTCGCCATGGCCGCGCCCGCTGACGCTGGCGCCGGCGGTACGACGGAGCAGCCGGCGGCGCCGGCCGGGCAGCCGTTCGCGCGGGTGGCGCCGCAGGCCGGCCCGGGCCAGGGCGTGCTGGCGCCGGCAGGCGTCGCGCCCGCCGGAGTTGTCGCGCCGGGCGCTGCGCCGGCCGGTGTGCCGCTGTTCATGGTGGCGGGGCAGGGTAGCGCCGCGGCGCCTGGCCTGGCGGCCGCGGTTCCGGGTGGTCCGGCTACGATAGGCGCGGCGGGCGCGGTCCCGGCGGCCGGCTTCGTGGCGCCGGTTGCGGGCGCCGCCGCGAGCGCTCAGGTACTCGTGGCCGCCGGACTGTCCGGCCAGCCGGGCGCGCCGCAGGCGCATGCCGGCAATCTGCTCGACCTGCTCGCCGCGATCGAGCTGGCCGCGCCGGGTACGCCGGCGCCGGCCGCTATGGCAGGCGCCAGCGCAGGCACGGGCGCTGCCCCGCACCAGGTGTTCTACCTGCCGCGCCTGAAGCAAAGCCTGCCCCAGGGCAGCCTGTCGCGCGGCGAGGAAAACACGCTCGACCTGCTCTCGCGCATCTTCGAGACCGTGCTGCTGGACGAGAGCATTCCGCCTGAAACGCGCGAATTGATCCGCTTCCTGCAGGTGCCGGTGCTGAAGGCGGCCCTGCTCGACCAGAGCTTCTTTTTCGAGGAGATGCATCCGGCGCGGCGCATGATCGACCTGCTCTCGCGCATGGGCTGGGAGCAGCGCCAGGCCCAGGACGATCCGGTCGTGCAGGCGATGCGGCGCGGGGTCGACCGCATCGGCCGCGAGCCGGGCGCCGAGCCGCAGGCCTTTGCCGCGGCGGTGGCCGAGGTCGAGGCCGAGCTGGCGGCCGAGGAGCGGGCCGCCGAGGCGGCCATCGCCCAGCCGATCGCGCGCGCCACCAAAATCGAAAAGCAGACGGTGGCGGCGCGCTCGGCGCGCCGGGCCGTCGAGCAGCGCTTGGGCGACGGCGCCCTGGTGGCCGTGGTGTCGCAGTTCCTCGAACGCCGCTGGGTCGACGTGCTGACCTTTGCCCACCTGATCGACGAGGAGCGCCCGGGCGCGGTCGACAACGCGACCCGCGCCATGGACGACCTGGTCTGGACCGTGAAGCCGAAGGCGACCCAGGAGCAGAGAAAGGCCCTGATCGCGAAGCTGCCGCCGCTGCTGACCACGCTGAACAAGTGGCTCGATGCGATCAAGTGGCAGGACGCCGACCGCCTGCAGTTCTTCGCCGAGCTGGCCGAATGCCACCTGCAGATCGTGCGCGCGCCGCTCGAACTCTCGCCCGAGCGCCAGCTGGAACTGGCGGTGGAAGCGGCCCAGCAGGACGCGCTGCGCCGCATCGCCCAGGAGCAGGCCGCGGCCGCGCAGGACGAGCCGGCGGACCAGGACGATGCGAGCAGCCAGGTCGACGACCTGGAGCGCGGCATGCGCCTCGAATTCGCCGAGCCCGACGGCAGCGTGCGCAAGGTCAAGCTGGCCTGGGTCAGCCCGCGCCGCACGCTCTTCATCTTCTCGACTGGCCCGCGCCAGGAAGCCTTTTCGCTGCCGGCCGAAAAGCTGGTCGAGGCCTTCCGCAGCGGCAGCGTCACCCTGGTCGCGATGGAAGGCGTCGTCGGCCGCGTGCTGACCGAGGCGATGCGCGAGGCGGTCAACGACCCGGCGCCGCTGTCGGCGCTGGCCTGAACGGCAAGGGTGTACTGCTAGAATGTCCTGGTCGATTTACCGGGCACATTCAGCATGGGCTACTACCTTTACATCGTACGCACCGAGTCGGGAAAGCCGCGGCCCATCCCGAAGGACGAGCTCGGCCAGGCGCTGGCGAGGATGAACGGCAAGCTCGCCGTCCTGCCGGGCAGCGAGGGCGCGCAGCTTTACATGCCCGCGCTCGGCGAGGAGCGCGACGTCATCGTCTGCGAAGACGAGGAACTGTGGGCGAAGAATCCCGGCGAGCCCCTGGCCGAGGCCATGATCGCGCTGGCCGCCCAGCTTGGCGCGCGCGTGCGCAACGACGACTTCGAGACCCTGCGCAGCCTGGACGACAGCTACGTCCATCCGGACGACAGGGCGGAGCGCGACGCCGCCATCGCGGCAGCCAGACAGCCACGCACGCTGCTGGGCGGACGCAAGGTGGCGACCGGCGTGAAGCTGCTGTTCCTGGGCGTGGTGCTGGTCACCGCCCTGGTGCGCCACTTCCAGGGCGCCAGTTGAATTCTGCACGGCCCGCGCCCACTATTTCATTTCGTTAATATTCTGTAGAATGCCGCCGCCCCGGCGCTTGCCTGCCGTGTCCGCCATAGACCAAACTTGGCCGAAATGCAAGCGACAGGTGGTATGATGCATTCTTTAACGATTCCCGAGTAGCCGAAGCAAGGTGCGCCTATCCTCCATTAAATTGTCGGGATTCAAGTCTTTCGTCGATCCCACCAATTTCCAGGTGCCTGGTCAATTGGTCGGCGTCGTCGGCCCGAATGGATGCGGCAAGTCGAACATCATCGATGCCGTACGCTGGGTGCTGGGCGAATCGAAAGCCTCGGAACTGCGCGGCGAGTCGATGCAGGACGTGATCTTCAACGGCTCGACCCACCGCAAGCCCTCGGGCCGCGCCTCGGTCGAACTCGTGTTCGACAACAGCATGGGCAAGGCGGCCGGCCAGTGGGGCCAGTACGCCGAGATCGCGGTCAAGCGCACTCTGACGCGCGACGGCACCTCCACCTACTACATCAACGGCCAGCCGGTGCGCCGGCGCGACATCCAGGACATCTTCCTCGGCACCGGCCTCGGGCCGCGCGCCTACGCCATCATCGGCCAGGGCATGATCGCGCGCATCATCGAGTCGCGCCCGGAAGAGCTGCGCGTCTTCCTCGAGGAAGCGGCCGGGGTCTCTAAGTACAAGGAGCGCCGCCGCGAGACCGAGAACCGGCTGTCGGACACGCGCGAGAACCTGCTGCGGGTCGAGGACATCCTGCGCGAACTGAACGCCAACCTGGAAAAGCTCGAAGCCCAGGCGGCGGTGGCGAACCGCTTCCACCAGCTGCAGGCAGACCAGGAAGAAAAGCAGAAGCTGCTCTGGCTGCTGCGCAAGAACGAGGCCGAGGCCGAGCAGAAGCGCTACTTCCGCGAGATGGAAGAGGCCCAGAACAGCCTGGAAGAGCAGACCGCCAAGCTGCGCAACGTCGAGCTGGAACTGGAGCACCTGCGGCAGCACCACTTCGCCGTCGGCGACCGCCTGCACACGGCCCAGGGCGCGCTGTACCAGACCAATTCCGAGATCGGCAGCCTGGAAGCGCAGATCAAGTTCGTGGTCGAGTCGCGCACCCGCCTGCAGAACCAGCTCGGCACGCTGGCGGCCCAGCGTGATCAATGGCTGGCGCAGGCGGCCGAGTACGAGGAGCAGATCCAGGAAGCGACCTTCAACGTCGAGGAACTGGCGGCGCGCGCGGAAGGAGCCCAGATCGCGGTGGAAGCGGCGGGCGAGCGCCTGCCGGAACTGGACGCGGCCTGGCGCGAAGCGCAGCGCAAGGCGGACGAATCGCGCGCGCGCATCATGCAGGTCCAGCAGCGCATCGAACTGTCCGCGGCGCACGGGCGCAATGCCTCGAACATCCTGAACAATCTCGCCAGCCGGCGCGAGCGCCTGCAACAGGAAAAGAACGGCCTGGCGCCGCCCGACAGCACCCAGCTGGCCAACCTGCGCCTGCAATTCGAGGAGAAACAGCAGGCCCTGGAAGAGCAGAGCATGCTGCTGGAAGAGGCGGGCGAGCGCCAGGAACAGGTCGAGGCCGAGCGCCGCGAAGCGCAGGCGGCGCTGGCCGCCGAGAGCACGGCCAACGCCCAGCTGGAGGCGCGCCTGTCGGCCCTGAAGGGCATGCAGGAGCGCGTCCAGGCCCAGGGCAAGGTCCAGCCCTGGCTGCAGAAGCACGAGCTGGGCGGGCTGCCGCGCCTGTGGAAGCAGGTGCAGGTCGAGGAGGGCTGGGAGACCGCGCTCGAGGCCGTGCTGCGCGAACGCGCCGGCGCGCTCGAAGTGTCGAACATCGACTGGACCCGCGCTTTTCTCTCCGACGCGCCGCCGGCGCGCCTGGCGATGTATTCGCCGGCCCCGGCGGCGCCGGCCGCCGCGGAAGCGCCCGGCCTGAAGCCCTTCGCCGGCCTCCTGAAGCTGAACGACCCCGGCCTGCGCGGCGTGCTGAACGACTGGCTGCACCTGGTGTTCGCCGCCGACGATGCGCAGACCGCGTTCGCGCAGCGCGCGCGCCTGCCGCAGGGCGCTTGTTTCGTGACGCGCCAGGGCCACGTGGTGTCGCAGTCGAGCGTCTGCTTCTACGCCGCCGATGCCGAGCAGGACGGCATGCTGGCGCGCCAGCACGACATCGAGAACCTGGGCAAGCAGTTGCGCGCCCAGGCCCTGCTGCTGGACGAGGCGCGTTCGCGCGCCACCCGCGCCGACGCCGCCGTCACCGACCTCCAGCGCCGCCTGCAGGATGCGCGCGGACGCGTCGCCACCCTCACGCGCGAAGTGCACGCGCTGCAGATCGAAGTCGTGCGCCAGGGCGAGATCGAGGCCCGCTTCAGCCAGCGCAGCAGCCAGATCAACGCCGACCTGCTCGAGATCGCCGCCCAGGAAGCCGAGCAGCGCGAGGTGCAGGCCAACGCCGAGGCCGAGTTCGAGGAGCTCGACATGGAGCTGGCCGAGCTGCAGGGCAGCCACGAGGACGGCCAGACGGCTTTCCTGCAACGCGAGGCGGCCCTCAGCGAAGCGCGCGACAAGCTGCGCGAACTCGAACGCGGCGCCCAGGAGGCGCTGTTCGCCGAGAAGACCGGCCGCGCGAAGATCGAGGAACTGCGGCGCAGCATCGCCACCGCGCAGCAACAGGCGGCCCAGGTGGCCGAAAGCCTGGAATCGGGCAAGGCCGAACTGGCCGCCCTGGAAGCCGGCACCGCCCACGAGGGCCTGCAGGAACTGCTCGCGCGCAGGACGGACCAGGAAAAGGCGCTGGCCGATGCGCGCCACGAACTGGACCAGGTGGCCCAGCAGCTGCGCCATGCCGAGGAGTCGCGCATGGGCAACGAGCGCAGCCTGCAGCCGCAGCGCGACCGCATCACGGAGATGCAGCTCAAGGAGCAGGCCGCGCGCCTGAACCAGGAGCAGTTCGCCGAGGCGCTGGCCGCCACCGGCGCCGACGAGAAGGCGCTGGCGGAAAAACTCAATCCCGAGATGAAGCCGCAGTACCTGCAGGGCGAGGTGACGCGCCTGACCAACGCCATTGCCGCGCTGGGCGCGGTGAACCTGGCCGCGGTCGAGGAACTGGCCACCGCCACCGAGCGCAAGCGCTTCCTCGATTCGCAGAACGCCGACCTGAACGAGGCGATCGCCACGCTGGAAGACGCGATCCGCCGCATCGACAAGGAAACCCGCGAACTGCTGCAGGACACCTTCGATCGCGTGAACAACCACTTCTCGGAGCTGTTCCCGATCCTGTTCGGCGGCGGCCAGGCGAAGCTGGTGATGACCGGCGACGAGATCCTCGACTCGGGCGTGCAGGTCATGGCCCAGCCGCCGGGCAAGAAGAACGCCACGATCCACCTGCTGTCGGGCGGCGAAAAGGCGCTGACGGCGACGGCCCTGGTGTTCTCGATGTTCCGGCTGAACCCGGCGCCGTTCTGCCTGCTGGACGAGGTCGACGCGCCGCTGGACGACGCCAATACCGAGCGCTTCTGCCGCATGGTCAAGCGCATGTCGGACCATACCCAATTCCTTTTCATCTCCCATAACAAGATTGCGATGGAGATGGCCAATCAACTGATCGGTGTGACGATGCAGGAGCAGGGCGTATCGCGCATCGTGGCGGTGGACATGGAGTCCGCCGCGAACTTCGCACAAGAGGCACAAGCAGCATGACAGACTTCCAAATGAGCCTGATCGCGGCGGGCGGCGTATTCGTCGTCGGCGTTATCACCTACAACAAGTGGCAGGAGTACAAGGCGAGAAAAACCGTTGAGCGTGCCTTCGCGTCGGACCATGACGACATCCTGATGCGCACCGGCGCGACCGGCGGCGACCGCCAGGAACCGGTGCTCGACGTCGGCATGCCCGGCGCCGAAGCGGTCGAGCCGAGCTATGGCGCGGCGGCGAACCCCGAGTCCGTGGGCGACCTGTCCGCCGCCGGCACGACTCCTGCCGTCTCGCCTGTCACCGGCGCGGTCGCCAGTGCGGCCGCGGGTTCGGCTACTGGTGCGGGCGCCGGCGCATCCGCCGCCGCCGAGCCGCTGGCGCCGCTGGCTGGCGCCGCGGCCGCGCCTGCCGCCCCCGTGCCTTCGGAAGCGGCCGAGAAGCTGGTCGATCCGCTGATCGACTGCATGATCCCGCTGAAGCTCGAAGGCGCCGCGCGCGGCGACAAGATCCTGCCTTCGCTGCTCAAGCTGCGCCGCGTCGGCAACAAGCCGATCCACTTCGTCGGCCTGGCCGTGAGCGGCGAGTGGGAGCCGATCGTCCACGGCGGCGTCTACACCGAGCTGCAGGCCGGCGTCCAGATGGCGACCCGCACCACGGCCCTGAACGAACTCGAATATTCCGAGCTGGTCACGCGCCTGCGCGCGGTGGCCGACGAGATCGGCGCCGAGCCGGACGTGCCGGACATGATCGAGGTGATGAGCGAAGCGCGCACCCTGCACAAGTTCGTCGCGGGCCACGACGCCCAGCTGGGCGTGAACCTGCGCTCGAACGGCGCGGCGTGGGCGATGACGACCCTGATCGGCGCGCTGGAAAGCGCCGGCTTCGACGTCGGCCCGAGCGGCCGCTTCGCGATGCCCGACGGCGCCGGCGGGACGCTGTTCACGCTGTCGACCAACGTGAATCTCGGCGCCGAGAACACCGACCGCCTGACCCTGCTGCTCGACGTGCCTTGCGTCGCCCCGGCCCGCGACGGCTTCGGCGCCATGGTCAAGTGCGCGAAGGACCTGGCGCTGCGCCTGGACGCGACCATCGTCGACGACTTCGAGCAGCCGCTGCTCGACGCCACGCTGGACGAGATCGCCGGACAGGTGAAGGACTTCTACCAGGAGATGGAAGCGGCCGACATCCCGGCCGGCTCCACGCGTGCGCTGCGCCTGTTCAGCTGAGGCCCCGATGAGCGAAGCGCAGGACTATCTCGGACGCATGGCGTGGCTGGTGGAGGAACTGAACCGCCACATCTACAACTACCACGTGCTCGACGCGCCGACCATTCCCGACGCCGAGTACGACAAGCTGTTCCGCGAGCTGCAGGAACTGGAGGCGGCGCACCCGGAAGCGATATCGAACGATACGCCGACCTCGCGCGTCGGCGCCGCGCCGATCCCCGAGTTCAGGCAGGTGACCCACGCGGTGCCGATGCTCTCGCTGAACAACGGCTTTTCCGATGAAGACATCGACAACTTCGACCGCCGCGTGCGCGAAGGACTGGATGCGGGCCAGGTCGACTATGCGGCCGAGCTGAAGTTCGACGGCCTGGCGATGAGCCTGCGCTACGAGAACGGCGTGTTCGTGCAGGCCGCCACCCGCGGCGACGGCTACACCGGCGAGGACGTGACGGCGAACATCCGCACGGTGCGCGTGATCCCGCTGCGCCTGCATGGCGACCCGAACGGGGGAGACGTGCCGGCGGTGCTCGAGGTGCGCGGCGAAGTCCTGATGTTCAAGCAGGACTTCGAGCGCCTCAACGAACGCCAGCGCGAGGCGGGCCAGAAGGAATTCGCCAACCCGAGGAACGCCGCGGCCGGCAGCCTGCGCCAACTCGACGCGCGCATCACGGCCCAGCGCAAGCTGCGCTTCTTCGCCTATGGCGTCGGCCTGCTGGAAGGCGCCGAGATGCCGGCTTCGCACTCGGCCGTGCTGGATTGGCTCGAGGGGCTCGGCCTGCCGGTCTCGAAGGAGCGCGCGGTGGTGCGCGGCTGCGAGGGCCTGCTCGGCTACTACCGCGAGATCGGGCAAAAGCGTCCGGCGCTGCCCTACGAGATCGACGGCGTGGTCTACAAGGTCGACCGCGTGGCGGACCAGCGCGCGCTCGGCTTCGTCTCGCGCGCGCCGCGTTTCGCGCTGGCGCATAAATTCCCGGCCGAGGAAGCGCTGACCGTGGTGTCGGCGATCGACGTCCAGGTCGGCCGCACCGGGGCGATCACGCCGGTGGCGCGATTGAATCCGGTCTCGGTCGGCGGAGTGACCGTCACCAACGCCACTCTGCACAACGAGGACGAGGTGCGGCGCAAGGACGTGCGCGTCGGCGACACCGTGATCGTGCGCCGCGCCGGCGACGTGATTCCGGAAGTGCTGTCGGTGGTGCTGGAGCGCCGCCCGGCGCCCGAGCCGGCGGTCTACACGCTGCCGAGCCAGTGCCCGGTGTGCGGTTCGCACGTGGTGCGCGAAGAGGGCGAGGCGGTGGCGCGCTGCTCGGGCGGCCTGACCTGCGCCGCCCAGCGCAAGGAAGCGATCCGCCACTTCGCCGGCCGCCGCATGATGGACATCGAAGGCCTGGGCGACCGCTACATCGACAGCCTGGTCGAGTGCAACCTGATCCACGGCGTGGCCGACCTGTACAAGCTCACGCTCGACGACCTGCTCAAGATGAAGCGCCTCGCGGACGAGCGCGACGGCGCCACGCCTGAATTGGCCAAACCCGCCGTAAAACAGGGCAAGGTGGCGACCAAGTGGGCCGACAACCTGCTGGCCGCGATCGAGGCCAGCAAGCGCCCGCCGCTCGAGCGCCTGCTGTTCGCGCTCGGCATCCGCCACGTCGGCGAATCGACGGCGAAGACCCTGGCCGACTGGCTCGGTTCCCTGGCCCTGGTACGTCGCGCGCCCGCCGCGCTGCTGCGCGTGCTGCCCGACATCGGCGGCACCGTGGCCGAGGCGATCGCCGACTTCTTCGCCGAGGAAAAGAACCAGATCGCGCTCGACGCGTTGCTGGAAACCGGCGTCGCGCCGCAGGGCGAACACCCGCCGAAGGCGGCGCTGCGCGAGCGCCTGGACGAGGTTCAGCTGCTCGCCGCGCTCGGCATTCCGAAGCTGACCGAACCGCGCGCGCGCCAGCTGCTCGACGGCCGCACGCTGGAAGACCTGGCCTTCCTGAAGGTGTTCGGCGTGTTCGGCCTGCCCGAAGCCCTGGTGGCGTCGCTGGAAGGCTGGATGGGCATCGAGGCCAACCGCGAGGCGTTGATGACGCTGTCGAGCCTGCGCCGCGAACTGCTGGACATGCTGCCGGCAGAGGAAGCGGCGCCGCAGGGCGCCTTGGCCGGCAAGACTTTCGTGCTGACCGGGACCCTGCCGACCATGTCGCGCGACCAGGCCGGCGCCCTGATCGAGGCGGCCGGCGGCAAGGTGTCGGGCTCGGTGTCGAAGAAGACCTCGTACGTCGTGGCCGGCGCGGAGGCAGGCAGCAAGCTGGAGAAGGCCGAGGCGCTGGGCGTTACGGTGCTCGACGAAGCCGGCCTGCTGGCGCTGCTGGGCCAGGCCAACCAATAACACCGCAAGAAGGGGAGCAACATGGCGCAGATTCGCAAGGCAGTGTTTCCGGTCGCGGGCCTCGGCAGCCGCTTCCTTCCCGCCACCAAGGCGCAGCCGAAGGAAATGCTGCCCATCGTCGACAAGCCGCTGATCCAGTACGCGGTCGAGGAGGCGGTGGCGGCCGGCATCACCGAGATGATCTTCATCACCGGCCGCAACAAGCGCGCCATCGAGGACCACTTCGACAAGGCCTACGAGCTCGAGTCCGAACTGGAAGCCCACAACAAGCAGGCATTGCTGGACGTGGTGCGCAAGGTGATCCCGAAGAACGTCACCTGCATCTATACGCGCCAGTCGGCGCCGCTGGGCCTGGGCCACGCGGTGCTGTGCGCGCGTCCGGTGGTCGGCAACGAGCCTTTCGCCGTGCTGCTGGCCGACGACTTCATGGATGCCGGCGGCGGCAAGCCGGTGCTGGCCCAGATGACCGAACGGTACGCCTACGAGAAATGCAGCCTGCTGGCGGTGCAGGACGTGCCGCGCGCGCAAACCCGCCAGTACGGCATCGTCAGCGCCGCGCCCTATCGCCAGGACCTGGAGCTGGTCTCGAGCATCGTCGAGAAGCCGCTGCCGGAAGAGGCGCCCTCGACCCTGGCGGTGGTCGGCCGCTACGTGCTGTCCGGCGCGATCTTCGACTACCTGGAAAACCTGGGGACGGGCAGCGGCGGCGAAATCCAGCTCACCGACGGCATCGCGGCGCTGATGCAGGCCGAGCGCGTGCTGGCCTACCGCTACGCGGGACAGCGCTACGATTGCGGCTCGAAGCTGGGCTACCTCCAGGCGACCGCCGCGATCGGCCTGAAACACCCCGAAACCGCCGCCGGCTTCGCCGAGTTCCTGGCCGGGCTGGCAAAGGAGAACGGCCATGGCCGTACGTGAGATCCTGAAGATGGGCGACCCGCGCCTGCTGCGCGTGGCCGAGCCGGTGCGCGCGTTCGGCACGCCGGAACTCGCGTCGCTGGTCGCCGACATGTTCGACACCATGCATGCCGCCAACGGCGCCGGCCTGGCCGCGCCCCAGATCGGCGTCAACCTGCAATTGGTGATCTTCGGCTTCCGCCGCAACGCGCGCTATCCGGACGCACCCGAGGTGCCGGAGACGGTGCTGCTCAATCTGGTGCTGACGCCGCTGTCCGACGAGATGGAAGAGGGCTTCGAGGGCTGTCTGTCGGTGCCCGGCCTGCGCGGCAGCGTGCCGCGCCACACCCGCCTGCGCTACGAGGGCGTCGACCAGTTCGGCAATCCAATCCGGCGCGAGGCGCAAGGCTTCCATGCGCGCGTGGTGCAGCACGAGGTCGACCACCTGCTCGGCATCCTCTACCCG
Organism: Massilia sp.; assembly: GCF_032106685.1. Lineage (GTDB taxonomy): Bacteria > Pseudomonadota > Gammaproteobacteria > Burkholderiales > Burkholderiaceae_D > Telluria. Next base: position 49,360 of record NZ_DAMCPG010000026.1, read on the forward strand.
ATGCGCATCAGGGACTTTTCCCGCTTCGGCTTCACTGAGGTGATGTTCCCCGGCCTCGATGCGGGAGCCGACGATTGATTGCTGGCGTATCGAGGATTGTATTGTTGTCCCTGCCGCTGACCGCGCCACTGGCGCAGGCCGCGCATCCCTTCACGAAGATCGAGGCCGCGCCGGAGAGCGCATTCTGGATCGATTCCGGCTTCCTCACCGGCCATTTCGACAGCGACGATGGCCTGAACGGCAACAACAAGGGCCTGGCCGCCGAGTACCGGTTCTCGGGCACGATGGCGGCCACCCTCGGCCGCTTCCATAACAGCGACCGTGCGTGGTCGAACTACGCCGGCGTGATCTGGCAGCCGTATGCGCTGGGCCCGCTGCGCCTGGGCGCGGCGCTCGCCCTGTTCGACGGCTACCCGCGGATGCGCGGCGGCGGCTGGTTCCCGGCCGTGATCCCGACCCTGACCCACGATTGGGAGCGGTTCGGGGTCAACATCGGCATCATCCCGAGCTACAAGGACCGGCTCTACGGCGGCGTTTCGGTGCAGTTCAAGCTCAAGGTGTTCGAATGATCGAGACGTCCGATCTGCGGGTCGAGGTGGCGGGGGATGTGCTGCTGGTGGTGCCGCCGCGGCACATGACCGAAGCGGGGCTGCGCCTGTGCCAGGACCGCATGCTGGCGCTGGCGCGCGAGACCGGCCTGCGCCGCGTGCTGTACGACGCGCGCGGCATGACCGCGCCCGAGGCCCACATCGCGCTGATGCAGCAGGAACTCGACGGCCAGCTCGGCGACCTGGCGCTGCGCCGCGCGATCGTCGTGCCCGGCACGCGCATCGCCTACCTGGCGCGGATCGCCTTCTTCGAGGGCGAGGACCGGGTGTTCTACGACGATGTCGAAGCGGCGCTGGCCTGGCTGCGTAGTTGAGCGTAGGGTGGGTACTTGTACCCACGCGGTCTCACGATCGGCAAACCAGCGGACTTGATGCGAGTACGATATTCAAAGGCTCAAACCGGTGGGTACAAGTACCCACCCTACGAACTTGTCCCCACCGTATGACACCGAGGTTTTGTAGGGTGGACACCTGTGTCCACGCTGTCTCGCGGCCGGCCGGCCAGCGATCATGAGTGATAGTCCCACCCGCGTGGACGGTATGCAGGCGGTGATCCCGCGTGGGCACAGGTGCCCACCCTACGAAAACCGCCCATTGCCGCTCACGCCTCCTTCGGATACGGGCTCTTCCCACCCTCCGCGATGAAGCGGTCGATCCGGTCCTTCAGCACCGGCAGCGGCACCGATCCGAGCTGCAGCACGGTGTCGTGGAAGTTGCGGATGTCGAACTTCTCGCCCAGCGCCTTCTCTGCCTTCGCGCGCGCTTCCATGATCGCCATCTGGCCCAGGTAGTAGGACAGGGCCTGGCCCGGCCAGGAGATGTAGCGGTCGACTTCGGTCGTGACCTCGTGGTCCGACAGCGCGGTGTTGGCGCGCAGGTAGGCTTGCGCCTGCTCGCGGGTCCAGCCCTTGGCGTGGATGCCGGTGTCGACCACCAGGCGCGAGGCGCGCCAGGCCTGGTAGCTCAGCATGCCGAACACCTCGTAGGGCGTCTCGTAGATGCCCATCTCGGTGCCGAGGCGCTCGGTATACAGGGCCCAGCCTTCGCCGAAGGCCGAGATGTAGGCGCGGCGGAACGAGGGCACGCCTTTCTGCTCGAGCGCGACCGGCATCTGGAAGGCGTGGCCGGGCGCCGACTCGTGCAGGGTCAGGGCAGGCAGGCTGTAGAGCGCGCGCGCCGGCAGGTTGTAGGTGTTGACCAGGTAGACGCCGGGGCCGCCGCGGCCGGCCGTGTAGTAGGGCGCCTGGTCGTCCGGCACCGGGCGGATCGCGAAGCGCTGGCGCGGCAGGTAGCCGAAATACTGGCCGGCCTTGGCGTCGAATTTCTTCGCCACCCAGGCCGCGCGCATCAGCAGTTCTTCCGGGGTCTTGGCGTAGAAGCGCGGGTCGGTGCGGAGAAAAACCTGGAAGGCCGCGAAGTCGCCCGTGAAGCCGGTCTGGCGGATCACCTCGTCCATCTCGGCGCGGATCTTCGCCATCTCGGCCAGGCCGATGCGGTGGATCTCGTCGGCGCTGAGATGCGTGGTGGTGAACTCGACGATCTTCGACTGGTAGTAGGCCTTGCCGTCGGGCAGGCTTTCGGCCGCCAGCACCTCGCGCGCCTTCGGCACGTATTCCTCGCGCATGAAGGCCAGCGCCTTCGCGTAGGCGGGCTGCACGTGCTCGCGGATCGCGGCGGCGGCCTGCTCGCGCAGTTGCGCCTGTTCGGCGGCCGGGATCGAGGCCGGCATGGTCTTGAACGGCGTGAAGAACACGGTATCCTGCGGCTTGGCCTCCACCACCGAGGCCAGCGTGGCGTCGCGCCCGGCCAGCGTCACCTTCGGCGGCGTGAAGCCGCGCGCCAGGCCGGCGCGCATGTTGTCGAGCTGCTCGCCGAAATAGCGCGGGAAGCTTGCCAGCTGGCGCAGGTAGTTGGCGTACTCCTCGCGCTTGTTGAAGCCCTGGCGCGCGCCATAGGTCACGTCGGTCCAGAAGGCGCTGTCGGCATTGACCGGCTGCTCGTACTCGCGAAAGCGCAGTTCCTCCACAAAAGCGGCGATCTGGGCGCGGTAGACCTGGTAATTGATGCGCTCGCCAGGCGACAGCGCGGCGGCGTCGAGGGCGTCGAGCTGGCGCAGCACGCCCTGCCAGTGCGCCAGGCGGGCCTGCTGGGTCCTGGCGTCGACGCGCGGCAGTTCGGCGCGCACGCTGCCGCGCGCGTTCTCGTCGCTGGCGAGGCGTTCGCCGACGCGCCATTTCCATTCCGCCTTGTAGATGGCTTCAAAGCGGGCATCGGCCGCGCCTTTCGCAGGCGCGGCCTGCGTCCCGGCCGTCATCAGGATTCCTGCCGCGACCATGGCGGCAACCAGCGTATGCTTCATGTTCTCCCCATTTTCTTCTCGATTGCACAACAATTGCTGTTTTGCATTATGTCGTAGACGACCTCTTGCGGCCACGCCTTTTTTCTTCGTGAAACGGATTCCGGTGTTTTTCTCCGCTTTCGGTGTCAGCCTGTCAAAATTGCCCGTGTTGCCCCCATTGCCTCTATAATCAAGGATCAGCCAGCCAGCCGGCTGGCCTGCGTAACGACAATGACAGCTGACCAGCAAGCATGGATCATCGAGAAGGCGACCGGCCCCAGCGGCCGGATCATGCCGGCATAAGGAAACAGAGCGACGCGCCCCGGGATGGGCGAGAAGTCGAGGTGCTGGTCCGGCCCTGGCTGCGGCTGGGCGAGCAATTGACGCCGCTGATCGGCGAGAGCGGCTTTTGCGCGCTCTTCGGCCGGGCGCTGCGCCTGACGAACACCAGGTTCGAATTCCTGGGCCGCTGCGATCCCTCGCGGCCCGTGGAAGACCTGTTCGCGTCCCTGACCAGAACCCTGAACGAGGCAGAACCGGAGCATGCGGGGGAGGCCAATGCCGCCCTGCTTGACACTTTTACAGCGCAGCTGCGTGCCCTGATCGGGGACGCGCTGACGAAACAGCTGTTACACGTCGCGACGGAAGGCGGGGTTGGGCAGAAGCATGAACAGGAGCGGAAGTAAATGAGCGACAAAGTAGCCTTGGGCCTGTTGAGTACCGGAGTGCCCGGCCTGGATGTTCTCCTGGAAGGAGGACTGCCCGAGTTCTCGTTCAACCTGGTGGCCGGCCCCCCGGGCAGCGGCAAGACCACGCTGGCGCACCAGATCATGTTCGCGCTGGCCACGCCCGAGCGGCGCGCGCTGTTCTTCACCGTGCTGGGCGAACCGCCTCTGAAGATGCTGCGCTACCAGCAGCAGTTCTCCTTCTTCGACGTGGCCAAGGTCGGCCCGGCGATCCGCTACGTGAACCTCGGCGAAACCCTGCGCCAGGGCGATTTTTCCGGCGTGCTCGAGCGCATCATGGCCGAGGTCGAGGCATTCTCGCCCTCGCTGGTGTTCGTCGATTCCTTCCGCTCGGTGGTCCAGACCGCCAGGAGCGGCAACGAGGGCCTGGCCGACCTGCAGTACTTCATCCAGGAGCTGGGCACCCGGATGACGACCTGGCAGGCCACCACCTTCCTGATCGGCGAGTACATGCATGCCGACCCCGAAGCCAACCCGATCATGACGGTGGCCGACGGCATGTTTTCGCTGACCCAGGCGCACGAACAGAGCACCGTGGTGCGCAAGCTGCGCGTGGTCAAGATGCGTGGCCATCCGCACCTGGCCGGCTCGCACAATTTCCGTATCACGGGCGACGGCCTGCGCGTCTATCCGCGCGTGTTGCCGCCGCTGGCGGCCGACCGCCTGCCGGGCCACCCGGTCGACGCCGCGCCGCGCCGTATCCCGACCGGGGCGCCGGGACTGGACGCGCTGCTGGACGGCGGCCTGCCGCAGGGCCACACCATGCTGGTGGTGGGGCCGACCGGCGCCGGCAAGACCATCCTCGGCACCAGGTTTTTGCAGGAAGGTGCGCGCCAGGGCGAGAAGGGCGTCGCCATGTTCTTCGAGAAGGGCACGGCGCGCCTGCGCAATGCCGAGCTGGCGGAGCTGGTGCAGGATGGCAACGTGACCGTGGTCGAAAGCCGCATGCTCGACCTGACCGTGGACGAACTGATCGACGAGCTCCAGGACACCCTGCAGCGCACGGGCGCGAAACGGCTGGTGATCGACTCGCTGTCGGAATTTTCGCTGTTCGTGGCGCCCGAGTTCCACGCCGACCTGCGCCAGGCCGTGTTCCGCATGCTGGCCGTGGTCGCCAAGCACGACGTGACCACGGTCGTCACGGCCGGCCTGGACGACATCTTTACCGAGCTGCGCTTTGGCCAATCGAACATTTCTTACCTGACCGACGCGATCCTCGCGCTGCGCTATGCCGAGGTGGATGGCAGCCTGCGCAAGTTCATGTCCGTCGTCAAGGTGCGCGGCAGCGGGCATAGCCACGACCTGCGCGAATACCGGATCACCGACGACGGCTTCGATATCGACAATGACCCGACCGACCTCGACGGGATTCTGACCGGGCGGCCCTTGCAACGCCAGCCGGGCAAATAGGAGACGAGGGAATGTTTCACGAAGACGACAAAGGCTCCATGCAGCGTTCCCTGAATCCGGACCCGGCCGCGCTCGGCCAGGACGCCTACACGGCGGCGCTGTTGCGCCACATCGGCGGTCTCGAAGACGAGCTGGCGCGCCTGCGCGAGGCGGTGCGCGAAAAGGACGCCCTCGAGCGCAGCGTCGAGCGCCTGCGCGAAGCCAACGAGCACCTGGTGCTGGCCGCGATCAACGCCCAGGGCTCGCGCGACGACGCCGAGGCCGCGAACCGGCGCCAGAACGAATTCCTGGCCATGCTGGCGCACGAGCTGCGTAATCCCCTGGTGCCGATCAGCATGTCGTCGATGCTGCTGGAACGCTCGGCGAACGCCTCGCCCCAGCTGTTGAACTTTTCCAAGGTCATCCGGCGCCAGGTCGACCACATGGCGCGTCTGCTCGACGACCTGCTCGACGCCGCGCGCATCAGCAGCGGCAAGATCACCCTGGCCCTGGAATCGATGGCGGTCTCGAACGCGATCGACCAGGCCCTCGAGACCGTGCTGCCGCGCATCCGCGAGCGCGGCCAGCACCTGTTCCTGAACCTGCCGCCGGAACCGGTCGGCACGCGCGGCGACCGGGTGCGCCTGACCCAGGTCTTCACCAACCTGATCGGCAACGCCTCGAAGTACACCGGCGACGGCGGCGATGTCCACGTCGACGTCGCGGTCGAGGACCACGAAGTCATCGTCTCGGTGCGCGACAACGGCACCGGCATCGCGCCCGAGGTGCTGCCGCACATCTTCGACCTGTTCACCCAGGGGCCGCGTTCGCTGGCGCGCTCCGAAGGGGGGCTGGGCGTCGGCCTGAACGTGGTGCGCAACCTGGTCTCGATGCACGGCGGGACGGTAAAGGCCGACAGCGCCGGACTCGGCGAGGGCAGCCGCTTCGTGGTGCGCCTGCCGCTATGCCCGCTGGACAAGGCCGCGCCGCCGGCCGATGCCGTCGCCTCCGGGCAAGGCGCGGGGCGCAGCCGCGTGCTGCTGGTCGAGGACAACGTCGACGCCGCCGAAACCCTGAAGGCCTTCCTCGACATGGAAGGGCACGAAGTCGAGACCGCCCACGACGGCACGAGCGGGCTCGCGGCCCTGATGGCGCAGGACTTCGACGTGGTCGTGTGCGACATCGGCCTGCCCGGCATGGATGGGCTGGAAGTGCTGGCGGCGCTGCGCGCGTCCGGCAAGGCCGCCCAGCCGATCGCGATCGGCCTGTCGGGCTATGGCCAGGCCGAGGACCGCGCGCGCGCCCTGGCCGCCGGCTTCGACCACTACCTGGTGAAACCGGTCAGCCCGGACACGCTGCTGGCGCTGGTGACGGCGCCGCGCTAGCCCGCCGCGGCCCCGGTGTCCATGCGCGCCAGCCACTCGGCGCGCGTCATCTCGTACACCGCATGCGGGCTGTCGTACCAGGTCTCCTCGCCGCGGTAACGCATGCCGAGGCGTTGCATCACCCTGGCCGAATCCCGGTTTTCCGGCTTGCAGACCGCGCACAGCAAGGGCGCGTCCAGCGTCTCGAAGGCCCAGCCGGCCATCGCCCGCGCCGCCTCCGATGCGTAGCCCTGGCCCCATTTGTCCGGCACCAGGCGCCAGCCGATCTCGTGCGGGTTGGCCGGATCGCGGCCCAGGTACTGGATGCAGCCGGCGCCGATCACGCGCTCGCCGCCGCGTTCGACGAAAGCCCACCAGGAAAAGCCGTACTGCGCCCAGCGCCCCTTGATCATCTCGATCGCGGCGCGGGTCTGCTCCAACGTTTCCGGCTTGCCCGTGATGAAGCGCATCACCTCGGGCAGGCGGTTCATCGCGTGCAGGCCGTCCAGGTGACGGTCGTCGAAGGGTTCCAGGCGCAGGCGGCCGGTCGTCAGTATCGTCATCGTCGCTCTCGTTCGCAACATCGTTCGCAAAAGAAAAGGGCCGGCGAACCGGCCCTTCGATCAGCGCGCGCTTACTGGTGCGCGTGGTGGGTGGCGGTCAGGCGCCGCATCATCGGCAGCACGGCCAGGGCGATCAGGGTGCAGGCCACGGCGGCGATGCCCAGCTTGTTGAACAGGCTGGTGTAGATCGGCAGGGTCTGCAGCGGATCGGTCATGCCTTGCGGGACGCTGGCCAGGTTGGCGACCACGCCGCCCAGGTACTGCGAGATACCGGAAGCGACGAAATAAGCGCCCATCATGAAGCCGCCCATGCGCGCCGGCACGTAGCGTGCGACCATCGCCAGGCCCAGGCCCGACACCAGCAGCTCGCCCAGCGAATACAGGCCGTAGCCGGCGATCATGATCCACGACGAGGTCAGGCCGTTGACGGCGAAGGAGCCGGCGAAGCCATAGGTGAAGAAGCCGAGCGCGACGACCGAGAAGCCGAGCGCGAACTTGCCGGCGATCGACAGATCCGAACCGGTGCGGCCGGCGCGCGCGTACATCCATGCAAGGACCGGGCTGAGGACCATGATCCAGATCGCGTTCAGGGCCTGGAACTGGGCCGGCGACCAGGTCCACAGGTGGGCGCCCAGCACGGTGAACTCGAGGTCGACGTTACGCAGCGCAAACAGCGCCAGCGAGGTCGACATCTGCTGGTAGAAGATGAAGAAGAACACGGTCTGCAGGGTCAGGATCAGTGCCGCGATCAGGCCGGCGCGCTCGCTCGGCACGCTCTTCCTGATCAGGTGGGCGAAGATGCCCAGCACCACGATGCCGGCCACGTACACGAAGGCACGGGCCAGGCTCTGGTACTGCAGGATCACGGCCGACAGGCCGACGGCGACCACGCCGCCCGCCAGCACCATGCCGAGCTTGCCCATGTCGAGCGGCAGTTCGTCCGGCTGGGAGCCGACGTGGCGGATGGTGGCGCGCATCATCATCACGGTCAGCAGGCCGACGACCAGGCCGACGCTGCAGAAGGCGAAGGCGACGTGCCAGCCCAGTTCGTTGCCGTAGGTGGCGTTGACGTAGTCCTTGATCGCCGGCGTGGCCAGCATCGAGAAGGTCGAGCCGACGTTCACGGCCATGTAGTAGATGGTGAAGGCGCTGTCGATCTTGGAATCGTCGCCTTCATAGATCTTGCGCACCAGGTTGGCGGTGTTCGGCTTGAACAGGCCGTTGCCGACCACGATCACGCCCAGGGCCGAGAACAGGAACCAGGTGTTTTCGGTCGGTACCGCCATCAGGGCATAGCCCAGGGTCAGGATGATGCCGCCCAGGATCATGCAGCGGCGGGTGCCGAGCACCTTGTCGCCGATCCAGCCGCCGATGGCGGGCGCGACGTAGATCAGGGCGGCGGCGGCGCCCCAGACCAGGTTGGCGCGGCTGTCTTCGAAGCCGATGCGCTGCACCATGAAGTACACGATGAGCGCCTGCATGCCGTAATAGCCGAAGCGCTCCCACAATTCGATCAGCGCCACCGTCATGAACGAGCGGGTCTGGCTGTACGGCAGGATTTCCGTTTTCAATTTATCTCCTCGTTGAACGCGCGCCCGGCCCATGGCCGGCGCAAGCGTTGCATGCTACGCCACGACAACGCAAGATGCAATCCTGAAAGACAGGGGAAGGAGAGGAGAGAGACTGTGGCGGCGCGGCGTCGCACGGGCGTCATGACCGGTGGGTTCTCGAACCCACCGGTCATGACGCCCGCCAGTCGGCCGGCATGCGAGAGAGGCACGACATGCAGCCGATCGGGCGCGATCCTGGCGACGGGCCTGCAAACCGTGAATCCGCGTGGGTTCAAGAACCCACCCTACGAAAACCCAGGGCTCGAGAACCCACACAAAAAAGCTCAGAACATGCGGCTCCAGCTCACGGCGAGCGTGCGTCCGCGGCCGGCATAGGTGTTGCCGGCATCGGTGGCGGCGGCCGCCTGCGAATAGTAGCCCACGTACTGCTTGTCGAGCAGGTTCTCGACGCTCACGCCGATGCGGCCATGGCCGGTGTCAAAGCTCGACGCCAGGTCGACCAGGGTGTAGCCCTCGAATTTCTCTTCGAGGTCGGTGGCGCCGATCCGGCGGCCGATATTGATGTGGCGGTCGAACAGGTGGGTCGCCTGAAGGCGCAGCTGGGCGCCGGCCAGCGGTCGCCAGTTGGCGCCCAGCACGGCCTTGTCCGGGCCCTGCGCGCGCGCGCCGAGCGCGAGGTCGAGCGGCGCGCCCTGGGTGGCCGCGGTTTTACCATCGGTGCGGGCATAGCTGCCGAACATCGACCACTCCTTCGTGGGACGCCAGTCGCCGCTCACTTCCCAACCCTTGACGACCACCGGCAAGCGCTCGAGGACGCCGACGCCGTCCGTGATGCGCAGCACGCTGCCGAGCTTCGAGCGCGAATCGTAGCGCGACAGGCCGAGCTGGCCGCGGGCGCCGCGCCAGTTGACGCCGATCTCGTTGTTGCGGGTGACGACGGGCTGCAGGGCGATCAGGTTCGAGACCGACTGGTTCGGGACCCGCACCTCGCGCAGCAGGCGGCCGGCGTCGGGCAGGCCGAAGCCTTCCGAGCTGCCGGCAAAGACCGACCACTGGGGGGCGAAGCGCCAGACGGCGCCGATGTTCTTCACCGCTTTCGAGAATTCGGTGGCGCCGCCTTCGACCCGCCGGCTGCCGTAGGCCGCCAGCGTGGTGTAGGTGTCGACCTCGAGTTTCGCGTTCTCGTGGCGCACCCCGCCACGCACCGTCACCGGTCCGAATTCGTATTCGAGCTGGGCAAAGGGGGCATGGGATTCGAACTTCAGTTCCGGCACCCAGGTGCGGTTGGTGGCCGCCAGGCGTTGCAGCGAATGGTCGCGCAGCAGGTCGAGGCCCAGCGTCGCTTCGAGGCCGCGCACGAAGGCATCCGGACGCACCCAGGTAACGCGCGCGCCGGTCTTGTCGGCGACGATCTGCGACTGGTCCCACAGCTTGCGGGTCGGGTCGAGGGCCGAGTCCTGGAAGGTGGCGGTCTGGGTCGCGCCGAACAGCGACTCGAAGTCGTGCTTGAAGAGCTGCGCGGTGAAGGCGCCGCCGGCCAGGTCGGCGTGGCGGTAGTCGAGGCTCGCGGTGCGCACCTTGTTCTCGGGCGGCAAGCCCTCGGGCCTGCCCGGCACCGAACTGGTCGGGATGCCTGCCACCGGCACGCCCGATTCGTTGCGGTAGTCGCCGTCGCCCTTCAGGTCGAAGCGGTTCAGGGTCAGCTGGATGCGCTGGTCGCCGAAATCCCGGCCCAGTTTGAGGAACAGGTCGTGGCCATGGGTGTCGAGGGTGTCGCCCTGGACGTTGTCGATCCCGAGGCGCCGGCCGCGGCCGTCGTAGCTCATGCCGCGGCGCTGGACGCTGGCGTAGCCGAGCAGGTCGAAGGCGCCGCTCTTGTGGCTGACCGTGACGCCGGTCTTCCAGTCGAGGTTGTCCGACCGGAACTGGGTCGCGGCGCGCGCATTGACGCCGACCGTGGTGCCGTCCTTGCGCGGCGACTTGGTGATGTAGTTGATGATGCCGCCGGTCGCGCCCATGCCTTGCACGGCCGAGGCGCCGCTGATGACCTCGATGCGCTCGATGATCGCGCTGTCGGCGAAATAACCCTCGCGCATGCCGGCGCGCAGCGGGTTCGATTGCGGAATGCCGTCCAGCAGGATCAGCGGCTGGCGCCCGCGCAGCGATTCGCCGGTCGAGCTCATCTTCTGGCGGCTGGGCGAATAGCCGGGAACGAAGGTCACCAGCGCGGCCGAAGGGTCGTCGGCGATCTGGTACTGGGCCGCCAGGTCCTGCTGGCCGATCACCGTCACCGCGCCGGGAATCTTGTCGACCGCCTTGGCGCCGCGGGTGGCGGTCACGATCACCGACGCCATCGCTTCCTTGTTTTCCTCGGTTGGCCGCTTGTCCGCGGCTTCCTGGGCGAAGGCGGGGGGCAGGGCCATCAGCGAGCAGGTGACGGCGAGGGAAAGCGGCTTCGGTGTTCTCATTCTTGATCCGGTGATGTGACGGTTTGCCAAAATGCAATGTACAATCGTAAATGATAACGATTAACATTTGCGATTACAATACCGTTGCGAATTATTCTCATCTAGACCGAATCCAGCATGAAACCTTTACTCCGCACCGTGCACCTGTGGGCCGGCCTGGTCTTCGGCACCATCCTCGTCCTGCAGGGGCTCACCGGCAGCGCGCTGAGCTGGATCCACGAACTCGACGCCGTGCTCAATCCCGGCCTGCTACAGGTGGCGCCGCCGCCTGGACAGCGCGCCGGCGCGGCACTGCGGGTCGCGCCAGCCGAGGTGCAGGCGGTGCACGACGCGCTGGCGGCGGATGCGCGCTACGGCAAGCCGAACATGCTGGAGCTGCCCGAGCGCGCCGGCGACGTCTACGTGGCCTGGTACCGTCCGGGGAAAGCGCAGTCCTTGTGGCGCCAGCCGGTGACGCGCCAGGTGATGGTCGATCCGGCCACGCGCACGGTGCTGGGCGAGCGCAACTGGGGCGAGGCCGGCCTGAGCCGGCCGCTCCTGATGCCGACCCTGTTTCACTTCCACCGCTACCTGCTGGCCGGCGAGGGCGGCAAGGTCGTGATCGCGGTGCAGGGCGTGGCGCTGGCGCTGTTGGCGGTCACCGGCATCGTGCTCTGGTGGCCGCGCATGACGCTGCAGGCGGTCGCGAATGCGCTCAAGGTGCGTTTCGGCGGCAACTGGCCGCGTTTCAGTTTCCAGCTGCACCGCTCGGCCGGCTTCTTCCTGGCGCCGGTGCTGCTGTTCCTGGGGTTGTCGGGCGTGCATTTCAACATGCCGACCTGGACCACGCCGCTGGTCGAGACCGTTGCCACGGTCACGCCGAACGCCAGGCCGGAGAACCGGACGCCGGCATCGCTGCCGCGGATCCCGGTGGCGCAGGCGGTGGCCGCGGCCCAGGCGCGCTTTCCGGCGGCGCGCGTCGGCCGGGTGAGCCTGCCGGCGGGCGCGCAGGCGCCCTACGAAGTGCGGGTGCGCCAGCCGGGCGAACTGCGCCAGGGGCCGGGCGCGACCCGCGTCAGCATCGACGCGGGCGACGGCGCGGTGCTGCGCGTGGCCGATCCGCTCGGCGGCAGCGCCGGGGACCGCTTCCTGGGCGCGCTGTTCCCGCTGCATAGCGGCGAAGCCTTCGGCAACGCCGGCAAGGCCTTCATCAGCATCGCCGGCCTGGCGCCGCTGGTGTTTTTCGTGACCGGCATCGTGATGTGGCTGAAGTTCCGGCGCAAGCCGAAGAAGGGCGCGAAGAAGAAGCCGAAGCTGCGCGCCGCGCCCGCCAAGACGGAAGAGACGCGCGCCGGCATCGCGGCCTGAGACGCTCGCTTCTCAGGCCGCCCGCTGCACCCGCTCCGCCAACAGCGCCACGCAGGCATGCGGCGGCAGCGGGCGGCTCACGTAGTAGCCCTGGATCTCGTCGCACTGGTAGGCTTCCAGCGCACGCACGTGGCCGATCGTCTCGACGCCCTCGGCCACCACCTTCAGGTTCAGGCTGTGCGCCAGGCTGATGACGGCCTTGGTGATCGCGGCGTCGTCGCTGTCGGCCGGCAGGTCGCGGACAAAAGTGCGGTCGATCTTCAGCGCGTCCAGCGGGAAGCGCTTCAGGTAGGCCAGGCTCGAGTAGCCGGTGCCGAAGTCGTCGACCGACAGGCGCATGCCCTGGGCCTTCAGTTGCGACAGGATCGCCACCGCCGCCTCGGGGTCGGTCATCAGCATCGATTCGGTCAGTTCGAATTCCAGCAGGCGCGGGTCGATCCCGGCCGCGGCGACGATCGTGCCCACGGTCTCGGGCAGGCCGGCCTGGGCCAGCTGGCGCGCCGACAGGTTGATCGCCACCGGCGGCACGTGGTCGAGCGTGACGGCCCATTCGCCGAGCTGGCGGCAGACTTCCCCGATCACCCATTCGCCCACCGGCAGGATCATGCCGGTGTCTTCCAGGATCGAGATGAACTCGAGCGGCGACACCAGGCCGCGCTCGGGATGGCGCCAGCGCAGCAGGGCCTCGAAGCCGCTCACCGCGCCGCTGTCCAGGCGCAGCTTGGGCTGGTAGTGCAGCTCGAACTCGCCGCGCTCGAGCGCCAGGTGCAGGTCGGTCTCGATCTGCAGGCGCTGGGCCGCGTTCGCATGCATCTCGGCGAGGTAGAAGCGGTAGTTGTTGCGGCCGCTGTTCTTGGCGCCGTACATGGCCGTGTCGGCGCTCTTCAGCAGGGCCGAGGCGGAGGCGCCGTCCTCGGGGTAGCCGGCGATGCCGACGCTGGCCGAGACGAACAGCTGCTGGCCCTGCAGCACGAAGGGGCGCGCCAGCGCCTCGACGATGCGGGCCGCGGTCGCCTCGGCGTCCGCCAGCGCAGCCAGGCGCGGCAGCACCACCGCGAATTCGTCGCCGCCCAGGCGCGCCACCACGTCGTCCGCGCCCACGCAGTCCTGCAGGCGGCGGCTGGCCTGGGCCAGCAGTTCGTCGCCGACGCTGTGGCCCATCATGTCGTTCACGCTCTTGAAGCGGTCGAGGTCGATGAACATCACGCCGGCGCGGTGGCCGCAGCGGGCGGCGGCGGCGATCGCATCCTCCAGGCAGCCGGCCAGGCGATGCCGGTTCGGCAGGCCGGTCAGCGCGTCGTACTGGGCCAGGTAGGTCAGGCGGTTCTTCGCGTCTTCGCGCTCGATCGCGGTCGCCAGGATGTTGGCCAGGCTGTTCAGGAAGCCGTCCTCCTGTTCCTGGAAGGTGCGCTGCTCGGGCGCATACACGCCGAGCGCGCCGTACAGGCGGTCGCTGCAGACGATGAAGACCTCGATGCCGCTGCCGGCGGCGCGCGTGCCGAGCAGGGCGGCGCTCCAGCGCGCCAGCTGCTCGGCCGAGCCGGGACCGGCCACGTGGGCAAAGCGGGCGCCGACCGCCTCGGCCGGAAAGCCGGCGCCGGCCTGCAGCACCGCCGCGCCGGCCTCGGCGTCGAAACCGAAGAGGGCCGCGTGGCGCACGCCCAGGCCTTCGCAGGCGACCGCCGCAGCCATCTCGAACAGTTCCTGCAGCGGGCCCGCTTCCAGCGCCTTGCGGCCGAGACGGGCGATCAGGCCCTGGCACTTGGCGTTGTCGACGATCGCGTCCTCGAATTGCTTGCGTTCGGTGATGTCGAAGTCGATGCAGATGTATTTCTCGAGTTGCTTGTTGCTGTCGAAGATAGGCACGATGGTGCGGCGCCACTGGCGTTCGCCGTCGCGCGCCGGCACCGCCACTTCGCCGTTCCAGACGTCGCACGAGGGCGTCCAGCCGTGCGCGGCCTGGGCCAGCGGCACGCCGACCAGCGCCAGTTCGGCGCCGACCAGTTCCTCGCGCGCATAACCCGAATGGCGCACGAACTGCTCGTTGACGGCGGTGATGCGGCCTTCGCGGTCGAGCTCGCACACGATGGCCGCCTGGTCGAGCGCGCTCTTGTGCTGGACGAGGGAATTCATCAGGGCCGCGATGCGCTGGCCGTACTGGTCGCGCATGCTGGCCGCGCTGCGGTTCACCGCCAGGATCGCCTCGCGGATCTCGCGCGGGGCGCTGGCGCTCAGCGCCGCCTCGGCGGCCGCGGCCTGTTCGTCGCCGTGGAAACGCAGGCGGCCGAGGTTCTCGAGCCAGCGCTTGAGCAGCCAGCGCGCCAGCGCCAGGCTGATCGAGAGGGCGATCGCGGCCAGGCCGGCCGACTGCAGCAGCAGGATCCACAGCTGCGAGGCGAGCTTGCGCTCGTCGAAGGAGAGGCGCAATACACCGTAGTCCTTGCCGCCGACCGCCACCACGCGGTTGACGTCGAACAGCTCGCGTCCGACGCGCCGCGTCAGCCAGCCCGGCGCCGAAGCGTGATAGTCGGTGGCCGGGGCGTCGACCCGGATCACGCCGTCGGCGAGGTCGATGAAGGCGGCGCTGCGAAACGGCGACTGCACCATCATCGTCGACAGGGTGCGCTTGACGGTGTCGTAGTCGCCGATCACGGCGCTGTCCTCGACCGCGCGCGAGGCGACTTCGACCAGGGTATAGGCGCCGTCCTGGGTTTCCTCGATATGCTGCAGGAACTGGTGACGGTAGAAGATGCCGAGGCCGACGCCGACGAAGACCAGCATGCTCAGCGCGAACAGCGTGAACACGCGGCCCACGAGCGAGCGCGGCAACAGCATGAGGTGCAGGCGCCGGAACATCGCTCGCTCGCCTAGCGCAGTTCGGCCGGTGCGGCCTGGTAGAAGCTGCGGTAGGCGGCGTAGTCGGCGTCGCCGGCGGCGACGAACGAGAGCGGCTCGGGCGCGTGCACCAGTTCGGCGGCCGCTTCCAGGATGCGCCGGCCCTCGGGATCGCGGTGCATGTTGAGGAAGGCGTCGGCCACGGCGCGCACCTGTTCGGCCGGCACCCGCGGCGAGGCCATCAGCGCCAGGTCGTTGAACGGGGCCGAGCTCCACAGCACGCGAAAGCGCTGGTCCTCGCGCCCGCTGTAGTTCTCTACCAGCTGTGAGTTCGCGCCCGCGGCCTTGGCGCGGCCGCTGAACAACTGGGTGAAGGCGGCGTCCATGTTGCCGGCGAAGGCGACCGTGACCGGCACGTTCTGGCGCAGCAGCTGGGCGTAGGTCACCTTGTAGGCGATCAGCGCTTCCGGGCCGGGAAACACCACGATGCTGTTCGCCAGGTCGCTCAATCGCCGCACCGGCGAATCGACGGGCACCACGATCTGGGCGCGCACGGGCTCGGCGTTGCGGCGGCCGAACACGGTCCAGCCCATCTTGCTGCGCTCGGGGCTGAACAGGTGATTGGTGAACGCGAAGTCGACTTCCTTGGCCAGCACGAAGCTGGTGGTGTCGGCCGAGGTGCGGCCGAGCTTCAGGTTCAGGTGCACGCCGCTCTTGCTGGACACGTAGCGCACGATCGGATTCCAGAAGCTGGCCGAGACCTGCAGGTTGTACTGGTTGACCGGCGAGAAGTTATACGTCGGGGTCGCGGCGGCCGCGGCCTGGCCGCACAGCAGGGGAAGCAGGAGCAGGGCCAGGCCTGCGCGGGTGATCGTACGCATGGGGTCGGGGAACTGGGGGAATCGAACGCGCGCGGGAATGCGCTGGCCGATGACTATAGCACATTTCGTACAGGCAATGCCCTCAAGAAACATTGCAGTGTTGCAACGGCGAGACTGCGAATGTCCTTAGTCATCCGACAAGTTTACCAACATGAAAACGGTGGGGCGCAGGGTGGGCGCCCCGTGCCCAGGCGCGAACGTCAGAACTGCTCGTCCGGCCGCAGGTAACGCCACTGGCCCTGCGGCAGCTCGCCCAGCTTGACGCGGCCGATGCGCACGCGCTTCAGGCCGATGACCTTCAGGCCGACCATCTCGCACATGCGGCGGATCTGGCGCTTCTTGCCTTCGCGCAGGGTGAAGCTGAGCTGGTCCTCGTTCTGCCAGCGCACCTTGGCCGGCAGCAGCGGCTTGCCGTCCATCCACAGGCCGTGGTTGAGCTTTTTCAGGTCGCTGTCGGGCAGCTTGCCCGGCCGCGTGTACTGGACCCGCACCAGGTATTCCTTGTCGATGCTGGTGTCCTGGCCGATCAGCTGCTTGGCGATGCGGCCGTCCTGAGTCAGCACCAGCAGGCCCACCGAGTCGATGTCGAGGCGGCCGGCCGGCACCAGCGAACGCAGCTGGGTCGGATGAAAGTTCTCGTCGGACGGGTCCTCGGCCCAGCGGTTCTCCGGCTTGATCAGGGCCACCGCCGGCGTGTAGCCGTCCTCGGCCTGGCCGCTGACGTAGCCGACCGGCTTGTTGATCAGGATCGTCACGCGCTTGGACTGCTCGGCCGCGGCCTGGCGTTCGACCGTGATGCGCTGCGAGGGCAGCACCTTGCTGCCCAGTTCGGAAACGACCTTGCCGTCGACCCTTACCCAGCCGCGCGCGATCCATTCATCGGCTTCGCGGCGCGAGCAGAGGCCGAGTTCGGACATACGTTTGGACAGGCGGAGCGGTTCGGTCATAAGGCAAACACAAAAAAAAGAATAAAAGTCAGATGGCCAGCGCGTCGAGCAGCTCGGTCTCGAGCTGGACTTGCACGCGCGGGTTGTTCAGGTTGGCGCCGTCGACCAGGAACACGTCCTCGACGCGTTCGCCGAGGGTCATGATCTTGGCGGTGTGCAGGTTGATGCGATGGCGGGTCAGCACGTTGGCGATCGCGTACAGCAGGCCGGTGCGGTCGTGGGCGGCGATCGAGAGCAGGTAGTACTGGCCGCGCTCGTCCGGCCGCAATTCGACGGTCGGCGTGATCGGGAAGTGACGCGACAGGCGCGACAGGCGCGCGCGGGTCGGCGGCGGCAGCGGCGCGTTCGAGCCCAGCAGCGCGCACAGCTCGTGCTCGATCAGGCTGATGATGTCGCGGTAGTGCTTCGCGAAGTTCTCCTCGGTGACGAGGAAGGTATCGAGCGCGTAGCCGTCGCGCGTGGTGTGGATCTTCGCGTCCAGGATGCTGAAGTTCTTGCGGTCGAAGTAGCTGCAGATGCGCGCGAACAGGTCGGGCTGGTCCTTGACGTAGACCGTCACCTGCAGGCCTTCGCCGATCGGCGCCAGGCGCGCCTTTACCACCGGCTTGACGCTCTTGATCCTGTCGTGCAGGCAGCGCGTCTGCCAGGCGATGTCGGAGGCGTCGTGGCGCAGGAAGTAGACCACGTCGAGCTGGTCCCACAGTGCCTCGTGGGCGTCGCTCGGCAGCCCGAACAGGCGCAGCGTGGCCAGCGCTTCCTGCTGGCGCATGCGCAGCTCGCGGTCGGTCGAATGCGGCTCGCCGCCGAGCACGCGCAGGGTGATCCGGTACAGGTCTTCCAGCAGCTTGGCCTTCCAGGCGTTCCACACCTTGGGGCTGGTGCCGCGGATGTCGGCCACGGTCAGCAGGTAGAGCGCGGTCAGGTGGCGCTCGTCCCCGACCACGCCGGCGAAGGCCTGGATCACGTCCGGGTCCGACAGGTCCTGCTTCTGGGCCACCTGCGACATGGTCAGGTGCTGCTCGACCAGGAACACCACCAGTTCGGTGTCGGTGTCGCTCAAGCCGTGCTCGCGGCAGAATTCGAAGGCGTCGACGCGTCCGAGTTCGGAATGGTCGCCGCCGCGGCCCTTGGCGATGTCGTGGAACAGGGCGGCCACGTACAGCAGCCAGCGGTCGCGGAAGTTCGCGATCAGCTGGCTGCAGAACGGGTATTCGTGGGCGTGCTCGCTCATCGTGAAGCGGCGCAGGTTACGCACCACCATCATGATGTGCTGGTCCACCGTGTACACGTGGAACAGGTCGTGCTGCATCTGGCCGACGATGCGCCGGAAGTTCGGCAGGTAGCGTCCCAGCACGCCGAAGTCGTTCATGCGCCGCAGCGCATGCACCAGGCCGACGGGCGCCTTCAGGATGCGCAGGAAATTCGCCTTGTTGCCCGGGTCGGCGCGGAAGGCCTCGTCGATCAGGTTGCGCGCATGCCAGAGCGCGCGCGTGGTGCGCGCCGTCATGCCCTTGATGTCGGGGCGCTCGGTCATGGCGACGAAGATCTCCAGCACCGCCGGGGGATGGGTCTCGAAGGTATCGTCGCGCGCGATGTCGATGAAACCGTTGACGTCATTGAAGCATGCATTGATCGGGCGCGGCACCGCGGGCTGGGGGAACAGCCGGGCCTCGATGTTCTGCAGCAGGATGGTGTTCAGCTGGGTGACGGTCTTGGCGGCCCAGTAGTAGCGCTGCATCAGGTATTCGCTGGCGCGGCGCGCACCCGGGCCGGGCGCGTCCGACGTCAGGCCGAACGACTCGGCGATCGCGGTCTGGACGTCGAACAGCAGGCGGTCTTCGCGCCGGCCCGTCTGCAGGTGCAGGCGCACGCGGATGTCCTTGAAGGCGCGCTCCTTTTCCATCAGCTGGCGCGCCTCCACCCGCGTGATCAGGCCGCGGGTGACCAGCTGGCCCCAGGAATTGGCCAGGCCTGATGCTTTCGCCACCCACAGGATCACCTGCAGGTCGCGCAGCGCGCCCGGGCTCTCCTTGCAGTTCGGCTCCAGCGCGAAGGCGGTGTACTCGTATTTCGCGTGGCGCAGGCGCATCTCGGCGGTCTTGGCCTGGAAGAAGGCCTGCGGGTCGAGCGCCTCGCGGTAGCGCTTCTGGAGCTGGGCGAACAGCGCCGCGTCGCCGGTCACCAGGCGCGCCTCGAGCAGGCTGGTCTGGACCGTGATGTCGGCGCTCGATTCGAGCATGCACTCGTCGACCGTGCGGATGCTGTGGCCGATCTCCAGCCCCAGGTCCCACAGCAGCTGGACCAGGTTCTCGAGCTTGGCCTGGGTGATCGCGTCGGGCTGGGCGCCCAGGAGGACCAGGACGTCGACGTCGGAATGGGGAAACAGTTCGCCGCGCCCGTAGCCGCCGACGCCGACCAGGGCGGTGTGGGCGGGCAGGGCGGCCGCGCGCCAGGCGTCGACCAGGATGCCGTCGACGCAGCGACGCAGGCTGCGCAGCAGCTTCTCGGGCCGGTCGTCGCGGCGGAAGCGCTCGAACAGGGCCTGGCGTTCGGCCTTCAGGCGCTGCTTCAGTGCCGGACGGGCCTGGTCGAGCTGGGCGGCGGACATGGCGCGGCCTTTACGCGGGGACGGCCGCGGCCGGCAGCACGATGGCCGGCGGCGGCGGCGTGCCGGCGGACATGGTCAGCACTTCGTAGCCGGTCTCGGTGACCAGGATCATGTGCTCCCATTGGGCCGACAGGCTGCGGTCCTTGGTCTTGATGGTCCAGCCGTCGGGCAGGGCCTTGATCTCGCGGCGGCCGGCATTGATCATCGGTTCGATGGTGAAGATCATGCCCGGCTCCAGCTTATCGAGGGTGCCGGGTTTGCCGTAATGCAGCACCTGCGGCTCTTCGTGGAACACGCGGCCGATGCCGTGGCCGCAGAACTCGCGCACCACGCTGTAGCCGTTCTTCTCGGCGTGCTGCTGGATCACGTGGCCGATGTCGCCCAGGTGCGCGCCGGGTTTGACTTTCGAGATGCCCAGCCACATGCATTCGTAGGTGACTTCGGCCAGGCGCTTGGCCATGATCGACGGTTTGCCGACAAAGAACATGCGGCTGTTGTCGCCATGGAAGCCATCCTTCGTGATGACGGTGACGTCGATGTTCATCACGTCGCCATCCTTGAGCGGCTTGTCGTTCGGGATGCCGTGGCAGATCACGTCGTTGAGCGAAGTGCAGACCGACTTCGGGAAGGGCGGGTAGCCCGGTGGCGCGTAGTTCAGCGGGGCCGGGGTCGTGCCTTGCACGTTGACCATGTATTCGTGGCACAGGCGGTCGAGTTCGGCCGTGGTCACGCCCGGCTTCACGAAGGGCGTGATGTAGTCGAGCACTTCGGCGCCGAGGCGGCCGGCGATGCGCATGCCTTCGATTTCTTCCGGTGTTTTGATGGAGATGGACATAAGAGAATTGGTAATGCCGGGTCGGCTGGAGCGAAAGGAGCGAAACGGACGGTATTTGGTAACAGGGCGTAACAGCCGGGCTGTGAGTGCGCACTCTGCAATATTCTTCTCATTATAAGTGAAGCGCCACGCGGTGTGGCCCGGCCCCGCGGGGGCCGGGGAATGCCAGGGGGCCGCTGCGGGCCGCCCCGTGGCTTGTCCGTACGCGACTCTTGAAATACAGGCCAAATCCCGCTAGAATCTCGGGTTGCTTGGGCTCTGGTCCGGTAATGTTGTCAAAGTAGTCTATTTTTTTATTCAAATCGCGAATGCGACCGCCAAAGGGTGCCCTCGAGGTGACTGGTCGTATTCAAGAATTTAACCCTGGAGAATTACATGTCCGTTACTATGCGCGAAATGCTGGAAGCCGGTATCCACTTCGGCCACCAGACCC
This sequence comes from Massilia sp., assembly GCF_032106685.1. Taxonomy (GTDB): domain Bacteria; phylum Pseudomonadota; class Gammaproteobacteria; order Burkholderiales; family Burkholderiaceae_D; genus Telluria. The sequence continues at coordinate 70,293 of NZ_DAMCPG010000026.1, forward strand.
GTTTCTGGAACCCGAAAATGGCGCCGTTCATCTTCGGTCATCGCAACAAGATCCACATCATCAACCTGGAAAAAACCATGGCGATGTACCAGGATGCGATGAAGACCATCAAGCAGATCTCGGCCAACCGCGGCACCATCCTGATGGTCGGCACCAAGCGCCAGGCCCGCGACATCATCGCCGCCGAAGCGCAGCGCGCAGGCGTGCCTTACGTCGACCAGCGCTGGCTGGGCGGCATGCTGACCAACTTCAAGACCATCAAGACCTCGATCAAGCGCCTGAAGGACATGGAAGCGCAAGTCGAATCGGGTGAAGTCGAGAAGCTGTCGAAGAAAGAAGCGCTGATGTTCTCGCGCGAAATGGAAAAGCTGCAGAAGTCGATCGGCGGCATCAAGGACCTGGGCGGCATCCCTGACGCGATCTTCGTCGTCGACGTCGGCTACCACAAGGGCGCCATCACCGAAGCCGGCAAGCTGGGCATCCCGGTCATCGGCGTGGTCGACACCAACCACTCGCCGGAAGGCGTCACCCACGTGATCCCGGGTAACGACGACTCGTCGAAGGCGATCACCCTGTACGCACGCGGCGTCGCCGATGCGATCCTGGAAGGCCGCGCCAACGCCACCAACGAAGTCGTCGAGATGGTCAAGGCCGGCGGCGACGATTTCGTCGAAGTCTCCGAGCAGGCGTAATTTTCGGGCGGGCTTCATGCCTGCCTCACAGCTCCAAAAGGGGTGCCGGTGTTCTGAGCACCCCTTTTTTCAAGCAAAAGAATACCCCGGGCGGACGCCGCGATCGCTGGCGGCCGCATCTTAGGAATCACATTTAGGAGAATACACATGGCAGCGATTACTGCAGCGATGGTCGGCGAACTGCGCGCGAAAACCGACGCACCGATGATGGAATGCAAGAAGGCACTGACCGAAGCCGACGGCGACATGGCACGTGCCGAAGAGATCCTGCGCGTCAAGCTGGGCGGCAAGGCATCGAAGGCATCCTCGCGCATCACCGCCGAAGGCGTGGTGGCAACCTACATCGCCGGCAACGTCGGCGCGCTGGTCGAAATCAACAGCGAAACCGACTTCGTCGCCAAGAACGACGACTTCCTGGCCATGGCCAACCTGGCAGCCAAGCTGGTCGCCGAGCACAACCCGGCCGACGTCGCCGCCCTGGCAGCCCTGCCGGCCGACGGCAAGACCTTCGACGACGTGCGTACGGCACTGATCGGCAAAATCGGTGAAAATATGACCGTGCGCCGCTTCCAGCGTTTCGACACCACCGGCAAGCTGGCTTCCTACCTGCACGGCACCCGTATCGGCGTCATGGTCGAATACGAAGGCGCGGACGAGCAGGTCGGCAAGGACGTGGCAATGCACATCGCCGCGATGAAGCCGGTCGCTCTGTCGGCTGAGCAAGTTCCTGCTGAACTGATCGAGAAAGAGCGTTCGGTCGCCGAACTGAAGGCCAAGGAAGACGCCGAAAAGGCCGCCGCCGAAGGCAAGCCGGCCCAGTCGCCGGAAATCCTGGCCAAGCGCCTGGAAGGCTCGGTTCAGAAGTACCTGAAAGAAGTGTCGCTGCTGAACCAGGCGTTCGTGAAGAACGACAAGCAGTCGATCGAGCAAATGCTGAAGGCCACCAACACCACCGTGAAGGCATTCACGATGTACGTCGTGGGCGAAGGCATCGAGAAGAAGGTCGACGACTTCGCAGCGGAAGTCGCGGCCCAGATGGCTGCCAACAAGCAGTAATACGAAAGCGGGCCGCAAGGCCCGTTTTTTTAACCTGGCCGTTTACATTGCCGGGTTCGTAGGGTGGACACCTGTGTCCACGCGGTGATACGCGCCAGCACGATGATCCGGCCCGCGATCGGAGCCGCTGGCGCGGCGCCGGGTGTCCGGTCCGCCTGCACGGGCAAGGACGCGCAGTGCGATTGCCATGTGTCCCACAGCGTGGACACAGGTGTCCACCCTACCAAGGCGCAGCCCGTGCGCGCCCGTTTCGCCGCCATCTGTACATTGCGCAGATGAGGCCGTCAGCCACGCGCCGGCGGCCGGAACCGAATTCGAATCAACACAACAGGAGCCCGCTTCATCATGACAAAACCAGCCTACCAACGAGTCCTCCTTAAACTGTCTGGCGAAGCGCTGATGGGCGACGATCCGTTCGGCATCAACCGCGCCACCATCGATCGCATGGTGGCCGACGTGGCGGAAGTGGCGAAGCTGGGCGTCGAGCTGGCGGTCGTGATTGGCGGCGGCAACATCTTCCGCGGCGTCGCTCCCGGCGCCCAGGGCATGGACCGCGCCACCGCCGACTACATGGGCATGCTGGCCACCGTCATGAACGCCCTGGCGCTGGCCGACGCCATGCGCCACGTCGGCATCACCGCGCGCGTGATGTCGGCCATCGGCATCGAGCAGGTGGTCGAGCCCTACGTGCGCCCGAAGGC
>NZ_DAMCPG010000027.1:0-72217 GCF_032106685.1 Massilia sp.
CGTGGCCCGTCCGCGCGGCGGCGCCTTCGATATCGGCGCTTACGAGTTCTAAGCCCTCGCGGACTTGGCGCCGCCCACGACGCCAAAGGAACGAAGCCCTGCACGCTGTCCGGCCTGCGGGGCTTTTTTTGTTCTTAACAACCCTTCTACGCAGCGATGCGTCGCCGAGCGCGCGAACGCATGTGCAGCAATTGCCTGTTCGGATACACAACCTTCCTGCCGACCATTGCCGCAGATTCTATAATTTTTCTCTATCGAAATTTTATTCTCATAATCCAGCATAATTTTATTACGTTGTCTTCCCCAGAAGAAATTGTATTAATTCATTTGATAAAATAAAGAAATTTATTTTTAAAAACATTGAACTTAGGAAGTTTCCTCCGCTCAAAGCTTACTCTTTCACGTTGTTAAGGTAGGGTAAGTTTCAGATGAAAAAATTCGTTCCTTTTGTTGCAAGTGTTCGTTTCTCCCATCTCCTGTGCGCCAGCGCCGCAGTCCTGCTGGCCGGCAGTGCCGCCGCTGCCGAAACCGGCACAAGCGTCGAGCCGGCCTATGATTCCCCAGCGCCGACGGCCACCCTGGCCGCCGCCGAGTCCAGTACCGGCACAGCCAAGTCGGACCGCACCTTGGTGACCCCGACGGCTACCGCCACCGGCCACCTGTACGTCTCGCCGACCGGTTCAGACTCGAATCCCGGCACCCAGGCGCGCCCCTTGAAGACCATCGCCCGCGCCGATGCGCTGGCCCGTGCCGGCTACGTGATCCACGTCGCGCGAGGCACCTATAAGGTGGCGGCACCGTCCACCGGCAGCGCCGGTATCCGTACCGTCAAGAGCGGCACGGCAACCGCCCGTATCAAGTTTGTCTCCGACGTCAAGTGGGGCGCGAAGATCGTCTTCTCGGGCACCGGCATGGCCTGGAACTCGAAGGGCGCCTACGTCGACATCGAAGGCTTCGACATCAGCGGCAGCGGCCGCATTGGCATCCTGGCCGAAGGCGGCAAGGAACGCATCACCAAGAACTTCGTCCACGACCTGACCGTCAGCGGCGGCTGCAACGGCGGCGGCGGCGCCGCGATCGACGCCTGGGGTCCGGGCGGCGGCGCCGTCATCGATTCGAACGTCGTGCGCAACATCGGCTACAAATGGGTCGCCGGCCAGACCTGCAACACCGTGCAGGGCATCTACGTCACGAACCAGAACAATACGATCTCGAACAACATCATCTCGGGTGTGGCCTCGGTCGGCATCAACAGCTGGCACGGCGCGACCGCCTCGACGATCGTCAACAACACCATCTTCGGTTCGAAGATGGGCATCGTGATCGGCCATGGCGACAGCGGCGCAACCTCGGCCGGCACCAGCAACAACTATGTGGCGAATAACATTGTCTACCGCAACGCCTACGGCATCACGGAAATGGGCAAGGTCGGTACCAACAACCGTTATCCGAACAACCTGGTGTTCGACACCGGCCGCGCCTGGCTCGTGAAAGGCAGCGTCACCGGCACCGTCTCGGCCAACCCGCAATTCGTCAACTACCAGGTCAACGGCACCGGCGACTATCGCCTGAAGAGCACTTCGCCGGCGATCAACAAAGGCACGGCAACGCGTGCTCCGAAGGTCGACATCGCCGGCGTGGCCCGTCCGCGCGGCGGCGCCTACGACATCGGCGCTTACGAGTACTAAGCAGCTTCGATCCCGGCGCCCGCCGGCGCCGGATGAACGAGCCCCCGCAGCCCGGACACGCGTCCAGCCTGCAGGGGCTTTTTTCATGGCGAAGACGCGCCAGGCGCAGTTGGCACAGGTGTTCGGCGCTCCTTGCCGAGTGTGCTCAATCGCCGGGCACGCAAGCCGATCAGCTCACGTATCCGATCTGCGCGGTGGACGGACCGTAATGCGTCGCGCTTGCGCCAAGACGCACTGCCATGTCGTTGAACAGCACACCCTGCGGCGATATGCCGGCATGGTGCAGGCGTTTCACCGACTCGTTGATCTGCCCTTCGGTGGTCACCCCGGCGCGCGCGACGATGAAGACTGCGCCTGCGTGCGCGCCGATGATGAGCGCATCCGCCACGGACAGGACCGGAGGCGGGTCGATCAGGACCAAATCGTAGCGGCTGCTGACCGACTCGAGCAGCGCCCCGAAGTTCAGGTGCAACAGGAAGTCCGAACGGTTCGGCGGCAACTCGCCTGTGGGAATGAAGTCGAGATTCTCCATGACGTCGTGGTGGATGATGTCCTCGACCGGCATCGAACCGAGGATGGAACGCGACAGCCCCCGCTCGCGTCCGATCCCGAAATAGCGGTGCAGATGTCCGTTGCGCAGATCCGCGTCGATCAGCAGGACGCGTTTGCCGCTCGATGCCATGACGGCGGCGAAGTTGGCCGCGATGAAGGATTTGCCGATGCTGCGCGTCGGTCCGGCGAACATGACGATGTTGTTCTTGAAGTGCGGCATCGAAAACTGTAGCGCGGCGCGGAAGCTGCGCAAGCTTTCGACCGCCGCGTCCTCGGGCATGATCTGGGCCAGCAAGGGCAAGGGGGCCGTCTCGCCGCGCGCCTTGCGCAGCAGCTTGTCCTGGTTGGTGCTGTGCGGGATCGAGGCGTACACGACCCGGGCATTGAGCAGGCGTTCGATCTTTTGCGGGTCGTCGATGCCGCCTCTGAGCGCCTTGCGTGCGAGCGCGAGCAGCGTGCCGATGAGCAGCCCGGTGATCACGGCCAGCGCCACGATCAATGGGCGGTTGGGCTTGAGCGGTTTTTCCGGCGCGATCGGCGCGTCGACCAGCCGCACGTTGCTGACGCGGCCCACCGAAATCAGGCGCAGTTGCTGCGCCGTGTTCGAGAGCGCCGTATACAGGTCGGTGTTGACTTTGATGTCCCGCGTCAGGCGGGCCTCGTCCTGCTCGAGCACGGGAAGGGTCTTGATGCGGGCCGAGATTTCCTCGATCTCGGCATCGACTTCCTTGCGCTGGCGGTTGATCGCGGCAACGATCGGGTGGTCTTCGGTGAAGCGCGCCAGCAGTTCGGTCTTTTTCTGCAGCAGTTCGATGCGGCGGGCCCGCGCGGCGGTGGCCTGGGCCAGGCTGACGCGCGCCTCTTCGCGCAGGTCGACCGTGCCGTGCAGGTTGCGGAACTGGTTGTAGCGGTCCTCGGACTGCTCGAGCTGGCGCTTCAGGATCGGCAGTTGCTTGTTCAGGAAAGCCAGCGACTTCTCGGCTTCCTCGGTCTTGCGGGCGAGGTTCTGGCGCATGTATTCGCGGCCGATCTCGCTGAGCAAGGCGTGGATGCGCTTGGCATTCTCGCCCTGCAGCTTGACCTGGATGACGCCCGACTGCTTGCCCTGCTCGGTGATGACCATCGCTGTCTGGATCGCCTGGATGGTGCCCAGGCGCGACTTGCGCTTCAGGCGGAAGCGCGCGCCGGGGTTGGCGACCATGCGCTCGACCTTGATCTCGACCGTGCCGTCGGGCGTCGGCACGCGGTAGCGCTGGCCGGCCGTTCCCTCGAAGGCCAGGCGCTGGCCGCCGCCGGAGAAATGGTAGCGGTTGGCGCCGCGGGCGGTCAGCGTGAACTCGCGGTTGAGCCAGGAATCCGGCACGTCGAACACCGTCACCTCGGCCTTCTCGCCGCCCCAGACGTAGCCGCCATGGCCGAACAGGCCCGGCGTCGACAGCTCGCCGTTGTTCTGGTTCGCGAACCAGAAGCCGACGACCGGGAAATACTTCGGCTGGACCTCGATGTAGAGCTGCAGGTTGTCGACTGCCTGCGACACCACCATGCGCGAGCGCAGCAGCTCCATCTCGGCAATCGCCGCCTTCTTGGTTTCGAACAGCGACGAGGCTTCGCTCAGGATGTTCTTCGAGGCGTTCGGGCTTTCCTCCTCGACGTGGATCATCAGGTTCGCCTCGTACACCGGCTTGGCCACCAGCGCATACAGCACGGCGATCAGGGTGATGAGCGCCGTGATGCCGCCGATTAGCCAGCGGCTGTCGTACAGGGTGTTGAAGTGCCCCTTCAGGTCGACGGCCGGCTCGTCCGTCGCGCTCAGCGAGGGACGCGGGTCGAAGGGCACGCTCAGGATCGGCGGGCTGTGCACGACGTGGGCCAGGGAATGGTTGTCGGCGGGCTTGGTCATGATCGTCTCGGTTCGTTACGGACGGTGGGTCGCGGAAGGCCGGTGGCGCGGGGCCGCATCACGGACGGGTGGTGACGCCGACCGCGTTCGTCAGCGCGCCGGGGAACAACAGGCTCAGGTGCCGGTTCCAGTTGGCCAGCGGCGAAGCGGCGACATAGACCACGTCCTTCGGGCGCAGCTCGAACGCCTCGGCCATGGCCAGCGAACCGGTCAGGCGGGCGTCGAGCTGGAACACGCGAGTGCGCTCGGGCGTCTTGCGCACCACGTAGATCTGGCGCGCGTCGCCGCTCAGCGGGCTGATGCCGCCTGTCTCGCCCAGCGCCTCGTTCAGCGTCAGGCGGCCGTTGTGCATCGTGAGCGCACGCGGCGTGACGACTTCGCCCGAGACGAACACCTTGCTTTCGTCGCGCGAGTGGACACGCACCACGTCGCCCGGCGCCAGCATCACGTTCCCGGGGTTGATGCCTTTCTGGACCAGCTCGCGCAGGTTGATGCTGTAGCGGATGTCGCCGCGCTCGAGCGCGATGCGGCTCTGGTCGGCCGAGGGCAACAGGCCGCCAGCACGGTTCAGCGCTTCGACCAGGGTCATCGGGATGTCGTTGATCGCCTGCAGGCCGGGCGCCTTCACCTCGCCGTCGATGTAGACCCGCTTGCTGCGATAGGCCTGCACGCGCAGGGTGATGTTCGGGTTGGCGATGTACTTGGCCAGCTTTTGCGTCAGCAGCGCGCGCGCCTGCTCCTCGGTCAGGCCCTCGACCGGCAGCAGGCCGGCGAACGGGAACTGGATGCGCCCCTGGTGGTCGACCGCGAACCCCGGCTGGGCGATATTGGCGGTGGCGCCGGCCGCGGCGACCGCGGCGTCGCTCGATGCCGCGGCGGCGGTCATGCCGCCGGCCGCCAGTTCCGGGTGGTCCCAGACGACGATCGAGAGGATGTCGCCGCGACCGATCGTATAAGGCGGCGGGTGCGGCACCAGCAGCTGGGACAGGTCCTGCTCGCCGCGCACGGCGCTGGCCTCCTTCTCGGCTGCGATCAATTTCTCGGTAATCATTTCCGTAGGCGGCGGCGGCTCGGCCGCGGACGTGCCGTCGCCGGAATGGAATTGCGGCCCGCTGGCACAGCCGGCAAGCGCGAGCATACTTGCTACGACAATCAAGCGCAGGTGCAAAATTTCTTTTTGAAAATTCATGGGCTTGCCTATGAAAATGAAGCGCCTTGTCAGGCTGACCAAGTCAGCGTAAGGCGTCCATTACCGGCAGCTTTGCTGCACATCAAACGGCAGGCTCAGGTACGACTGCAAGCGGCGGACAAGCGCGCCATCCATTGCGCATGACGAAAAGACGCGCTCAGCGCACCTCTTCGAGGAGCTTTAGCGTCTCGGCGAAGGTCCAGATGCGGCGGATCTCGATCACGTCGAAACGCGCGGCGACGTTCGGCGGGAAGGCGGCGTAGCGCGCGTTCAGGTGGATGATGCGCCGCACCGCGTCGTCGGTATCGGCGCGCCCGCTGGAACGCAGGATCGTGACCTCGTCGACGCTGCCGTCGCTGCGCACGGCCACGCTGACGACCGGGTCCGTGCGCGCCGGCATGGCGGACAGGCGCAACCCGATCTGGGCGGCATTGCGTTCGATCTTCTGGCGAAAACTATCGACGTACATGCGCAGGGGCACATCACGCTCGTTCGACGCCACCGCGACACGGCGCGGGTTGGCCGCCTGCTGGGCCGGGCGCAAGGCTGCCGGCGGGTCGGCCGGAATGTCGATGCCGCGCACCAGTTCGCGCGCACGCAGGGCCAGGTCGCTGCCGAGCATGCCACGCGGGATCGCGCCGCCGCCGCCGCCCTGCCCCGGCCCGGCGGCCGGGCCGGCCGCGCCGGAACGCGCCAGTCCGCCCGCGGCGCCCTGGGGAGCGCGCCCGGCCTCGGCAGCCTGTTCGGCCTCGCGCCGCGCAAGCTGCCCCGCGCGGCGGCGCTCTTCGTCCTCGCGCTGGCGCGCCGCCTGCTCGGCCAGGCGCTGGGCCGCCGCGTCCTCTTCGCGCTGGCGCGCCGCGGCGAGGCGCCGCGCTTCTTCCTCGGCGGCGCGCCGCGCCTCGGCCAGCGCGGCCGCTTCCCGCGCACGCCGTTCGTCGTCGAGCCGCTGCCGGGCCAGGGCCAGCTCGCGCCGGCGCGCCTCCTCCTGTTCGCGCTCGATGGCGCGCTGCCGCTCGGCCAGGGCCAGCGCTGCGGTGTCCTGCTCGCGCTGGCGGGCAAGCTCGCGTTCGCGCGCCAGCGCCAGCTCTTGCCGCTGCGCCTGTTGCCGGCCCTGTTCAAGTTGCGCCTCGGCCTGGCGCCGGGCCGCGGCGATCCGCTCGCCCTCCTCCGCCTGGCGTCGCAACGCCAGGCGCGCCTCCTCGTCGGCGCGCCGCCGTTGCTCCGCCTCGCGGCGCTCGTTGGCGATGCGCTGCTGCGCGGCGAGCCGGGCCTGTTCCTCCTCGCGCTCCTCCTCGAGACGCTGCTCGCGGGCGCGCCGCTCTTCGTCGGCGCGCACCGCGGCAAGGCGCCGTTCCCGCTCGCCTTCCTCTTGTGCCAGACGCGCCGCCTCCTCGGCGGCAACACGCGCGCGCTCCTGCTCACGTTCCTGCGCCCGCGCCAGCGCTTCGGCCGCCTCCTGCGCGGCATCGGGCAGCGCCGGTGCGTCCGGCGCTTCGTCCAGCGCGGCCAGCTCCGGCTCGTCCGCAGCCGCCGGCTCCGGCCCGGGCTGCAGTTCGGGCAGCGGCAGGCTGAAAGCGGCATCGGGATTGTCGTGCTGCGCAATGACTGGCGTCTCCAGCGCTTCCTGCACCGGCGGCGGGCGCGGCGCTGGCCGGCGGCGCCGGGCCAGCTGGCGCCCCGGGGTTTTGCCTGGCGCCGGCGGCGGCGCCAGCGGCACCGGATCGCGCAACTGGAAGCCGCTCGATGGCGGGCCCGGCGGTGGCGGCGATGGCAGGTCGGGAGCGGCCTGCGGCGCCTCGTCTGCAAGCGGGGCCGGCGGCGCAGGCAAGTCGGCAGCCGGCGCCGGAGGGGCCACAGGCGCCAGGGCGACGGCCATCGGCGCGGCGCTGCCGGCCAGCATGCCGGGCACGCCGAACTGGATCGACAGGATCACGCCATGCACGAGCAGCGACAACAGCAGGCCGGCCAGCAGGCGCCGGTTGGCGACATTGGCGGCCTTGCTTGCATGCGGCGAAACGGAGGCGGCGTGGCTCATGCGCTGCTGGCGGTATGGTTGAGCCGATAGCTTAACGTTTACTTAAGCACGCTTGCGCACGCTAGCAATCGGCCCATGCGTGGACGATACTGAAGGCAATACCGACGAAGGGAGGGGCCGATGCATCCAGGTTTCATTTTCGCGACGGGGATCGAGAACAGCAACCCGACCATCGACGGCGGCCGCACGCGCATGGACGAGCTGGAGAAATGCGGCCACTATACCCACTGGTCGCTCGACTTCGACCTGGTGCAGGAGTTGGGGCTACGCGTGCTGCGCTACGGCCCGCCGCTGCACCGCACCCTGCTCGGCCCCGGGCGCTATGACTGGGAATTCGCCGACCTCGCTTTTGCCGACCTGCGGCGCCGTAACATCGCGCCGATCGTCGACCTCTGCCACTTCGGGGTGCCCGACTGGATCGGCAACTTCCAGAATCCCGACTTCCCGGAACTTTTCGCCGCCTACGCCGGCGCCTTCGCCCGGCGCTATCCCTGGGTGCAGATGTACACGCCGATCAACGAGATGTGGATCTGCGCCGTGTTCTCGACGCTCTATGGCTGGTGGAACGAACAACTGCGCACCGACGCCGCCTTCGTCACGGCGATCAAGCATCTGGTGAAGGCCAACATCCTGGCGATGCACGAGATCCTCAAGATCCGCCCCGATGCGCTCTTCGTGCAGAGCGAGTCGACCGAGTACTTCCATGCGGAGTCGCCGGACGCCATCGGACCGGCCGAGATCAAGAATGCGCTGCGTTTCCTGGCGCTCGACCTGAACTATGGACGGCGCGTCGATTCGGACATGTACGAATACCTGCTGGATAACGGGATGACGCGCGGGGAATACCACTTCTTCCTCCAGCACAACCTGAAACACCACTGCATCATGGGGAACGACTATTACCAGACCAACGAGCACTATGTGTCGGCGGACGGCGTCACGCGCGCCGCCGGCGAAATCTTCGGCTATGCGGTCATCACGCACCAGTACTACAACCGCTACCGCCTGCCAGTGATGCACACGGAAACGAACCTGTGCCAGGGGCCGACGGGCGACGAGGCCGTGTACTGGCTCAAGAAGGAGTGGGCGAACGTGCTGCGGGTGCGCAACAATGGCGTGCCGCTGATCGGCTTCACCTGGTATTCGCTCACTGATCAGGTCGACTGGGACAGTGCGCTAAGGGAAAACAACGGCAACGTGAATGCGCTCGGGCTGTTCGACCTCGACCGCAAGATCCGGCCCGTGGGCGTCGCTTATCGCGAGCTGGTGCGTGCCTGGGAAACCGTGCTGCCGACCAAGAGCATCTGCCTGCAGGTACCGGTGGTGATGCCCCACGAGTTCGACAGCGAGAACTCGACCATCCATCCGGAGTCGCCCGTGGGCGGCAGCCTGCTCGGCCAGTAACGTAACGCTTTACCGGCGCAATCAAGGCTTGCGCGGGGTAAAAGCGTAGGTCTCGCCATGCGCAAGGTAGACCACGCCTTCCTCCAGCCCGGCCGCCTTGACCTCGCGCGCGAAATCGGCGAGCGGCGACTTGAAGACGTCGTAGTCGTTGTAGTGGATGGGGATCGCCTTCTTCGGCCGGATGATCTGCAGCATCTCGACGCCGTCCTTGCCATCCATCGTCACCTTGAACACACCGAGGATGCGGGTTCCCCCAAGGTGCAGCAGCGCCAGGTCGATGCCCGGGAAGCGCTGCGGAATGGTGCGGATGTCGTCGTAGACCAGGGTGTCGCCGCTGATGTACATGCGGTAGTCGGGCGTATCGGGATTCGCGCCGAAGTCGAGCACGCTGCCCGTCACCTTCGGCAGCAGGATCGACACGCCGGCCGCGCCATGGCGTCCGGGTGTCGCGGTGATGCGCAGGCGGGCCTCGCCCTTGCTCACTTCCAGCCGGTCCCACTCGCTCAGCGCGAAGCGCTGGGTGAAGCCCATCTTCTTGAGCGCCTCGCCCGCTTCCTTGTTGGTGACGATCGGGGTGTTGCGCGGCAGTTTTTCCTGCACCAGCTGGTCGAAATGGTCGCCGTGCATGTGCGACAGGATCACCAGGTCGATCGGCGGCAACTGCTCGAACGCGATCGCCGGATCGGTCCGGCGCTGGGACGTCAAGCCATAGCCGAGGTGCACGTGGTCGCCCTTGTGCAGGAAATTCGGGTCGGTAAGGATGGTGAAGCCCTGGTAGCGGATGATGACGGTGGCCGTGCCGATGAACTGCACCGTGCCGTTCTCCACGCCGGCGGCGGCCGGGTCGCCGGCTGGCAGCTTGAGCGTGAAGGTATCGACGGTATCCGCCGGCGCCTGGGCGAAGGCGGCGGTGGCAAAGGTACAGCTCAGCGCGACGGACAGGACCGCGCTTCCCAACAGGCGACTGACAGGCATAAAGGCTCCGAGATGATCGGCCCGGCATCGGGCCCGCAACGTGGCAACGCTACCATGAAGGCCTGCCGCACGGCGTCCGTTTGCAAACATACAAGAACCAGCGACGATCCTGCCCCGCCCCAGGCTCGCCTGTCCGGCTATCCAGCGCTATACTTGACAGGTTTTGCCACTTCATCAACCCGAACGACACCGCCGACCCGGACATACATATGCCAATCACCCGACGCCTCCTTTCCCGCGCCGTGCTGCACGCAGCACTGCTGATTGCCGCGCCGCTCGCCGCCGCCGCCGCTCCAGCCGCCGCTGCCGCGCCCGCCGTCGAGGCGGTGCCGATCCTCGACCGGATCTCCGCCGCGGCCATGCGCGGCAACCTGGCCTTCCTGGCGTCGGACGCGCTGGAGGGACGCGGCACGCCGTCGCGCGGACTGGATATCGCCGCCGAATTCATCGCCTCGCAGTTCCGCGCGGCGGGCCTGGAACCGCTGGGCGACGAGCCCTACTTCCAGACCGCCGACTGGAACAAGATCAACCCGCGCCGCGACAAGAACGCGGCGCCGGCCGCCCCGGCGAAGGTGCGCAACGTGGTCGGCATCCTGCGCGGCTCCGACCCGGCGCTGAAGGACAGCTACATCCTGGTGACGGCCCACTACGACCACGTCGGCCTGAAGCCGGGCGAAGGCGACGGCATCTTCAACGGCGCCAACGACGACGGTAGCGGCACGGTCTCGGTGATCGAACTGGCCAAGGCCTTCGGCGCGCAGAAGGAACGTCCGAAGCGCAGCATCGTGTTCATGACGGTGTTCGGCGAAGAGCACGGCCTGGTCGGCTCGCGCTACTACGGCGCCAATCCGCTGGTGCCAATCGCGAAGACGGTGGCCGGCATCAACCTGGAACAGGTCGGCCGCACCGACGACAGCGAAGGCCCGCAAAAGCTGGCCTTTGCCGTGACCGGCTACGATTTCTCGGACGTCGGCGCGATCCTGAAGCAGGCCGGCGACCAGACCGGCATCAAGGTCTGGAAGCATCCGGTCAACAGCGACAAGTATTTCGCGCACAGCGACAACCAGGCGCTGGCCGACCAGGGCATTCCGGCGCATACCGTCAGCGTGGCCTACGCCTTCCCCGACTACCACGGCGACGGCGACCACTGGGACAAGATCGACTACGAGAACATGGCAGCGGTGAACCGCGCGGTGGCGTTGGCGATCTGGAACATCGCCAACAGTGCGGAGGCGCCGAAGTGGAATCGCGCCAATCCGAAGGCGGCGAAGTACCTGGGCGTGCAGGAGCAGCGCCGCTGATCGGACGTGCCCTGGTGCGGCGCAAGCCGGCCGCGCCGGGGTACGCAACGATGGCGCAATGACGGCCGGACGAATGCGAACTGCCTCGGCGGCAGCGTCATCCTGAACGGTCGGGCAATGTGGGGAATTCTGTTGGCCTGCCCAGCTGGGTTCGAACCAGCGACCCTCAGCTTAGAAGGCTGATGCTCTATCCAACTGAGCTATGGGCAGTATGTGCCGGGCGGAACGGCCGGGCGGAATGGCGGGAATGAAAACGGGCCGTCGGAAAAGACGGCCCGCTTCGTAAGCCTTGTGGTCGGAGTACAAGGATTCGAACCTTGGACCCCCTGGTCCCAAACCAGGTGCGCTACCGGGCTGCGCCACACTCCGATTGGGACCGATCATACCCCTCCGGGCGTGGCGCGTCAATGCAAGGACGGCGCCCCTGCACCCTGCCGATTGCCTTATGCAGCCAGCTTGTCGGCGAGCTTGTCGGCGATCCGGCGCGCCATGCGCTCGGCCAGTTCCGTTTCCTTGGCCTCGACCATCACGCGGATCAGGGGCTCGGTGCCCGAAGCGCGGATCAGGACGCGGCCGGCGTCGCCCAGCTCGCGCTCGACGGCTTCCTTCTCGGCCACCAGGCCGTGGTCCTGGGTCCAGTCGAAGCCTGCCGGTACTTTCTTGTTGATCAGGGTTTGCGGGTACAGCTTCAGTTCGCCGCAGCATTCCTGCAGCGACTTGTTGCTGCGCTTCAGGGCGGACAGGACCTGCAGCGCCGAGACGATGCCGTCGCCGGTAGTGTGCTTGTCGAGCGCCAGCAGGTGGCCCGAACCTTCGCCGCCCAGGATCCAGCCGCGCTCCTGCATCACTTCGAGCACATAGCGGTCGCCGACCTTGGCGCGCGCGAAGCCCACGCCCATTTCCTTGAGCGCCACTTCGAGCGCCATGTTGGTCATCAGTGTGCCGACGGCGCCAGCCACCTCGCCGGTCGCCATGCGGTCGCGCACCATCAGGTAGAGCAGCTCGTCGCCGTTGTAGACGCGGCCGGTGGCATCGACCATGATCAGGCGGTCGGCGTCGCCGTCGAGCGCAATGCCGAGGTCGGCCTTGTGCTCGACCACGGCCTGCGACAGCGCTTTCGGCGAAGTGGCGCCGAAGCCGGCGTTGATGTTGAAGCCGTCCGGCGTCGCGCCGATCGAGACGACTTCCGCGCCCAGCTCGTGGAACACGTGCGGCGCGATGTTGTAGGCGGCGCCGTGGGCGCTGTCGACGACGATCTTCAGGCCACGCAGGTCCAGTTCGTTCGGGAAGGTGCTCTTGCAAAATTCAATGTAGCGGCCCTGGGCGTCGCGCAGGCGGGTCGCGCGGCCCAGCTTGCCGGATGGAACGCAGTCCATCGGCTGGTCGATCGCTTCCTCGATGGACAGCTCGACGCTGTCCGGCAGCTTGGTGCCGTGTTCCGAGAAGAACTTGATGCCATTGTCCTGGAAGGGATTGTGCGAGGCCGAGATCACCACGCCGGCCTGCAGGCGCAGGGCGCGGGTCAGGTAGGCGATCGCCGGGGTCGGCATCGGACCGGCCAGCATCACGTCGACGCCGGCAGCCGAGAAACCGGCTTCGAGCGCGGCTTCCAGCATATAGCCGGAAATACGGGTGTCCTTGCCGATCAGGACGGTGGGACGGGTGCCGGCGGCGGAGTCCTTGGCCAGCACCTTGCCGGCGGCGTAGCCGAGACGCATCACGAAGTCGGGCGTGATCGGCGCCACGCCGACTTCGCCACGAACGCCATCGGTACCAAAATATTTGCGTGCCATGCTTCTTCTCTTTCTTGTGTGATCAATCGATGGTCGCCGCGCGCCATACCTTCAGCGCGTCGACGGTTTCTGCAACATCATGCACTCGTACAATTTTAGCGCCATGCGCCAAAGCAGCCAACGCGCCTGCCAGGCTGCCGGCCATGCGCTCCTCGACCGGCTTGCCCGTGACCGCGCCGATCATGGACTTGCGCGACAGGCCGATCAGCACCGGCAGGCCGAGCTCGTCGGCAATACGCTGGGTATTGCGCAGCAGCGCATAGTTGTGCTCGACGGTCTTGCCGAAGCCCAGGCCAGGGTCGACGCAGATGCGTTCGCGGTCGACACCGGCGTCGACCAATGCGGCCACGCGCTCGCGCAGGAAATCGATTACTTCCCGCACCACGTCCGTGTAGACGGGCTGGGCCTGCATGTCCTGGGGCGTGCCCTGCATGTGCATCACGCACAGGCCGCAGTCGCTGTTCACGACGGCCTCGATCGCGCCGGGAGCGCGGAAACCGTTGATGTCGTTGATCATGTCGGCGCCGGCGATGATCGCCTCACGCATCACCTCGGGCTTGCAGGTGTCGACCGACAGCGCGTTGCCGGCTTCCTGCAACGCGTACAGCGCCGGCATGACACGCGCCAGCTCGTCTTCGACGGACACGCTGGGGGAACCCGGCCGGGTCGATTCGCCGCCGATGTCGATCAGGTCGACGCCGCTGGCGACCATTTGTTCCGCCCGCGACACGGCGAACTCGAGCGATTGATAACGCCCGCCATCGGAGAACGAATCGGGGGTGACGTTCAGGATGCCCATGACGAGAGGACGCCGCCCCAGCTCGAAACGGAAGCGGCCACACTGCAGGAATTGACGCATAAAAAAGTAGAGGTCGTTAACGCGCAAAAGGCATCCAAGGGGATGCCTTTTGCGCAGGTTGTTACTAGATGATCAACTTAGCTGGCGATCAAGCCGGCGCCGTCGCGTTGGTGGCGACGCCACCCGAGCCGCTGTCGCCAGGCGGCGTGCGCTTGGTCAGCAGGCCGGCCTTCGGCGGGCGCGGCTCGCGGCCGGCCATGATGTCGTTGATCTGCTCGGCGTCGATGGTTTCCCAGTCGAGCAGCGCCTTGGTCATCATTTCGACTTTGTCGCGGTTCTCTTCCAGCAGGCGGCGCGAGAGCGCGTACTGCGTGTCGAGGATGGCGCGGATCTCGGCGTCGACTTTCTGCTGCGTCGCTTCCGAGATGGTCTTGGTGGCGCCGCCGAAGAAGCCTTCGTTCTCGCTGTCCTCGTAGACCATCACGCCCATGCTCTCGGACATGCCGAAGCGGGTGACCATCGAACGGGCCAGCTTGGTGGCGCGGGCGAAGTCGTTCGAGGCGCCGGTCGACATCTGGCCCACGAAGATCTCTTCGGCGATACGGCCACCGAACAGGATGGAGATTTCTTCCAGCATCTTGTCCTTGTAGCCCGACAGGTTGTCGTGCTCAGGCAGCTGCCAGGTCAGACCCAGCGCGTAACCACGCGGCATGATGGTGACCTTGTGCACCGGGTCGGCCTTCGGCAGCAGCTTCGCCACCACCGCGTGGCCCGACTCGTGGTACGCCGTGTTGCGGCGTTCCTCTTCGCGCATCACCATGGACTTGCGCTCCGGACCCATGTAGATCTTGTCCTTCGCGTCCTCGAAGTCGCCCATCTCGACCAGGCGCTTGTTGCGACGCGCGGCGAACAGCGCGGCTTCGTTGACCAGGTTGGCCAGGTCGGCGCCCGAGAAGCCCGGGGTGCCGCGCGCCAGGATGTCGGCCTTGACGTCGGCGCCGATCGGCACCTTGCGCATGTGCACGTTCAGGATCTGTTCGCGGCCGCGGATGTCCGGCAGGCCCACCATCACCTGGCGGTCGAAACGGCCCGGACGCAGCAGCGCCTTGTCCAGCACGTCGGCGCGGTTGGTCGCGGCGATCACGATCACGCCCGAGGTGGCTTCGAAGCCGTCCATCTCGACCAGCAGCTGGTTCAGGGTCTGTTCGCGCTCGTCGTTGCCGCCGCCCATGCCGGCGCCGCGGTGACGGCCGACCGCGTCGATCTCGTCGATGAAGATGATGCAGGGCGAATGCTTCTTCGCGTTCTCGAACATGTCGCGCACGCGGGATGCGCCGACACCGACGAACATCTCGACGAAGTCGGAGCCCGAGATCGAGAAGAACGGCACTTTCGCTTCGCCGGCGATGGCGCGCGCCAGCAGGGTCTTGCCGGTACCCGGCGGACCGACCATCAGCACGCCGCGCGGGATGCGCCCGCCCAGCTTCTGGAACTTGGTCGGGTCTTTCAGGAAGTCGACGATCTCGCTGACTTCCTCCTTCGCTTCGTCGCAACCGGCGACGTCGGCGAAGGTAACGCTGTTGTTCGTTTCATCGAGCATGCGGGCCTTCGACTTGCCGAACGAGAAAGCCCCGCCCTTGCCACCGCCCTGCATCTGGCGCATGAAGAAGACCCAGACGCCGATCAGGAGCAGCATCGGGAACCAGGAGATGAACACCTGCTGCAGGAAGGAAGGCTCTTCCGGCGGCTTGACGTCGAAGCGCACGCCGTTCTCGCGCAGGTCGCCGATCAGGCCGCGATCGAGCATGGTCGCGGTAGCGCGGACCTTGGTGTCGTCGGTACGGGTTGCGGTGATGTTCGCGCCTTCGATCACGACATCCTTCACGCGGCGCGCCTTCACATCGTCGAGCAGCTCGGAATAAGCGATGGTCTTGCTGCCGCCAGCAGGGCTATGGTTGTCGAACTGCTTGAACAGCATGAACAACAGCAGCGCGACCACCACCCAGATGGCAGATTTTGAAAACATATTATTCACGAAAACTCCTTCGATGCGAATCGCACCAATTGCAATGTGAGATTTGCCGATTTTACCTGCAATAAGCAGGCCGTGCTACGCACAAGGCCCCATGATGCCATATTGCCACCTTTTCCAGTTCCATGCGGCACGACTACGCGGTTCGCGCGTACCGAACGGAGCATCACGGCGTGCATGTGCGGTTGCGATCTCAAATATCAAGGGTTGGATCGCCTGAAACCGCAGATTTATATTCCACTGGGTTCTTCAGACCACGTCCGAGCAGGAAGATTTCCGACGACTTGTCGCGACTTGCCTTCGGCTTGATCTGCTTGACCGTCTTGAACTCCGTGCGGAACTTCTCGACGATCTGGGTGAACCCCATATCCTTGAAGCACTTCACCAACAATGCGCCGCTCGGCTTCAGATGCATTTGAGAAAACTCAATCGCGAGATCGATCAGGTGTTCCATGCGCGCAGCGTCCGCCGTCGGGATCCCGGAGAGATTCGGGGCCATGTCGGACAGCACGAGATCGGCGCGATGTCCCTCCAGAACAACAGCCAGCTGGTCGAGCACCTCGTCCTCGCGGAAGTCGCCCTGGATGTAATGAACGTCGGCAATCGGTTCCATCGGCAGGATATCGAGGCCGATGATGGTGCCGTTGATGCCCCCGCCTTCCTTGCCGGCCAGCTTGCGCCGGGTGTACTGCGCCCAGCTGCCCGGGGTGCAGCCGAGGTCGACGATGACCTGGCCCGGCTTGATGAGTTTTTCGCTTTCGTCGATTTCCTTGAGCTTGAAAGCGGCGCGCGCACGGTAGCCCTCTTTCTGCGCCAGCTTGACGTACGGATCGTTAATATGGTCGTGCAACCAGTTTTTGTTTAATTTGTTCTTGGCCATTCGCGTAGAATACTGCTTTTATAGGTACATCCAAAAATTATTATGCTTAAACTCACTCCGGCCGAGCGCAGCGCGCTGCGCGCCGAAGCCCATGGGCTCAACCCTGTCGTCATGATCGGCGAAGCCGGCCTGACCGAGTCCGTCATGAAGGAAATCGCGACCAGTCTCGACGCCCACGGCCTGATCAAGGTCCGCGTGTTCGGCGACGACCGCGAAGCACGCGTCGCCATGTACGAGCAGATCTGCGAAGAGCTCGACGCGGCGCCGGTCCAGCACATCGGCAAGCTGCTGGTGCTGTACCGCCCGAAGAAGGAAGCCGTCAAGGAACGCAGCAGCAAGGCCGGCAAGGGCATGCGCGAAGTCACCATCGTCAAGGCCAGCGCCAGCGGCACCAAGAAGCCGAGCGTGACCAAGGTCATGCTCAAAGGTAACGAACGCGTGACCGCGGGCGGCAACATCAAGCGCGCCAAGCCGCGCCAGGCCAGCACCAAGAAATCGGCGCTGAACAAGTAAAAAGAAACCGGGGTCTCCCCGGTTTTTTTTCGTAGTGAAGCCTGCGTCGTGTTGGCGTTTGTTGGCGTTCATGAAGCGTCGCGTCTACTCAAGGTTTACGCGTGGGCACGGGGCGCCCACCCTACGCACTGGTGGCGCATACGCCGCCCACGCGGTGATAGTCGGCAGCAAGATTATCGCGCCCGCGAGCGGAGCCGCCAACGATCGCCGCGTGGGCAGCGCAGCTGCCCACCCTACGGCCGGCTCTTCACCAGCAGCACCGCCGCGAGCATGCTCTCGATCAGGTGAAACAGCTGCGACACCCCATGCATGATCGCGAACTTCGTCCACAAGGACGAGGCACGGATGCCTTCAGGGCCTGCGGCTTCGCGCATGGCGGCCATGGCCGGCTGCAGGCCCACATACATGACGAGCGCGCAGGCCAGCATCGCCAGCACCAGCAGGTTCAGGAAACGCTTGCGCCCCGCTTCGAGATCGGGAGAAAAGCAGACCAGCACCAGCATCAGCGCCGCACAGGCAAAGCTGATCCAGGCCAGGCGATGCAGGAAGGCGCCGACGATATCGCCGGCCGTCGTGCCCGAGGCGATGGAAAACACCGCCGGCGCGGCCACGTAGCCCAGCACCCAAAGGGCGCCGGCCCACAGCGCCGCCACAAGCAGGCGCGCGGCAGGCAAGCGGGCAGCGATGGCTGTCATCAGACGTAGCGTACTTCCAGGATTTCGTATTCGCGCGGGCCGGACGGAGCCTGCACTTCGACCACGTCGCCGGCGTACTTGCCGATCAGGGCGCGCGCGATCGGCGAGGTGACCGAGATCTTGTTCAGCTTCAGGTCGGCTTCGTCGATGCCGACGATCTGGTAGCTCACCTTCTGGCCGTTCTCCAGGTCTTCCAGGTCGACGGTCGAGGCGAAGACCACGCGGCCTTCGGCGTCCAGGGTCGCCGGGTCGATGATCTGGGCGGCGCTCAGCTTGCCTTCGAGTTCGGCGATGCGGCCTTCGACGAAGGCCTGGCGCTCCTTGGCGGCGTCGTACTCGGCGTTCTCCGACAGGTCGCCGTGCGAGCGCGCTTCGGCGATCGCGTCGATGACGATGCGGCGTTCCTTGGTCTTGAGCTGATGCAGTTCCTCCTTCAGGAGTTCGGCGCCGTATTTGGTGAGCGGTACGGAAGTGTTCATATCAATTCGCTTCTGCTGACTGAAAACCTGGGTTTTCCGGTTGTTTGTGGACGTACAAGTGAAAACCACAGAGGCGCGCGGCGCAAGCCGCGCGAACTCTGTGGTTTGACGGGTACTACTTGATGCTTAGTTTAAGGTGTTATGCAGGCCTTGTAAATCGTAGACCTTCAGTTCGTTCAGGTGACGCATGCCCTGGATCGCGGCCTCGGCGCCGGCGATCGTGGTGTAGGTCACCGCGCGCGCGGCCAGGGCCGAGGTGCGGATGGTGCGCGAGTCGGCGATCGCGCTGCGCTTTTCCTCGACCGTGTTGATGACCATCTCGATCTCGTGGTTCTTGATCATGTCGACCACGTGCGGACGGCCCTCGATCACCTTGTTGACGGCGGTGACCGGCAGGCCGGCCGCCTCGATCACGGCCGCGGTGCCCTTGGTCGCCACCAGCGAGAAGCCCAGCGCGACCAGGTCGCGCGCCACCTTCACGGCGCGCGGCTTGTCCGAGCCCTTCACCGACAGGAAGACCTTGCCCGACTCCGGCAGCTTGACGCCGGCGCCCAGCTGCGACTTCACGAACGCCTCGCCGAAGGTCTCGCCCACGCCCATCACTTCGCCGGTCGACTTCATCTCAGGGCCGAGGATGGTGTCGACGCCCGGGAACTTCACGAACGGGAACACGGCTTCCTTGACGCTGTAGAACGGCGGCGTCACTTCCTTGGTAATGCCCTGCTCCGCCAGCTTCTGGCCGACCATGCAGCGCGCCGCGACCTTCGCCAACTGGATGCCCGTGGCTTTCGACACGAACGGGACGGTACGCGAAGCGCGCGGGTTCACTTCCAGCACGAACACCGTATCGACCGTCTTGCCGTCGACTTCCGATTGCTGGATCGCGAACTGCACGTTCATCAGGCCGACCACGTTCAGGCCTTTCGCCATCAGCGCGGTCTGGCGCTTCAGTTCGTCGATGGTTTCCTGCGACAGCGAGTACGGCGGCAGCGAGCAGGCCGAGTCGCCCGAGTGCACGCCGGCCTGTTCGATGTGTTCCATCACGCCGCCGATGAAGGTGGTCTCGCCGTCCGAGATGCAGTCGACGTCGACTTCGATCGCGTCGTTCAGGAAGCGGTCCAGCAGCACCGGCGAATCGTTCGAGACCTTGACCGCTTCGCGCATGTAGCGCTCGAGGTCGCGCTGCTCGTGGACGATCTCCATCGCGCGGCCGCCCAGCACGTAGGACGGACGCACCACCAGCGGGTAGCCGATTTCCTGGGCCAGGGCCAGCGCCTCGGTTTCGGTGCGCGCGGTGCGGTTCGGCGGCTGGCGCAGGTTCAGCTTCTGCAGCAGCTGCTGGAAGCGCTCGCGGTCTTCGGCCGCGTCGATCATGTCCGGGCTGGTGCCGACGATCGGCACGCCGTTCGCCTCGAGGTCCAGCGCGAGTTTCAGCGGGGTCTGGCCGCCGTACTGCACGATCACGCCGACCGGCTTTTCCAAATCGACGATTTCCAGCACGTCTTCCAGGGTCAGCGATTCGAAATAAAGGCGGTCCGAGGTGTCGTAGTCGGTCGACACGGTCTCGGGGTTGCAGTTGACCATGATGGTCTCGTAGCCGTCTTCGCGCATCGCCAGCGCCGCATGGACGCAGCAGTAGTCGAACTCGATGCCCTGGCCGATACGGTTCGGGCCACCGCCCAGCACCATGATCTTCTTCTTGTCGGTCGGGGCGGCCTCGCATTCCTCGTCGTAGGTCGAGTACATGTAGGCGGTGTTCGTCGAGAACTCGGCGGCGCAGGTGTCGACGCGCTTGTAGACCGGGCGGATGCCCAGTTCATGACGGCGCTTGCGCACCTCGGCCTGCGTGGTGTGCATCAGGAAGGCCAGGCGCGCATCCGAGAAGCCCTTTTGCTTGAGCTTGTACAGCGTCGGCTTGTCCAGCGACTCCAGCTTCTGGTGGTCCAGCCACAGTTCGATGTCGACGATTTCCTTGATCTGGATGAGGAACCACGGATCGATCTTGGTCAGCGCATGCACTTCTTCCAGCGTGAAGCCCTGGGCAAACGCGTCGCCCACGTACCAGATGCGCTCCGGACCCGGCTCGCCCAGTTCCTCTTCGATGACTTCGCGGTCGCGCGTCTTCTCGTTCAGGCCGTCGACGCCGACTTCCAGGCCGCGCAGGGCCTTCTGGAAGGACTCCTGGAAGGTGCGGCCCATGGCCATGACTTCGCCGACCGACTTCATCTGGGTGGTCAGGTGCTTGTCGGCCGCCGGGAATTTCTCGAAGGCGAAGCGCGGGATCTTGGTGACGACGTAGTCGATCGACGGCTCGAACGAGGCCGGGGTCGCGCCGCCGGTGATCTCGTTGCGCAGTTCGTCCAGCGTGAAGCCGACAGCCAGCTTCGCCGCCACTTTCGCGATCGGGAAGCCGGTGGCTTTCGAGGCCAGCGCCGACGAACGCGAGACGCGCGGGTTCATCTCGATGACGATCATGCGGCCATCGACCGGATTGATTGCGAACTGCACGTTCGAGCCGCCGGTGTCGACGCCGATCTCGCGCAGCACGTTGATCGACGCGTTGCGCATGATCTGGTATTCCTTGTCGGTCAGCGTCTGCGCCGGCGCGACGGTGATCGAGTCGCCGGTGTGCACGCCCATCGGATCCAGGTTTTCGATCGAGCAGATGATGATGCAGTTGTCGGCCTTGTCGCGCACGACTTCCATCTCGTACTCTTTCCAGCCCAGCAGCGATTCTTCGATCAGCAGCTCGGAGGTCGGCGAGGCTTCCAGGCCGCGCTTGCAGATCGCCTCGAATTCTTCCTCGTTGTAGGCGATGCCGCCGCCGGTGCCGCCCATGGTGAAGGACGGACGGATGATGACCGGGAAGCCCAGCTCGCGCTGCACGGCGCGTGACTCTTCCATGGTGTGCGCCACGCCCGAGCGTGCCGAACCCAGGCCGATCTTGGTCATCGCATCCTTGAACTTGGAGCGGTCCTCGGCCTTGTCGATGGCTTCCGGCGAAGCGCCGATCAGCTCGACCTTGTACTTGTCGAGAATGCCGTGGCGGTGCAGGTCGAGCGCGCAGTTCAGCGCGGTCTGGCCGCCCATGGTCGGCAGGATCGCGTCCGGCTTTTCCTTGGCGATGATGCGCTCGACGACCTTCCAGGTGATCGGCTCGATGTAGGTGACGTCGGCCATTTCCGGGTCGGTCATGATCGTCGCCGGATTGCTGTTCACCAGGATGACCTTGTAGCCTTCGTCGCGCAGGGCCTTGCACGCTTGTGCGCCGGAATAGTCGAACTCCGCGGCCTGGCCGATGACGATCGGGCCGGCGCCGATGATCAGGATGCTTTTGATATCACTACGCTTTGGCATTTATTTCTTCTCCTGGGCTTGCATCAGGCTGATGAAGCGGTCAAACAAGTAGGCAACGTCGGTCGGGCCGGGCGACGCTTCCGGGTGGCCCTGGAAGCAGAACGCCGGTTTGTCCGTGCGGGCGAAGCCCTGCAGCGAGCCGTCGAACAGCGAGACGTGGGTCACGCGGCAGTTTTTCGGCAGCGTGTCCGGATCGACCGCGAAGCCGTGGTTCTGCGAGGTGATCAGGACCTTCTTCGAATCCAGGTCCTGCACCGGGTGGTTGGCGCCGTGGTGGCCGAACTTCATCTTCATCGTCTTCGCGCCGGACGCGAGCGCCATGATCTGGTGGCCCAGGCAGATGCCGAAGGTCGGGATGCCCTTCTCGATCAGCTCGGCCGTGGCCTTGATGGCGTAGTCGCAGGGTTCCGGATCGCCCGGGCCGTTGGCCAGGAAGATGCCGTCGGGGTTGAGCGCCAGCGCGTCGGCGGCGGTCGATTCGGCCGGCAGCACGGTGACCTTGCAGCCGCGCTCGGCCAGCATGCGCAGGATGTTGCGCTTGACGCCATAGTCGAAGGCGACCACGTGGTATTGCGGGTTTTCCTGCTTGCCGAAGCCCTGGCCGAGTTTCCACTCGGTCTCGGTGAAGACGTAGGGCTCTTTCACGGACACGACCTTGGCCAGGTCCATGCCGGCCAGGCCGGGGAAGGAACGGGCCAGTTCCAGCGCCTGGGTTTCCGACGGCTGGTTGCCCTGGGTGCCGGTCAGGATGGCGCCGGCCTGGGCGCCCTTCTCGCGCAGCAGGCGGGTCAGCTTGCGGGTATCGATGCCGGCGATTGCCACGACATTTTCGGCCTTCAGGTAATCCGACAGCGACTGGGTGGAACGGAAATTCGACGCCATCAGCGGCAGGTCGCGGATGATCAGGCCTGCGGCATGGACTTTACCGGCTTCGACGTCGGCGGGATTGACGCCGTAGTTGCCGATGTGCGGATACGTCAGGGTGACGATCTGACGCGAGTAGCTGGGGTCGGTAAGGATTTCCTGGTAGCCCGTGATCGCGGTATTGAATACCACTTCACCGGTCGTGTGACCGGCGGCACCAATGGAATAACCTCGGAAAATCGTTCCGTCTGCAAGGGCCAGGATGGCTGGGACGGCTGGGCCAGAAAAAAATGGCGGCAAGGGTAACTCCCAATAAAGTTACCGTAGCTGCGCCACGTCAGACCGACATCCAAGGCCCACGGACGCGCGAAGCTGGTCCGAGTTTGGAGGTCGTTTGGAATGAGGAATGGGAGGTAGGCGCTACGGCAGTAAGTGAATGGCTAAACCCCCAAATTATAGCGCGAATCGAGTGGGCCGGCAATGTACCGACGGATCGAAAAGGGGCTGAATCGGGGTTTTTACTTACTGTCGAGCTGGGATTTTCCGGGATTCAACGGACTTGGTGTGCGGCGTAGGGTGGGCGGCTATACCCGGTGGCTTGCGAACACGCGGCTGGTGCGCCGCCCACGCGTTCAGCCAGTGCCTGATCTGATACTGTGGATCACGAAGCCGGTTTGAGCCTGAAGAGAACCGCCTTCGTGACATGGTGCGGCAGCTCGGGCGCCGCTCGAACGCGTGGGCGGCGAACAGGTCGCCGATATGCGCGCTCCCGGATGGAGCCGCCCACCCTACGGTAAAACGCGCTTACGCCGAAGGGACCAGCGCGGCAATGCCCGCCTTGGCGATCTGCGCATCCTCGGTCGACTTCACGCCCGACACGCCGACCGCGCCGATCACGTGACCGTCGACCACGACCGGCACGCCGCCTTCGAGCATGCCTTCGAGTTCCGGCGCCGACAGGAAGGACACGCGGCCGTTGTTGATGATGTCTTCGTAGATCTTCGATTCGCGGCGGCCCAGGGCGGCGGTCTTCGCCTTCTGCGGCGCGATGTGGGCCGAGATCGGCGCCACGCCGTCCAGGCGCTGCAGCCACAGCAGGTGGCCGCCGTCGTCGACGATCGCGATCGTCACGGGCCAGTTGTTCTTGATGGCTTCGGCCTCGGCCGCGGCGGCGATGGTCTTCACGTCGGCCAGGGTCAGCATCGGTTTGGTCTGCATGGTGTTCTCCTTGTTTACAATCTGAATAGTTATTGTTGCTGCTTCGCCTTGAGCTTGGCCTTGATCTGCGGCATGACCGCCGCGGCGGCCTGCTCGCCGGCGAGGATTGCCAGGTTACGTCCGGCAAAGTCGGCGCTGCCCATCTTGCCCAGCGCCGGGGTGATGACGATGTCGGCTTCCTTCAGCTCGAAATGGTTGATGCGCTGGCCCATGATCGAGAAGGTCTGCATCAGGACGTCGAGCGAGCTGGCCGTGGCCTGGGTGTCGGCCTGGGTCGAGATGTTGACCGCGATGATGAAGTCGGCCCCCATCTCGCGCGTGAACTTCACCGGCACCGGCGCCACCAGGCCGCCGTCGACGTAGGTCTTGGTCCCGATCTTCACCGGCTGGAACACGCTCGGCACCGAGGACGAGGCGCGCACGGCCAGGCCGGCGTTGCCCTTGTTGAAGAGGATCGATTCGCCGGTCTTCAGGTCGGTCGCCACCGCGCCGAAGCGCTTCGGGAAGCGCTCCATCGGGACGTTGGCGACCGCCTTGTTGACGTAGTTCTGCAGGGCCTCGCCCTTGAGCACGCCCGGGGACTTCGAGAACAGCGGCAGCGCCCAGTCCGAGATCGTGGCCTCGTCCATCGTCATGGCGGTCTTTTGCAGCGCGAAGCCGTCGTAGCCGGACGCATACAGCGCGCCGACCACCGAGCCGGCGCTGGTGCCGACCACGATCTCGGGCACGATGCCCTGGGCTTCCAGGGCCTTGATCACGCCGATGTGGGCGAAGCCGCGCGCCGCGCCGCCGCCCAGGGCCAGGCCGATGCGGACCTTCTTCGGTGGAGGCGGTTGTACGGCCACCGGGGTCGGAGGGGCCGGCGGGGTGCTGCCGCAGCCGGCCAGGACGAGCGCGCCGAGCGCGATGATGGAGGTACGTCGAGAGAACATGTGCGGGTCGAGAAAGACTATTCCCGATTGTACCGCGCAATGTGGCGGCGTGGATGAGGGCGGTTTTGTAGGGTGGGTTCTTGAACCCACGCGGTGCAGCGGTCGATCGAACGGGGCGCTTGAAAACGGTCGCCACGCTTCTTGCGGCCGCCGGCCGAGACGACGGTACGCATCGGCACCAGCGGTGGGTTCGAGAACCCACCCTACAAAACCTAACCCGGCAGCGAGGTATCCGGCAGCGACGCGGTGAAGGTACTCCCCTCCCCCGCCACCGAACTGATCTTCAACCGACCGCCGTGGCGCAGCAGCACGTGCTTAACGATCGCCAGCCCGAGGCCCGTGCCTTGCGTGTCGCGCGAGCGGCTCTTGTCGACGCGGTAGAAGCGTTCGGTCAGGCGCGCGATGTGCTGGGGGTCGATGCCGATGCCGGTGTCGCTCACCGCGAACTGCAATTCTCCCTCGGCGCGGCGCCAGGACAGCACGATGCGCCCGCCCTCGGGCGAATAACGCACCGCGTTGGAGGCCAGGTTGGCGAACGCGCTGCGCAGCTCTTCCGCGCTGCCCATCACGTCCGGGCCGTCGACCGACACCGCGATCTCGTGGCGCCCGTTCGACAGCGCCCGCGCCTCGCTCGCCACCGACTCGACCAGCGACCTGATGTCCACACGTTCGCGGCGCAGCGGGAATTCGTCCGACTCCAGGCGCGACAGCGTCAGCATGTCCTCGATCAGGCGCTGCATGCGCTGCCCCTGCTCGGTCATCAGCTTCAGGTGCGCCTCGCGGGTGGCGGCGTCCATGCAGGGGTCCGACATCGCGATCTCCAGGAAGCCGACGATCACGGTGAGCGGCGTGCGCAGCTCGTGCGAGGCGTTGGCGATGAAGTCGCGCCGCATCGCCTCGATGCGCTCGGTGTCGGTGGCGTCGTGGGTGACCAGGATCTGGCGCCGGTTCTCGAAGGGGATGATGCGGCATTCGATCTTGCGGCCGCGGAAGGACAGGGTCAGCGGCTGCTCGTAGCGGCCGAGGATGATGTAGTCGATGAAGTCGGGATGGCGCACCAGGTTGGTCACGCGCAGGCCCTTGTCGCGCTCCAGCGTCAGGCCCAGGTGGCGCTCGGCGGCCGGGTTGCACCACTCGAGGAAGAGCACGTCGTCCATGATGGCCACGCCTTCCGGCAGCAGGCGCATGGCCTGGCGGAAGCGCGCCAGCCACTCGGCCAGCTCCTCCTGGTTGCGCTCGTCCTCGCGGCGCAGGCGGTACAGGCGCGCGAAGACGTCGGTCCAGGCGCCCCAGCCGTCGGGCAGCCTGCCGGAATGCGGGTCGTCCAGCCACTGGCCCAGCTCCTGCAGGTAGCGCAGCTGCACTACCAGCGCCGCCAGGGCGCCGGCCAGCGCCGCCACCAGGGCCGCGACCAGCCCGCCCAGCCACCAGACCACGCCGGCGGCCACGAAGATGGAGGCCAGGCGCAACAGCGCCGGCACCCAGAACAGCAGTTTGGGATTCATCGGACCTTGTATGGATTATTTTTCCGAGAGCATATACCCGACGCTGCGCACGGTGCGGATCAGGCCCTCGGCGCCCTTCAGGGCTTTCCTCAGCCGCAGCACGTGCACGTCGACCGTGCGTTCCTCGATCACGGCGTGGTCGCCCCACACCTTGTCGAGCAGCTGGGCGCGCGAGAACACACGCTCGCGGTGCGCCAGCAGGAACTTCAGCAGCTTGTATTCGGCGTTGCCGATGTCGATCTGGCTGCCCTCGATCGAGACCGTGCAGCTGGCCGGATCGAGCACCACGGCGCCGGCGCGCAGCGGCGCCTCGGCCAGGTGCGGGCTTTTCCGGCGCAGCAGCGCGCGCGCGCGCGCCAGCAGCTCGCGCGGCGAGAACGGCTTGGTGACGTAGTCGTCGGCGCCCGTGTTCAGGCCGGCCAGCTTGTCCTCTTCCATGCTCTTCGCGGTCAGCATGATGACCGGGATGTCCTGGAAGTCGCGGTCGCCGCGCAGCCGCGCCAGGAGGCGCAGGCCGCTCTGGTCGGGCAGCATCCAGTCGAGCAGCAGCAGGTCGGGCTTGCCGTGGGCGATGCTGTCCCAGGCCGCGGCCGTGGTGCCGACCGACTTGATCGTCCAGCCGGCCTCGCGCAGCGAGTAGCTCACCAGTTCGACGATCGCCGGCTCGTCCTCCACCACCAGTACGGTCGTGTTGCTCATCCGGTCAGCCCTCGTGGTTCGCGGGTTTGCTGTGGCGGATGTCGCGCCCTTCGACCACGTAGATCACGTACTCGGCGATGTTCTTGGCGTGGTCGCCGATGCGCTCGATGGCTTTCGCGACCCACAGCGTGTCGAGCGCCGAGGAGATCGTGCGCGGGTCTTCCATCATGAACGTAATCAGGTTGCGCAGGATGGTGCGGAATTCGTGGTCGACGATCTCGTCGGCCGCGATGATCTGCATCGCCTGCTTGCCGTCGAGGCGGGCAAAGGCGTCGAGGGCGTCGTGCAGCAGGTCGGAGGTGGCCTTGCCGATGCTGCGGATCATGTCGAAGTGGGCAAAGCCGGCGTTGCCGCGCGCGTGCAGGTTCTTGGCGGTGCGCGCGATCTTCGAGGACTCGTCGCCGATGCGCTCCAGGTCGGTGATCACCTTGATGGTCGCCATCACGGTGCGCAGGTCGTTGGCGGTCGGCTGGCGGCGCACGATCAGGTGGCTGCAGGCGTCGTCGAGCTGCACTTCGAGCTGGTTCACCGCGTGGTCATCGGCCATGACCTTGTCGGCCTTGGCCGCGTCGTCGACGCGGAAGCAGTTCAGCGCCTCCTCGAACTGGGTTTCCACCATGCCCCCCATCAGCAGGACCTTGGAGCGGATCGATTCCAGTTCCTGGTCGTACTGCTTAGAAGAATGCTCGCCGGTCATCATATTACTGCTCTCCCTGGTATGCGTTATTGTCCGGACCGTCGATCAACCGAAGCGGCCCGTGATGTAGTCTTGCGTCTCTTTCTTGCTGGGGTTCATGAACAGCTGGTCGGTCTCGCCGAATTCCACCAGTTCACCCAGGTACATGTATGCAGTGTAATCGGAGCAGCGCGCCGCCTGCTGCATGTTGTGGGTCACGATCGTGATCGTGTAGTCCTGCTTCAGTTCGCTGATCAGTTCCTCGATCTTCGCGGTCGAGATCGGATCGAGCGCCGAGGTCGGTTCGTCCAGCAGCAGCACGTCCGGCTTCACCGCCACGCCGCGGGCGATGCACAGGCGCTGCTGTTGGCCGCCGGACAGCGACAGGCCGCTTTTCGCCAGCTTGTCCTTCACTTCCTCCCACAGCGCCGCCTTCTTCAGCGCCCACTCGACGCGCTCGTCCATCTCGCCTTTCGACAGGTTCTCGTAGAGGCGCACGCCGAAGGCGATATTGTCGTAGATCGACATCGGGAACGGGGTCGGTTTCTGGAACACCATGCCAATCTTCGCGCGCAGCATGTTCACGTCCACGCCCGGCTCGAGGATGTTGCGGCCGCGGTACATGATCGATCCTTCGGCGCGCTGCCCCGGATACAGGTCGTACATGCGGTTCAGGGTGCGCAGCAGGGTCGACTTGCCGCAGCCGGAAGGGCCGATGAAGGCGGTCACCTGCTTCTCGTGGATGTCGAGCGAGACGTTCTTCAGGCTCTGGCTCTTGCCGTAGAAGAAATCCAGCTTCGAGATCTCGATGGTCTTGGTCTTGGCCGACAGCGTCGGGGTCGGGGTTGCCATAGCTTGGGTCATGGTTTTCAAGATAAATTAACGCGGGGTCTTCTGCGAGAACAGGGTACGCGACAGGATGTTCAGGAACAGCACGGTGAAGGTCACCAGCAGCGCGCCACCCCAGGCCAGCGAGCGCCAGTCGTCGTAGGGGCTCATCGCGTAGGTGTAGATCACGACCGGCAGGTTGGCCAGCGGCGCATCCATGTCGGTGCTGAAGAACTGGTTGTTCAGCGCGGTGAACAGCAGCGGCGCGGTCTCGCCCGAGATGCGGGCCAGGGCCAGCAGCACGCCGGTGATCACGCCCGCCTTTACGGCGCGCAGGCGCACCAGCATCGCCACCTTCCAGCGCGGCGCGCCGAGGGCGAAGGCCGCTTCGAGCAGGCTGTTCGGCACCAGGCGCAGCATGTTGTCGGTGGTGCGCACCACCACGGGGATGGCGATCAGCGCCAGCGCGATCGAACCGGCATAGCCCGAGAAGTGCTTCACGTTGGCCACGTACAGGGCGTAGACGAACAGGCCAATCACGATCGAGGGCGCCGACAGCATGATGTCGGTGACGAAGCGCGTGACCTGGCCGAAGCGGTTGGTCTCGCCGTACTCGGCCAGGTAGATGCCGGCCAGGATGCCGACCGGCGTGCTGACCAGGGTCGACAGGCCGACCATCATCAGGCTGCCGACGATGGCGTTGCGCAGGCCGCCCGCGCTGCCCGGGGCCGGGGTGTCGAGGCTGAACATCGGGCCGGAGAGCGCGCCAAAGCCCTGGATCAGCAGCGTGGCCAGGATCCAGGCCAGGAAGGCCAGGCCGATTGCCATCGCCAGCACCGACAATGCGATGCCGATGCGGTGCGCCAGCAGGCGCCGGCGGTACACGGGGTTCTTGACGATGCCGATCATTTCACACCTTCCTTGCGGGACATGCCCACCAACATCAGTTTTGCAGCGGCGAGCACGATGAAGGTGATCGCGAACAGGATCAGGCCAAGGGCGAACAGCGAGGACACGTGCAGGCCCGGCGTCGCTTCGGCGAATTCGTTGGCCAGGGTCGAGGAGATCGAGTTACCCGGCATGAAGAGCGAGGTCGAGAGCTCGTGCGCATTGCCGATCACGAAGGTGACGGCCATGGTTTCGCCCAGCGCCCGGCCCAGGCCCAGCATCACGCCGCCGACCACGCCGTTGCGGGTGTAGGGCAGCACGACCTTGCGCACCACTTCCCACTTGGTGCAGCCCAGCCCGTAGGCCGATTCCTTCAGCACGGCGGGGACGATCTCGAACACGTCGCGCATCACCGAGGAGATGAAAGGGATGATCATCACGGCCAGGATCAGGCCGGCGGTGAGGATGCCCATGCCCATCATCGGGCCCTGGAACAGCTGGCCGACGACCGGCAGCTGGCCGAGGGTGTTCTGCAGCAGCGGCTGCACGTAGTCGGCGAACAGGGGCGCGAACACGAACAGGCCCCACATGCCGTAGATGATCGACGGCACGCCGGCCAGCAGCTCGACGGCGGTGCCCATCGGGCGGCGCAGCCATGCGGGGCAGATCTCGGTGAGGAACAGGGCGATGCCGAAGCTGATCGGAAAGGCGATCAGGAGCGCGATCAGCGAGGTGGCGACCGTGCCCCAGATGGCGATCAGGGCGCCGTAGCGGTCCTCGATCGGGTCCCACTCGACGGTGGTGATGAAGGCGGCGCCGAATTCCTTGAAGGCGGGCGCCGCGCCGATCGCCAGCGAGACGATGATGCCGAGCAGGGCCAGCAGCACGCTGGCGGCGAACAGCAGGGTAATCTTGTGGAACAGGAAGTCCTGGATGCGCTGGTTGCGCATGGTCTTGCGCAGGGCGGCGTATTCGTGGTCGGCCGCGGCCAAGGGGGCCTTGTCCTCGATGGTGACGGAAGGATGTGCGCTCATGTGATGTTCTTGTGTGTGCCGCGATGATCGCCGCCGGGCTGGCCCGGCGGCTTGGCTCGGTGCTTCGCGTGGTGCTTCTTATCGCGCGATTACCAGACCGCCTTGCCGGCGGCATCCTTCACGTTCGCGCGCCAGGCATCCTGCACCAGCTTGGTGACGGCGTCGGGCATCGGCACGTAGTCCAGGTCGGCGGCTGCGGCGTCGCCTTCACGATAGGCCCAGTCGAAGAACTTCAGCACTTCCTTGCCCTTGGCCGCATCCGCCTGGGCCTTGTACATGATGATATACGAGGCGCCGGTGATCGGCCAGCTGGCCTTGCCCGGCTGGTCGGTCAGCACCACGCCGAAGCCCGGCGCCTTGGCCCAGTCGGCGCTGGCGGCAGCGGCCTTGAAGGCGGCGTCGTCCGGCTGGAGGAAGGCGCCTTCGCGGTTCTGCAGCTGGGTGTGCGCCATGCGGTTCTTCTTGGCGTAGGCCCACTCGACGTAGCCGATCGCGCCCTTGATGCGCTGCACGTTGGCGGCCACGCCCTCGTTGCCCTTGCCGCCCACGCCGGTCGGCCACTTGACCGAGGTGCCGGCGCCGATCTTCAATTTCCAGTCCGGGCTGGCCTTGGCCAGGTAGTCGGTGAACAGGAAGGAGGTGCCCGAGCTGTCGGCGCGGCGCACGACGGTGATGTTATCGGCCGGCAGCTTGACGCCCGGGTTCAGGGCGGCGATCGGCTGCGCGTTCCACTTGGTGATCTTGCCCAGGAAGATATCGGCCAGCACCGGGCCGGTCAGCTTGACCTGGCCCGGGGCCACGCCCGAGATGTTCACGACCGGCACCACGCCGCCCATGATGGCCGGGAACTGGAACAGGCCGCTGGCCTCCAGGTCCTTTGCCGGCAGCGGCATGTCGGATGCGCCGAAGTCGACGGTCTTGGCCTTGATCTGCTTGATGCCGGCGCCCGAGCCCACCGACTGGTAGTTCAGGCCGTTGCCGCTGGCCGCCTTGTACATTTCCGCCCACTTCGCGTAGATCGGATAGGGGAAGGTCGCGCCGGCGCCGGTGATGTTGACCGCCTGGGCGGCGCCCGCCGCCAGGGTGGCGGCGGCCACCGCGACGGAGAGGAGCAGGTGCTTCATACGCATATCGATATCCTTTCAGAAAGTGGCGCGGACTGCGCCCCGGGCTGCCCCGGTTCAATTAGCGCGAAGTCTACTGACCGAATATGACAAGTTGATGACATTCCCATCCCACCTGCGGCGGCGCGCGGCCATGTCATCGAATCGATGACATGGCGGCCGGGCCTGTCACACGTATGTTTCAGCACGGTGTCGGCTTCATGACGAACCGGTCACGGCCGCAGGAGGGCGCCGTGCACGCCCGCGACGTGGATTCCGGCGTCATGGTGCCGCGAAGCGCGAATGGCCGTCACACAATTGATGACGGCTAGTTTCATTGCGTTCGCGGCCGCCCTGCCCGGCGCGGATGGCCGCCACGGCCGCGCGAAGCCGGCTGCAAATATAGGCGGGCCCCACTCTTGTAAATACACCACCGGCTGCTATGCTCAAACTGTCATCTTGACACGGAGGGGATGCTGAAGAGCGTTTGAGTCGTATGTGGAATATGTTTGTATTTGCAATCCTGAGTGGCATGGTTGGCCTGATTGCCTACGAAATCTTCCAGGAAATCGAAGGCAGTTCCGAAGCCCTGCACGACCGCTATCACGAATAGCGAACGGCCCTTTCAAGGGTCAGCGCAAGCAACGAAAAAGCGGCGAGGCCCGATGGGCGCTCGCCGCTTTCGCCTTGGCATCCAAGATTCCTGCCGCGGTCCTTAACGCAGGAAGCGCGAGAGTGCCGTCATGGCGGCCAGCTCCAGGTTGACAAATTGGAAACCGACCTTGAAATCGCCGCCGCTGAGGATGCAGTACTGCGCCTTGGCGCGCGTGTTCACCGGGACGATATTGCCGTCGACCAGCAAGTCGAAGCGCAACTGGGCCGACTGGCCGACGCCGACCGGATGCGGCACGCTCACGCTGACGCCGCTGGCCCCGATGTCGGTGGTGCGGCCCAGCACCGGCGCCGCGCCTTCGACGGCCAGCATGGCGCGTGTCTTGAATACCTTGCGTGGGGACTGCCTTTGATCTGTCTGCACAATTTACCAGCTGAAACTTAAAACGGGCCTCATTATAGGTAAAAACACACGGGCCCGCTGAGCGGGCCCGGTTTTCATGCCGGACAGGCGCGCTTAGTCGAGTTCGCGCAGCTTGCTGAAAGCCTGGTCGATACGCTCGACCGAGATGATGTTCATGCCCTCGATTTTCTGCTTGGGCACGTTCGCCTTCGGGATGATCGCTGTCGAGAAGCCCAGCTTGGCCGCTTCCTTCAGGCGTTCCTGGCCGCGCGGGGCCGGGCGGATTTCGCCGGCCAGGCCGACTTCGCCGAACACGACCAGGCCGCGCGGCAGCGGCTTGTTGCGCATCGACGAGTTAATCGCCAGCAGCACCGCGAGGTCGGCCGCCGGCTCGGCGATCTTCACCCCGCCGACCGCGTTGATGAACACGTCCTGGTCGAAGGCCGCGATGCCGGCGTGGCGGTGCAGCACGGCCAGCAGCATCGCCAGGCGGTTCTGTTCCAGGCCGACCGAGAGCCGGCGCGCATTCGGCAGGTGGCTGGCGTCGACCAGGGCCTGGATCTCGACCAGCAGCGGCCGCGTGCCTTCCTGCGTGACCATCACGCAGGAGCCCGGCACCTGGCTGTCGTGCTGGGACAGGAACAGGGCCGAGGGGTTCGACACTCCTTTCAGCCCCTTTTCCGTCATCGCGAACACGCCCAGCTCGTTCACGGCGCCGAAGCGGTTCTTGATGGCGCGCACCAGGCGGAAGCTCGACTGGGTGTCGCCTTCAAAATACAGCACGGTATCGACGATGTGCTCGAGCACGCGCGGACCGGCCAGCGCGCCCTCTTTCGTGACGTGGCCGACCAGGATGATGGTCACGCCGGTCTGCTTCGCCACGCGCGTCAGCTGCGCCGCGCACTCGCGCACCTGCGACACCGAACCCGGAGCCGCCGTGAGCGCGTCGGAATACAGGGTCTGGATCGAGTCGATCACCGCCACTTCCGGCTTCAGGTCGGCCAGCGTGCCGAGGATCTTCTCGAGCTGGATCTCGGCCTGCAACTTGAGGTCCTTGGCGTCGACCGCCAGGCGCTTGGCGCGCAGCGCGATCTGGGCGCCCGATTCCTCGCCGCTCACATATAAAGTACTGCGCACCGAGGCAAGGTTGGCCAGCGCCTGCAGCAGCAGGGTCGACTTGCCGATGCCGGGGTCGCCGCCGATCAGCACCACGCCGCCGGCGACCAGGCCGCCGCCCAGCACGCGGTCGAATTCCTCGATACCGGTGCCGAAGCGCGGCACGTCGATCGCCTCGATGTCGGCCAGCGAGAGCACCGGCGCGGTCTGCGCCAGCGCCTTGTGGTGCTGGGTCTGCGACATGCGGTTCACGCCGGCGCTTTCCGCCACCGTCTCGACCATGGTGTTCCAGGCCTTGCAGTCGGGGCATTGGCCCATCCAGCGGCTCGATACGCTGCCGCACTCGCTGCACACGTACTGGGTTTTTGCCTTAGCCATTGGTTCCCATCCGTCCTTCGCTCACGCGCACGCGCGGCGCGAGCGCGCACATCAATTCATAGCCGATGGTGCCGGAAGCGCCCGCTACCTCGTCGATCGGCAGGCCGTCGCCCCAGAGCGTGACCTTGCTGCCGACGCGCGCGTTGGCGATCGGCGTCAGGTCCACCGTCATCATGTCCATGGACACCCGGCCGACCACGCTGGTCCGGATGCCGTCGACGATCACCGGCGTGCCATGCGACGCGTGGCGCGGATAGCCGTCGGCATAGCCGCAGGCCACCACGCCGACCTGCATCGGTCCCGTCGCCTCGAAGCGGCTGCCGTAGCCGACCGTGTCGCCGGCCACCAGGTCCTGGATCGCGATGATCTCGGAGGCCAGGGTCATGGTCGGGCGCAGGCCAAAGTCGTGCGCGGTGCGGCCGCCGCCCGGGGTGCCGCCGTAGAGCATGATGCCGGGGCGGACCCAGTCGTTCTGCAGTTCGCTGGCCAGCGCTTCGTTGTGCAGCACGCCGGCCGAGTTCGACAGGCTGCGCTCGCCCTCCAGGCCTTCGACGCCGCTGCGGAAACGGCGCACCTGCTCGGCGATGGTCAGGCGCGGGTGCTCGAGCTCGTCGGCGTTGGCGAAGTGGGTCATGTGCGTGATGTTGCGCACACCCGGAATCGCGCGCAGGCGTTTGTACGCGGCGGCGTATTCTTCCGGCTTGAAGCCGAGGCGGTTCATGCCGGTGTTCATCTTCAGGTGCACGTCGATCGGGCGGTACAGCTGGGTGTACTCGAGCATCTTGATCTGCTCCAGGCAGTGCACCGTGCTGTTGATGTTGTGCTCGGCCAGCAGCGGCACGTCGGAGACGTCGAAGATTCCTTCCAGCAGCAGGATCGGCTTGACCCAGCCGAGTTCGCGGAGGCGCAGAGCGTTCTCGGTCTCGATCAGGGCCAGGCCATCGGACTGGGCGAAGCCCTTCATGCCGCGCTCGAGCCCATGGCCGTAGGCGTTCGCCTTGACGACCGCCCACAGCCGGGACTGGGGAGCGCAGGCGCGCGCGCGCGCCAGGTTATGCTGCATCGAATCGAGGTGGATGGTGGCGCAAAGCGGGCGTGGCATGGCAGGCGGACAGTAAAAAATGACGAAAAAAGACCGAAAACCGGGCGAATCGTGAATTAGGTGAAGGGTTCTATTTTACCGGACCGGACGGGGTCCTGCCCGGCTGTTTTCTTTGGCGAGCCGACCTTTCATGGTATAAAGCAACCCACACTCGTTTTCAGATACTCTCGATGAACCGTGGTTTTTACACCATTATGGCGGCGCAGTTCTTCTCGTCGCTGGCAGACAATGCGCTGCTGTTCGTAGCCATTGACATATTGGTGACGATGAATGCCCCGGCTTCGCTGACTCCGCTGCTGAAGCTGTCGTTCGTCCTGTTCTACGTCTTGCTGGCCGCTTTCGTCGGTGCCTTCGCCGACGCCATGCTGAAGGGCCGCGTCATGTTCATCGCGAACCTGATCAAGATCTTCGGCTGCGCCCTGATGTTCATGGAGGTGCATCCCCTGCTCTCCTACGCCGTGGTCGGCTTCGGCGCGGCCGTGTATTCGCCGGCCAAGTACGGCATCCTGACCGAACTGCTGCCGCCGGAAAAACTCGTCGCCGCCAACGGCTGGATCGAGGGCCTGACCGTGATGTCGATCATCTTCGGCACCGTGCTGGGCGGCGCGCTGGTGAGCCAGGCCGGCTCCGCCTTCCTGGTAGGCTTGCACATCCCGGGCATCGACACCACCAGCGAGGCCGCGATGGCGGTCGTGGTCGGCATCTACATCCTTGCCGCGCTGTTCAACCTGCGCATTCCCGACACCGGCGCCCGCTACGAGCACCAGGAACGCAATCCGATGAAGCTGATCGCCGACTTCGCCAACTGCTCGGCCACGCTGTGGAAGGACAAGCTGGGCCAGATCTCGCTGGCGATTACCACCCTGTTCTGGGGCGCGGGCGCGACCTTGCAGTTCATCGTGCTGAAGTGGGCCGAGCGCTCGCTGGACATGCCGCTCGACAAGGCCACCAACCTGATCGGCGTGGTCGCGATCGGTGTCGCGGTCGGCGCCGCGCTGGCGGCGAAGATCGTGCCGCTGAAGAAATCGCTGACCGTGATCCCGATGGGCATCCTCATGGGCCTGGTCGTGACCGTGATGGTGTTCGTCTACGACGTCGCTGTCGCCTACCCGCTGCTGGCCCTGATCGGCTTCCTGTCGGGCTACTTCGTGGTGCCGATGAACGCCCTGCTGCAGCACCGCGGCCACGTCCTGATGAGCGCCGGCCACTCGATCGCCGTGCAGAACTTCAACGAAAACCTGTCGATCCTGACCATGCTGGCGATGTACGCCATCATGATCACCCTGAACCTCGACCTGAACGTGATCATCGTGATCTTCGGGCTGTCGATCGCGGGCATCACCTGGCTCATCCTCAAGCGTCACCAGCGCAACCAGGCGCAGCACGATTCGCTGGCTTTGATTGGCGAGCACAAGCATTAAGTAGGGTGGGCACGCCGTGCCCACGCGTTTCGGGCGCATCCTTCGGCTACGTACCGGGAAACATCGCTCGATAACGCATCACTCTGCCGCCAGGGATTCTGTCAACGCCGCGTAGCGCTACGTCGCGGCCGACAATATGAGAGACGCAGGTAACGCGTGGGCACGTCATTGATGCCCCCGGCATCAATGACCCCACCCTACGAATATTTGCAATTATTGCAATATTACCAAACAATATTTCGCGTCGCATCGCCGGCGCGGCGGGCCGCGGCGCGCTCGCGCCAGTCGTCCGGCACGATGAAGCCGCGCTCGATCTCCTCCACGCAGCCCGGCGTCTCGCGCACCACGGCCACCAGCACCGGCGACGCCGATTCCTCGAACTGCGCCTCCAGCTCCGCGTGCAACTGCGCGCGGTTCATCAACGAGGCGGCCGACAGCGCGCGGAACGGCGCCAGCCACTGCAGGCGCGGCAGGATCAGGAAGGCATCCGCCCCGGTCGCATCGAGCTCGTCCAGCGCGCACCAGAAACCGCGGCAGTGGCCGGCGGTGATGCCGCTCATCGCCGGCCAGCTGCCGGCCGGGTAGAACAGCCAGCCCTTCACCAGCGCGCGCGCTCGCACCACCGGCCTTGGGAGCAAGGCTTGGGCGGCCGGATGCGCGCCCAGTTCCAGCTGGCGCTCGAAGATCTTGCGCATCTTGGCGCCCAGGCTGTCGGCCAGGTTGGGGCCGACCAGGGCGTCGAATTCCTTGTCCGCCTCTCCCTGCAGCAGGTAGAACTTGGTGGCGAACTCGATGTGTTCGGCCGCGTCCGGGCCGGCCTCGAGCAAAAAGTCGAATTCGCCGACGGTGTCGTTGCGGCCGGCGCGCACCTGCAGGCCGTGCGCGATCAGGCGGCCCTGGTGCTGGAAATAAAAGGCCATCAGCTTTTCCGCGTACAGCCCGAGGCGGGTGTAGACGCGCGGGCCGAGGGCGGCGTCGAGCGGCGCCGGGTCGCGGTCGAGCTCGGCCAGCCAGCGCGCGGTTTCCTCCGCTACCGGTCCCAGCGAGGCGATGCGGCCCTGCCAGTGCGGGGCGCCGGCGTCGAGCAGATCGGGTGAATCGAGGAGCCAGGCCAGCGCAC
Source organism: Massilia sp. (assembly GCF_032106685.1). GTDB lineage: Bacteria > Pseudomonadota > Gammaproteobacteria > Burkholderiales > Burkholderiaceae_D > Telluria. Next base: position 37,492 of record NZ_DAMCPG010000027.1, read on the forward strand.
GCACCCGCGCGCGCCGCAGGTGGCCCCAGCGGCGGTGGAAAGACGCCTGGTAGCTATCGGTCCCGTCGCGCATGGACAGCTCGCGCGCGGCACAGGTCGGCCCAGGCCTGGGCCTTGTCCAGGCCGCGCCGCAGCAGCTCGCCCGGATGCAGGGTCGCCACCAGGCTGGCCGCCCCAAAGGCGTGGACCGCGCCGCGCGAGCCGGCCAGCGGCTCCTGCAAGGGCTTACCGAGCAGGCCGTTGGCGGCGATCTGGCCCAGGGTCAGCACGGTCGATGCCCTGGTGAGCGCCAGTTCGCGCTCCAGGAAGGGGCGGCAGGCGGCGGCTTCGTCCTGGGTGGGCGCGCGGTCGCCGCCGTTCGCGGTCGTCGGCCGGCACTTGACCAGGTTGGTGACGTAGACATCGCGCTCGCGCGACAGGTCGACCGCGGCCAGCATGTTGTCGAGCAGCTTGCCGGCCTCGCCCGACAGCGGCGCGCCGGCCTTCTCGTCGGCGGCCGAGCTGGCCCCGGCGGCGACGAACCAGCGCGCCTCGCGGGCGCCGGCGCCGTACACCGGCTTCGCGCCGCCCGCGCAGGCGCCGCAGCGCTTGCAGTTGGCGATCGCGGTGCGCAGCTCGTCCCAGTCCATGGACGCGATCGCCGCCTCGTCGACGGCGAACGGGTCGGGCTCCGGCTCGGGCGGGGGCGGCGGTGTCCAGGCGGGCGGCGGCGGCGCGGCCGTGACCGGGATCGGACCCCAGGCCGGGTCGCGCTCGGGCGGACGCACGGGTGCGGGGGGCGGTGCGGGGGCGACAGGCGCCAGCGCCGGTGCAGCCGCTGCCTCGGCCACGGGCGCGGATGCCTCCGCCGCCCCGGCCTGCCCTGCTTCCTCCTGTGCCGCTTCCTGCGGCGCATGGCGCAGGCGCCACAGCGGGGCGATGCCCATCTCCTGCAGGAAGACCTCGTCGCGTTCGCTCACCTTCATACGTCCAGCCTCATCACGATCGCTTCCTCGCGCTTGCCCTCATGCGCCGGATAATACCCCTTGCGCCGCCCGATCTCCGCGAAACCGTAGCGCCGGTAGACGTGCAGCGCGCGTTCGTTGGACGGGCGCACTTCCAGCAGCACCGACGTCGCGCCCATCTCGCGGGCACGCGCGCACAGGCTGTCGAGCAGCCAGCGGCCGAGGCCGGTGCCATGGCGTTCGCCGGCCACCGCCACGTCGAGCAGGTGGGCTTCGTCGAGCGCGTACATCAGGAGAAAATAGCCGGCCAGCTTGCCGGCCTGCTTGCCAACTTCCTCGCGCGCGACCCAAGCGTCGTAGCCGCTGACCAGGCAATCGTCGAAGTTCGCGCGGCTCCACGGGTGCGGAAACACGCTGCACTCCAGCGCATGGACCTCGTCGACGTCGGCCGGCAGCATCGGGCGCAGCGCCAGTCCGGGCGGAACAGGCACGCCGGTCATGCGCCGGCCTTGGCCGCGTTGATCGCCTGGCGCTCGGCGCTGGTGTAGGCCACCTTGTTGCGCAGGTAGAGCGGCTGGGCCTGGCTGGCCGGCACACCCTGCCCGGCCGCCAGCGCGGGCACGGCCAGCACGGCCAGCTCGCGCGCGTGCGGGACGATGTCGCCGATGCCCGGAACGACGACATCCGCGAAATCCTTGCCGGCAAAGGCCTCCGGATAGGCCGCCAGGCCGTTGCCGCAGGCGACCAGGCCCGCGGCCGGCAGCGGCTGCACGGCATCCGGCGCCGCCAGCACCGGTTCGGAGACGACGTACCAGCCGCCGTCGTAGCGGTACTGCGCCCAGTAGACTTCGCCCATGCGCGCGTCGAGCACCGCCAGCACCTCGGTCGCCCCGGTGCGCGCGCGGCAGGCTTCGGCCATCGCTTCCAGGGTAACCAGCGGGACCACCGGCAGGTCGGCGCCGTAGGCCAGGCCCTGGGCCACGCCGCAGGCGGTGCGCACGCCGGTGAAGGAACCGGGACCGGCGCCGAAGGCGATCGCGTCGACGTCGGCCAGCTTCACGCCGGCTTCCAGCAGCAGTTCCTGCACCATCGGCAGCACGGCCTGGGAATGGGTGCGCACGCCGCCGGATTCGCGCGAATAAAGGTGGGCGCCGGACAGCAGCGCGCACGAGGCGAGTTCCGACGAGGTTTCGATAGCAAGGATGATAGGCATGCGTTATTTTAACCCGCCGGAGCGGGACCCGGCCATGGCCGCCGGCCAACACCCTGCTGCTGGATTGCCGCGCCCGAGGTAGAATGCGCCCATGCATAGCCTGACACTCGAGTTCGACAACCGCGACACGATCGCCGCCGCCATCGAAGGCGACCGCTGGGTCGTCGCCTGCCTGTGCGCGGCCTGGTGCGGCACCTGCGGCAGCTACCGCGCCGCCTTCGAAGGACTGGCCGCGCGCCACCCGGACAAGGTCTTTGTCTGGATCGACATCGAAGACCAGGCCGACGTGGTCGGCGACCTCGACGTCGAGAACTTCCCTGCCCTGCTGGTGCAGCGCGAGGACACGGTCGCCTTCTTCGGCACCATGCTGCCCGACCCCGCAGTCGCCGACCGCCTGGTCCAGGCCCAGGCCGAACTGGCGCCGGAGGAACTGGCGCGCCTGGCCCAGTCCAGCGAAGAGCGGCGGACCTGGCAGCGCGACTGCAACCTGCGCACGCTGCTGCAGAGCGCCGCCTGAGCGTCACCTCAGCCACGCGTCGCCTCGCGGCGTCCGCGCCGCGCCTACTCTTCTTCCTCGTCCTGCAAGCGCTCGAAGCAGCCCAGCGCCGCGCGGTCCAGCCCGGCCGTCACGAAAGGATCGTCCATCCCGACGCGCGCCGCGTCGACCAGCATGCGCAGCTTGCCGAGGCGGTCGGCCAGCGCCAGCGTCCGGGCCAGGGGCGGCGCCTCGGAGCGGCCGGCGCGCGCGATCGCCTCGGCCACCGTCTCGGGAAATTCCCATAGCCGGGCGATGCGCGAGGACAGCAGGCGGGCGCCGGCGAACAGTCCGGCGACGAAATCGTCGGACTGCGGCAGCGCGCCGTCCTTGCAGGCCATGTCGACCAGGCGCAGCGCCACCACCAGGCCGACGTTCTCGATCAGGCCGGCCAGGTAGGCCTCGAAGGGATTGGCGCGCGCATGCGGCGCCAGGATGCTGGCGGCGAGCGCGCATTTTTCGGACTGAGTCCAGACCAGCGGCGCCGCGCGCTTCGCCAGCGCGCCGGTCTGCACGCTCAGCACCGGACGCAGGGCCACGCGCGCCAGCAGCATGCGCATGCCGTTCTGGCCGAGCAGCATGATGGCCGCTTCCATGCTGTCGACCGGCGGGCCGGCGTGGTAGCGCGGACGGTAGCGCGGCAAGTTGGCTTCGCGGTAGACCTCGGCGACCAGCACCACGTCCTTGCCCATCTGGCGCGACAGGTCGGCCGCGTTCATGTTCTCGTCGCGCAGGGTGCGCAGCAGTTGCGGGATGATCTCGGGAACGCGCGGCACCAGGGCGGCGCCGGAGGACGGCGACTGCCCCAGGCGCGCCAGCTCGGCCAGGATGCGGTGTTCGGTATCGGGCGAGGCCGCCGGCCAGCTCGCGCCGACCAGCCAGCGGTACCAGGCGGCGTCGACCTCGGCGGCGGTGGCCGGTGCGTGCGCGTCGGCCAGCGCCGCCGCATCCGCCGTCTCGACCGTCCGCGCCGCCGGTTTTTCTCCTTCGCCGCCGAACAGCTTGCCGATCCACCCCATGTCGCGTGCCACCTATGAAAATGCAGTCGCCGGGGATTTTACATGATGCGACGGCAAGCCTCTCCGAAAAACGGCCGGAGGATCAGTCGCCGGGACCTTCGCCCGGCATGGTGTCGGCCATCAGGCGCAGCTCTTCCGGCGTCAGGTCCTCGGGCTTCTTGTCCTTCAGGCCGTCGAAGCTTTCCTCGCCGCGCGCCTCGCCCTGGGCCTGGGCGGCGTCGCGCTCCTGCTGTTGTTGCTGCTCCTGCTGCTGCGGCGGCTGGCCCGCCTGCTGCGCGTCGGGCTGGGCTTGCCGGCCCGGCTGGTTCTGGTTTGCCATGATGCTCCTCCTGCGTGTCGTTCGATGGCATGCCAGTGTGACACAGCCCGCCGGCAGGCGGCGTCGCCTAGCCGGCAGGCAAAGCCCTGCTACTGCCCACCTTTATATGATGGAAAAAACACCTGCTGGCCGTCGACCTTGAAGGCGCCGATCAGGCTTTGACCCTCGGGCGAGGTGATCCACTCGACCAGCTGCATCGCGCCCTTGTAGTTGGCTTCCTTGTGCTTCTGCGGATTGACCGCGATGATGCCGTAGGGGTTGAACATCTTCGGATCACCCTCGACCGCGATCTGCAGGCCGGTCTTGGCGCGGTAGGCGATGTAGGTGGCGCGGTCGGTCAGGGTATAGGCGCGCAGTTCGGCCGCCATGTTCAGCACCTCGCCCATGCCCAGGCCCGCCGACACGTAGGCCGGGCCCTGGGGCTGGCTGCCGACCTGCTTCCAGTAGGCCTTTTCCATCTGGTCGGTGCCGGAATTGTCGCCGCGCGAGATGAATTTCGACTTGCTGTCGACGATCTTCTTCATCGCGCCCAGCACGTCCTTGCTGCCCTTGATACCGGCCGGATCGTTCTCGGGGCCGACGATGATGAAGTCGTTGTACATCACGTCGCGCCGGTTCACGCCATGGCCTTCGGCCACGAATTTGTCTTCGCTGGCGCGCGCATGGACCAGGGTCACGTCGACGTCGCCGTTCTTCGCCAGTTCCAGCGCCTTGCCGGTGCCGACCGAAATCACGTTGACTTTCGAGTTGGTCTTGGCCTCGAACTTCGGCAGCAGGTATTGCAGCAGGCCCGAATTCTCGGTGCTGGTGGTGGTCGACAGGCGGATCACCTGCTGGGCAAAGGCCGGGGCCGGGGTCGCCACCGCCGTGGCCAGCAGGAAGCCCAGCAGGGCAAGGTGTTTCTTCAGTCGGGTCATGCTCTTTCCTTTCATTGAAATCCGTGTTTGCGCAGGATGTCCTGGGCGGGCGCGCCGAGCACGAAGCGCAGCAGGCGTTCGCCCTCGATAGAGCCCTTGCGCGCGGCGATGCCGTAGCTGCTCGGTACGTTCAGGCTGTCGGGGATGCGCAGCATCTCCAGGCGCGGCAGCGCGTCGCGCACGACCACCGCATTGGTGCAGTACATGATGTAGGCGTCGGCCTTGTCGTCCCGGAAGGCCGCGATATAGGGCAAGGTGCTGTTCGGGTCGAGATGGGCGGCGCCCGACAGCTTGAGCGCCTTGGCCTCGAACACGGCGTACAGGCCGGGCTGTTGCGCATCCGCCTTGCGGAAGAACTGCCAGGTGTAGTCGCCCATTGGGTCGCTGCCCGGGGTCGAGGTGGCCAGCCGCAGGCTCGGGCGGGCCAGGGTGTCGAGCAGCTTGTCGGCGCGCAGGCCGATCTCGGGCGTGGACACCACGCACAGCGCGTTGCGGGCGAAGACGCGGGACTCGCCCAGCAGGCCCTGGCGCGCCAGCGCCTCGGTGTGCTCGGGCGAGGCCGAGGCGAACAGGTCGACGGCGCGGCCGCCTTCGATCTCCTTGCGCAGCTTGCCCGAGGGGCCGTACTGAACCGCGAAATCGGCGCCGCCGGCGGCGCGCCAGGCCGCCAGGATCTCGCCGAAGGCCGGGCGCAGGCTGCCGGCCGCCAGCAGCACGGGGGCCCCGACGGCCGCCCGGACCGGGCTCGCATCCTGCGCCAACGCGGCGCCGGGAACAGAAGCCGCAAGCACAGTGGCGAACAGATTCGCGGCCACGTTCGCGCCCGGCGCACGCTTGTTCGAGTGCAGCCCCATTCGCATCCCCTGTGTCATTGTTATCGATGTGCTATGGTAAGCCGCCTTTAAAAACTTTCAATATGAACATCATTGCATAGGTTGCACCCTGAAAATGCTGCACGTTAAGCTTGCCTATACCTTCGACCGGTGCGCCGGCATGCGGACCCAGCTCGACAATCCCCTGTTCGACATCCTGTCCGCCATCCACGCCTCCGGCTCGGTCGGCCAGGCCGCCGCGCGCCTGCAACTGTCCTACCGCCACGTCTGGGGCGAACTGAAGAAATGGGAAACGGCGCTCGCATCCAGCCTGATCGTCTGGGAGCGCGGCAAGCGCGCCCGCCTCTCGCCCTTCGGCGAAAAACTGCTGTTCGCCGAACAGCGCGCGCGGATGCGGGTCATGCCCCAGGTCGAGAACCTGATCGCCGAGATGGAGCGCGAATTCGCGCTGGCCTTCGATCCGAACGTGCACGTGATCCCGATGGTCGCCAGCCACGACCTGGCCCTGCCGCGCCTGAAGGACAGCCTCGCGCGCGACGCCAAGCTCTACCTCGACCTGCAGTTCCGCGGCAGCATGGAATGCATCGAGGCCCTCAGCCGCGGCGAATGCCTGCTGGCGGGCTTTCACGTCAGCGAAGACCGGGCCCCGGGCAGCATGACCCAGAAGGCGTTCAAGGCGCTGCTCAAACCCGGGCGCCACAAGCTGATCAACTTCGTCGGCAGGCGCCAGGGCCTGATGGTCGCCCGTGGCAACCCGAAACGTATCCGGAGCGTGCAGGACCTGGCGCGGCCCGAGGTGCGCTTCGTGAACCGCCAGCCCCAGTCCGGCACCCGGCTGGCGGTCGAGCAGTTATTGGCCCAGGCGGGGGTCGATCCTGCCCGCGTGCAGGGCTTCGACAGCGCCGAGCCCACCCACCTGGCGGTGGCCGCGGCGGTGGCGTCGAACCTGGCCGACGCCGGCTTCGGTATCCAGGCCGCCGCCGCCGAGTTCGGGCTCGACTTCATTCCGGTGATGCGCGAACAGTATTATTTTGTCTGCCTGAAGGAGGCGGTCGACGTGGCGCCGATCAGCACCCTGCGCGAACTGCTCGGACGCAGCGCCTGGCAGGAAGGGATCCGCGACCTGCCCGGCTACGACACCGCGGGCGCCGGCGAAGTGATTTCGCTCAGCCGCGCCCTGCCCTGGTATGCGTTTCGCAAGCCGAAGTGAAAGCGGCCATGGATGAACAGCTGAGGCATGGTGGCGGACTGGCGGCGGACGAACGCCAAGGTCTACGCTTCGACCGCGCCGAATGGGCCGCCGCCTTCGCCGACCTCGGCACCTTCGTTCCCTACGTGGTCGCCTACGTCGCCGTGCTCGGCATGGACCCGGTCGGCATCCTGCTCGCCTTCGGCGTGGCTCTGGTTTGCTGCGGCTTGGCCTATCGCACGCCGGTCCCGGTGCAGCCGATGAAGGCTGTCGGCGCCCTCGCCGTGGCGCAGGCCGGCATGCTGTCGGCCCACGCGGTCATCGCCGCCAGCCTGGTAACCGGCGCGCTGTGGCTGCTGCTGGGCATGAGCGGCCTGGCGACGCGGCTGGCGCGCCTGGTCCCGCGCGCGGCGGTGCTGGGTGTCATGCTGGGACTGGGCCTGACGTTCGTGCTGCAGGGGCTGCGCATGATGGACGGGGACTGGCGGGCGGCGCTGGCCGCACTCGCGCTGGCGCTGCTGCTGCGCAGGAGCCGGCTGTTCCCGGCGATGCTGGTGCTGCTGCTCGGCGGCCTGGCCTATGGCGTGGCGCGCAACCCCGACTTGTGGCGCGACGCCAGCTTCGCCTTCGCCCTGCGCCTGCCCGCCTTCGCGCCGGGCGACTTGCGCTGGGACGACCTCGTCGCCGGCACCCTGCTGCTGGCCCTGCCCCAGTTGCCGCTCACCCTGGGCAACGCGGTGATCGGCGCCAGCGAGGAAAACAACCGCCTGTTTCCCGACCGGCCGGCCAGCGTGAAGAAGCTGTCGCTGTCCACCGGCCTGATGAACCTGTTCGGCGGCATGGTCGGCGGCGTGCCGATGTGCCACGGCGCCGGCGGCATGGCGGCCTACGCCGCTTTCGGCGCGCGCGGCGGCGGCGCGCCCGTCATCTTCGGCGCGGTGCTGCTGGTGCTGGCCCTGTGCTTCAGCGGCGCGATCGCCTTCCTGCTGCACGCCATCCCGGCCGCCGTGCTGGGCGCCATCCTCGCCCTCGCCGGCGCGCGCCTGGTCGCGGGGAACGTGCCGCGCACGCGCGACTGGCGGGTGCTGTTGCCGGTGCTGGTGACGGCGGCGGTGGCGTTGTGGAACGTCGGGCTGGCGCTGGTGGTCGGCGTGGGTGTGCATTGGATGCTGCGCCGGCAAGCCTGAAAGCACGACTGGCGGAAGCGTCCACCTTCTTCTGAGAACAACATTCGCATACACTGAGCCATATTGATTGTCCGCTATCGACCAACAGCGGACGGTCAAATCACGATGATGCAATCCCTGGGCGACGATGCACGGAGGCGAGCCAGACCATGAATTTACTGAAACGACTGAACACTCCCTGCGTTAGTGGCGCTATTGCGGCCTTGTGCTTTCTTGTCGCGTCTATGTTGGACGCGGCCCCGGTGGGCATCGGATTAGTTTGTTTAATCGGAGTCATCCAAGGCGCATTTCCCCGACATGAGCTGATGACTTTTGTTGCTGGCATGCTCGCAATGATGGTTGTCTTCTCAGGTTTAGGGCTACTGCTCGGCAACTCGATTCCAGCTGGGTTCGTGATGGTGCCGCTTCTCACTGCACTCATCTTGTTCTATGCGGTCGTTGCTTTTTTTATCGGGTCAGTAGTCTCTCGACTGTGGCGGCAGTTTGTTTCTAGACCAAGTATCTAACGGCATGCTCCGGCAAGGTCTGCTTCGGGTCGTCAACAGTCAGCCAGGAGTGGCCGTTTCTACCCTTGCTGCAGATGGCGAACGGCCCTTCGCATATCTCGAACGGAGGACATCGTGGGACTACTTACCTTCAGCATCAACCTGACCCTGGACGGCTGCATCGACCACCAGGAAGGCATCGCCGACGACGAGACGCACGCCTATTTCACGAGCCTCATGGACCAGGCCGGGGCGATGCTGTGGGGCCGCGTCACCTACGAGATGATGGAAAGCGCTTGGCCGGCGGTCGCGCGCGGCGACGTGGAGGCGCCGCCGGCGCTGCGCGCGTGGGCGGTCAAGCTGGAGGCCAAGCCGAAGGTCGTGGTGTCCTCGACGCGCACGGACTTCCCCTGGACCAACAGCCACCATCTCGCCGGCGACCTGCGTGCGGGCGTACAGCATCTCAAAGACGCGACCCCGGACGGCGTGCTGCTCGGCAGCGCCAGGCTCGCGGCCGAACTTGACCGGCTGGACCTGATCGACGAGTACAAGCTGCTCGTCCACCCCAGGATCGCCGGCCACGGCCCGACGCTGTACGAGACGGGGCTGCCCGCCACGCGACGGCTCGCGTTGATCTCGGCGAGGCCGCTCCGAAACGGCGCGGTCGCTATGCACTACCGGCGCGCGCAATAAATCAGAGACGAGCCAGGTCCCCTGGCACCGGCCGCACCCGGGCTGGCCTTGCTTACGCCAGCCGCAGCGGCAAACTGCGCAGCCGCTTGCCCGTCAACTGGAACACCGCCGAGGCCACCGCCGGCGCAATCGGCGGCACGCCCGGCTCGCCCACGCCTTCGGGCGGCTCGGCGCTGGGGACGATGATGGTCTCGACCATCGGCGCGCGGTCCATGCGCAGTACCGGGTAGTCGCCGTAGTTGGTCTGCTGCACGCGCCCGTCCTTGATCGTGATCTCGCCGCCCAGCGCCGCCGACAGGCCGAACACCACCGCGCCTTCCATCTGCTGAGCCACGATGTTCGGATTGACCACGATGCCGCAGTCGATCGCGCAGACCACGCGGTGCACGCGGATGTCGGTTCCCTCGACCGAGACCTCGGCCACCTGGGCCACGATGCTGCCGAAGGACTGGTGCAGCGCGACGCCATGCGCGCGCCCCGCGGGCACCGGGCCGGCCGCCGCGACCGCCCTGTCCAGTACCGCCAGGTGGCGCGGATGCCGGGCCAGCAGCGCGCGCCGGTAACTGACCGGGTCCTGCCCGGCCGCATGCGCGACTTCGTCGAGGAAGGCTTCCTTGAAGAAGGCGTTGTGCGAGTGCCCCACCGAGCGCCAGTAGCCGAGCGGCACGGCGCTGTCGACGATCACGTGGGCGATGCGCTGGTTGTCGATCTCGTACTGCATGTCGTACTCGCCCTCGGCCGTGGTCTTGTCCGGGCCCACGCCGGGCAGGCCGAGGTTGCGCGGGAAGTACTGGTGGCCAATCGCCCCGCTGGCCGACTTGTTGTCCCAGGCCAGGATGTTGCCGGCGGCGTCGAGCCGCGCCGTGAAGCGCGCCAGCGCCGCCGGGCGGTAGACGTCGTGGGTCGTGTCGTCCTCGCGGGTCCAGATCAGCTGCACCGGGCGGCCAGCGGTCTGCATCGCGACCGCCACCGCCTGGGCCACCATGTCGCCTTCCAGCCTGCGCCCGAAGCCGCCGCCGAGCAGCATCACCTCGATGCTGACGTCCTCGCGCGCCACGCCGGCGACCTTGGCCGCCACGTCCACCGCGATGCTCGGCACCTGGGTCGAAGCCCACAGGCGCACCTTGCCGTCCGCGACCTGGGCGGTGCAGTTCACCGGCTCCATGGCCGCATGCGCCAGGAAGGGCGCGCGGTATTCGGCGCTCACGGTCTTCGCCACGTTGGCGACGTCCTGGGTGCCGGATTCGAAATAGGTGTAGCCGGACTCCTTGTCGAGGGCGGCGGCGAAGCCGGCGAAGATCGCTTCCGAGGATAACGCGGCGCCCTCGCCTGCGTTCCAGTCGACCGGCAGCGCGGCCGCGGCGCTCTTCGCCTGCCACCAGCTGCGCGCCACCACGGCCACGCCCGCGCCGGCGCCGGCACGTGCGTCCAGCGCCGAAGAGATATCGACCACGCCGGTCACGCCCGGCATGGCCTTGATTGCGGCGGCATCGAAGGAAGCGACGCTGCCGCCGACCGTCGGGGCCATCTTCACCGCCGCGTACAGCATGCCGGGCACGCGCGCGTCGATGCCGAACCGCGCGCTGCCGTCGACCTTGGCCGGCGTGTCGCGGCGCGGCGCGGCCTTGCCGATCAGGCGGAAGGCGCGCGGCTCCTTCAGCTTCACATCGGAGGCATCGATGCCGGCCCCGACCTCGGCCGCGCGCGCGGCCAGGCTGGCGTAGCTGGCGCGGCGGCCGTCGTCGCCGATCACGAAGCCGTCCTCGGTGCGCAGCTGCGCGGCCGGCAGCTTCCAGTCCGCGGCCGCGGCTTTCACCAGCATCGCCCGTGCGACCGCGCCGGCCTCGCGCATCGGCAGCCAGGCGTCCTTTACGCTGGTCGAGCCGCCGGTGAACATGATGCCCAGCTCGCGCCCGATCTTCGACAGCATCCACTGGGCGCCGTCCTTGACGTTGCCGCGCTGGTCGGGATGGAAAGGCAGGTTCTCGCGCAAGACCGTCAGGTTGCCGAAGATCTTGTCGATCGGCGCCGGGGCGATGCGCACCCGGTCCAGGCCGATGTCGAGCTCCTCGGCCACCAGCATCGGCAGTGCGGTGTGCACGCCCTGCCCCATCTCGCTGCGCGGCACCACCACCGACACCGTGCCGTCGGGATTGAGCGCCACCCAGCCGTTCAGGGCCACCGCGCCCTGCTCCACCGGCAGCGGCTCGGCCGTGTGCAGGCGCTGGCGCGGCGGCTGCATGCCCCAGCCCACCACCAGCGCGCCGCTGCCGAGCAGGCCGCCGATCAGGAAGCGGCGCCGCGACCGCCGGGGCGCCGCGCCGCCTTGTTCAAGTGCTGGTTTCCCGCTTCCGTCCACGTCTCTCATTGTCCTTCGATCCCCAATTCGCCAGCAGCTCGTCCGCCCCAACCGGCCGCCCGTACAGGTAACCCTGTGCACGGCCGCACCCATGGCGCAGCAGGAAGGCCGCCTGGTCGTCGTTTTCCACCCCTTCGGCGATCACCGAAAGGTTCATGCTCTTGCCCAGCTGGATGATCGCGATCGCGATCGCCTCGTCGTTGACGTCGGTCGAGATGTCCTTGATGAAGCTGCGGTCGATCTTCAGCACGTCCACCGGCAGCTGCTTCAGGTAGGCCAGCGAGGAGTAACCGGTGCCGAAATCGTCGATCGCCAGTCCCACGCCGAGCCCGTGCAGTTCGCCGATGAAGGCGGCGGCGTCGTCGGCGTGCATGATGATCGACTCGGTCACCTCCAGCTGCAGCCGCTGCGGCGCCAGGCCGGTCGCCGCCAGCGCCGCGCGGACCAGCGGCGCCATCGCGCCGCGCTCGACCTGGCGCACCGACAGGTTCACCGCCATCTTCGGCACCGCCAGCCCGGCCGCGTCCCAGCGCACCATCTGGCGGCAGGCCTCGAACAGGACCCATTCGCCGAGCTGGTTGATGAAGCCGGTGTCCTCGGCGATCGGGATGAAGCGTTCCGGACTGACCGCGCCGAGCTCGGCATTATGCCAGCGAACCAGGGCCTCGACCCCGATCAGGCGCCGGCTCTCGATCTCGACCTGGGGCTGGTAGTGCAGGAAGATCTCGCCGCGCTCGATGGCGCGCCGCAGCAGCGCCTCCATGCGCAGGCGCAGCGTCCCTTCGCCGTCCATCTCGGGCGCATAGAACTGGTAGCCGTTGCGTCCGCGCGCCTTGGCCTGGTACATGGCGACGTCGGCATTGCGGATCAACATGGCCGGGTCGAGCGCGTCGCGCGGGAACAGGCTGACGCCGATGCTGCCGGTGACGAACAGCTCGTGGCCGGACACCAGGAAGGGCTGCTCGAACAGGGCCACCAGCTTGTCCGCCACCTGGGCTGCGCCGAAGTGGCCGTCCACGTGCTCGAGCAGGACGACGAATTCGTCGCCGCCCAGGCGCGCCAGGGTATCGCCCTCGCGCAGGCGCATGCCCAGCGCGGCCGCCACCTGTTCCAGCAACTGGTCGCCGACCTGGTGGCCGAGGGTGTCGTTGACGTTCTTGAAGCGGTCCAGGTCGATGAACATCACCGCCAGCTCCTGGTGCTCGCGCAGGGCGCGCCCGGTCGCGTGCAGCAGGCGGTCCTGGAACAGCAGACGGTTCGGCAGGCGCGTGAGCGGATCGTGGTGGGCCAGGAAGTCGAGCTGTTCCTGCGACTCCTTCAGGCGCGTGATGTCGCTGAAGACGCCCACGTAGTGGGTCAGCGCGCCGGCGTCGTCGCGCACCGTCGACACCGTCAGCCACTCGAGATAGATGTCGCCGTTCTTGCGCACGGCCCAGAATTCGCCGCGCCAGAGGTCGTGCTGCGCGACGTCACGGGCCAGCTCCTCGTAGAACGCGGCGTCATGGCGCGGCGAACGCCGCACGTCCCATGGCCCGCCGACCACCTCGCCGGCCGCGTAGCCGGTGATCGCGGTGAAGGCAGGATTGACGGCGACGACCGTGCCCGCGGTGTCGACCACCATCACGCCGTCGGCGATATGGTCGATCACGGTGGCAGACAGGCGCAGGCTTTCCTCGGCCTCCTTGCGCTCGGAGATGTCGGCGAACACCCAGACGTTGCCGGCCTCCGGGCGGCCGGGCACCAGCGAACTGCCGCTGACCAGGCACCAGCGCAGGCTGCCGTCGCGGCGGCGAAAGCGCCGTTCGTGGCGCGGGTCCTCGCCGCGCGCCATGCGCGGGAAGAATTCGTCCTCGGCACGCGCGTGCTCGTCGCTGCTGGCGAACAGGACCGCGGCCGGCTGGCCGACCAGGCCGCCGTCCGGATAGCCGAACAGCTCGTCGGCGCGGCGGTTGGTCGAGACGATGCGGCGCTCGCGCGTGAAGACCACGCCGAACATCACGTTGTCCAGGATCGCGCCCTGCTCTACCAGCAAGGCCTCGATGCGCATCTCGTTGTGCTTGCGTTCGCCGATGTCGGAGATGATGCCGTCGACCCGGAACCCCGGCTCGCCCGGCCGCCCCTGCGGCTGGCCGCTTTCGAGCACCCAGCGCTCCAGGCCGTAAGCGTCGACGATGCGGTATTCGATCTCGTAGCTGCGGCCGGACAGGATGGCGTCGCGGGTGATGCGGCGCCGCATGCGCCGGTCTTCCGGGCACACCAGGTTCGACCAGTCGTCGGTGGTGCCGCGCATCAGCTTTGCCGCCGGATAGCCGGAAATGTCCTCGATGGCGTCGCTCACGAACTCGAGCGCCCCGCCCGGTTGGGCGCGGAACACGGCGCCCGGCACCTGGTTGACGATGGTGCGGAACTGTTCCTCGCGCCGCGCGACGTCGACGAACAGCTCGCGGATGGCGCCGCGCATGCGCTCCATCTGGCGCCCGAGCAGGCCCAGTTCGCCTTTCGCCTGGAGCGCCAGCGGGGTGTCGAAGTCGCCGCGCGACAGGCGCTCGGAAAACGCGGCCAGGGCGCGCAGCGGCTGGTGCAGGCGGGTCTGCAGGTAGGCCACGATCAGCGCCATCGACAGCGCCACCTGCAGCGCCAGCACCAGCGCGTAGTTGTCCTGCTTGCGGTGCAGGGCCTGTGCGCTGCGCCGGTCGTCCATCTCGATCGTGAGCCGGCCGATCGGCTGGCCGTGCACCACGATCTCGCGTTCGGCGCGCAGCACCCGTCCCAGCGGACGGTCGGGCGCGCGGACGTCGATGAAGCCGGCCTCGATCGGGCCGTCGGCGGCGCCGCGCACCTGGACCCGCAGCACCGACGGGTCGCGCATGACCGAGTCGACCAGGGGACGGGCGGCCTCGGGATTCATGTTCCAGAGCGACTCCTGCATGCCGAGCGCGAGGATCTCGGCGTTGCGCCGCAGGGCGGCGTCGAGTTCGGCCGCGGTGGCGCGGCGTTCCTGCGCCGCGACCAGCAGGTAGCCGGCCACGGCCGGGACCACCAGGCCGACGACGACGACGATCAGGAGCGCGCCATAGACCGAATTGCCGTAGAAGCGGCTCAGACGCGAAACGAGGGCGCGCAAATCAATCCGGAACATCGTCGTGGCAGCAATGGTTGGGCCGGCGCGGCCGGCCAGTCGTCGGGTCACTCGCCACGATTATGCACAGCAAATTGCCCTGAGTCATCATTTATGGTGTACACCGGCATCCGACAACCGCCGGTAGACGGGCCGGCATCGACCGGCGGTTACGGCTTATGATCGCACAGGGCGCGCAGCCCGCGCGGCGCGTTTCAACCGTGCTCGGGTGTTCCAGCGCGGGCGGCTCAGGTATTCCGGCGCGGATAGCCCTGCGCCAGGATGCGCTCCCAGACGCGCTCCTTCTGCTCGGCCGTCATCGAGACCCAGTGCGCCACTTCCGCCACGGTGCGCCCGCAGCCGCGGCAGACCTCGTCGAAGGTGGTCGAGCAGACCGCGACGCAAGGCGTGTCCGGACGTTGCGGCACGGGCGGCTTATCGTGCGGGTCCGACATCGAGCTTGTCCCAGCCTTCGTGGCCCAGTTGTTCCATGGTGTCGATGTTCTTCTCGAAGATCTCGGCCGCGTCGGGGAAGGCCTCGACGGCGCGCGCGATGCTGTCCTCGCGCAGCAGGTGCAGGATCGGGTAA
The DNA here is from genome assembly GCF_032106685.1 of Massilia sp. GTDB lineage: Bacteria > Pseudomonadota > Gammaproteobacteria > Burkholderiales > Burkholderiaceae_D > Telluria. The sequence continues at coordinate 52,892 of NZ_DAMCPG010000027.1, forward strand.
GGCGCGCGGTTGGTGTAGTTCGCGATGTCGTTCGGATCGCTGTCGGCGAACTGGTAGTCCGGGTGGAAGCTGGCCACCTGCAGTTCGCCGTCGAGATGCATGTCCTCGACGGCGGCATCGGCCACGTCGAGGAACTCGTTGTAGTCCAGAAAATCGTTCAGCACGAAGGGATGGATCAGGAGCGTGGTGTCGACTTCCTCGGCCGGGGTGTCGGACAGGCGCTGTAGTTCGTCCATCAATTGTTCCAGCAATGCCTCGGGTGTGCGCGCCGGCGACACGACGTAGCGCACCTGCTCCTTCACGTAGACCGACTTGGCGAAGGGGCAGAGATTCAGGCCGATGACGGCCTTTTCCAGCCAGCGGCGGGTGGCGGCGACGATGGCGTCGTCGTCGGCGTTCGGGTTGGCAGTACTCATGTGATGCTTTCGATAATAAAAAATGCCTGAGGCGAAAGCGCGATTGTACGCACAGTTTGCGTGTGCTCATAGGTCCGCCTATGCTCGGCGGGTAACTTTGGAAACACGCGAGCACATCGGTAAACACGTGCCCCTGTCGGGCTGGCAAGGCTGCCAGGCGCATAAATATTGCCGTAAAGCATTTCTTCTATAAGGCAATTTTTGTGATACCCGGAGGGAGTACCTTGGCATCATTGCGCATCTTCATTGGCAAAACGCGGAATAAAAATTCGATACCCCTTTAAAAAATTCCATAAAGTATTGCTTGTTAGCAGAAAGAGTAGACAGAAAAATTTGTAACGGGGCTGACATATTGCTTGACTGCCTCAACAGCAGCTCCTTACACTGCCCCCTTAATCGTCAGTCCCGCCGTTCCTGGACGCAACACTGGAAAGCTATGTACGACACGACCCGCCTTACTTCCGTCGCCGCCGCGCTGGTGCTTCTCTTCTCCGCACCGTTCGCCCAGGCCATCGATAACGCCCCAAGCAGCGCCACCCAGGGCGCCGCCATCGGCCGTCCCGCCGCGCCTGCCGGCGCCGCCATGCTGAAGGTCGACGACTACAAGGAAACCGACGTCTGGGGCCGCATCCGCAGCGGCTACGCGATTCCCGACATCAGCAACAACCTGGTCGAGCGCCACGTCAAGTCCTACGCCAGCAAGCCGGACTACATGGCCCGCATCTCCGGCCGCGCCTCGCTCTACCTGTACCACGTGGTGCAGGAACTGGAAAAGCGCGGCATGCCGACCGAACTGGCGCTGTTGCCGGTGATCGAATCGGCGTTCAATCCCCAGGCCCTGTCCACCGCCAGCGCGGCCGGCATCTGGCAGTTCATGCCGGGTACCGGCAAGGACTTCAACCTGAAGCAGAACATGTTCAAGGACGAGCGCCGCGGCGTGCTGGCCTCGACCGACGCCGCCCTGACCTACCTGCAGCGCCTGTACACCATGTTCGGCGACTGGCAGCTGGCCCTGGCCGCTTATAACTGGGGCGAAGGCAACGTCCTGAAGGCGATCAAGACCAACCAGGAAGCGGGCAAGCCGACCGACTTCGAAAGCCTGGCCGACCTGATGCCGGCCGAGACGCGCAACTACGTGCCGAAGCTGCAGGCGGTGAAGAACATCGTCGCCAATCCGACCCAGTTCGGCGTGACCCTGCCGGTGATCGACAACCAGCCCTACTTCACCGCGGTCGACAAGACCAGCGACATCGACGTCGCCGTCGCCGCCCAGCTGGCCGAGATGTCGCTCGACGAGTTCAAGGCCCTGAACCCACAGTTCAAGCGCCCGGTCATCACCGGCGAGAAGACCAAGATCCTGCTGCCGAAGGAAAACGCCGAGAAGTTTCACCTGAACCTGGCGCAGTGGGGCCAGGCGCTGTCGAACTGGACCACGCACCGCATCACCAGCGCCAAGGAAAGCATCGGCTCGCTCGCATCGAAGTTCGGCACCACCCCGGAAGTCATCCGCCAGGCCAACAACATCCCGGCCCAGACCCGCCTCAAGGCCGGCTCGACCATCCTGGTGCCGAAGACCTCGGCCAGCATGCACAGCGACATCGCCGAGAACATCATCGAGAGCGCCGTGGTGGCCCTCGAAGCGGACCGCGGCGAGAAACGCGGCGGCGCCCGCACCCAGCGTTTCAAGAGCAAGGCCGTGGCCTCGTCGAAGAACCGGGTGTCGCGCAACACCAACAGCACCCGCAAGCACCGCTGAGCGGGCGCCGCCGGGCCGCCCGGCCCGCTGTCGACCCGCGCAGGAGCTGGATTTTCATCAGCTCGCTCTTTGCGCTACATCAAACGGACCACACTGTGCAAGCATTTCGAAAGTGCTGTATAGTGTGGTTTGTGCGCTGCAATAACCACGTTGCGATACCTTTTCGCCGAGCACCGCACTGGAAGTACAACTAGCAGCTTCGCAAGCCAGGCGTATCGTTCAGATACCCTCCCATAAAGCCCTCCCGCCCTGTGTGTCGCACCTTGACACCGTCCCGGCGCAAAGCTTTTGTGCCGAAATTTCTTTCATTTCTGAGTCATTTCGTTGTGTTGGTTCGCGTTGCTATTTTGCGCTCGCAAACGATAGGCGAGCGCTGATCACTACCGAAAGAGTAAAGAAAACAATGAGTTTTGAAGCACTAGGTCTCCACGCGTCGCTCGTCAAGGCAGTCACCGAAGCCGGCTATCTGAAGCCGACCGCGGTCCAGGAACAGGCGATCCCCGCCGCCATCGGCGGCCGCGACCTGCTGGTCTCGTCGCAAACCGGTTCGGGCAAGACCGCGGCGTTCATGCTGCCGTCGCTGAACAAGTTTGCCAATACCGAGCCGGCGCCGATGGGCCGCACCCCTGCGCAGGAAGCGCAGGCTGCCAAGGCCCGTGGCGAACGCGTCCGTTTCAAGCCAGCCCAGCCGAAGATGCTGGTGCTGACCCCTACCCGCGAGCTGGCCCTGCAGGTCACCACCGCGACCGAACAATACACGACCTCGATGCGCCGCATCCGCGCCGTCTCGATCCTGGGCGGCATGCCCTACCCGAAGCAGATGCAGCTGCTGTCGCGCAATCCTGAAATCCTGGTGGCGACCCCGGGCCGCCTGATCGACCACATGGAGTCGGGCAAGATCGACTTCTCGCAGCTGGAAATCCTGGTGCTGGACGAAGCCGACCGCATGCTCGACATGGGCTTCATCGAGGACATCGAGAAGATCGTCGAAGCGACCCCGGAAACCCGCCAGACGATGCTGTTCTCGGCCACCCTCGACGGCGTGGTCGGCAGCATGGCGCGCCGCATCACCAAGAACCCGCTGGTGATCCAGATCGCCAGCGCCACCAACCGCCACGAGAACATCGTGCAGCGCGTGCACTTCGTCGACGACCTGTCGCACAAGAACCGCCTGCTCGACCACCTGCTGCGCGACGAGACCCTGGACCAGGCCGTGGTGTTCACCGCGACCAAGCGCGACGCCGACACCATCGCGGACCGCCTGAATATCGCCGGTTTCGCGGCCGCCGCCCTGCACGGCGACATGCACCAGGGCGCGCGCAACCGCACCCTGGACAGCCTGCGCCGCGGCCAGGTGCGCGTGCTGGTGGCGACCGACGTCGCCGCCCGCGGCATCGACGTGCCGAACATCACCCACGTGGTGAACTACGACCTGCCGAAGTTCCCCGAGGACTACGTGCACCGTATCGGCCGCACCGGCCGCGCCGGCCGCAACGGCGTGGCGATCTCGCTGGTGAACCATGCCGAAGGCATCAACATCAAGCGCATCGAGCGTTTCACCAAGCAGACCATCCCGGTCAATGTGGTGGAAGGCTACGAGCCGAAGCGTGCCGCGCCGACCCGCTCGGGCGCGCGTCCGGGCTGGAAGCCGGGCGACGGCCGCAGCGCCGCCAAACCAGGCCAGCGCAGCTTCAGCAAGCCTTACGGCCAGCGCGATGGCGCACAGGGCGGCTACAACCGCGACGCCGCGCCGCGCGAGGGTGGCTACAACCGCGAGGCTGGTTTCAACCGCACTTCCGCCCCGCGCGAAGGCGGCTACAACCGCGAATCGGCCCCGCGCGAAGGCGGCTACAACCGTGACCGCGGCTACAACCGCGACGCGGCTCCGCGCGAAGGCGGCGCCCGTCGCGAAGGCGGCTACCGCGGCAACGCGCACCCGCGCTCCTTCGACAGCGCCCGCCGCACCTTCGGCGATAACTGATCGCTGTCGGCGACATCGGAAAACGGCTGCCTCGGCAGCCGTTTTTTTTCGCCCCTTGCCGGCGCCCGCCGCCGCGTTCAAGTCGGCATAGTGGCCCGGCACGCCGTATAATCGCCCACCTCCCTCCACCAAAGCGCACGTCCCGTGACCAGCCGTCCCCGCATCCTGATCGTCAGCCCGGCCGCCGCCAGCGACAACAACGGCAACTGGCAGACCGCCAGCCGCTGGGCGCGGATGCTGGGCGGGCAGTACCAGGTCGAGGTCGCGGGCGGCTGGCCCGCGCCCGGCGCTCTGGACGCCCCCGACCTGCTGGTCGCCCTGCATGCACGCCGCTCGGCCGCGGCGCTGGCCGCCTTCCGCGCGGCCTTTCCGCAGCGCCCGGCCGTGCTGGCGCTGACCGGTACCGACCTCTACCGCGACATCGACGCCGATCCCGAGGCACGCTCCTCGCTCGAGCGCGCCAGCGCCCTGGTCGTGCTGCAGGAGGCCGCCCTCGCGCGCCTGCCGGCGCCGCTGCGCGCCAAGGCGCGCGTCATCTACCAGTCCGCGCCCACGCTGGCGCCGGCGGCGCCCGCCATACCCCGTGCCGAGCGCATCGAGATCTGCATGATCGGCCACCTGCGCCCGGAGAAGGACCCGCAGACCTTCATGCGCGCCGCCGTGCTGGTAACGGACCCGCGCGTGCGCCTGCTGCACATCGGGGGCGCCCTCGACCCGGCGCTGGAGGCGGCCGCGCGCGCGACCCAGAACGCAACGCCGCGCTACCGCTGGCTCGGCCCCTTGCCGCATGACGAGGCGCGGGCGCGCCTGGCCGCCTGCCATGCGATGGTCATCGCGTCGCGCATGGAAGGCGGCGCCAACGTCATCATCGAAGCGGTGACCAGCGGCGTGCCGGTGCTGGCCTCGAACATCGAGGGCAACCGCGGCATGCTGGGGGCGGACTACGCCGGCTACTTCCCGCTGGGCGACGCCGCCGCGCTGGCCGCCCTGATCGAGCGCAGCGCGCGCGATGCGGCCTTCGCCGCCCTGCTGCGCCGCCAGTGCGCGGCGCGCGCCGCGCGGTTCGCCCCGGCCGCCGAGCAAGCGGCGCTGGCCGACTTGGTGGATAATCTGCTGCGCGCGCGAGCGCCTTGAACAACTACGAAATGGAACCGAACATGACCGAGCAGACCATCAAACTGACTTCCTTCTCCCACGGCGGCGGCTGCGGCTGCAAGATCGCCCCCGGCGTGCTGGCCGAGATCCTGAAGAAGTCGAGCGGCTTTCCGGTGCCGCCGCAACTGATGGTCGGCATCGAGACCGCCGACGACGCCGCCGTCTACAAGCTCAACGACGAGCAGGCGCTGATCGCCACCACCGACTTCTTCATGCCGATCGTCGACGATCCCTTCGACTTCGGCCGCATCGCCGCCACCAACGCGATCTCCGACGTGTACGCGATGGGCGGCACGCCGATCATGGCGCTGGCCCTGGTCGGCATGCCGATCAACAAGCTGCCGCTCGAGACGATCGGCGACATCATCCGCGGCGGCGAATCGGTCTGCGCCGAGGCCGGCATCCCGATCGCCGGCGGCCACACCATCGATTCCGTCGAGCCGATCTACGGCCTGGTGGTGATGGGCCTGGTGCATCCGGACAAGGTCAAGCGCAACGCCGACGCCCGCGCCGGCGACCTGCTCATCCTCGGCAAGCCGCTCGGCGTGGGCGTGCTGTCCGCGGCGCTGAAGAAGGACGTGCTGGGCGCGGACGGCTACGCCGCCATGATCGCCAACACGACCAAGCTGAACAAGCCGGGCCGGCTGCTCGCCGGAATGGACGGCGTGCATGCGCTGACCGACGTCACCGGCTTCGGCCTGCTGGGCCACCTGCTGGAGCTGGCGCGTGGCGCCCAATTGCAGGCCGAGCTCGACATGGATGCGATTCCCCTGCTGCCCGGCGTGCTCCAATTGGCCCAAGACGGCTATTTCACCGGCGCATCTGGGCGCAACTGGGACGCCTACGGCAAGGACGTTGCGCTGTTCGATGCCGTCACGCCGGCCCAGCGCGCCCTGCTGACCGACCCGCAGACCTCGGGCGGCCTGCTGGTGTCCTGCGCGCCGGAAGCAGCCGACGAGGTCCTGGCCCTGTTCGCGCGCGAGGGCTTCGGCGAGGCGAAAGTCGTCGGCCGCATGACGCAAGGCGTGGCGCGCGTCGTCGTGCGCGGCTGAACCCGGCGCGCCGGCTGGCGCCGGCACGCACGGCGGCGTCGACCGGCACGGTATTTCTAGATGTCAACAGGAATATTTTGCATCTGCAAGGCAACATAGTTGCATTCCTGAGAATTGTCGGTTGTATAATCACGGGGCCGGCGCAGACCGGCCTCGCAATTCCGACGACACCAGAGAGACAATGCCGACCCCCGTGGCCGCTCAAGCGCCCTTCGACACCGTATCCGACCATGCCACCGACTGGTTGACCCGGCTGGGCAATGTCGTTCTCACGACCGACAGCCGCCAGCGCCGCACCCTGGGCCTGCTGTTGCTGGCCGCCCTGGTGTCGATGACCGTCATGCCGCTGCTGGTGTATGCGGCCATGCTGGGCGTGACCAGGCTCCAGCATGTCGCCTGGCTGGCGGCATGCTTCGGCGTCTTCGTCCTCGGCTTCTATGCCGCGATCCGCAGCGGCTACAACCGGCGCTTCCGCGACCCGACCCTGGCCCTGCCCCAAGTGATCTCGGCCCAGACCCTGATCGCCGCCGGCTACGCGATGACCGGCCCGGTGCATGGCGCCACCGTGATCATGCTCTGCCTGGTGATGGTGTTCGGCATGTTCAGCCTGCGTCCCGTGGCGCTGCGCGTGGCCAGCCTGTACACGGTGACGGTCATGGGCGTGGTGATGTACTGGTGCGCTCGCCACCAGAGCGCGCTGTACCCGGCGCAGCTCGAACTATTCAACTTTGCGCTGATGGCGATCGTCATGATCGCCATTTCCCAGCTCTCCGGCCAGCTGATGAACATGCGCACCCGCGTCAAGACCCAGAAGATCGCGCTGGAGCAGGCGCTGGCCCACATCAAGGAAATGGCGGCGAAGGACGAACTGACCGGGCTGCCGAACCGCCGCCGCATGATGACGCTGCTGCAGGAGCACGCGACCCGCCACGCACGCGGCGGGCCCCGCTTCTACGTCTGCATCATCGACCTCGACCATTTCAAGAGCATCAACGACACCTATGGCCATGCCGCGGGCGATGCCGTGCTGCGCGCCTTCGCGACCCAGGCCCAGCAGATCCTGCGCACCACCGACATGATCGGCCGCTGGGGCGGCGAGGAATTCCTGCTGCTCCTGCCCGAAACCCCACCGGGCGACCCCGCGCTGGGCGTGGCGCGCCTGCGCGAGGCGCTGGCATCGATGCCGGCCAGTGCGGCGCTGCCGGACCTGCGCGTGCGCTTCTCGGCCGGCTTCGCCCGCTACGACGATGGCGAGCCGATCGACCAGGCGATCGAGCGTGCCGACCGCGCCCTGTATGCGGCCAAGTCGGCCGGGCGCAACCGCAGCGTGGCCCTGTAGCAGATCCTATTCCCGCTCGCGCGAGCGGCGGCGGATGTCGTCGTGGCGATCGCCGCGGCGCACGACGGCCGGACGGCGCAGGTCGTGCAGCAGGCGCGCCACCAGCACCAGTCCCAGCAGCAGCGCGATAAAGGCCAGCATGACCGACAGCGGCAATCCGAACAATTCGCCCTGATCCATGACACCTCCCGTTCCCTGGAAAATCGCCCTCTATTTACCGGGCGCAAGAACGTAATGTGCCACTTCTATTCCTGCTGGAAATTGACCCAACTCAAGGTGCGCATCAGGCTTGCGCAGCCGCTACACTTGCTCGGTGGCCCGTAGGGTGGACGGGTTTCCCGTCCACGCGTTTAACGCACGTGTGCGCGTCCTGGCGCATGGCCGGAGGCCGCCGTTCACCCGCGGTTCTGGTCGCCTTCGCGTTCCCCCATCTGTTCCGTCGAGGTCTGCATACCCTGGTTGAACGCGTGGACGGGAAAACCCGTCCACCCTACGTCCCTCCAGCCGTGTTGCCGCTTCGCCGCCGGCGCATCAGGGCGCCGTCGACATCGGCCGCGTCCGCTCGGGCTTGCCGCGCCCGACCCGCTCGTACTCGGCGATCACCTGCGCGCCGAACAGCAGCAGCGTGGCGCCGATCTCGAGGCTGAACATGACCACGATCGCCGTCGTCATCGAGCCATAGACCACGTTCACCTGCGACAGCGTGGAGAAATACCACACCAGCACGTGGCGCGCGAGTTCCCACAGCAAGGCCGCGGTGACGCCGCCGACCAGCGCATGCGACAGCGACAGGCGCCCGACCGGCATCACCAGGTAGATCGAGGTCAGCACCAGGATCTCGCCGAGCAGGCCGAGCAGGTAGAGCAAGGCGCCCGACACGCCGCCCAGCGACCAGCGGTAGCCGAACAGCTCGACGTGCTCCTGGCCCAGCACCTGCAGTGTCCCCGCCACCAGGGTCACCAGCATCACGCCGAAGCCCAACGCCAGGATGTAGCAGTAAGGCAGCACCGCCGACACCAGGAAATGGCGGCGCCGGATCGCGACCCGGTGCACGAAGATCACGCTCATGGCGTTTTCCAGCACCGTAAAGGCGAGCGAGCTGAAGAACAGCATGGTCACCCCCAGCACCCAGGTGATGAGGTCGCGGTTGTCGAGGAAGTTGGCGACCTCGGCCACGATCGAGGCCGACTGGCCCGGCACCAGCAGCTCGAGGTAGCGGCGCAGGGTTTCCAGCAATTCGGCCTGGTCGATGAAGTGCGACAGCGCCACCACCACCAGCATCAGGAAGGGCACGATCGAGAGCAGCGCGTAATAGGCGACGGCGCCCGCCAGCAGCAGGCCCTGGTTGGCCCGGAAGCCGCGCAGCACGGCGAGCGTGAAGGCGAGCGGATGCGAGAAGATGTAGGCGTTGGCGCGCCGGTTCAGGATCCGGATGCGGGCGCGCCGGACCGACTGCCAGCGCAGGCGCATCATCGCGCCAGCCTGATCCCGGTGAACTGCCAACGCGCTCCGGCGGGGAAGAAATTACGGTAGCTGGCGCGCGCATGGCCGCCGGGGGTGGCGCAGGACGAGCCGCGCAGCACGTACTGGTTGACCATGAACTTGCCGTTGTATTCGCCGATCGCCCCCGGCGCCGGCGCAAAGCCGGGGTAAGGCGCATAGCTGCTGCTGGTCCATTGCCAGCAGGCGCCGAACATCTGGGCCAGGCCCGTGTCTGCGGCCGCCGCAGCGGGATGGAAGCGCCCGGCCTCGATGCTGGCCTGGCGCGCCGCGAATTCCCACTCGGCCTCGGTCGGCAGGCGCGCACCGCGCCAGCGCGCATAGGCGTCGGCCTCGTACAGCGACAGGTGGGTCACCGGCCGCGCCGCATCCAGCGGCAAGAGGCCATGCAGGGTGAACTCGCGCCAGGCGCCGTCGTCTTCCCGGCGCCAGTAGAGGGGGTGCAATATCTCGCCGGCCACGACCTTGTCCCAGCCTTCGGCCAGCCACAGGTTCGGGTCGCGGTAGCCGCCGGCCTCGATGAATTCCAGGTATTCGCCGTTCGTCACCAGGCGCGACGCAATCTCGAAAGGCGCAAGATAGGCACGGTGGCGCGGCAGCTCGTTGTCGAAGCAGAAGCCGTGGCCGTCGTGGCCGATCTCGGCCAGCCCGCCCTCGCAGCGGATCCATGCCAGGGGCCCGGGCGCGGCGGCGGCTCCGAGCGGCTCGTCGACGTAGGCCGGGCACAGGGGATTCTGGGCCAGCAGGTGCTTGAGGTCGGTGAGCATCAGCTCCTGGTGCTGCTGCTCGTGCTGCAGGCCGAGTTCGACCAGGGCGGCCAGCTTTGTATCATTGCCGCGCTGTGCCAACAGGCGACTCATGCGCCGGTCGACGTCCTGCCGGTAGGCGCGCACCTCGTCCAGCGAAGGACGGGTCAGCAGGCCGCGCTGGGGACGCGGGTGCTTCGCGCCGACGCCGTTGTAATAGGAATTGAACAGCACCCGGAAAGCCTGGTGGAAAGGCGCGAAACCGTCCTCGACCTGCTCGAGGATGAAGGTCTCGAAGAACCAGGTGGTGTGGGCCAGGTGCCACTTGATCGGGCTGGCGTCGGGCATCGACTGGGCGCAGCAGTCCTCGCTCGACAGGGGTTCGGCCAGGTGCAGCGAGCGCTGGCGCACTTGAGGAAAAAGTACTGCGTGAAAATGGAGCTGCTCCATCGCGCCTCCCTACTCGGCCACGGCCGCCGCCTGGGCATGGATGACGGCAAACCAGCGCTGCGGATCGGTCCACACGCGGCTGGCTTCGAAGCCGGCCTGTTCCAGCAAGCCGATGGCGTCGGCCTGGCGGTACTTGTAGCTGTTTTCCGTGTGGATGCGTTCGCCGGCCGCGAAGTCGCGCCCGCCGCCCGGCCAGCACACCCGCTGCGCGCTGCGCGCTTCCAGGTGCATCTCGACCCGGCCCAGCGCTTCGTTGTAGAAGCCGACGTGGCGCCAGGCGCGGATGTCGAAGTCGGCGCCGAGCAGCGTATTCACATGGCGCAGCACGTTCAGGTTGAAGGCGGCGGTCACGCCCAGCGCGTCGTCGTAGGCGGCATCGAGCACGGCCTTGTCCTTGGCCAGGTCGATCCCGATCAGCAGGCCCCCGTCCGGGCCGCACTGGCGGCGCAGGCGGCGCAGGAAGGCGCGCGCCTCGGGCGGCGTGAAGTTGCCCAGCGAGGAACCGGGATAGAAGAACAGGCGGCGCTCGGCGTGCACGCTGGCGGGCAGGTCGAGCCGGTTGGAAAAGTCCAGCCCCAGGGCCTGCATGTCGATGGCGGGGAAACGCTGGCGCAGGCGCGCCAGGGCGTCGCTGACGAACTCGCTGGAAATGTCCACCGCCACGTACTGGCGCGGGCGCAGCAGCGGGAACAGCGAGGCCGCCTTGGCGCAGTTGCCCGCGCCCAGGTCGACCAGGGTGGCGCCCTGGCCGGCCACGCGCGCGATCTCGGCGCCGTGGCGGGCGAAGATGCCGGCCTCGGTGCGGGTCGGATAGTATTCCGGCAGCTCGCAGATCGCCTCGAACAGTTTCGAGCCGAGCGCGTCGTACAGGAATTTCGGCGAAATGCTTGCCTGGCGGGCGTTCAGGCCGTCGTACAGCTCGGCGGGAACATGGGCACTGGCAACGGTTTCGCGCTTTTCGGTCGTGCAAGACGTCATCATAAGGTTTATCATTCGTGCCGCCGCAGCGCACCATGCGCCCTGGCCTGGGAGGTGTTGCCGTTTTTGCTATCATAGCGGAACGTCCAAATCTTCCGCGTTCGCCTGCCGCCAAGCGTGCAGGCCGTCCAGGTTTCCCCGAATCGACCAATAAGAGAGCCAATATGTCCCCACTGTCCACCCTGAAATCGTTGTTGGCGGCATCCGCCGCCGCATCCCTGCTGTTCGCCGCGCCCGGCGCCTCGGCCCAGAACACGCCCGGCGTGCTGAAGGTTTCGGCGATTCCCGACGAAGCGCCGACCGAACTGCAGCGCAAGTTCAAGCCGCTGGGCGACTACCTGGCCAAGGCCACCGGCCTGAAGGTCGAGTTCACCCCGGTGACCGACTACGCCGCCTCGGTCGAGGGCCTGATCAACAAGAAGCTCGACATGGTCTGGTTCGGCGGCTTCACCTTCGTGCAGGCCAACGTACGCAGCAAGGGGCAGGTGACGCCGCTGGTGCAGCGCGCCGAGGACGAGAAATTCCGCTCGGTGTTCATCACCACCAACCCGGCCATCCACAAGCTCGAGGACCTGCGCGACAAGACCCTGTCGTTCGGCTCGGAATCGTCGACTTCGGGCCACCTGATGCCGCGCTCGTTCCTGCTGGGCGCGAAGATCAATCCGGACACCGACCTGAAACGCGTTTCGTTCTCGGGCGCGCACGACGCCACCGTCGCCGCCGTCGCGGGCGGCAAGGTCGATGCCGGCGCACTGAACATCTCGGTCTGGGAAAAGCTGGTCGAGGCAAACAAGGTCGATCCGAAAACCGTGCGCGTGTTCTACACCACCCCCGGTTACTACGACTACAACTGGTCGGTGCGTTCGGACATGAACCCGGCGCTGCAGAAGAAGATCCGCGACGCCTTCCTGGCGCTGGACGAATCCACCCCGCAGGGCAAGGAAATCCTGGAACTGCAGCGCGCCAGCAAGTTCGTGCCGACGAAAGCCGAGAACTACAAGGCGATCGAAGCGGCCGCGCGCAACGCCGGCCTGCTGAAGTAAGGCATCTGGTAAGACAAGGACCGTGCAGATGAGTTTCAAGCTCGACAGGCTGACAGTGCGCCACCTCAACGGCAGCCGCGCTCCCGCGCTGCAGGAGCTCGACCTGGCCGTCGCGCCGGGCGAGCAGCTGGCCCTGATCGGCCCGTCGGGTGCGGGCAAGACGACGCTGTTGTCGACCCTTGCCTGCGCGCACCAGCCAGCCGAAGGCGGCTTCGCCATCTTCGGCCAGGACCCGTGGGCCTTGCCGCAGCGCGCGCGCCACGCCCTGCGTGCGCGCCTGTTCCTGGCCCCGCAGACGCCGCCGTTGCCGCCGCGCCAGCGCGTGGTCACGGCCGTGCTGGCCGCGCGCCTGCCGCAGTGGAGCCTGGGCCAGGCCCTCGCCTCGCTGTTCAGGCCGGCCGATCCCGACGCCGCCTACGACGCGCTGGCGCGCTTCGGCCTCGGCGACAAACTCTATGCGCGGGTCGACCGCCTGTCCGGCGGCGAGCGCCAGCGCTGCAGCCTGGCGCGGCTGCTGTTGTCGAAGGCGGAAGCCTTCCTGGTCGACGAGCCGATCTCGGCCCTCGACCCGGCCCTGGCCCAGCTGACGCTGGCGACCCTGCAGCAGGAAGCGGCCGCGCGCAATGCGACGCTGGTGTGCAGCCTGCACCAGGTCGAGATGGCGCGCGCCAACTTCGCCCGCATCGTCGGCCTGCGCGCCGGCCGCATCGTGTTCGACCTGCCGCGCGAGCAGGTCACCGACGCGATGATCGCCGCCCTCTACCAGAACGAAACGATCGCCCCGCAGCCGGACCATCCGCACGACACGCCCGAGCGCATCGCCGTCGGCGCCTGCTTCTGATCCCGCATCCGATCCCCTGATCGATGAGTTCACTTCCCCTGCATCCGGACCCGGCCTGGCGCGGCCGCCTGCTCGCCTGCGCGCTCGGCGCCGCCCTGCTCTGGCCGATGCTGGTCTACAGCGAGTTCAAGCCCTGGCTGCTGTTCGACCTGCAAAGCCTGGCCGCGGCCGGCAACTTCCTGTCCGATTTCCTGCGTCCCGCGCACTCCGCCGAATTCCTGGCGATGGTGCTGCGCGAGACCTGGATCACGGTGGCGATCGCCACCTGCGGCCTGTTCCTGGCCCTGCTGGGCGCGATTCCCGCAACCCTGCTGGTGAGCGAGCGCCTGTCGGTGTCGCGACTGGGCACGGGCCGCATGCGCCCGCTGAGCGCGGCCGTGCGCCAGGCGGTGCGCTGGGTGCTGGTGCTGCTGCGCAGCGTGCCCGAACTGGTGTGGGCGCTGCTGTTCGTGCGCGTGGTGGGGCTGGGCCCGACCGCCGGCGTGCTGGCGATCGCCCTCACCTACTGCGGCATGCTGGCGAAGGTCTATGCCGAGATCCTCGAGTCGGGCGACGCCCACGCTACCGAGGCCCTGCTCGCCAACGGCAGCGGCCGCCTCCCGGCGCTGCTGTACGGCGCCATGCCCGATTCGGCGGCCGAACTGGTGTCCTACACCGTCTACCGCTGGGAGTGCGCGATCCGCGGCTCGGCCGTGATGGGCTTCGTCGGCGCCGGCGGCCTGGGCCAGCGGATGGATGAATCGACCAAGATGATGGCCGGCGGCGAAGTGTCCACCATGCTGCTGATGTTCGTGCTGCTGGTGGCCGCCGCCGACCTGGTCTCGAAGCTGCTGCGCCGGAGGCTGGGATGAGCGAACCTGCCCGCACCCTGCGCACTCCGCCGGCTGCGCCGCGCCGCGGCCTGGGCACGCCGCTGCTCCTGCTCGGCCTGGCCGCGCTGGTGGTGGCCAGCTTCGCCACCCTGCGGCTGGACCTGGCCGCGTTCTTCACGCCCGAGGCGGTGACGACCACGCTGGAATTCCTGGCCGGCTTCGCGCCGCCCGAGACCGCCACGCCCTTCCTGCTGAAGACCCTGGAGGCGGCCATCGAAACCCTGTCGATGTCGGCCCTGGGCACCCTGCTGGCCGTGCTCGCCGGCCTGGTGCTGGCGCTGCCGGCGGCCGGGCGCTGGGGCGCGACGCCGCGGGCCGCGGTGCGGCTCGTGCTGAACGTGCTGCGCTCGATTCCGGAACTGGTCTGGGCGGCGCTGCTGCTGGTCGCCGCCGGCCTGGGCCCGTTCGCCGGCACCCTGGCGCTGGCCGCGCACACCTCCGGCGTGCTGGGCCGCCTGTTCGCCGACGCGCTGGAAAACGCCGAACCGCTGCCGGAAACGAGCCTGCGCACCAACGGCGCGCCGGCGCTGGCCGCCTTCTTCTATGCGACCCTGCCCCAGACCCTGCCGCAGATGCTGTCCTACACGCTGTACCGCTGGGAGAACAACATCCGCGCCGCCGCCGTGCTGGGCGTGGTCGGCGCCGGCGGCCTGGGCCAGATGCTGAAGTACCATTTGTCCCTGTTCCAGATGCAGAGCGCGGCCACCGTGGTGATCGCGATGCTGCTGCTGGTGGCGCTGGTCGATGCGATCAGTTTCGCGCTGCGGCGCGCCCTCACCCGATAAGGACCGTACGCCCATGCTGGAACTGCGCGAGCTCACCAAGACCTACGGCGGACGCACCGTGCTGTCGCAGCTGTCGCATCGCTTCGCGCCGGGCGCTTTCGTAGCCATCATGGGCGAGTCGGGCGTGGGCAAGTCGACCCTGCTGAACCTGATCGCGGGGCTCGACGCACCCACCGGCGGCCAGGTGCTGGTCGACGGCACGCCGATGTCGGCGCTCGACGACGACGCCGCCACCCGCCTGCGCCGCACGCGCATGGGCTTCATCTTCCAGGCCTTCCACGTGCTGCCGCACCTGACGCTGCAGCAGAACGTGGCGCTGCCGCTGCTGCTGAACCGCGACGCCACCGCGCGCGCCGAAGAGATGCTGGCGGCCGTCGGCCTGGCCGGTCGCGGGGACGATTTCCCGCGCCAGCTGTCGGGCGGCGAGCTGCAGCGCGTGGCGATTGCGCGCGCCCTGGTGCACCGGCCGGCCCTGCTGCTGGCGGACGAGCCGACCGGCAACCTCGACCCCGAAACGGCCGGCGGCATCCTGCGCCTGCTGCGCGCCGAGATCAAGGCCAACGGCGCCGGCGCCATCATGGTCACCCACTCCCACGCCGCGGCCGAGATGGCCGACCAGGTGCTGGTGCTCACCCGTTCCGGTTTGCAATTAGCGTAAATTCCCAGCGGAAAGAGCGACGTTAGCCCGGCTTTGTGGACAGTTGTTGTTTGAATAGTGCGCGGCACACCGCATAGCCGTAGTACTATCACAACGACCCGCACGCATAAGCAATCACAACATCGGGCGCTTCCAGAACGGTCCTGTCCCCTCAACCAGATTGTGCATTTGGAGGAGTACATGAGCGTACGCCAAAAAAAACAGGAAATGCTGGCCGCGATGCACCGAGCGCGCGCCCTCGAGCCGTCGAGCTTCGTTCCCAACAAGCTGCTCGACACCCTGATCGAAAAGTTGCACCTTAAAAATGACGCCGAGCTGTGCCGGGTGCTGGAAGTGCAGCCGCCGATCATCAGCAAGATCCGTCACCGCAAGCTCAATGTCGGCGCCACGATCCTGTTGCGCATGCACGAGAAGTCGAACATCCCGATCCGCGAGCTGAAGGAACTGACCTCGGCCTCGACCTCGGTGCACTGACCAAGGCGGACGAAGCAAACGAGGCGGCCCTTCAGTGGCCGCCTCGTGGTGTCGATGCCCAGGGCGGACCGGCGCCCGCCCGGAGGTCAACCGGCGCCGGGCGGGCGGCCGGTCTTCAGTTGCGGCAAACCGTCGAGCACCTGGCGCAGGGTCGCCATGTCGAGACGGCCGACGAGCGCGACGCCGATGCGCAGCAATTCGCTTTTCTTGATCTCGAAGCCGGCCTTCAGGCAGGCCTGCTTCACCTCCGCCAGGACCGCGTATTCCTGCTCGGGCATGGTGAAGCTGTCGCGCACCAGGGCCGGGCGCGCCACCGCATCGGATGCCGGCGCCGCCGCCTGCACGCGGGCCCGCACGCCGCTCTTGCCCGCGGCCTTGGCCAGGGCCTTGGCCGCCGCCTTGGCCGCGACCGCGGGCTGCTTGGCCGCCACGCCGCGCGCCGCCGGCTTGGCGGCCGTCCTGGCTGCGGACTCCGTTGGCGTCCTGGCGGCCGGCTTGGTTGCAGCCTTGGTTGCGGTCTTGGTTGCGGCCTTGGTTGCGCGCGGCGCGGGCGCGGCTTTCCGGGCCGGCGCCTTGGCCGCCGGCACCGCCTTGGCCGCCGTGGCTTTCGCCGCCCTGGCGGGCGCTTTCGCAGCGCCCTTCGCACTGGTCTTCCTGCCGGCCGCCGGGGCTGCCTGGGTTGCTTTCGATGCTGACGGCGCCGCCTTCGCGGCCGCGCCTGCGGACGCACGCGCGCCCGTCTTTGCCCGCGCCGCGGCGCTTGCGGGCACGGCTTCGGGAACCGGTTTTCTGGTCATTAGGTATTCCACTGCTTAAACAAGGTAAACAATATAGTCGATCACGCGGATTCCCGGTAGTGCGTCGCGCCAGGCGTGCCGCGGCTTGTCCCGTCAGGCGCACCCGCCTGCGCACGCAGATGGAGCTCGCGGATGACGCCGGCGCGCAGGCCCGCCTGCGACGGCAGCACCGCGTCGATGCCGAGCTCCTCGACCAGCGCCAGCAGCATCGCCAGGCCGCCCGCGACCTGGGCCGCCCGTCCCGGCTGGGGCCAGCGCGCCGCGATCCGCGCCAGCTCGCCGTTCTCGATCAGCACGCGGCGCAGCGCATACAGGCGGCCCGCATACAGCGGCCGTGCCGCCGGCAGCAGTTCGCCCGCCAGCTCGGCCAGCATGCGCACGCTGCCGCAGGCGCCGTAGGCGCGCTCCCAGCCGCGCATGCCGGGCGCGGCGCCGGCGTCGACGAAGCGGCTGCGCGAGGATTCGAGGGCGGCCTCGAAAGCGCTCGGGGCGATGCCGTCGCCGAAGAAGGCCAGCCCGTGGCGCAACGCCCCCACGCCGTAGGACTGCACGCGCTCGATGCGCTCGCCGCACCCGACCGCCAGCTCGGTCGAGCCGCTGCCGATGTCGAGCACCAGCCGGCGCTCCCGCGCCCCCGTCAAGCCGGCCGCCACGCCGAGGTAGACCAGCCTGCCCTCTTCCTCGGGCCCGATCAGGTCGACCGGATGGCCGATGGCCGCCTGCGCGGCCGGGAAGAAGGTCGGCGCATTGCGCGCCATGCGCAGCGCGGAACTGGCCACGACGCGCACCGCGCGCGGCCGCCACGGTTCGAGCGTCGCCCGGAACCGGCGCAGGCAGTCGAGCGCGCGGCGCATCGCGTCGGCCTTGAAGCCGCCGTCGGCATCGAGCTCGGCGCCCAGGCGCAGCGGCTCGCTCAGGGTGGCGAGCACCCGCACCGCGCCGTCCACGCAGCTCGCCACGTACAGGCGAAAGCCGTCCGAACCGAGTTCGACGGCGGCGTACAACGGTTCCGTATCGGATGGCGTGGTCATCTGCGTGCGTTGTGATCGAATGTGCACGCAGTATGGCGGGGCTTTGTGACGGCCCGATGACCCGGCCGCCGCGGGTGCGGGCAGGCCGCCCGGATTTCGATCGGTCAGGCGTCCGGCGCCGGCGCCCGCGGCGCGACGTGGATCCGGTTGCGGCCGGCGTCCTTGGCGGCGCGCATGGCTTCGCCGGCGCGCTGCAGCAGGGCGACGTTGCTGTCGTCGGCGCGGATGGTGGTGACGCCGAAGCTGGCGGTCATCGAGATCATGGCCCGCTCGGTCTTCACCGGCGTGGCCTCGATCGCGCCGCGCATGCGCTCGGCCACGATCATCGCTTCCTCGAGGCCGGTGCGCGGCAGCAGCACCGCGAACTCGCCGCCCACCAGCCGCGCCAGCTGGTCGCTGTCGCGCAGCTGGCGCTTGCACAGCGCGGCCACGTGGCGCAGTACGACGTCGCCGGCCGGGTGGCCGTAGCCGTCGTTGACGCGCTTGAAGCCGTCCAGGTCGAGCACGACCAGCGCGGTCGGCAGGCCCGGGCGGCGCGCCAGCGCCATCCAGGGCGCCAGCGTGTTGAAGAAGCCGCGCCGGTTCGGGGCGTCGGTGACGGTGTCGACGACCTCCAGGCGCCCGAGCTCGGCCTGCAGGCGTTCGCGCGCCAGCAGCAGGCAGCCGAAGCCGCCGACCAGCATCAGGAGGTACAGGGCGGCGCTGGAAAGCTGGCGCAGCAGCTCGTGCGAGAGCCAGCGCCAGCCGTCCGGGGTGACCAGCACCAGGATCCCGCGCGCGGCCACCACCAGGGCCAGCAGCGCCGTGACGATCGCCAGCGTGCGTTGCAGCATGCTGGCCTTGCGCCAGCCATGGGCCAGGGCGGCGCCGGCCAGCAGGTAGAAGCCGCCCAGCAGCAGCAGCGCGGCCAGGTTGCGCAGGCCGATGTCGTCGATCAGGTGGCAGACCAGGAACACGGCGACAGCCAGCACGGCCAGCGGCACCATCGCGCGGCGGCAGCCGGTCTTGCCGGCCGCTTCCCACAGCGCGCCCGATTCGAGCGCGACGCCGCCCACCAGCAGCGCCCAGCCGGCGGGCAGCGCCAGCGGCTCGGGCACCACGCCGGCCCCGCCCAGCGCCAGCAGCACCCAGGCCGCCGCCTGCACCTGGCGCGACAGGCTCCAGGACGCCATGGCCGGTGCGCGCGGCGCGCCGTAGTCGAAGAAGAACAGGAGGCTGCACAGGGCCAGGTTGCCCAGTGCCAGCACCAATACCATGGTCGTCGAATCGAGGTTCAGCATCGGGTCTCTTTAAAATTCGTGTTCGACGCTGGTGGTGCCGTCGCCCACCCGGCTGGCCCAGGCGCGCGCCCAGCATTCGCGGTCGAGTTCGCTCGGCGCCTCGTTCCAGAACACGATCAGGGTGCCCTTGTGGTCGTGCAGCTGCGTCACCCGCTCGACGAAACCGGTGTTG
>NZ_DAMCPG010000028.1:0-51602 GCF_032106685.1 Massilia sp.
CATGATGCTGGCGGCCAGGACGTGGTTGATACGAGCGGTTGCAACAGAAGCGAATGTCATCAAAACTTACCCTTGCTAATAGCGTGAAAGAGTAAGCTTTGAGGGGTGGAAACTTCCTTAGTTCAACAGTTTTGAGGAAAAATTTCCGCGCATTATCAACCCGTACATACGGATGAGTTGTCTGCCAATGCAGTGTGTTACCTGCTCGGCATGGCGACTTTGCTGAAGCGGGAAAAGGGAAGGGCGAGCACCAAGCCAATGCTATAGCGCAAGCCAGACATCCATTAGGGGCATCAGTGATGGCCGGCGTTATCTGGCCGTTCAGGAATGTTGGTCCCGATCAATCCGATCGGCTTACGGGGCATGCCTCTTCTTCTTGCATCCAGAGTGCAGGGAACGTGTGGTTGACGAAGTTTGCTCAACCCGCTCAAGGCAGCCGCGCAGCATCTGCGCCGGCAAGCGCGTGATGAAAGACCGGGCCTGACAGCGCCGGCTGCTGGACAGTGCGGGCCATGGACTGGCGGCGGAATGCAGGCCGCGGCGAGCCTGCGAGCACTGGCGACCAGGCCCGCGAGTATGAATGTGGCCTTTGTTCAACGTAGCCGCCCGTGCTCTTTCATGTCGCGGATCAGCAAGTGTATTCCTTGCTCGAAGTCGCGCGGAACGTAGTCGAAGTCCGCGATGAAGCTGCTCAGGTCGATATCCTTGTTCTCCTGAAAGCGCTCCACCTGTTCCGTGGAGATCGGGCTGACTCCCATCATCGACAATAAGGCAACGCCACGGCGAACGAGCGTGACGGGAAGCGGTACCAGCCTTGCGCGCCGCCCCAGGCTGGACGCGGCACAAGCGATCAGCTGTCGATTCGAATATGCCTTGCTGCCACCGATGTTGTAAGACTTGTTGTAGTACTTCGAATTGAATAAGGCCATTCCGTAGGCCTTGACCAGGTCATGAATCAGCACGGGTTGGATCAGGCTGTTCCCCTTGCCGATCAAGGGCATGATGGGATAGCGGGCCACGGCGCTGACGAGCCTCGAGATATTCCGGTCATCTTTATGACCGTAGATCATCGTTGGTCGAATAATCGTCCAGGGGCAGCGGAACTGCTCCTGAATGAACTGTTCGGCCAAGCGCTTGCGCTCTGCGCTCTGCGAAGGCAGGCGCGTGAAAATCCCGGTCGACCCGGTCAATACGATATGGCGGATCGGCGCCTGGCTCTGCATGACAGCCTGATGAATGTGTTCGGCAAACCAGATATAGCCTGTATTGATGATTGCTTCGCAGCCGTCGAGCGCGCGCGCAAGACTGCCGACATTCGCCACATCATCGACCTCCCGCACTTTCACGCCCGGGTAGCGGCTGAAATTCCGCTTCTCCCGATTGCGAACGACGGCAACGATCCTGTATGACGAATGCAGGGCTGGTATCAGCCTGAACCCGACTTCGCCTGTCGCCCCGATGACTGCGATTGTTCTCATAACGTTCCTATCACGATGAATAGTGGGCTCCACGCCTCGTCTCGCACCCGCCATCGAAGCATTCCTCGCCTCGAGCAGGGGCGCGAGACAGCGCCGGCTAGCGCTTGGCGGGAGCGGGTGTAGCGGCGGACGGCGCCATCACGCGCCGGGCAAGCAAGTCTTTCAGCATGCGGCGGATGCGGTAGGTGTGCTTTTCAAACAGTAGATAGGACAGATAGGATCCGAGCAGCAAGGTGCCCAGCATTCCCAGGTACACGACAAAGTGCAGCGGCTCGCTCGGGGATAACTGGTACAGGTCGAACTGGGTAAGGGCCACGTGCTTCAGCAGGAAGATCAAGGGAAGATGCAAGACATACAGGCTGAAAGAGAAATCGGCGAAGAAGCCGCCGACGCGAGCCAGCGGCCGTGCCAGTTTCGATGTCGGCGCCGCCTTGAACTGCAGGCTGGACAAGAGCACCAAAAACATCACGCTGAGAAAGAGGTCCATTCCGAGCGTGGTCTGGTCGAACTTGTCATTGTCTCCCGTCAGGCGGAAGTAGGCGGCGGCGGCCAGGAGCGGCAACAGCCAGGCGCAACGGGCGCCGATACCGCATTCGATCCGCAGGCGCGAGAACCCGACGCCGAGCAGCCAGATCGCGAAGTACAGAATGATCTCGACGGGCAGCAGGACCGCCGCCAGCGCGAGGCCGGTCCCGCTGGCAATGCGCGAACCGGGGCGGCGCGCGGTAAATAGCAGCACCAGCAAGGGAAACAGAACGTAATACCAGGTCTCGTTGGCGAGGCTCCAGAGGGCGTAGTTGCCGCCGAATTCGGCGAGGACAACGTCCTGCAGGCCGAACAGGTTACCGGCGAAGGACAATACGGAGAACTCGTTGGCGCTCGAGAAATCGAGCGCGCCCGGCAGCAGCGCACCCGTGCTCACACCGAACAGCAACGTCAGCCCGAAAGTAGGGATCAGCACGGTCCACAGCCGCGTTACGCGGTCGACCGCATAGTTGCGCATGGCGCCGGGCTGGTCCATCTTGTTCAGCAAGCTGCCGCCTACCAGCCAGCCGCTGATGATGAAAAATACCAGCACCGCCTGGTGCGCAAATCCGGTCAGGAATGCAAAACCCTGAAACCACAGCGATGGGTCGGCAATCGTGCGCAAGCCGGGATACATCTCGGAGCGCAAGTGCGCGGCGGCGACGACGAAAGCGGCAAGGCCGCGCAGCAGCGAAATCCAAATCGAATGCCAGTAATCGTCGCCGAGCGGGCTCTGTGGCTGGAAGAATAGCCTCGGCATTTTCTTGCTGCGCATAGTGATCCTCATTTGTGTTAATCGTACTTCGTTACCGGTGTACCAGAGGGCCGGCGGCGGAAGGTCGAATTGCGAATAGCGGGGTGCACATCGCCACGAAAACGTCGCCTGATGCAACTGGAATCGATGTACGGCTAATCAGGCGCCACGCCATGCGTTGTGGAATGAGGACGCCTTGGATAGTTCAACGCCGCCATGCCGATCACAATGGCTGGGTTAGCGCAGCGGCGGTGCAGGGTGAAATCCGCCATGGGCCAGAAGAGCAGGGCGGTGATTGAGCAAAATAATTTCCACGGGATGCCAGTTGACTCCTGCGGAGCCATGCCGTTGTGATAGTTCGACAATAACGATCTGGCGCGCTGGCGCCTTGAATTTACTCAAACGGTTTTTTTCGATGTCACGAATTCACAGCGGTTGAACCATCGAATACCCGGCTTTGGGACCCCAGGAGCAATATTTTCTCTCGGCATTCCGGCATTTGTTCTTTAACGAATGATTTTGGCCGACGTGCCGTACTTGATGGAATCGGTCCGCGAATCGATGGGCGTTTTTCCGCGAATGACCGTCAATTTATCAAGCGAGCGCGCCCGATCGGGAACAGCCTATCTCGCCTGGTTAAAGATGAAGTATAGAAACTCATCCTATGTATCAGTGCAGGTCAGCATTGATACTCATCAACCCAATAATCCTTAAAAACAAGACAATCTTATTGGCTTGTCCGATGCTGACTCTTCTTGCGAAAAATTGGAGAACTTTTTTGCAGGAAATCCCGAAGCAATTTTCTTGGCTCAATATTCTGTGAAAAGCGTCTATGCTTGCATCCTTACCTGTTTTTTGGAAACATGCCGCCACGGTTCTCACGGGAACCGTCGTGGCGCAAGCATTGCCCTTGTTGATCGCTCCGCTCATCACGCGCCTGGCGACGCCGGCAGACATGGGAGCGTTCAGCATCTGGCTGGGCGTTATCGCCATCGCCTCCACCGTTGCCACCCTCCGGCTCGAGGCGGCAATGATCCTCGATCATGAGGCCAGCGCCCAGCAGACCTGCTTCAGCGTGGTTGCCTATTTCTCGACCCTGCTCGCGATTGTCATGACGCTCTGCGCGGTTGTCGCGCGACTGTGCGGTTTGCCACAAGCGCAGAACATGTCGTGGTTCGGCTTGCTGACGATCGGCATCGGGACCTGGTTGACCGCGTACAGCCACACAGCCAGCGCCTATGCGACTTCCTACCGTGCGTTCGGCAAGGCGGCCCTGGTGAAAGTCTTCGGTGCGGGGGCGATCGCCCTGGGCCAGCTCGTCTTGTTGTTCGTCGGCGTCGGCGGGACAGCCTTGTTGGCCGGTCAGATTATCGGACTGGCCGTCGGGGTGACGGCGGCCATTATCCTCCTGTCGCCGCCGCGTCCAAGCATTGCGTTGACACCCAGTGTCGTCCAGCGCAAATATCTCGAGAAGCATCGATCGTTCTGGCGTTTCTCCTTACCGGCGGGCTTGTTGAATATGGCGGCAGGGAAGTTTCCATTGTTTGTGATCGGCGCAAAGTATGGCTTCGTCGCCGCGGGCCTGTTTGCCTTGACCGAGCGAATATTGACCGCACCGATCTCCTTGCTCGCAGCGTCGGTGCTGGAAGTCTTCAAGCGCCAGGCCGTGCACGAATTCCAGACCTTAGGAAACTGCAAGAAGGCCTACCGCAGCACGTTCAAAGCCCTTGTCCTGCTTGGCTGCGGCCCGGCAGCGTTCATTTTTGCTTTTGCACCGGATCTTTGTGCCTGGGTATTCGGCGAACCGTGGCGCGGGGCAGGAGAATTCGCACGCATCCTGGCGCCACTGTATTTCCTTAACTTCGTAGCAAGCCCGCTCAGCTACGTGTTTTTTGTCGCGGGAAAACAGAAGATAGAGTTCGTATGGCAGATTGCCTTGTTTATTACGACGATCACCGTGTTCCTTGCCCCTTACTCCCTGACGCAAGTGCTCTGGAACTACACGATCAGTTATTCGTTGTTGTACTTCGTTTATCTGTACATGTCCCACCGGTTCGCTCAGAACGCCGAGTCGCCGCGTGAGCGGGTGCGCGACACAGCCACCGATTGACAATTGTTCACTACAGAAACTCGTTCACGCAGCGGCCCATCATGCATGCACTAGATATCCGTCTGAGCCGATCCTGGGCCGCCATAGACGGCAAAATCACCGTTCATCTGGCGTTTCTTCTACTGTTTCCTGGATTCTTTTTCTACCATACCTTACTAGGGCTTGGGCTAATCCCTGCCATATTGGGAGGCTATTTCTCTCCCGTTGCTCTCATGCTGACGCCGCCCCTGATGTGTTTCTACTTTCTTGCCGTAAAAAAGGACAAGAAGTATTTTACCAACACGGATTTCTATTTCGTGCTGTTTATCGCTTACTACAGCCTGGTTCTCGCGGCAAATTTTGCCGCGGGCGCGAACAGGATGATTTTGCAGCGGTATGTGTTCAGCCTTGTTTTTTGTATCGACACGTTCATCATTTTCAGGATGATGGATTTGAATGACAGGCGGTTCGGATTGCTGGCGACGGCATCCCTTTTCTTGATGTCGGCAATTACCTTCTATTTTTCGATCGACGGCTTTTTCTACCTGCGCTCCCTGGACGAGGCCACGAACCCCGACAGCCTCGCAACCTATCAAGGTTTTGCTCGGTCCTACATTTATGGATTCCTGATCGTGGTTTGCATCATCAAATCCATCGGCGCGCGCGTCCTGCTGTACGGTCTGGCGATCGCCAGCCTGTTCTTGAATGGCGCGCGTAGCGAATTCTCGGCTGTGCTTTTTTTAATTCCCATCATTGAGCTTTATTATGCGAGGAATAAGTTTTACTCGGTAATCCTTGTTCTTTTCCTGTTGGCTTGGCTGGGCTTGAATGCGGAGTCCATCATCGCCATGTTGCCGGATAACCGAATATTGCAGCTGTTCGATTTGTCCCATTCCAGCTCCGGCGTGGCTAGAGAGCAGCTCTCCCGGGAAGCCTGGCGCACGATTACCGAGAATCCCGCGTTCGGTGATTTCGGCAGCTATGCCGATGGTCATTATGCACATAACATATTGTGTGCCTGGGTAGACTTCGGATTGGTCGGTTTCGTCTTCTTCGCTGCGTTATTGGTTTGGCCAGCATTGTATTTATTTTCCGACGGATTTTTCTCACGGAAAAAGTCTGGTGAATTTGTTCTCGCTTGTTCCTTTGTGTGCATATCGATTTTTTGGGCACTGACGGCCAAGGCCTTCCCGGACATGGGTTTCGGCGCTGCACTTGGCGCCTTTGCAAGGTATCGGTATGGGCAAGACAAGGTGAGGCGCCAGGCTGCCGTCCGCCAGCAATCAGGCTGATCAAGACTTGCGGTTGTTGGCGATTCATCGATTTGCGGACGCCATGCTTTCGCTAGCGATTAGGAAGCGCATGATCGTGCATTGCCTGAAGCAATGGGCGATCGGGATCTTGGTGGTTGGCGTCGCGATGCACGGGCCCGGACGGTGTTCACCGTCGGTTCCAGGCAGACGACTGGCTGCAGTTGGTTTTTTGAAAGGTTGATACCGTTACCATGTTTTGGAAGCTAATGATCGATATTGGCCA
The DNA here is from genome assembly GCF_032106685.1 of Massilia sp. Classification (GTDB taxonomy): domain Bacteria; phylum Pseudomonadota; class Gammaproteobacteria; order Burkholderiales; family Burkholderiaceae_D; genus Telluria. The sequence continues at coordinate 6,383 of NZ_DAMCPG010000028.1, forward strand.
TACGGCAGTCGCGCTCCCTCTGGCCGCGGCGATCGCAGCATGGCTGGTCATGGGCCGGGCCTGGAAGATGGCGCTGTATTGGTGCCTCATGTTCGTTGCGGGCTTAAGCCTGGTGGCACTGTCAAAAATAGCGTTTCTTGGGTGGGACGCCGGGATGGAATCGATCGGTTTCAAGGCGCTTAGCGGCCATGCTCTGTGCGCCACGGCTGTCATGCCTGTCCTGTTTTTTGTCATGTTACAGAACGCCCCGGCCAGCTGGCGCAGAGCAGGTGTGCTATTCGGAATCTGGGTCAGCGCCAGTCTTGCCGTACTGCTGGTTCATTTCAAATATCACACAGCGTCGGAAGTGTTTGCCAGCTTTATCTTGGGCAGCTTGATCAGCCTTGGCTATATACGCATCGCCATGATGTCGCCGGCACCACGCGTATCATGGTGGACTATTCCACTTTGCATTGGCGCCTTTGTCCTGCTCTTCATTCTCAAACCGTCATCCATTAACCACCGGCTTGTGGATGTTGCGCTCTATTTGTCTGGGCGGGACCGGCCCTACCAATGGACGGGGAAACTGATCTGCGAGGCTCAGGTTCCACTGAAAAGGTAGGGTGAGCTGTCCTGCGGTTGTAGCGCCAGCGTCGTTCTTCATGATCCTCCATGGCGGCTTGGCGCAAGGCGCACTGCCTGGGGCGCTTGCGGTCCGCCTGACAAGGTCCTCCAGGGGCGTCGCATAGTCAGTACGAACCTGTGGCGAGGCGATGCAACCCCGGGAAAAGGCGTCAGCTTGTTGGCGGAGAACGTCACACGCTTGTTTTGATGGCATCAGCCGTCGGTTCCGTGCGCGCTGTCGATGGAAGTTCGCCGTTTCGCGTCAGCGCAATCGACGCCTCCGGCCATGTCCTACCCTGGCGCAAGGCGGCGCGCTGCACGGGCTTAACGGCTTCGGCCTTGTCCAGGGCGGCGGCATCGCGCCTTGCGCGCGCTTGCCAGCCATCGCCTACGCACATGTCGTCATTGAGTTCGTCCTCCCTACCGGGACAGGTTCTTAGTGGGTGATACCATCGCGGCGCAGAACCTTGATGAGGGTGAGGAGAATGATCTTGATGTCGAAGGCGAGCGACTGGCGCCGCAGATAGTAGGCATCCAGTGCGACCTTCTCCGGTATAGGTAGCTCGTCGCGGCCGTTGATCTGTGCCCAGCCGGTCAGGCCTGGACGAATCACATGAACCCCTTTTTCGGTGCGCATTTCGATCAGGTTCTCCTGGTTGAACAGCGCCGGCCGTGGCCCGACAACACTCATGTCGCCGCGCAGGATGCACCACAGCTGTGGCAATTCGTCCAGGCTCGACTTGCGCAGGAAGCCGCCAATCGGTGTGAGGTATTGATCGGGATCCCGCAGGAGGTGGGTCGCCACGACCTGCGTTCCTACGCGCATGGTGCGCAGCTTCGGCATCGAGAACAGCACGTTATTCCGGCCGACCCGGTGCGACCAGTACAGAGCCGGTCCCTGGGAGGTCAGCTTGACCAGCAATGCAAAGATCAGCAATGGAACAATGAAAACGACCGAAGCCGCCAGTCCCAACAATAAGTCGAAAACGCGTTTCATCATTCTTCAGCCTCTTGATGCCTGGTCTTTCGAAATAGCGCCGCTCCGATAGCGAGACAAGCCTGGCAGGCAGTTCCTGGCAGCGCGGCGCAAGCCGTACCGACGGCGTGCGGCGACCGGCGTGGTCGTCAGGCGCACGCGGCAAGAAATCGCTGACCCAGCACCGGGTAGGTAAGGTTTTCGAGGACGAAAGCCCTGCCTCTTTCTCCCATCGCACGGCGCTCGTCGGCAGACAGTGCCAGCAGAGCCCGGATGCCCTGAACTGCCGCCTGCGGATCGTCAGGCTCGACGGTCAGGCCGCAGCCGGCCTCGCGGACCGGGTCGTTCCCGGCCGCGACCGCATGCAGGACTGGGCGGGCCGCCATCATGTAATCCATCAGCTTGTTCGGCGCGATGCCGAAACGGTACAGCGGATGTCGGTGCCAACCGATGTAGGCGATGTCGAAGCCCTTCAGCAAGGCCGGAATCTGGCTCTTCTTGACCGGATCCAGAAAATGGATGTTGTCCAGTTTTTCGCGCGATGCACGCTGCTGCAGGCTTTCCTTGCCTGGTCCGCCGCCTACCAGCACGAACGCGACCTTTTCGCCCTGCATCAATCTGGCGGCGTCCAGCATGTTCTCGAGCGCGTTCGACACCCCATGGGTGCCGGCATAGCCGACGATGGCGTTTCCTTGTGCGCGGAGCCTGCCGAGAAGCTGGCCGACCTCGTCCGGCAGCTCCGGACTATCTGCCAGCCACTCGCCCGGGTCGATCCCGTTTGGCACGAAATGCAGCTTTTCTGGCGCCAGTCCGCGCGACATCATGTATTCACGCACTTTCGGAAGCATCGAGACCACGCGATCGGCATGGCGGTAGGCGTAATCCTCGGCCTGCTGCACCAGCATGATGAAGGGATGCCATTTCGACATTCCACCGAGTTCCATCGGCGACAGTGGCCACAGATCGTGCACCTCGAACAGCAGTTTGGCCTTGGCCAACCTGGCGATGCGGTGCGCCGGCCAGATGTCCATTGGGTAAGTACTCGAGGCGATGACGACGTCCGGTTGGTATGCCTGCGCAATCTGCTTGCTGTCTCGATACAAGGCGGTGACGAAGCCGGCCATGTTCCTCACGCGCCCAATGCCATTGCCGCAATAGGCCGGCGTGCGGTACCAGCTATACCCGATGCCGTCGATGTCTTCGTCAAGGCGCGCCGCGCCGGCCAGTTCGGGTTGGCGCGCACGGATATGCGAATGGTCCGCGGCAACGATGTGTACGCGATGTCCCGCACGTACCCATTCGCGCGCCAGGTAGTAAGGCCGGTAGGCCATGCCGTGCCGAGGCGAGCCGGCATAATGATTGATCAGCACGATATTCATTCGATTGGCTCCAGACGTTCGGGGCAAGGGTTATGGACTCGCATAAAGTTCATTCGAATTGCCTAGCGGTACGACCTCAATTCTTGTCAGGGACGATGCGCGGACTTTCTTCGCTTTCGGACGCAGGTGGATGTGCTGCCCCGCCGTCGCTCGTTCCTGGGGGAGCGGCCAGTAACAGATGCGCACTGGCGCCTTTGCCGTTGGCCGGCGACGCGCGCTGGAGGCGATAATCGCCGGTGCCGTTGGCCCGGTAATCCACAAAGAGTGGATCGGCGGAGATCGTGCCGCTGACAGCGCCTTTTACGCGCCAATCGATGTCGTTGGAGTGCACCAGGTTATCGGCATAGCGGTTGTTGCCGCCCACCTTGCCCATTTCGGTAATGCCGTGGCCATTGCGGTACACGATATTGTTGGCAACGTAGTTGTTGCGGGTGCCGGCCCCGGTCGCACCGCTGTCGCCGTGCCCGATGACGATGCCCATCTTCGAATTAAAGATGGTGTTGTTGACGATCGTGGAATCCGTCGCGCCGTGCCAACTGTTGATGCCCACCGAGGCCACGCCCGAAATGACGTTATTCGACACCCTGTTGTTCCGGTTGGCGACGTAGATTCCCTGCACGGTGTTGCAACTGCGGGCAGCAAGCCATTGGACGCCGATGTTCCTGACGACATTGGAGTCGATGACGGCGCCGCCTCCCGGGCCCCAGACATCGATGGCAGCGCCGCCACCCCCATTGCAGCCGCCGCTGACCTGCAGGTCGTGGACGAAGTTGTTGGTGATCTTCTCGTTGCCGCCCTCGGCGAGAATGCCGATACGACCGGTGCCGGTGATGTCGAAACCGTCGATGTCGACGTAGGCGCCCTTCGAGTGCCAAGCGATGCCGGTTCCGGAGAACACGATCCTGGCGCCCCATTTGACGTCCGAAACGAATTTGATGCGCTCGGTTGGCGTGCCGTCCTTGCTGGTAAGGATGCCGGCGCTACGCTTCGATGGCGCGGCGACCTTGTAGGTACCGGGGGCGACGTGAATCGTGTAGCCTGCGCGCGCGCGCGAATCCGCGTGTGCGATCGTCAGGAATGGCTCCGCTTGCGTTCCGGAGTTCGCGTCCGAGCCCGTCGTTGCCACATACAGATGCTTCGTATCGGTGCAGGACGCAAGCAGGAGGCAGAGACCGGTGCACACGATGCCCAGGGCGAGCCGCGGTCTTCGTTTAGTGGGCGCAAAAAAGAACACGTCGGGCACCTGCAAGCGGGCATGCCGATCGGTGGCGACAGCGTGTCCCCCGCACGCGGGGAGGGGAGCGACGACGAATGGGGTGGCGATGAGCCGGGAACAGCTGCCTGGCAGGGTAGAAATTTTATTCGCATTCATGGATTTATCGGCTGCTTCGCTCGGCGCAGGCAAACGCGCTGCGTTACCAGACCAAGCCTTCATAAAAACGGAACAGGTTGTCTTTGGTATTTTCTTTCCAGTTGGTTTCGACTTGCCGCGGATGGGTCACCAGACAAATCCTGCGATGACCGCGTATTGCCTCGAACGGCGAGGTCGGGTGGTAATACTGCGGCGCGGGGCGGTCGGCGATGTAGATGTCGATATGATCGAGCAGCGCGCGATCGTATGCTTCGCAGGCTATTCCACACTCCTGGCGCAATTGCGGGTCCTCGAGAATCTCGGTGTTATTCACCTTCAGCCGCCGGTTGACAAAATCACCGTGACTCGCCACTGTGCGCATTTTCCTGCCGAGCGCCTGCTCGATGCGTAAGAAATTGGCGATGAAATGCGAGCGGATTTCCGGCAACCGATCGCGCAGCGCCGTCGGGCATTTGATCCTGTTCTTCTTGGCGTAGGTCGCCAGCTCTTCATAGTGATAGCTGGCTTCGCTTCCATACTCTTCTATTTCGCGCATCAGCTTGACGTCGAGGGTGGACAGCCTGAAGTAAAAGCTGGACCTGATCCCGTGCTTTTTCTCGATCTCGAACATCTTGCGGGTAGTGCGCAGGTCGGTATCGATGTCATGGCGATGCACCAGGACCTTGTCGGGCACTGGCCGTCCCTCGCGCACCAGATCGAAATACCCGCGCACGGAAGTCTGTGTGTACCCGGCCTCGTGCGCCGTGCGCACCACTTCCTCGTACGAGGCCAATTGGGAGGGCATCAGGTAGTCGCAATACAGGCGGCCGAGTACAGTAGTCATTGTAGGGAGTACTTTGCACGATAAGGTTGAAAACCCAGCATCTTCTTGAACGTCTTCAGGCCGGGACTTGCGCCGAAATACGTGTCGTACATCAGGTATTGATAATTGCGCGCTTCGATCAGTTGGCAAATTATTTCCGTCACCATCAGATGCATCACGCCATCGTTATTGCGGACGCCGATGACCCGGGTGAAGGAAGCGAAGTTGCCATAAAAACCCAGTTCCCCATAGGCCATGAGTTTTCCCGCGGAATTGAGTACGCCGTAGTACTTGAAATTGACTTCGGACTGGTAGCTCGTTTTTTTCTCGCGATAAGACTGATCCATCGGCCGCCCCTGGCGGACGTCGAGCGAATTATTGATTTCATAGATGTCGTCGATGAAATCGTTCCTGTCGATTTCCACGACGGTGTATCCCTTGCCTTTGGCTTTCCGGGCGTGGCGGTCCGCCGAATTGCGTCCCTTGATGTGCTGCAGGTAGTCCTCGCGGTCTCGGAACTTGGTCAAATCAACCAGTGCAGCACCCACCGACTTATGTGGAAAAATCTTGTATTTGGGATGTGGTTTCGTGTAGTACTTGTAGCTTTTCTCGACGTTTTCCGGATTCAGGTCTGAACGGAACTGCAGCCGCACCACAGGCAGCCTGGCGATCGTGGTGACCTGGTCAAAAAGTTGCGATAGCTTGTTTAACATGTGCGCGAGCTCCATAGAAATCGGTCAATCTGGCGGCCTCGATGCCCCAGTTGTATTTCTCGAGTACGGCTTGACGGCCGCGTTCGCCCATCGATCTTGCGATGTGCGGGTGGGTGACCAGATGGTCGATTGCGGCGGCAATGGCGTGCGGATCGAGCGGGTCGACGCAGATGCCGCAGCGGTTCCCTTCGATGATGTCGCGCCACAGCGGAAAGTCCGAGGCGATCACGGGAATGCCCGATGACATGTACTCGAACATCTTGGTCGGCAGGGAGTCGATGTGGTTCGGCAGCGGGAGCAGGGTCACCATCCCGGCCACCGAGCGCGACATGACATCGCGTATGCCGGCACGATCGAGGAATCCCAGGTCGCTGACATGCTGCCAGCCGGGATGTGCCCTGACTTCCGCTTCCGCCGCCGGGTCGAAGAAGCGCCCGGCCAGATTCAGGCGCGCACCCGAGCGCAGCAGGGTGCCGGCTTCCACCAGCTGGCGAATGCCGCGGATGCCACTGATCGCACCGACGTAGCAAACCTCGTTGCGCTTCATGCTCCACGATTCGGCGCCGGCGAACTCGTCAATGATGGGGAAATTGTTGATGTCCACCGTGACCGGATTAATTTTCAGAAACGCGTCGCGAATGAAAGGCGTGGCCGTGACGATGCCGTCGAAACGCGAGCAGGCGAATCGTTCGTAGGCGGAGAACAGCGCCGGCAAGACCCGCCGCGCCACCGGGCCCAGATAAGGTTTGCCCTGCAGCTGGCGAGACACATCCTCGTGCGAGTCGAAGATGACCGTCTTGCCCCGGCGTTTGAGCTTGAGCCCGGCGGGAATCAATTCGGGATCGTGGAAATGGTAGATGTCCGCGTCCAATGCGAGGGCCCTGTCGAACACCCGCTGGGTGGTCTTGAGAATCCGCTGCAGCCGGCCGGGCAGGCGGCCGACGTCGGCGATCGCGACCCCATCCATGCGGGCGTCGCCTTTCCCGTCCGCCACCACCAGTGTCACGTCATACCCGTTTGCCGCCAGCGTGCGGCATTGTTTGATGAAGATCCTGGGATCGTTGCGCGGATGGGCAGACGTGAGATGAGCGATCCTGCACATGGTGTGCTCCCTGGTAAGAAGCCAATAAATTTTGCGGCCCGCTGCCATCGGCAACGGGCGAGCCTGCTATCGACGACGCCAGGGTTACGGCAATACGGGCGCTGCGGCGGTGTCGCGTGGCGGCTCCGCCTCGTCGGCGGCGCCGTCGGCGCCTGGCAGTGCCACACCGGCCGCACTCAGCAGCGTTGCTGCGACCGTGTGGGCCGACTCGGCCGACAGGTAGGGACCCATGGGCAGGCTGATCACCTTGGCCGCCATTTCGCGCGCGACGGGACAGGCGTCGTCCGACGACAGGTGCGCATAGGCGGGCTGCATGTGGATCGGCACCGGGTAATGCACGGCGGTGGGAATGCCGGCCGCCTGCAGTGCAGCCTGGATCCGCTCGCGCTCCTCGACGACGGCCGTGTATTGGGCGTAGACACTGGTACGCTCAGGCATGCGGCCGACCAGTCCGATGCGTCCCGACAGCATGGCGTCGTAGCGCGCCGCAGCCCTGGTACGCTGCTCCAGCTCCCATTCGAAACGCTCCAGCTTGGCCAGCACGATGGCGCATTGCAGCGTGTCCATGCGGCCGCCGACGCCGATCCGGGTATGGACGTAACGGCGCGACTGGCCGTGAACGCGGATCTCGCGCATGGCGCCGGCGAGCTGGTCGTCGCTGGTGAAGATCGCTCCCCCGTCGCCATAGCAGCCCAGCGGCTTGCTGGGGAAAAAACTGGTGCAGCCGATGGTCGACAGGTTGCAGCTTTTCTTGCCGCGGTAGCTGGCGCCGAAGCTCTGGGCCGCGTCCTCGATCACGGCCAGCCCATGGCGCGTGGCGATCGCATTGATCTCGTCCATGTCCGCCGGCTGGCCGAACAGCGACACCGGCATGATCGCGCGGGTGCGCGGCGTGAGCTTTTCCTCGATCAGGCTCGGCGCCAGGTTGCAGGTCGACCGGTCGATGTCGACGAAGACCGGGGTAGCGCCGAGCAGGACGATGGCTTCGGCGGTGGCGATGAACGAAAACGGGGTGGTGATGACTTCGTCGCCCGGTTTGATGCCGAGCGCCATGAGCGAGATCACCAGTGCTTCGGTGCCCGATGCGACGGTGACGCAATGCCGGGCTCCGGTATATTGGGCCAGGCGCGCCTCGAGTTCGGCGACCTCGGGGCCCATGATGTATTGGCCGTGATCGAGCACGGTCTGGATGCGATGGTTGATCAGTTCGCGCGAGGCTTCGTATTGCGATTTGAGGTCGATGAATTCCATGTCGTGTCCGTAGGTCAGGGTTGGGAGGCGCCACCGCCGGCGCCCGGCACCAGCATGCAGACGCCGTCCTGCAACAGGTAAAGGTCGTCCGTGTGCGGGCAGCGTGCTTCGCCGTGGCCGCCGATGCGCAGCGGCAGGCGTTCGCCGTGGCGGCTCATCCAGCCGATCTGGCGCGCCGGCACGCCGGCCATCAGGGCGAAGGCCGGGACGTCGCGGGTCACGACCGCGCCGGCGCCGATGAAGGCGTATTCGCCGACGGTCACGCCGCAGACGATGGTGGCGTTGGCGCCGAGCGTGGCGCCGCGCCGCACCAGGGTGCGCCGGTATTCGCTCTTGCGCTCCACCGCGGCGCGCGGATTGTGGACGTTGGTGAAGACCATGCTGGGACCGCAGAACACGTCGTCTTCGAGCGTGACGGCGTCGTAGACGGAAACGTTGTTCTGGATCTTGACGCGGTCGCCGATCCGCACGTCGTTGCCGACGAAGACGTTCTGGCCAAGCGCGCAGCCCGCGCCGATGCGCGCGCCGGCGCAGACGTGGGCGAAATGCCAGACGCGGGTGCCTGGTCCGAGGACGGCGCCATCGTCGACGATGGCGCTGGCGTGGACCTGCGATTGGGGCGTATGCCGGTCCATGCTCAGTACTCCAGCGGCAGGGCGACGCGCCTGCCGTCGCGCGCCGACATGTAGGCGGCCACCAATACCTCGAGCGACTTGAGTCCCTCGCGTCCGTCGGTCTCGGGTTCGGCCTCGCCGCGCAGGACCTTGATGACGTTGTCGTAGTACAGCGGGTGGCCGAAGCCGTAGACCGACGTGGTCTGGTAGCTCGCGTCCTGGACTTTGGCGTCGTCGGGATCGGGGTGGGCGAACTCCCATTGCTGCACTTCGTTGACGGCGACACCGCCGATGCGCACCGTGCCGTGCTCGCCAAGGATGGTGATCGAGCCTTCCATGTTGCGGGGATAGGTGAGCATCGTGACGTTCATGGAACCGAGCGCGCCATTGCGCCAGCGCAGGCTGATGACGCCGGTGTCTTCGACCTCGATGTTGCGCGCGAGCGTGGCGGTATAGGCTTGCAGGCTTTCGACGGGGCCGACGATCCAGTCGATCAGGTCGACGTAGTGGCTGGCCTGGTTCATGAAGGCGCCACCGTCGAACTCCCAGGTGCCGCGCCACTTGGCGCTGTTGTAATACTCCTCGGGACGGGTCCAGAACACGTTCAGGTTCACCATGTAGATGCGGCCGAAACGTTTTTTCTCGACCGCGCTCTTGAGCAGCTGGAGGGTGGCGTTGCGGCGGTTCTGCTTGACGACGAACAGGCGCACACCGGCGGCGTCGGCCGCGGTGACCATGCGCTTGCCGTCTTCCCAGCGCGTGGCCATCGGCTTTTCCGTGATCACGTGGCGGCCGGCGTTCGCGATCCGGACCGCCTGCTCCGGATGCAGGCCGGACGGGGTGGTGACGATGAAGGCGTCGGCGTCGCAGCGGTCGAGCATCGCGTCGAGGCTGGTGTAGGCCTCGGCGCCGGTCCTGTCCGCGGCCTGGGCCAGCGCGCGCTGGTCGATGTCGCAGACGCCGACCAGCTCGCAGCGGTCGCGGTGCTCGCGGATGGCGCCGAAATGGTTGTTGGCGATGCGGCCGCAGCCCACCAGGGCGAAGCGGATCTTGCGGTCGAGGATGGCGGGGGGATAGTTGCGCATGATCTTCTCCGATGACGGCTCAGGCCTTGACGACGTGGGGCAGGCGTTCCAGGTAGACGCCGCGGGTGTCGACGATCAGGTTGGCGTAGCGTCGGATCATGTCGTAGTCGAACGCGGTGTGGCTGGTGGCGAGCAGGACCAGGTCGTAGGACGCGAGCGATTCGGGCGTCAGCGCCACGCTCGACAGTTCGAAGCGGTGTTCGCGCATGCGCGGGAAGACCGGCACGTGCGGATCGGAGTAGTCGACGCGGGCGCCCTTGTCGCGCAGGATTTCCATCAGCTCGACGGAGGGTGATTCGCGCATGTCCTCGACGTCCTTCTTGTAGGCGATGCCCAGCACCAGCACGCGGCTGCTCATCACCGAACGGCCGCGCTGGTTCAGGGCATCGGTTACCTTACCGATCACCCAGTGCGGCATGTCGCTGTTGATCTCGCCGGCCAGTTCGATGAAGCGGGTGTGCACGCCGTACTGGCGCGCCTTCCAGGTGAGGTAGAAGGGGTCGATCGGGATGCAGTGCCCGCCCAGGCCCGGCCCCGGGTAGTAGGGCGTGAAGCCGAAGGGCTTGGTGGCGGCGGCGCGGATCACCTCGTGGATGTCGATTTCCATCCGGTCGGCGATGACCTTCATTTCGTTGACCAGGCCGATGTTGACCGCGCGGTGGATGTTCTCCAGCAGCTTGGTCAGTTCCGCCGCACGGGTCGAGCTGACCGGCACCACGCGGTCGATTGCCGTGCCGTACAGGGCGACGCCGGCCTCGAGGCAGGCGGCGGTGCTGCCGCCGCAGACCTTCGGGATGGTGCGGGTTTCGAAATGCGGGTTGCCCGGGTCTTCGCGTTCGGGCGAGAACACGAGGAAGATGTCCTCGCCGACGACGAGCCCGCGCGACTCCAGGCGCGGGCGCAGCTCTTCCTCGGTGGTGCCGGGGTAGGTGGTGCTTTCGAGCGAGACGAGCTGGCCGGGGCGCACGAAGGGGAGCAGGGCGTCGGTCGTGTCGAGCACGAAGGAGAGGTCGGGTTCGCGGTAGGCGTTCAGCGGCGTCGGCACGCAGATGATCAGTGCGTCGGGCTCCCCGGCGCGGGTGAAATCGGTGGTCGCCTTGAAGCCGGCGGCGCGCGCCGCCTCGATCTCGGCCGCCGGGATGTGCTCGATATAGCTTTGTCCGCGATTGAGCTTCTCGACCTTGGCCGCATCGATGTCGATCCCGAGCACGCGGAAGCCGACGGCCGCATAGCGCAGGGTAAGGGGGAGACCGACATAACCGAGTCCGATGATGCCGATGACCGCCGTGCGGTCGCGCAGCTTGGCTACGAGCTGCTGCAGGTGGGCCGATTGGTGTTCGTCGCGCATGTGTATCCTCGCCAACAGTAGGGGTAAGGTGGAGTGAGTGCTTCAGGCGGCCGCTTAGATGCGGAACGGCACGAATTTGTTGATCAGGCTGAGTCGGGCAGGCTCGGGCTCGGGCACCTGTGCCGGCGTGATGTCGGGAAGCTGGGGCGTGTATTCGCTGACGATGGCCTTGACCATCGACTCGATCATGCCGCGCTCGTGGGTTTCGCAGGCCATCATCAGGCAGGTGATGCAGGTCTCCAGCACGCTCGGGCGCAGCGCGTTTTCCTTCATGCGCATGATGCGCGGATGCTCGCTGGGGAACACGGTGCCGTCGGTCAGCAGTTCCTCGTGCAGTTTTTCGCCAGGGAACAAGCCGACGAACTTGACTTCGATGTCGCCGTCCGGGTTCTGCGGCGTCTTTTCGGTCAGGCCCGACATGGCCAGCAGCGTGCGCGCCAGCTCGACGATGCGCACCGGCTCGCCCATGTCGAGCACGAAGACGTCGCCGCCCTTGGCCATGGCGCCGGCCTGGATCACCAGCTGCGCCGCCTCGGGAATGAGCATGAAATAGCGCGACACCTCGGGATGGGTGATCGTCAGCGGCCCGCCGCGTGCGATCTGGCGCTGGAACAGCGGGATGACCGATCCGGAGGAGCCGAGCACGTTGCCGAATCGGACCATGCAAAACGTGGTCCGGGCGCCCGGCCTGGCGGCGGCGGCCTGGAAGATGAGCTCGGCAATGCGCTTGCTCGCGCCCATGATGTTGGTCGGGCGTACCGCCTTGTCGCTGGAGATGAGCACGCAGGTTTCGACGTGGTGGGCGGCGCACGCGCTTGCCACGACCTGGGCGCCGAGCACGTTGTTGCGCAGGCCTTCGACGATGTTCGACTCGACCAGCGGCACGTGCTTGTAGGCGGCGGCGTGGTAGACGGTATCGACATGGTCGCCGGCCAGGATGCGCTCGAGCAGCTCGGCGTTGCAGACCGAACCGAGATGGGCGTCGATGCGCAGGTCGGGAAAGCGCGTGACCAGCTCCTGGCGAATCGTGTAGAGCGCGTATTCGGAGTGATCCAGCAGGTGCAGCCGGGTGGGCCCGAGCGTGACGATCTGGCGGCACAGTTCGCTGCCGATGGAGCCGCCGGCCCCGGTGACGAGCACGGTCTTGCCGCGTACGCAGCGCGCAAACAGGTCGAGGCGTGGCGGCACCGGTGGCCGGCCGAGCAGGTCCTCGAATTTCAGCTCGCGGATCGAGTCGCGTGGCCGGGTACGGTCGTCCGCCAGGTCGACCAGCCGGCTCAGGATCCTGGTGGTGACGCCGGCGCCGGCCAGGCGCTGCATGATGTCGCGCAGGCGCTCGGCCGGCATGTCGGGAACGGCGACGACGACGGTGCGGATGCCGTGCGCGGCGACCAGGTCGGCCAGGCGCTCGGTAGGGAACACGCGCAGGCCGGCAATGGTGCGGTCGATCAGGGCGTGTTTGTCGTCGAAGAAGCAGACAGGACGGTACTCGTCGCTGTTGCGCATGGTTTGCGCCAGCTGGGCCCCCGCTTCGCCGGCGCCGTAGATGGCGACCGCGTCGGAAGCGGGACGCCGCGCGCCGTGGCTGCGCAGGAAATTGCGAATGCCGATACGCGAAGCCACCACATACGAGAAAGCGATAAACCAGTAAATCGCGAGCGCGCTGCGCGGAAACATCGCGTCATTGATGGCGAACGACACGACATAAGCGCACAGGATGGCAATGCCGAGTGCGAATCCGGTCGTGCTTAATAAGCGGCCATCGATAAATCGGATGACGGCGCGGTACAGGTCGGACATCGAGAAGGCGGCGATCGTCACCAGCGCCACCACGATATAAGAGGTCGGCGCGTAATTCGACGCGAGTTTCATGTCGCCGGCCCTTAATAGCATGGCGATCAGAAAACACAGCGGCAGGGCGAACAGGTCGATCGCGATCATCAGCGCTATCTTGGCAGTGCGATGCAGCGATACCATTCCTGCGCAGAACTGGCTTAATACTCGGGCGGATAAAGTGGGCATGGCAATCGCGTGAATCGTCAGAGGGTTGCAGAAGGAGCGGCGAAACAATGCGCAATTCGTTCAAATAACGGAGAAAGTGAAATTAAATTCTGCTGGAAATATTTGAGCGCTAAATAGAATTGGGGTGAGGATTAGACTTACCGTTGCTGAGTAAGTTTATTATCGTGGGCTGCCCGAATGATGAGTTTGACCCCGCTCAACCGGAAATTCCGAATTAAAACGGAAGCGGGATTTCATTTAATATCGGAAATGAAATTAGGAAATAAATGGGCTTAATCGAGGTGACAGATTTCCAAGCGACAAATAAATGATTTATCTTTAGAAATTAAATGCGCGGGAAATCAGTATCGGCGCCAGCGGGTGCAGCGAATGGGGCGTAGGTGTGGCGAATTGACGACGGCCGGGCAGGGAAGGCCCGGGTCGGCATTGCCGCATGCGCGCGGCTGGAAGGGGGAGGCACGGGCGAACGCCCGTCGTGGGAGTGGGGCGCACCTGCGGCGCGCCCCGAAAGCCGGGTCAGGTTCCCGGGCGTGGCTGCGGCGCCATCGGCGGCACCACGATGTTCTCGTTCAGGCGCAGGAACTTGAAGCCGGCCAGGCGCTGGCCGTTCCTGCCTTCGCGTGCGTTCTTCGCTTCGCGCTCGGCGGCGCGCGCCATGAAGGATTCGAAGGTCTCCTCGCGCACCTTCGGCTCGGCCGAATGCAGGAAGTGGCGTTCGCCGTTCGGCCCCAGTACCACCAGTCCGACGTGCGAGGCCCAGTGCTCGCCGTCCCGGGTCGAGATCACGTTCACGAAATCGCCTTCCTGCAACTGGCTGGCGATGGCCGCGACCTGCTCCTTCGGCACGAAGGCCTGGCGGCTGGTCTCGACCGGGATGTCGCGCACCGTGTTGTGGCGGGTCTTCAGGAAGCGGGCGCGATCGACGCGCATGTCGTAGGCCGGGCCGTTGGCGCCTGCCAGCTCGGCGCTGACGTCGGTGACCAGCCAGCGGTTCGACACGTTCCAGTCCAGTTCCGTGTAGTGGTTGCGGGTGGCCACGCCGATCACGCCGTCCTTGTAGCGGATGCGCTGCAGCATCCAGAAGAACTCCTCCCACGAGCGCGAGAGCGCCATCGCGTAAGTGTGTTCCGCAAACACGACGCAATCGCTGTGATCCAGGCTGAACAGCGGCAGGTTGTCGTGCACCTCAAACGGGAATTCGCCCAGCAGGTTCAGGATGTAGGGCTGGCCGATGTTCTTGCGGCCGATGGCGGCGATGCGCTTGCGCAGGTCCGGCTCGGCCTCGTGGACCCAAGCCACGTAACGCCCCGCCTCGACCGGGGTCATCTGGTAGATCTGCTTTTGCAGGATGGTCTCGATCGGCGCCGGGGCGGGAGCCGTTTGCGTGGTCTTCGGTGGCGAGGAAGCGCAGCCGGCGAGGGCGGCGCTGGCGAGAAGCAGGCAGGCAAGGCGCATGGGGGTGTCTCCGGAATCCAAAATCAGGACCCTAGCGCGGACCGAGCCATTTTGACAATGAATATTCGTCATGCGACCATAACCGGTTGTTGCTGGCCGTATACATTCCTTCAAGTTATGACAGGAGGATGACAAGTGATTATCCCAAATATTTGCTTATAGATAATACTAATAATATGGCAGCGAACCGACTGCCGCGCAGTAAACCAATATCTATACCAGGAGAGAGATCATGTTCAAGCAGAAGCCGCTGGCGGCCGCCGTTTCGATGGCGATGTTCAGCCTGACCGCCTTGCCGGTCATGGCGCAAACCGCCGACGCGCAAGCCCCGATGCAGACTGTCGAGGTGACGGGTATCCGCGCCTCGATGGCCAAGTCGCTCAGCGTCAAGAAGAACGCTACCGCCAACGTCGAGGTGATCACGGCGGAAGACGTGGGCAAGATGCCCGACAAGAACCTGGCCGACTCGCTGCAGCGCCTCGCCGGTGTCGCCGTGCGTACCGACTACGACGAAGCAGAGAAGGTGTCGATGCGCGGCACCAACCCGGACATGACGATGATCATGTTCAACGGCCACGCGGTGTCGGTGGGCGACTGGTACGTCGCCGACCAGGCATCGAGCTCGCGCTCGACCAGCCTGTCGCTGGTGCCTTCGCACGTGCTGAACCAGGCCCTGGTCTACAAGACTTCGCAGGCCAACATCGTCGACGGCGGCCTGGCCGGCACCATCAACGTCACCACCCGCAAGCCGCTGCAGGCCAAAGAGCGCCTGTCGGGCGTCATCAGCGGCGGCATGAGCTATGCCCAGCTGCCGGACAAGACCGCGCCGGACTTCAATGCCACCGTCAACTGGAAGAACGAAGCGAACACCTTCGGCGTGATGGTGCAGGGCTTCGCGGAGAAACGCTATGTGCGCCGCGATTCGGTCTCGCGCTTTGCCTACGGCACCAGCAGCGGCTGGGGCGAAATCAACACCTCGACCATGCTCGGCGTTACCGACGCCTCGCTGGCCGGCAGCGGCTACACGGCCGCCGACCTGAACGGCGTGCGCCTGCCGGGCTCGATGAGCTCGGAATTTGTGGAATCGGTGCGTGACCGCAAGGGTGGCCTGATCTCGCTGCAGTTCAAGCCGAACGCCGACCTCGATGTCACGATGACCGGCTTCCATTCGAAGATGAACGCGAATAACCACGGCCGCCTGACCTCGAGCGCGATTTACTCGATGCTGCTGGGTAAGAATTCGCCGCTGGGCGCGACCGCCGCCACCTCGGCCAACACGAACTCGAACGGCGAGCGCGTCTATGCCCAGATCCGTAATCCGGTGATCGTCACCGAGCGCACCATGTACGGCCACGAGCTGAAGGTGCTGAAGGCAGCCGACATCGTCTTCCCGGACGGCACCACGCCTCAGTACGTCGGCAACTCGGAAGGCTTCTTCCGCGACGGCGCCCAGGGCTCCGGCGCCTTCCTGGACCTGGACGCGAAGTACCGCGTCAACCAGGACCTGACCCTGAAGACCCTGCTCTCGACCACCCGCGGCGTCGGCAAGACCGACCGCGACCAGGGCCTGACGCTGGCGCGTTACGGCACCGGCATCTCGTATGCGCTGGGCGGCCTGCATGAGGCGCCGTACGTCAAATACCACAACGCCGGCTCCAACCAGCCTGGCCTGAACCCGGACGGCAGCGGCTACACCATCGTCGACCGCGCGGCTTCGGGCGTGAAGACCGTCGACCGCGAATCGAGCGCGCAGATCGACGCCGAGTACAAGCTGAACACGGGCTGGGTACAGTCGCTGGAAGCGGGCACCCGCTTCTCCGACCACAAGCGCACCAGCGGCCGCTGGGGCCCGGCCTTCCGCCAGCCGATCACGATCAATGCCACCACCGGCAAGGTCACCACGCCGACCCCGACGCCGACCAGCGGCTGGGTGCCGTACCCGGGCAACTTCGGTTCGGGCCTGGGCGGCGGCTATTGGGACAATAGCGGCTTCAGCTTCACCCCGGACGCGACCAGGGACTACATCTCGGAAAACACCAAGGAAACCAGCGCCGCGTGGGAGCGCCGCGTCAGCTCCGAGATCGACATGCGCGAGCGCCAGGCTGCGGCCTACCTGATGGCCAACCTGGAACACGATCGCTGGTCGGGTAACATCGGCGTGCGCTACGTGCGCACCACGGTCGACGCCCAGATCGCAACCCCGATCCCGGTCGACCCGGCGACCGGCAAGCGTCCTTGCGACCGTACGCCTCCTGGCGGCACCCCGGTCCCGTGCGCGGCCTACCCGGGCGCGATCACGACCGCGGGCGACGCCTCGGCCTACTTCGATCCGAGCTCGGGCATTCCGTTCGACCCGAAGGGCGGCACCATGTACTACAAGACGCCGAGCCACCGCGTCTTCAACAACGTGCTGCCTAGCCTGAACCTGCGCTACGAGATCACGCCGGACATGATCGCCCGCTTCGGCGCCAGCCGCACCATCGGCCGCCAGAACTACAATGCCTACGGCAGCGGT
Organism: Massilia sp.; assembly: GCF_032106685.1. Classification (GTDB taxonomy): domain Bacteria; phylum Pseudomonadota; class Gammaproteobacteria; order Burkholderiales; family Burkholderiaceae_D; genus Telluria. The sequence goes on from NZ_DAMCPG010000028.1 coordinate 23,620, forward strand.
TTCGGCACCCCGGGCTGCGACGTCAGCGGCTGCAAGGTCACCGGCCCGAATCCGGACCTGAAGCCACTGACCTCGGATAACTTCGACGTCTCGTGGTCCTGGTACTTCGCGAAGCGTTCGGCCGTCTCGGTCAGCGCCTTCCACTCGAAGATCGACGGCTACGTGAAGACCGGCACCGTCGGCTCCTCGACCATCGAACTGACCGACCCGCGCGACAACACGGTGAAGACCTTCTTCATCAACACCTCGTCGCAGCAGGGCGCGAAGATCAGCGGCCTGGAAGTGTCGTACGAGCAGCCGTTCGGCAGCTCGCCATGGGGCTTCACCTCGAACGTCAGCCGCGCCAAGACCAAGGTCGACGACGGCCGTCCGATGGTGGGCGCGTCCGAGTGGGCCGGCAACCTGGGCCTGTACTTCGAGAACGACACCCTGTCGGCGCGCCTGGTGACGAACTACCGCGGCGAATACGTGAACAGCAGCACCGCGCCGTCGCCGACCGCCAACAGCCAGGGCATGTCGACCATCAACGGCGTGCTGATGCCGACCGCGCCGACCATGGCCGCACCGGTGACCACGCTGGCCTTCAACGCCAGCTACAACTTCACGCCGAACCTGGTGCTGACCTTTGACGCGACCAACCTGACCAACGTGAAGCGCGCCTACTACCGCTACAGCGAGGAAGAGCAGCAGAAGCTGGACGTCAGCGGCCGCCAGTTCTACCTGAACCTGAAGTACAAGTTCTGATAGCGTCCGTCACGGCATGAGAAGGGGAGCTCCGGCTCCCCTTTTTTTCGTTTGCGGCCACCCGAACGGCTGGGTTATCGCACACAGTGTGCGGCACTTAACGGTCAGCCGGCCAAGGCGCCGCTATCATGAAGCCGTGTGAGTGAGACGCCCGCGATCCAATTCGGCGGACGTCAACTATCTCAACAGGTTAGCCGGTCGCCTCGAGGATCGGCACCAGATTCCATGCCGTCGCCAACGGGCGGCGGCAGTCCAGCGCAAGCGGAGGCTCCATGGCTGCCACCATCAAGAATCCACCGAAGCACCTGGTACGCGAATACCTCGAACGGCGTTCGCGCGATCCGAAACCGCCACCCACGCCGGAGGAAATCCGGCGTCAGCTCGGGTGGGGAATGCTGATGCCGGCGGATTTGAAGATGGCGACCAACCGCTCCTGAGCGCCACGTACACGATTCAACAGAGGAGAAGCTCATGACCAAGAAAATCGGCAACAAACACATTGCCCAGCATCGCGGCAAGCAGGAACGCCAGGAAATCCGCCGCGCCAACATCGCGCGCGAAGCCGTCAAGCAGGCCGCGGCCCGCGCCAAGTACCGCAACCAGGTCAAGAACCAGCCGCCGATGAACCTGTCGGCCGCCGCCGTGTAAGCGTCGTCCGCGAGCGCATCCGGCCCGCCCCCGAGGCGGGCTTTTTTTCGTCCGCTCTTCCTGTTCCCCGGCGGTACGGACCGCCGCGCCGCCGTTCGCCGAGTCCTTCGCCATTCACCGGCTGCCCGCCGCCGTTCGCCGAAAGCCGCTTTCCTCTTGCCGCCCGTCCCGTTATCGTGCTTACATCACAACACGGAGGATGCAATGAGCACCGAAAACAGCTACAGGCAACGCAAGCAGATGATGTGGGGACTGGTCCTGATCCTGGTCGGCCTGGTGTTCCTGCTCGACCGCATGGATGTTCTCGATGCCAGCGAGCTCTGGCACTACTGGCCGCTGCTGCTGGTCGTGGCCGGCATCAACCAGACCATCGGCTACCCCAGCGCAAAGGAATTCACGAATGGCTTATGGCTGGTCTTCATCGGCTTCTGGCTGTTCGCGGTGTCCGAGGGTTTCCTGGGCCTGACTTTCCGTAACAGCTGGCCGCTGTTCATCCTGATGTGGGGCGTGCAGCTGGTGCTGGGGCCCGTGATCGCGCGCCGTTTTCCGTCGACCAGGGAGAAGGACCATGCTTAAGGACAGTATCGAAGAACGCCGCGAAGAAGGTCGCGAAGCCCGCCGAGAAGCACGCCGTGCCCGCCGCGCAAGCCGCAGCGATCGCACCATGACCAGCCAGGTGCTGATGGGCCTGCTCGTGATCGCGATCGGCCTGCTGTTCCTGCTCGATAACCTCGACATCATCGAGGTCCACGACGCGCTGGCCTTCTGGCCGCTGGTGTTCATCTTCGCCGGCGTCGCCAAGCTGCTCGATACCACGACCCCGCACGGCTACCTGGTCGGCCTGGCCGGCATCGGCATCGGCACCGTCATGATCCTGAACCGGCTCGGCATCGTCCACGTCAGCTGGCGCACGGCCTGGCCCCTGGTCCTGATCGGCGCCGGCGCCTACGTGGTGTACCGCGCGATGAGCGGGCAGCGCGCTGGCGGCAGCCACGGCATGGCGCTCGACAATCCCGGCGCCGCCATCGCGGGCGAGGACAGCCAGCAGCTGGACGTCACCGCGATCCTCGGCGGCTTCGAGCGCCGCGTGCACACCCAGGACTTCCGCGGCGGCGAAGTCACCGCCGTCATGGGCGGCTGCTCGCTCGACATGCGCGGCGCCTCGATCGCATCCGGCGAAGCGGTCATCCACGTATTCGCGTTCTGGGGCGGGGTGACGATCAAGTGCCCGCCCGACTGGACCGTCATCCTGGAGGGCACGCCGATCCTGGGCGGCTTCGAGGAGAAGACCGCGACCCCGCCCGACAGCCGCAAGCGCCTGGTGATCCGCGGCTACGCGATCATGGGCGGCGTCGAGGTGCGCAACTGATGCATCCGCGCCGCAGCGTCGTGCTGTACCTGGCGGCCTGGCTGCTGCTCGGCCTGATGCTGGCGGGCCTGCTCGATGCCGCCACCGGCGCGCCGTGGAGCGAGGCCCTGCTGTTCGCCCTGCCGCTGGCGCTGCTCTACGGCTGCGCCAGCGGCTTTTCGTCCTATTACCTGTGCCGTGCCTATCCGCTGGCGAGCAAGCCCTGGTACGCGGTGCTGGGAATCTTCGCCTGCACCGCGGTGTGCGCCGGCGCGCTATGGACCGCGGCCGGCAGCGGCTGGAGCGAGCTGCTGCGCGGCGGCATGCCGGGGCCGCTCGCGGTGACGCGCCCGTTCGCCGCGCTGATGTTCGGCCTGGGCGTGATCCTCTACGGCCTGACCGCGGTGGGCCAGTACCTGGCGTTGGAATTCGAGCGCGCCCGCCACCTCGAGCGGCGCGAACTGGAAATGAAGCTGGCCGCGCGCGAGGCGGAGCTGCGCATGCTGCGCACCCAGGTCGATCCGCACTTCCTGTTCAACAGCCTGAATTCGATCAGCGCGCTGACCTCGATCGATCCGGCGGCGGCGCGCGGCATGACCCTGCAGCTGTCCGACTTCTTCCGGCGCAGCCTTGGCATGGACGCCCACCGCCACGTGCCGCTGGTGCAGGAAATCGCGCTGGTGCGCGCCTTCCTCGCGGTCGAACAGGTGCGCTTCGGCCCGCGCCTGCGCTTCGAGGAGGCGGTGGACGAGGAGGCGGGCGCCTGCCTGGTGCCGCCGATGATCCTGCAGCCGCTGGTGGAGAACGCGGTCAAGCACGGCATCGGCAGCCGGCTCGACGGCGGCGCGGTGCGCATCGCGGCCGAACGCGCAGGTTCCTTGCTGCGCATCCGGGTCGAGAACGACGCCGACGAGGAAGCGGCTGCGGCCGGGCCGGCGGCCGGCTGCGGCATCGGCCTGGATAACGTGCGGCGGCGCTTGGCGGCCGCGTTCGCGCACGAAGCCGGCATCCATTGGACGCGCGAGCCGCAGCGCTTTTGCGTCGACCTGACGCTGCCGGCAGCACCGACGACAATCTGAGAGAGCGGAACATGCGTGTCATCATCGTGGACGACGAATACCTGGCGCGCGCGCTGCTGCGCGAATACCTGGCCGGATACCCGGACATCGAGATCGTCGCCGAATGCGCGAATGGCTTCGAGGCGGTGAAGGCGATCGGCGAGCTGCAGCCGGACCTGGTCTTCCTCGACATCCAGATGCCGAAACTCGACGGCTTCGAGGTGGTCGAACTGGCCGGCGCGCGCACCCGCTACGTGTTCGTCACCGCCTACGACCAGTTCGCACTGAAGGCCTTCGAGGTGCGGGCGATCGACTACCTGCTCAAGCCCTTCAGCCGCGAGCGCCTGGCCCAGGCACTGGAAAGCGCGCGCGGCCGCGCCGTACCGCAGGAGGCGGTGGAAGCGGTGGCGCTGGAAGCGGCGCGCCGCGATGGGCACCTGGCGCGCATCCTGGTGCGCGAGGGCGCGCGCGTGCATGTGGTGCCGGCCGACAGCATCGATTGGATCGAGGCCCAGGACGATTACGTCGAGATCCATGCGGCAGGCAAGGCGCACTTGAAGAACGGGCGCATGGCCGAACTCGAACAGGGCCTGGATCCGGCCCTGTTCCTGCGCGCGCACCGTTCCTACATCGTGAACGTGGGCGCGATCGCGCGCATCGAGGCCGCGAGCAAGGACAGCTGGTGCGCGGTGCTGAAGGACGGCAAGCGCATTCCCGTCTCGCGCAGCGGCTACCAGAAACTCAGGGAGATGATGCGCTGACGCGGCCAGGCGCGGTCACTGCCGCCACCAACGCGGCAGCAGCGCGCGCACGTCGGGCGTGTCGAAGCGGTCGTCGATCAGGTAGACCACTCCCTGGTCCTGTTCGGTGCGGATCACGCGCCCGGCCGCCTGCACCACCTTCTGCAGGCCGGGATACAGGTAGGTGTAGTCGTAGCCGGCGCCGAACATGGCCTGCATGCGCTCGCGCAGCTGCTCGTTGACCGGGTTCAGCTGGGGCAGGCCGAGGGTGGCGACAAAGGCGCCGATCAGGCGCGCGCCCGGCAGGTCGACGCCCTCGCCGAAGGCGCCGCCCAGCACCGCGAAGCCGATACCGCGCCCGCTTGGTTCGAAACGGTCGAGGAAGGCGGCGCGTTCGCGCTCGCTCATGCGCCGCTCCTGGCGCCAGACCGGCACCTCGGGGTGCTGCCGGGCGAACAGGTCGGCGGCCTGCGCCAGGTAATCGAAGCTGCTGAAGAAGGCCAGGTAGTTGCCGGGCTGGCGCGCGTACTGGTCCGCCATCAGCCGGGCGATCGGCGCCAGCGAAGCCGCGCGGTGCTGGTAGCGCGTCGAGATATCGGCCGCTATCGTTACCTGCAGCTGGGCGGCGGTGAAGGGCGATTCGACGTCGACCCAGCCGGTGTCCGCGGGCAGCCCCAGCAGGTCGGCGAAATAATGCCAGGGGCTGAGCGTGGCCGAGAACAGCGTCACCGAATGCGCGTCCTCGAAGCGGGGCTTCAGGTAGGGCGCGGGCACCACGTTGCGGATGCTGATCGTGGTGTCCTTGTCCCTGTCCTTGCCCTCGCGCGCGACGTCGCACAGCGAGTGTTCGCCGAAGGATTCGGCCAGGCGCCCGAAAGCCAGGGCGTCGAACAGGAATTCCTGCAGCGCCGGGTCGAGCGGCACCGCCTGCTCGGCGAGGTGGTCGTTGATGGCGCTGGTGGCGCCCTGCAGCGCGGCCAGGAATTTGTCCGGCGGCGCCGGCAGGACCTGGTAGGGGTGGGGAGCCTGCGCGTCGATCTCGCCCCAGGCGCGGGCCAGCTTGGTCAGCGCCTTCTTGACCGGCGCCGGCGCGGCCGCGCGCGCCAGGCGCAAAGCCGCGCGGTCGATCCGGCTCGAATACATCGCGCGGGCGCGCGCCACCATGTTGTGCGCTTCGTCGACCAGCACGCTGGCGCGCCAGCCGTTGGCCTGGGCCAGCGCGTACAGCATGGCGCCGCCGTCGAAGTAATAGTTGTAGTCGCCGACCACGACGTCGCTCCAGCGCGCCATCTCGCTGCCCAGGTAATAGGGGCAGACATCGTGCGCCAGGCCGACTTCGCGCAGCGCGGCGCGGTCGAGCACCGGCACGTCCAGCGCCGCCGCGCGCGCGGCCGGCAGGCGATCGTAGAAGCCTTTCGCCAGCGGGCAGGATTCGCCCTGGCAGGCCTTGTCCGGATGTTCGCAGGCCTTGTCGCGCGCGGCCAGTTCCAGCACCCGCAGCGGCAGCTCGGCATTGGCGCCGCGGATGGTGGTGGCGGCGTCGAGCACGAGCTGGCGGCCCGGGGTCTTCGCGGCCAGGAAGAAGATCTTGTCTATGCGTTGGGAAGGCGCGGCCTTCAGCACCGGGAACAGGCTGCCGACGGTCTTGCCGATGCCGGTCGGCGCCTGGGCCAGCAGGCAGCGCCCGGCGCTGTTGGCCTTGAAGACGGTCTCGGCGAGCTGGCGCTGTCCCGGACGGAAGGCCGCATGCGGGAAGGGCAGCGCGGCCAGGGCGGCGTCGCGCGCCTCGCGGTGGCGCAACTCCTGTTCGGCCCAGGCGATGAAGCGGCCGCACTGCTCCTCGAACATCGCGCGCAGTTCCGGCGCGCCGCGGGTCTCGCGCAGCACGGTCTCCTGGCCGCTGCCGATCTCGTAGTAGACCAGCGCCAGGTTGACCTGTTCGAGCCCGAGCTCGGCGCACAGCAGGTGGCCATAGACGCGCAGCTGGGCCCAGTGCAGGTGGCGGTGGTTGTCCGGCATCGATGCCAGCTGGCCGCGGTGGGTCTTGATTTCTTCCAGCAGGTTTTCGCGCGCGTCGTAGCCGTCGGCGCGGCCGCGCACGTGCAGTGCGCCGTAGTCGCCCGACAGCGAGACCTCGGTGCGGTAGCCGTCGCCGCGGCGCGCCGTCACCACCGCATGGCCGGCGATGCCTTCCTGGGCGGTGGGCGAGGGCGTGAAGCGCAGGTCGAGGTCGCCCTGCTTGGCGGTGAACTCGCACAGGGCGCGCACGGCAACGGTATAGCGCGCCCTGTCACGCAAGACTTCGCTCAAGCCGCCTGCTCCCACTGCAGGTAGCACACCGATACCGGCATCCCGTGGGTTGCGCAGTAGTCGATCCAGCGCAGCTGGTTGTCCTGCAGGCGGTCGCCCGGTCCCTTCACCTCGATCATGTGGTAACGCCGTTCATCCGGCCAGAACTGGATCAGGTCGGGAAAGCCGGTGCGGTTTTCCTTGACGTCGGCCAGGATGCGTTCGCACCACTTCTTCAGGTGGGCGGCCGGAATGCAGTCCAGCGCCAGTTCGATGAGGCCGCTGTCGAGGTAGTCCCAGGCGACGAAGGGCGAGGCGATGCCGGCCTTCTCGACGAAGTGCGCCATGACGGTGGCGCGGTAGCGGCCGTCGTCGAGCTGGGCCAGGCAATCGGCGAATTCGGCGGCGCGGCGCTGGGCGAAGTCCGGGCTGTACAGGTCGGCCGGACCACGGTGGAAGGGGTGGAAGAACGCGCCCGGGATGGCGGCGAACACCGCGCGCCAGCACAAGAGTCCAAACAAGGCATTCGCCAGCACGTTCTCGACGTAGAAGACGGGCGCCCCGGCGCAGGCCAGGTGCTCGCGCACCACGCCCTCGACCCACCAGTCGCCCTGGGGCATCGGCAGGCTGACGTCGATCCGGACCGGCTCGATGCGGCGCGCGATGGTCTTCGGATGGCCGAGGCGGCGCGCCAGGCGCGGCCCGATGCGCAGCAGGTGCTGGCGCTCGGCGTCGCTTTCCGGCGCGTCCTGCGCCACGCACAGCAGCTCCCAGGCTTCGCTGTAGCGTTCGGCCTTTTCCAGCACCCGGATCGCGCGGCCGCGCGCGCCCTGGAAACGGCAGCGCGCATACAGCGCATGGGCGTTGTCCCAGTCCTTGTGTTTCTCGTGGTGCTGGCCGATCTGGAACAGCAGCTTCTCGCGCCGGCTCTCCAGCCAGTCGTTGTGGAAGGCATGCTCGGGCAGGTCGCGCACGATGTCGTCGGCAGGCTCGATGCCTTCGGCGAAGCGCTCCTTGCAGGCGTGCAGGAGCAGGTAATGGTCGATGTCGGCGCGGTCGCGGAAACCGCGCGAGGCGCTTGAAAACTCGACCTGCTCGTAGCGGAACAGGCCGAGGTCTGACAGCACGAACTCGGTCCAGTCCTGGCGCAGGTTGCCGAAGAAGATCAGGCGCAGGCGGTCGCACAGCGGCTTGACGTGGATGCGCAGGGCGAGGTCGTCGCCATCGCGATACCAGGCCGAGAACGCCCGGCCCTCTGCGAAGCCGGCGCGCAGGGCTTCGAGCTGCTCGGCCTTGCGCGCGGATTTGTACTGCAGGTGGGCGCCGAAGGCGGCGGCGATCTCGGGCTTGGACAGCAGCTCGAACAGCTCGTCGAGCGAGATGACCGGGTCATGCTCGATCCAGCCGGTGCCAAGCAATTGCCGCGCGGCCTCGACCGGGCAGCCGATCTCGGCGTAGCGCAGCTTGGACGCGCGAAACAGCGTGCCCTTGCGCATGACCATGCGCACGAAAAGCGCGCGCGCCGGCTGCGGCAGCGCCGGAAAGGCTGCGATGAAAGTCCGTTCCTCGTCGGTCAGCAGGTCGTCGTAGCGCTGGCCGATCCAGTCCAGGACGCCCTGGAAGTTGTCCAGGTAATAAAACTCGTTTTCCAGAACCCTGTTCATTGCGAGATGCGACACTGTGCTTATGTACAGTATAGCGCCGCAGCGCGCAATCGGCCCAGCAGTTTCGAACGCGCAAGGGCGCGGCCGTGGTTTTTTGCCACATCAGCGCCTGGACGGCGGCGCCGGGCACTTCGCGCCGGTGCATGGCGCCGCCTGCTCACGTTCGCCGCGGTGGCGCTCGGATTGGGCGATGATGGCCGAGATCAGCGCGACGTCGCTGTCGACCGCGGAGTCGGAAGCCGTACCCGGCGCCGTCTTGCGCTTGGACGCGTCGGCCTTAGCGACCGCGCCGCGCGGCGCCGGCTGCTTTGCCGCGCGCGAGGCGGGGCGGGGCGCCTTCTCGGCTTTCTCGGCTTTTTCGGCCTTTTCCGTCTTGACGGCCTTGTCCGCTTTGGCGGTTTTCCCGGACGGGCGGGTCTTGTCCGCCTTGTCGATCTTTTCCGGTTTCCTGACGGCGGGCGCCTGCACGCTCCCCGGCGCCGGCTTCGGCGTGGCTGCCGCATCCCCCTTCGGCGCCTCCGCCTGCGCTGGCGGCGCTGCGGGCCTGGCTGTACCGGCATCCTCGGGCGGCAGCATCACCAGCGGCGGCGGGATGGCCGGCCGATCCTGGGACTGGGGCTGGTCGACGATGACCGCAGGCTGCGGCGCATCGGCCAGCTGCAGCGGCGCGGGCTCAGGCGGCAGCGGCGGCGCGGCTGCCTGCGCCGTGTTCTCCTCGACCGGCTCGACTTGCGCCTGGAGGGCTGTCGCGGTGCTGTGGTTGTCGTAGGCGAGCCAGGCGACCACGCCCACCAGGATGCCGGCGAAGGCGGCGGCCGCGCAATACCAGGCCAGGCGCGGACTCGAGATGCGCCCGCCGGCGCGCCGGGTCGCATCGCGCTCCAGCATCGCAAGAATGTTTTCCTCCCCGGCCGCGCGGCGCGACGACATCAGGTTCGGTCGCGTCGAGGCTGCTTGATTTTCGTCTGTAGGGCGCACGGCATTACTCCTAAGATTGCGTTTCCAGTCCGATTAGAAACAATCTGGGGAAAGCCATGCTGATCTTTCTCGCATTTCTGTATTTTTGCGTCGCCTGCACTGCGATCTGGCTGGCGATATTTCCGACTGGCAGGGCCATGCTGGGCCAGTTGGTGTTCAACCTGCGCAGTCGCCTGCGCCCGGGACGCCAAGGGGCAGGCTGGAGCGCCGGGGGCCTGCCGCGGCCGGCGGTGCTGGGGAAGGACCTGGCCATCCTCGGCAGGAAAGCGCTGAAGCTGGCGCGGCGCAACTGGGTCGTGCTGGCCATCGGCGTGCCGGTGGTGGCGATTCCTTCCTTGCTGGCCCTGGTGATGCGCTCGCCTGACATGCTGCCCGACTACCAGCCGGTCGAGGCCTTGCCGGACGCCCAGATCGCCGCGCTGCTCCAGGGCGAGCAACTGGTGCCGCCGGTCGCGCCGCCGCCGCTGGCCTTCACCACCCAAGAAGTGGTGCTGGTGCGGCCGATGCTGGTCAACGCCAGCCGCAACTGGGGACTGATGCATCCGGACTTCAGCCAGCGCCTGCTGTTGGCATTCAAGATCATGAAGGAAAAGCACGGCTACGAGATGGCCCTGCTCGAGGGCTACCGCAGCCCGGCGCGCCAGGACCAGCTGGCGCAGATGGGCGGCGCCGTCACCAATGCGCGCGCCTTCCAGAGCTGGCACCAGTACGGCCTGGCGGCCGACTGTGCGTTCTGGCGCGACGGCAAGCTGGTGATTTCGGAGAAGGATCCCTGGGCCATGCGCGGCTACCAGCTCTACGGCGAAGTCGCCGAGCAGCTCGGCCTGACCTGGGGCGGACGCTGGAAGATGATGGACCTGGGGCATACCGAGCTGCGCCTGCGTGGGGTGATGCGCCGCTAGCACAGCGGCCGCTGGAGCTTGAGACCGGTCAAATTTTGCCTGCGGGAATGGTGCGAGCATTGCCTGTCTGACCAATTTCCCAACTCAAACACGCTCCCGCCATGGCCCGTCTCTGGAAGTTCCTCACCGACAGCCGCGTGCTCGTCGCGATCGGCATTAGCGCACTGCTCGGTTTCCTCCTGCTTGGCGCCGAGACCTTCGAAATCGGCCTGATCTGGTCGCTGATCGCGGCGCTGGCGCTGCTGGCCCTGTGGGGCATATATTGGGGCGCGCGGCGCCTGTGGCGAAAACGGCTTGCGCGGCGCCTGACGGCCAGCCTGGCGGCCGGCGGCGACAAGGACGCGCAAGGCGACGGTCCCGGCAGCGAAGTCGCGGTGCTGCGCAAGAACATGCTGGAGGCGATCACTACCATCAAGACCTCGAAACTCGGCCTGACCCGCGGCGCCGAGGCCTTGTACGAGCTGCCCTGGTACATGATCATCGGTAACCCGGCGGCCGGCAAGAGCAGCGCCATCGCCCACTCCGGCCTGACCTTTCCGATCCCGGGCAGCAAGGCGGTCCAGGGCGTGGGCGGCACCCGCAACTGCGACTGGTTCTTCACCACCGACGGCATCCTGCTCGATACCGCCGGCCGCTATTCGGTGCAGGACGGCGACCGCGCCGAGTGGTTCAGCTTCCTCGACCTGTTGAAGAAGCACCGGCGGCGCGCGCCGATCAACGGCATCATCATCGCGGTCAGCGTGGCCGAGCTGACCGCGGGGCCGGCCAGCAGCACGATGGAGCTGGCCAAGAGCTTGCGCACCCGGGTGCAGGAACTGACCGAGCGCCTCGGCGTGTATGCGCCGGTCTACGTGGTCTTCACCAAAGCCGACCTGGTCGCTGGTTTTTCCGATTTCTTCCACGACAGCGAGCGCGCCGAGCGCGACCGCATCTGGGGCGCGACGCTGCGCTACAACCGGCGCAGCACGCCGCAGGACGTACTGGCCTTTTTCGACCAGCACTTCGACGAGCTGCACGACGGCCTGAAGGAGATGAGCCTGGCCAACATGGCGGGCAACCGCAGCGCCCGGATGCGTCCCGGCGTGTTCACCTTCCCGCTCGAATTCGCCGCGATCCGGACGCCGCTGCGCGCTTTCCTGTCGACCCTGTTCGAGGAAAACACCTATCAATTCAAGCCGGTGTTCCGCGGTTTCTACTTCACCAGCGCGCTGCAGGAAGGTGCGGTGCAGGACCTGGCATCGAAGCGCGTGGCGAGCCGCTTCGACCTCGAGCTGCGCGACACGAGCGGGCAAGGCGGCGCCGGCGAGACCGAGGAAGCGGGCGAGGGCGGCTACTTCCTGCTCGACCTGTTCAGGAAAGTCATCTTCGCCGACCGCGAACTGGTCAAGCGCTACACGAATCCGGCCAGCGCGCGCCTGAAGTACGCCGCCTTCTTCGCCGCGACGATCGCGCTCGGCGCCGCGCTCGGCGGCTGGAGCTGGTCCTACATGGGCAACCAGCAGCTGGTCGCCAACGTCCAGGCCGACCTCGACAAGGTGATGCGCATGCAGGACAAGCGCATCGACCTGCAGTCGCGCCTGGAGGCGCTCGACATCCTGCAGGACCGCATCGCGCAGCTCGACAAGTACAAGGAAGACCAGCCGCTGGCGCTGTCCTTCGGCCTGTACCAGGGCGAGAAGCTGGAGCGCAAGCTGCGCGACGAGTACTTCGCCGGCGTGCGCGCGGTGATGGTCGAGCCGGTCGCCGCCGCGCTGGAGACCATGCTGGCCGAGGTGAACGCGAACGCCGCCGCGCTCGTTTCGAATGCGGAAGCGGCGCCGGCCGCCTCCACGGCGCGCCCGGGCCAGCCCTACCAGGACGTCTCGCCGACCAATGTCGCCGATGCCTATAACGCGCTGAAGACCTACCTGATGCTGGGCGATAAAAGCCACGCCGAGCCGGGCCACCTGAACGACCAATTGACGCGCTACTGGCGCACCTGGCTGGAAGCGAACCGGGGCGCGATGCCGCGCGAGCAGATGATCCGCAGCGCCGAGCGCCTGCTCAGCTTCCACCTGGCGCAGATCAACGACCAGGCCTGGCCGCAGGTGACGCTGAAGCTCGGCCTGCTCGACGGCGTGCGCGAAAACCTGCGGCGCGTGGTGCGCGGCACGCCGGCGCGCGAACGCGTCTACGCCGACATCAAGACCCGCGCCGCCACCCGCTTCCCGGCGGTGACGGTGGCGCGCATCGTCGGCGAACAGGGGGAGGGACAAGAGCGGGGTCTGCTCGCGGGCAGCCATGCGGTGAGCGGCGCCTTTACCCGCGAGGCCTGGGACAAGTATGTGCAGGGCGCGATCCGCGAAGCCTCGAACCGCGAGCTGCAGAGCACCGACTGGGTGCTGAAGACCGCCGCCAAGGACGACCTGACGCTGGAGGGCAGCCCCGAGCAGATCCAGAAGACGCTGGTCGACATGTACAAGGCCGAGTACGCGAAAGAATGGGGCAAGTTCGTGCAGGGCGTGACGGTGACCGACCTGAAGGGTTTCGAGGCCAGCGTGCAGGCCATGAACCGCCTGGGCGACCCGCAGAATTCGCCGCTGGCGCGCCTGCTCAGGACCATCTACGACGAGACCTCCTGGGACAACCCGGGCGCCGCACGGGCCAGCCTGGGCAAGAGCGAACGCGGTCTGCTGGACTGGTTCAAGGAAGCGGTGCTGCGCCGCGCGCCGTCGGATGCGCGCAGCCTGGCCGATGCGGTCGGGCCGCTGGCGGCGGGCGCGAATGGCGCGATGGGCCCGATCGGGCGCGAGTTCGCGGGCGTGGCGCGGCTGGTCGGCGCAAAGGAGAAGGAGGCATCGCTGATGAGCGGCTACCTCGACGCGCTGTCGCGCCTGCGCACCCGCCTGAACCAGTTGAAGAACCAGGGCGACCCCGGTCCCGGCGCCAAGCAGTTCATGCAACAGACGCTGGAGGGCAGCGGCTCGGAACTGGCCGATGCGCTCAAGTACGTCGACGAGCAGATGCTGACCGGGATGACCGAACCGCAAAAGGCGGCCCTGCGCCCGCTGCTGGTGCGCCCGCTGATACAGACCTTTGCGATGATCGTGCAGCCGTCCGAGTCGGAGATCAACAAGACCTGGCAGGCCCAGGTGGTCGAGCCCTTCCAGAAGACCCTGGCCGACAAGTACCCGTTCGCGCCCGGCAGCCGGGTCGAAGCCACCGGCGCCGAGATCGGCCAGGTGTTCGGGCCGGAAGGGGCGGTTGCCAAGTTCGTCAACACGGCGATGGGGCCGCTGGTGGTGCGCCGCGGCGACGCGCTCTCGCCGCGCACCTGGGCCGACATCGGCATCACCCTGGCGCCGCAGGCGGTACAGGCCTTCCCCGGCTGGATCGCGCCGCTGTCGAGCAATGGCGTCGCAACCGCGACCTCGTCGGGGCCGCAGACAGTGTTCCAGTTGCTGGCCACGCCGGCGCCGGGTACGCTGGAGTACACCATCGAGATCGACGGCCAGCAGCTGCGTTACCGGAACACGCCGCCGGTCTGGACCAACATGGTCCATCCGGGGCCGCAGGGTACTTCGGGTGCAAGGATCAGCGCCGTGACCTTCGACGGGCGGACGGTGGAGCTGTTCAACGAGTCGGGGCAGTTCGGGCTGAAACGCATGATCGAAGCGGCGGCCAAGAAAAAGAAGGACGGCGGCGTCCACGAGCTGCGCTGGAGCGCGGGCAGCGTGTCCGTCGCGGTCGACCTGAAGATCACCAGCAGCGCCGAGTCCGGCGCCGGCAGCGGGGCGGCGAGCAGCCAGGGCTTCCGCGGCATGCGCCTGCCGCCGACCATCGTCGGCCAGCCGGCCGGGACGCCGGCGATGGCCGCCGCCGGAGGTGCCCAATGATGCGCCTGCCGCAAGTGGACCGGATCGGCTACTTCGGCAAGATCCCGTCGCGCAGCGACTTCGTGAAGGTCGCGTACGACGCGCCGGCGATGGGGATGCTCGACGACTGGCTGGCGGCCGTGATGCAGCGCCTGCCGTCGAGCGCGCGCTGGAAGATCGACTACGACGCGATGGCGCCGGTGAGCTTCGTCTTTGCCGGGCCGGCGCGCAAGCTCGCGGTGGCCGGCCACCTGGTCGCCAGCCAAGACGCCCCGGGCCGCCGCTTTCCCTTCCTGATGATGCGCACCCTCGACGTGGCTGATCCGCCGGCCTTCGTCTCGCGCTGCCCGCTGGCCTTCGCGCCGCTCTGGGCCTTCCTGGGCACGATGGCGCCGCGCGTGGTGGCGAACGCGGACCCCGCGCCGCACCTGCAGGAAATCAGCGAAGCGGCCGTGACGCTGGGCGAAACCGACGACGCGCTGGCCGGCTTCCTCGCCACGGGCACCATCAGTTCGCTCTCGCGCCTGCTCGGCGACCTCGAGGCCAGCCGCATCGTGCTCGCGCTCGGGCTGCTGCTGCAGCCGGTCATGCACAGCAAGCCGACCCAGCTCGACAAGAGCCTGGTGCTGCCGCTGCCCGAGGACGAGGCCTTGCGCGCGCCGGTCGCGGCGTTCTGGCTGGAGCTGGTGGCGCCCTTCGTGCGCCGCACGGGCTTCGACCTGGCGCTGTTCCTGACCCGCCAGGAGGGGCGTGCGGTGCTGGTGATCGGATTCTGCGGCGCCGCCGCCCAGACCCTGCGCGGCATCATCGACCCGCTGGTGGGCGCCGAGCAGCAGGTGCGCTTCGACGACACGGGCTGGATCGACGAGCAGCTCGGCCTGGACGTCGACGTGCGCGCCCTGGCCAGCTACCTCGACCAGCCGCAGCTGCCCCTGAAGCTCGCGCGCGAGCTGTTCATCAAGACTTTCATCGGAGGCGCAGCGTGAACAAACCCCTTTCCGCAATTGCGGCCCTGCTGCTCGCCGGCGTCGCCCACGCCCAGGCGCCCGCCTCGGTTCCCGCCGCGGCGCCCGGTGCGCCCATCGTGGTCGCCGGCACGGTCGCCGACGAAGCCAGCAAGGCGGCCCTGCTGGCACGCCTGCGCGCGGTCTACGGTGTCGATCGCGTGGTCGACCAGCTTGCGATCGGCACGGTCAGCACCCCGGCCAACTGGAACGACTGCGTGGGACGCCTGATCGGCCCCAACCTGAAACTGATCAGCCGCGGCCAGCTGAAAATCGACGGCAACAACGTCAGCCTGCGCGGCGACGTCGCCAGCGAAGCGCAGCGCCAGCAGATCGCCGGCGACATTGCCGCCAGCCTGAACCCGACCTACACCGTCAACAACGGCCTGCGCGTGGCGGCTTCGGAGCAGGGCGTGCTCGACGCGGCGCTGGCCAACCGCATCATCGAGTTCGAGTCGGGCAAGGCGGCGCTCACGCCCTCGGGCATGGCGATCCTCGACCAGATGAGCGAAGCGCTGAAAAAGCTGAACGGCATCAAGGTCGAGGTCATCGGCCACACCGACAACGCCGGCTCGCGCGCCGGCAACCTGTCGCTCAGCCAGGCGCGCGCGGAAGCCGTAAAGACCTACGTGACCGGGCGCGGCGTCCATCCGGATTCGATCGCGGTATCCGGCGAGGGACCGGACCGGCCGGTGGCGGACAATCGTACAATCGAGGGCCGCGCGCGCAATCGCCGCATCGAGTTCAAGGTTGTCCAGTAAGCGGTGTCAAGGCCCAAAAAACATCGCCGCCGGCAGCAATGCCGGCGGCGATGTCGTTTCTGGATCAGGGTAGGGTGATGGTCACGTTCGCCGCACGCGGCGGCAGCTTCACCAGGTCGTTGTAGGCGGCCAGCGTGGTGTCGGTGTCGTGCGAGAGCTTGGCGCGAAAGCCCACGAAGGCGGTCAGGCCGGCCAACGCGAACACGGCCGACAGCACCCACAGCGACAGGTCGCTGCGCAGGGTGTTGGTGATCTGGTCGGGGCGCTCGGCGTGGGGCGCGAAGCCGCGGTTCTTGCCGCGCATGCGGGCGATCTCGTCGCCCAGGCGCGCCACCAGGTAGTTCAGCTTGTCCTGGCCGTCGAGCGCGTAGCGGCCCTGGAAGCCGAGCAGCAGGCACATATGGAAGACCTCGAGCGCCTGCAGGTGCACGCTGCCCTTGGCGCGCAGGTCCTCGAGCCGGTGGAAGAAGTGTTCGCCGGCCAGCTGGTCGCCGAACACGCGCAGCTGCAGCGGGCGCGTCTCCCAGGCTTCGCGCACGTCGTAATCGGAGCGCAGGATGATCTCGTCGACCGCCGAGCAGAAGGCGTACTTGGCGGCGGTGACGTCCTCGGCCGCCACGCCGAGCGCCTTGGCGCTGCGGTCGACGTCGCCCAGGAAGGCGGTCATGTGGTCCGCGAACGCGGTCTTGTCGTGCGGGCCGCAGCCGTTCTTCAGCAGGAACAGGGCGTAGAAACCCTCGTACATCAGGTCGACCAGGTTCTGCGGGGTGCTGCCGGCGGCGCCGCGGCCGGCCTGTGGCGCCGCGCGCCGTTCGACGTGGGCGCTCATGCGGCCACCGCGATCAGGTCGAGCTGCAGGTCGCGGATCCCGTTCGGCACGTAGATCGAGATCGCCTGGGCCTTGAGCATGTTGTCGTACAGCGCCCCCTTATTCTCCAGCATGAAGTAATAGGTGTCGGGCCGCACCGGTAGCGCCGCCGGCACCTGGGGCGCGTGCAGCAGGCGCACGCCCGGCATGGCCGAGAGCACGAACTTGTCGACGTCCTGCGGCGCGCCGAGCTTGAAGCGCAGCGGCACGACGTCGACCAGCTGCAGCGCCGGCATGTCGGCCGCTACCGCGAGATACAAGGTGGTTTGCCCATTGATCTTGCCCGAGTCGAGTGTGCCCAGGTGGTAGGAAGGGCGCTCGTTCGACAGCGGGATCGAGAAGTATTTCGAGGACACGACTGTGTCGAGCAGGTCGCGCAGGATGTCGACCAGGCGCGCGAAGGCCGGGCCGGGGTCGAGATGCGAATACGCCGGCAGGTCTTCCAGCTTGTGGCTGCGCGAATAGGCCATCAGGCCGCCCGCCAGCGCCAGCAGGTCGCCGAACAGGCGCTCGGGATGCAGTTCGGGATGGTTCAGGTAGTGCGACAGCGCCGCGTAGCCGGTGCTGGCGGTATGCAGCAGCCAGAACGAGGACATGTCGCCGCCGCGGATCTCGACCACGTTCCGGCTCGGCTCGCGCATGTGGCCGTAGAGGGTGTTGACCTTGGCCAGCAGCTTTTCCATCAGGCGCGCCACCGCGTTGTGCAGGCCGGGCGCGCCTTCGATCGACACGCTCGGCGGAGTGAAGCCGGGATCGACCTCGAAGCCGCCGGTCGCGACCCGGCGCAGCCGCACCAGCGGGAAGCTGTCGAAGGCTTCCAGGGCGTCCAGGTCCGACACCAGCCGCACCGTCTTCCTCAGGTAGACCACCGGCGCGTCGGCCGCGCGCGTGAACAGGTCCTGGGTCTCGCGCTCGTGCTGGACGTAGCGGGCCTCGCCGTGCTCCTCGTCGGGTTCGGCGCAGTTCTCGCCATGGGGCTTGAGCGCCGGCAGGGCGGCATGGAAGGTGATGGCCTGGGTGCTGGGCGGCAGCTCGCCCAGGCGCACCTGCAGGGGCAGGGGATCGAGCTCGGGGGCGCGGTACAGTTCGCCGTCCGGGAAGACCAGCGACAGCGCGTCGATGCGCAGCGTGTCGGACTTGAGGGCCTCATGGTCGATCGACAGGCGCCGCACGCCCCAGCAATAGGGGTGCAGGGCGCGCGCGGTCTGGTTCAGGCGCGCCTCGTGGTAGCGGTCCTGTTGCTGGAAATGTTGGGGGCGCAGGAACAACCCTTCGCCCCACAGTAATTTCGATGGCATGGTCACAGCGTACCTCGCGAAAATTGTTCTCGGAAAATGTTGAGCTTGATCGAAAGCCGTGCCGACTCATTGACAGCGCGCAGAGCCGAACATCTTGACTTCCGGCGTTGTCGGTTTCGCGCCCAGCCCGGCCGACAGCGCGCAGGCATGCAGGCCGACCGTCAGCCCGGCCTTTTCGGCCTCGGCCGCCGCAAACGTCAGGCGCCAGCGCTGCGGCGCAGGCGAGTGAAACAGCGCGACGATGCCGACGTAGCCGGCCTCGCGCGCAACCTTCTCGAGCGATTCGTAGCGCTGGCCAGGCACCAACGTCACGTCCTTGACCTCCACCACGTCGGCGCCGAAGGCTTCCTTTTCGGCTGCCGGGTTGAGGAAGGCGGAATAGGGCGCCGCTTCGAAGGCGGCGTTCTGGCGCAGCTTGTAGACGCGCGCCACCAGGGCCAGCGGCCGGCCCTGGGCGTCGGCGTTGAGCCTGGGGGCGGCATGCAGGCGGACCGGCACCGCGCGCGGCGGCTTTTGCGATTCCGGCAGCTCGGGGACCTTGCCGGCGATGGCCTGCAGGCCGCTCCCGCATCCGGCCAGCGCCGCGGCCACGAAAAGAAAGCTCAGGCGGGTGAGGGCTCTCATCGGACTCTTGCCTTTCGTAAATTACGCCAACGCTCATTTAACAGCACTCCCGTGTTCGCCGGCTGAGCCTGCGCAAGCTCCGCACGCGTCATGCGCCAGATCGCCAATCCGGGCAGATGCGCGCAGTTGTTGACTGTGCGCAATTCTTCTCGGAACGCTTCCCGAATAATGTCGTCTGGTTTAACGCACTGGAGACCGAGATGATGTTGAAACGTCTGATACCGGCCGTCGCCTGCGCCGCACTGCTCGCGGCCTGCGGCACCACCGGCGGAGGGGCCGGCGCCGCGGCGAAAGCCGCATCCGTGGCCACCGCCATGGCCGAGGCCGACGCGGCCGTTGCCGCCGGCCAGGCCGACAAGGCCTATACCGTGCTCAAGGGCGCGGCCCAGGCCTTCCCGACCGACAAGACCCCGTGGGTGCGCATGGCGCAGATGCGTTTCGACGCCAACGACTACGGGATGGCGATCGTCAATGCGCAGGAAGCGCTCGAACGCGATCCCGACGACACCCTGGCGCACAGCATCGCCGCCGTGAGCGGCCTGCGGGTGACGAGCGAAGCGCTGACGGACCTGAGCCGCATGAAGAAGATCAACGGCGACGTAAGGTCGGAAGCGCAGGACCTGGCCAAGCTGCTGCGCGCCAGCCTGGGCGAAGAGGAGCTGGTGCCGGGCGGCGCGAAGTCCAGGCCTCCGGCCAAGCGACCGCGCGCGCCGGCCGCGCAGACCCCGGCCAAGGCCGCGACCTCCGCCACGAGCGACCCGTTCGGCGGGCTGAGGTAAATCTCCCATGGACCGGCGCGCGCCGGTCCGTCCTTTCCACCCTGGAGTCGACATGGCAAAAAATGAAAGCGTGCAGAAACGCCTGCAGAAAGTGCGTGCGCCGCGCGTGCAGATGACCTACGACGTCGAGATCGGCGACGCCATCGAAAACAAGGAGCTGCCCTTCGTGGTCGGCGTGATCGGCGATTTCGGCGCCGACCCGAACGCCGAGAAGAAGCGCATCAAGGACCGCAAGTTCGTCAATGTCGACGCTTCCAACTTCGACGAGGTGCTGGGCGGGATCGCCCCCGCCACCCAGTTCCGTGTCGAGAACCACCTGACGGAAGAGGGCGGCCAGTTCGGCGTGCAGCTGCAGTTCCGCGAGATGGCCGACTTCCGGCCCGAGGCCGTGGTGCAGCAGGTCGCGCCGCTCAAGGGCTTGCTCGATGCGCGCACCAAGCTGGCCGACCTGCGCAACAAGCTGGCCGGCAACGACAAGCTCGACGACATCCTCAGCGAAGTCCTGGGCAATACCGAAAAACTCGACAGCCTGCGCAAGACGGAGGACAAATAAATGGCGGCGATCCTCGAACAGGCAGCCAAACCGGCGCCGGCAGTGGAGCTGGACACCTCCCTGCTCGACCAGATCGTCGAGCAGAGCCGCGTGGCCACCTCGAGCAGCGAGCACGAACGCGCGCGCGACCTGATCTCGGAACTGGTGACCCAGGTGATGTCGGGCACGATGGTGGTCTCGAACAACCTGTCGGCGATGATCGACGCGCGCCTGGCGGAACTGGACCGCATGATCTCGACCCAGCTCTCGGCCATCATGCATGCCCCCGAGTTCCAGAAGCTCGAGCGCAGCTGGACCGGCCTGCAGTACCTGGTCAAGAATTCCTCGACAAGCGCCGGCCTGCAGATCCGCATGCTCAACGCCAGCAAGCGCGAACTGGTGAAGGACTTCCAGGGCGCGCTCGAGTTCGACCAGAGCTCGCTCTTCAAGAAGATCTACGAAGAGGAATTCGGCACCTTCGGCGGCGCGCCCTACGGCGCCCTGATCGGCGACTTCGAGATGAGCCGCCAGCCCGAGGACATGTACTTCCTCGAGCAGATGTCGCACGTGGCCGCGGCCAGCCACGCCCCCTTCATCACGTCGAGCGCGCCGGAACTGTTCGGCATCGACAGCTTCGGCGACCTCGGCAAGCCGCGCGACCTGGCGAAAGTCTTCGACACCGTCGAGTACGCGAAGTGGAAGGCGTTCCGCGAGTCCGAGGATGCGCGCTACGTCGGCCTGACCCTGCCGCGCTTCCTCGGGCGCCTGCCGTTCAACCCGGTCGACGGCCAGACCACCGAGGGCTTCAACTACGTCGAGGACGTCGACGGCACCGACCACAACAAGTACCTGTGGTGTAACGCCGCCTATGCCTTCGCTTCCAAGCTGACCCGCGCTTTTGAAGACTACGGCTGGTGCGCGGCGATCCGCGGCGTGGAGGGCGGCGGCCTGGTCGAGAACCTGCCGACCCATACCTTCAAGACCGACGAAGGCGAGGTGGCGCTGAAGTGCCCGACCGAGGTCGCGATCACCGACCGTCGCGAGAAGGAGCTGTCGGACCTGGGCTTCATCTCCCTGGTCCACTGCAAGAACACCTCGTACGCCGCCTTCTTCGGCGCCCAGTCCGCGCAGAAGGCGAAGAAGTACAACAACGAGGCGGCGAATGCCAACGCCATGCTGTCCTCGCAGCTGCAGTACATCTTCGCGGTCTCGCGCATCGCCCACTACATGAAGGCCATGATGCGCGACAAGATCGGCAGCTTCGCCGCCGCCTCGAACGTCGAGGATTACCTGAACCGCTGGCTGACCCAGTACGTGCTCCTCGACGACAACGCCAGCCAGGAACAGAAAGCCCAGTTCCCGCTGCGCGAGGCGAGCGTGCAGGTGTCGGAAGTGCCGGGCCGCCCGGGCTGCTACCGCGCGGTGTCCTTCCTGCGCCCGCACTTCCAGCTCGATGAATTGTCCGTTTCGCTCCGACTGGTCGCGGAGTTGCCGCAGTCGACCAAAAGCTGATCCACCATTAACCTGAAAATTGGAGTAAACAAAAATGGCAATTGACGTGTACCTGCAGATCGACGGCATCAAGGGCGAATCGATGGACGACAAGCACAAGGACTGGATCGAGTGCACCTCCGTCACCTGGGGCGTGAAGCAACCGCGCTCGGCCACCGCGTCGACCGGCGGCGGCCACACCGCCGAGCGCTGCGAGCACGAGGAAGTCGTGATCGACAAGCTGGCCGACCTGTCCTCGCCGGTGCTGCTGCAGACCTGCTCGGCCGGCAAGACGATCCCGAAAGCCAAGCTGGAATTCATGCGCGCGGACGGCCAGGGCGAGCGCATCAAGTACTTCGAGATCGAGCTGGAGAACGTCCTCATCGGCGCCATCAAGCCGAAGGTCGAGGAAGGCGCGATCATCCAGGAGAAGGTCGGCCTGAAATTCTCGAAGATCAAGTGGAAGTACACCCAGCAGAAGGTGACCGGCGGCGCCGGCGGCAACACCTCGGGCGGCTGGGACCTGGCCGCCAACAAGATCGTCTAAGCGCAGGACGACGCAAGCCCCATCGTGGAAGAACCGGCGGACCGTGCGCCACTGTCGCACGGTCCGTCTTACGTAGCACGACTCTCCTTCCAGGACCGACCCATGAACGGCTTCACCCCCGGGGTGTTCGACCGCCTGATGGACGAGCGCCGGGAAGCGGGCGCCGCCAACCCGCGCCTGACGATCGAGCAGATCAAGGACCTGGTGGCGCGCGACCTCGAAGCGCTGCTCAACACCCGCGTCGCGCTGGCGCCCGGCGTCTTCGACGAATTCCCGCAGGCGCGCGCTTCGATCCTGAACTACGGCCTGGCCGATTTCGCCGCCTTCTGCCTGACCAGCGCGGAAGACCGCGCCGCGATCTGCGCCAGCATCAAGACCGCCATCGAAACCCACGAACCGCGCCTGAAGGACGTCAGCGCCACCCTGGTGCCGGTGCCCGGCAGCGTCAACCGGCTCGATTTCGTCATCAACGCGCGCCTGGCCCTGTTCGACAGCGGCGACACGGTCAATTTCAGCGCCGTGCTCCAGCCCTCGTCGCTGCACTACGCGGTGGGGCGCGCGGCGCGCCCGCGCGGGCCGGACGGCAAGCGCTAGCGCCATCTACCGACACAAAGGATGCGACACGAATGGACATCAACCTCAAGACCCTGATCGGCAAACTGAACGACGCCTCGCGCACCGCGGCCACGCGCGCCGCCAACATCTGCGTCGGGCTGGGCCAGTACGAAGTCGACATCGAGCACGTGTTCCTGGCCCTGCTGGAGCAGCCGGACTGCGATGTCGTGGTGGCCGCGCGCGCTTGCGACATCAGTCTCTCGGCGCTGGAGGACGACCTGCGGCGCGAAGTCGCGCGCTTCGCCACCGGCAGCGCGCGCACCCCGGTGTTCTCGAAGCACCTGCCGCTGCTGTTCGAGCATGCCTGGCTGATCGCCTCGCTCGGCAACGGCCAGCCGAACATGATCCGCAGCGGCCACCTGCTGCTGGCGCTGCTCACCGAACCAAGCCTGGCCCAGCTGGCCCAGCGCGGATCAAGCCTGTTCGCCGAATTCCCGCTCGAGCGCCTGAAGCACGACTTCGACAGGCTCACGCGTGCTTCGAAGGAAGCCGTCGCCGTACCCGTCGCCGTCCCGGCGCAGGGTAACGGCGACCCTGTTACCGAACTGGAAGCCATGGCGGACGGCAGGACGCCGGCGCTGGACCAGTTCACCACCTGCCTGACCGAGCGGGCGCGCCAGGGCAAGGTCGATCCGGTGATCGGGCGCGATCCCGAGATCCGCCAGGCCATCGACATCCTGATGCGGCGCCGCCAGAACAACCCGATCCTGACCGGCGAGGCCGGCGTCGGCAAGACCGCCGTGGTCGAAGGGCTGGCGCTGCGCATCGCGCAAGGCGACGTGCCCGAGGTGCTGCGCGGGGTCGAGATCCATACCCTCGACATGGGCCTGCTGCAGGCCGGCGCCAGCGTCAAGGGCGAATTCGAGAACCGGCTGAAGAACGTGATCGACGAAGTCAAGAAGAGCCCGCACGCGATCATCCTCTTCATCGACGAAGCCCACACGATGATCGGCGCCGGCGGCACGGCCGGCCAGAACGACGCCGCCAACCTGCTGAAACCCGCGCTGGCGCGCGGCGAGCTGCGCACCATCGCCGCCACCACCTGGGGCGAGTACAAGAAGTACTTCGAGAAGGACGCGGCCCTGGCGCGGCGCTTCCAGGTGATCAAGGTCGAGGAGCCCGACGAGGAGACCGCCTGCGCCATGCTGCGCGCGATGGCGCCGCTGATGGAGAAGCACTTCGGGGTGCGGGTCTACGACGAGGCCATCACCGAGGCCGTGCGCCTGTCGCACCGTTACATCAGCGGCCGGCAGCTGCCGGACAAGGCGATCAGCGTGCTCGATACCGCCTGCGCCAAGGTGGCCCTGGGGCAGAGCGCCACGCCGGCGCTGCTGGAAACCTGCAGCCGCGCCATCGAACAGCTCGACGCCCGGGCCGCGGCGCTGGCGCGCGAACAGAGCGCCGGCATGGACCATGGGGCGACGCTGGCCCAGCTGCGCGACGAGCGCGCCGTGCAGGTGGCCGAGCAGGACCGCCTGCAGGCGCGCTGGCAGCGCGAACATGCATTGACCGGCGAGATCGCGGCGCTGCGCGCGGAGCTGGAGGCGGGACGGGGCGACAGCGCGCCGATGCGCGCGCTGCTGGAAGAACTGCGCACGCTGCAGGGCGAGGCGCCGTTGGTGCCGGTGCAGGTCGATGGTCACACGGTGGCCGGCATCGTCGCCAGCTGGACCGGCATTCCGCTGGGGCGCATGGTGAAGGACGAGATCAAGACTGTGCTGCAGCTGCAGTCGCTGCTGGACGAGCGCATCCTCGGACAAATGCATGCGACGGCCGCGGTCGCGCAGCGCGTGCGCACCGCGCGCGCGAATCTCGACGATCCGAACAAGCCGAAGGGCGTGTTCCTGTTCGTCGGCACCTCGGGCGTGGGAAAGACCGAGACCGCGCTGGCCCTGGCCGACCTGCTCTACGGCGGCGAGCGCAAGCTGGTGACCATCAACATGAGCGAATACCAGGAAGCGCACAGCGTGTCGGGGCTGAAGGGCTCGCCCCCGGGCTACGTCGGCTACGGCGAAGGCGGCGTGCTGACCGAGGCGGTGCGGCGCAATCCCTACAGCGTGGTGCTGCTCGACGAAGTCGAGAAGGCGCACCCGGACGTGCTGGAACTGTTCTTCCAGGTGTTCGACAAGGGCGTGCTGGACGACGCCGAAGGGCGCCAGATCGACTTCCGCAACACGATCATCATCCTCACCTCGAACACGGCCTCTAGCACCATGATGCAGGCTTGCCTGAACAAGCCGGCGGCCGAGCTGCCGAAGCCGGACCAGCTGGCCGAACTGATCCGCCCGCAGCTGATGAAGCAGTTCAAGCCGGCCTTCCTCGGGCGTCTGGCCGTGGTGCCGTTCTACCCGATCAACGACGAGGTGCTGGCCAACATCATCCGGCTGAAACTGAACCGGATTGCCAAACGCGTGCGCGACAACCACCACGCCAGCTTCGACTACGACGACGCGCTGGTGAACGCGGTGCTGGCGCGCTGCACCGAAGTCGACTCCGGCGCGCGCAACGTCGACACCATCCTGAACGGCACGCTGCTGCCCGAGATCGCCGACACGGTGCTGGCGCGCATGGCCGAGGGCGGCGCGATCGCGCGCATCAAGGTCGGCGCGACCAGGGCCGGCCGCTTCAAGTACACAATCGAGCCGGCTTGAGGAGGCGCCATGAGCACCCTTGAACAACTCTTGACCCCGGTCAGCGCGGCGGCGCCCTGCGGCGAGGACCTGGCGTTCTCGCCCGAGCTGGACGCCATCGCCCAGGCGCGGAAGGCCGACGACCCGTCGCTGGAGCAGGGCGCCTGGGTCACGACCCTGAAGGAAGCGGACTGGAAGTTCGTCGCCAAGCGCTGCGCGGCCCTGATCGAGACGCGCAGCAAGGACCTGCAGCTGGCGGTCTGGCTGGCCGAGGCGAATGCGAAGACGGCAGGCCTGCGCGGCCTGGGCGAGGCGCTGGAACTGATCGGCGCGCTGTGCGAACGCTACTGGGACGGGCTGTATCCTTTGCCGGACGAAGACGGCTTCGAGCGGCGCATCGGCAACCTGGGCTGGATCGCGGCGCGGGTGCCGCAACTGGCGGCCGAGTGCCCGGTAACCGAAGGCGCGGCCTTCTCGATGCGCGACATCGAAGCGGCGCGCAGCCATGGCGCGGACGCCATCGCCGACGTCGAGGCCGCGCGCAGCCGCACCTCGAAGGCCTTCCAAGCGGCCTTGCTGGCCGACGGCGAATACTGCCTGGGCGCCCTCGACGCGCTGGAAAAGGCGGTCGACGCGCGCCTCGGCGCGGATGGGCCGAGCTTCGGCAGCGCCCGCTCCGCGCTGCAGGACCTGGTGCACTTCGTGACGCCGGCGGGATGCGCCGCTGCCGTTGCGCCGGTGGCCGAGCAGCACGCGGGTACGACGACAGCGGCAGCGCCGCACGCGAACACGATGCTGCCGGCGCTGCCCGCCGGCCCGCTGCAGACGCGGACCCAGGCCCTGGCCCAGCTGCGCGCGGTGGCCGAGTTCTTCCGCCGCACCGAGCCGCACAGCCCGGTTGCTTACCTGGCCGACAAGGCGGCCAACTGGGGCGAGCAGCCGCTGCACGTCTGGCTCGGGACGGTGGTCAAGGATGCGGCCGCACTGGCCCACGTGGACGAACTGCTGGGGATCGAGCGGGAAGGTGGGAAGGGTTGAAATATTCTTTCACCGAAGAGGCTTCGGTGAAAGAATATTACAGGGCGGTCGCCAAGCCGCCCTGTTGCCGTTTACTCGGGCTGCTTTCCGGCTGTCGGAGCGGCCTTGTCCATGCCCGGATTGACGAGCGAGGACGCCTTTGCGATCTGGGCCTCGACGGTCTGCACCGCCTGGCGCGTCGCCTGGGTCACCTGCTCGTAACCCTTGAAGGCGTTGTCGATGGCGGCCTTGATGATCTCGACCGCGTTCTCCGATCCCGGCTTGACGTTCTGGGTGACGTCGTAGATCAGGGCCGACAGCGTGCTTTTCGCTTCGGCGACGTGCACGTCGGCGGCGCGCCGGAATTCGCTCTGCATGTCGTCGATGATGGTCTTCAGCTGGGCGCGGTACTCGGCGCTGTCGGACGCGTCCGGGGTCATGCGCGCCGACAGGGCGTCGAAGGCGGCGCGGGCATCGCGCGCCTGGGTGAGGTCGCGGCTGGCGGCGAGCGTCTGGTCCATCGTGTTGCGGGCGGTCGCCATGTTCAGGGCGACGACTTGTTCCAGGCCCTTGACCGTCTTGCTGGTGAGCGCCTCGAACGTCTGCATTTGCAGGTCAAACAGGGTTTTGGTGGCGTTTGCGAACTGCTCCGGACTCGTGAACATCAATGTCTCCTCGGTGTTGTGGAAAACGACGGACGACCTGCTGAACTACCCGGCCTATTATTTAGCAAGGTTGGGCTTTTCGCAACGCGCGTCCCGATAGGGGCCGGCGGCGCGCTCCCAGCCGGGGCCGAGCGGCGTCTGCGAACAGGCCAGCTGGCCGTCTGCCTTGCTGCGCCACTGGTACCAGGGCGCGGGTTTCGCGATGGCCCCAACGGCGAGGGTAGCCAGCAATGCGCCGCAGACGCGGTTGGAAATGCGGGAGGTGGAAATCTTCATGGCAGCCCGAGCATAACCGCTCCAGGTTTTCCGTCAAGCGTTTCCGGCTTGCGCTTCCCACGATGGGAAGGTGTATCCTTCATTCCGGATCAATGAAGGAACAGCGAAAGGACAGCATGGACAGCCCCGTGATTGAAACGACCGCGATGAACATCGGCGAAGCCGCCAGCGCTTCGGGCGTGTCGGCCAAGATGATCCGCCATTACGAATCGATCGGCCTGATTGGCGCGGCGCGGCGCACCGATGCCGGCTACCGCGTCTATGCGCACCAGGACGTGCAGGTGCTGCAGTTCATCCACCGCGCCCGTATGCTCGGGTTTTCGCTGGACCAGATTCGCGAACTGCTGGCGCTGTGGCAGGACAAGGGGCGGGCCAGCGCCGACGTGCGCGCGCTCGCGCGCGCGCATATCGCAGAGCTGAACCGCAAGATCGCGGAAATGGAAGCGATGCGGCGCACCCTGGAACGGCTGGCCGCGTCCTGCCATGGCGACAGCCGTTCGGATTGCCCGATCCTGGACGACCTGGCTGCACAGTGAAGGGGGGCGGCAAAACGCAAAACGCCGCAAACCTTTTTCAAGGATTGCGGCGTTTTGCGCCGGCTGTCGCCAGAAAACTGTTGGTGCCCACGGAGGGACTCGAACCCCCACACCT
>NZ_DAMCPG010000028.1:51702-71467 GCF_032106685.1 Massilia sp.
CGCGGCACATGGACCTGAACCATGCGCGTCTACCAATTCCGCCACGTGGGCACTGATTACTGCTAACACTGATCTTGCTTTACGCGTGGGTTCGAGAACCCACCCTACGATCAATGGTACTGCTTGCTACTGCGGATTGCACTTCCGGTAGAGTGGTGCCCACGGAGGGACTCGAACCCCCACACCTCGCGGCACATGGACCTGAACCATGCGCGTCTACCAATTCCGCCACGTGGGCACTGTTACTGCGTTTGCTGCTGAAGCTGATACAATATCAGGCTTTGTCGTTTTTCGCTAGATCAACTTCTGTTGTTCTCGCTACCAAACTGCCTCATACGGTGCTTCTTTTCCTTCGCTTCACAATGCTGTCGTTGCGAAAGAGCCGAGATTATAGCGGAAGGATGGCAAAAGTCAAAAACCTCCTGCAAGGACTGCAAGCGATCCTTTTTTGTCCCGCCATCCGTTCGCCGGGCAGTGTTTCATGGAGCACGCTTCGTTAGGCGAATCCCGTGGTCCTCCGTTACACTACGCCTGTCAAGGTGTCAATCCAACCACGGTGCCGGCCGCTCCGGCATCTATATAAAAGAATTCAAGAAAACGATTTGAAGCAACCAACTCATACCATTCCTAGCCGAGAGGAAATCCTCGGCGTCTTTCGCGACGCCGGCACGCCGCTCGACGCAGCCGCCCTCGCACGAGCACTGAAGGTGAAGCCCGCCGCCCAGGAAGTCCTGGGCCGCCGCCTGAACGCCATGGAGCGCGACGGCCAGATCCGCGCCGACCGCGACGGCGTCTATGCCCTGGCGGACCAAGCCGGCTTCATCGCCGGTCGCATCAGCGCCCACCGCGACGGCTTCGGCTTCGTGATCCCCGAAGAGCCCGGTCCCGACCTGTTCCTGAACGATAAGGAAATGCAGAAGGTCCTGAATGGCGACCGCGTGCTGGCGAAAGTCGTCGGCACTGACCGCCGCGGCCGTCCGGAAGGCACGATCGTCGAAGTCGTCGAGCGCGCCAATACCCACGTCATCGGCCGCCTGCTCAACGAAGGCGGCGTCTGGATCGTCTCGCCCGAGGACCAGCGCATCAGCCAGGACATCCTGGTCGCCGGCTCCCCAGGCAAGGCGCGCGCGGGGCAGGTCGTCAGCGTCGAGCTGATCGAGCAGCCGGCGCGCTTCCAGCAGCCGACCGGACGCATCGTTGAGGTGCTCGGCGAACTGGACGACCCGGGCATGGAAATCGAGATCGCCGTGCGCAAGTTCGGCGTGCCGCACGTGTTTTCCGCCGCCGCGCTGAAGCAGGCCAACAAGCTGCCGAACGAAGTGGTCGATGCCGACCTGTCCAACCGCGTCGACCTGCGCGACGTGCCGCTGGTGACGATCGACGGCGAAGACGCGCGCGACTTCGACGACGCCGTCTACTGCGAACCGGTGAAGATCGGCCGCGCCAAGGGCTACCGCCTGCTGGTGGCGATCGCCGACGTCAGCCATTACGTCAAGCCGAACGACGGCCTGGACGGCGACGCCATCGAGCGCAGCACCTCGGTCTACTTCCCGCGCCGCGTGATCCCAATGCTGCCCGAGAAGCTCTCGAACGGCCTGTGCTCGCTGAACCCGGCCGTCGACCGCCTGTGCCTGGTGTGCGACATGGTTGTCACCGCCAAGGGCGAAGTCACCGCCTACCAGTTCTACCCGGCCGTGATGCACTCGGCCGCGCGCCTGACCTATAACCAGGTCGCCGAAGTGCTGGCGGATCCGCAGGGCGAGGAAGCCGCGCGCCGTCCGGCCATCGTGCCGCACCTGCTGAACCTGAACGCGGTGTTCCATGCGCTGCTCGGCGCGCGCCAGGAACGCGGCGCGATCGACTTCGAGACCACCGAGACCTACATCGTCTGCAATGCGATGGGCAAGATCGAGAAGATCATCCCGCGCACCCGCAACGACGCGCACCGCCTGATCGAGGAATGCATGCTGGCCGCGAACGTGTGCGCGGCCGACCTGCTGATCCGCCACAAGCACCCGGGCACCTTCCGCATCCACGCCGTGCCGACCGAGGAAAAGCTGAACCAGCTGCGCACCTTCCTCAAGCAGGCCGGACTGAACCTGGGCGGCGGCACCAAGCCGGCCGCTTCGGACTACGCCGCGCTGATGCGCGAGATCAAGGAGCGCCCGGACGCGTCCCTGCTCCAGACCATGCTGCTGCGCTCGATGCAGCAGGCCGTCTACAGCCCGGACAACGTCGGCCACTTCGGCCTGGCCTACGAGGCCTACGCCCACTTCACCAGCCCGATCCGCCGCTATCCCGACCTGCTGACGCACCGCGCCATCAAGGCCATCCTTCAGGGCAAGCGCTACGAGCCGAAGGGCATCGACCTGTCGAAGCTGAACACGACGGTCTCGAACGCCGCCCGCAAGCAGGCCGCCAAGGACAAGGCGGAAGGCAAGGCCAAGGACGAAAAAGATCTGACGATCTGGGACGCCCTGGGCGTGCACTGCTCGGCCAACGAGCGCCGTGCCGACGAAGCCTCGCGCGACGTCGAGGCCTGGCTCAAGTGCTTCTACATGCAGGACAAGCTGGGCGAGGCCTTCACCGGCACCGTGGCCGGCGTGACCACCTTCGGCATTTTCGTGCAGCTCGACGAGCTCTACGTCGAGGGCCTGGTCCACGTGACCGAGCTCGGCCAGGATTACTTCCAGTACGACGAAGCGCGCCACCAGCTGCGCGGCGAGCGCACCGGCAAGAGCTTCGGCCTGACCGACCGCGTGGTCGTGCAGGTGGCCAAGGTCGACCTCGAGTCGCGCAAGATCGACTTGGTGCTGGCCGACGAGTCGCGCCTGGGCGAGGCGCCCGAGCCGGCGCAGGCGCGCCAGCCGGCGCGCGGCAACGAAGGCAGGGGCAAGGGCAGGCAGGAGCGCGGCGACAGGCCGGCACAGGCGAACGGCGGCGCAGCGCGCGCCGATTCCGCCCCCGCCCTGGAAACCAAGCCCGCGGGCAAGTCGAAACGTTCGCGCCGCGCCCGCAAGGAAGCGGCGGAACTGGCGCGCCAGCAGGCCAATGGCGGCCGCACCGAAACGCGCGACAACGAAGCCGGCGCCGTGAGTGCCGAAGGCGGCAAGTCCAAGCGTTCGCGCAGCGCGCGCAGGAAGGCTGCGGCCGAGCTGGCCCGCCAGGCCGCGAATGGCCAGGCCGACAAAGGCGTCCAGACGGAAGTCGACGCGGTCGAGGTGGTCGAGGCGCCGCAAGCGCCGGCACTGCCGCAAGCATCGGAAGGGGCGCCAGCCCAGCGACAGCCTCAGCCGGACCAGGGCATCGCCGACGAGGCTGCGGCGCCAGCCAAGCCAAGCCGCAAGCGCAAGGCAGTCGTTGCCCAGGCGCCCGAGGCGCAGCCCGACGCGGTGCCTGAAGCGGCCGCCGCGCCTGCAGCGCAGCCAGCGGAAGCGCCAGCGGCGCCGGCGCCGAAGCGCACCCGTGCAGCCAAGGCCGCCAAGGCCGCGCCGGAAACCCCGGCGCAGGCACCGCAGGCACCACAGGCCGAGACCGCCGTCGAGGCAGTCGCCGCGGCCACGCCGGTCGCCGCCAAGCGCGTACGCCGCAGCAAGGCCGCCGAGCAGGCAGCCGCGCCCGCACTAGCCCCTGCGGAGGCGATCGCCGCCGCAGTCGACAGGCCGGCCAAGCCGAAGCGCACGCGCGCTGCGAAAACGGCCGTCGTGGCAGAACCAGAGAGCGTTGCCGCCAAGAGCAGCGCCAGGAAGAAGCCGGCCGCCAAGGCCGACAGTACCGCATCCAAAACGAGTTCCAGGAAAAGAAGTAAAGAATGAAGAACAAAATGATTTTCGGTTTCCACGCGGTGACCTCGCGGCTGCGCCACGAGGCCCAATCGGTGGAAGAGATTTTTGTGGACGCCGAGCGTAACGACGCCCGCATGAAGGCGCTGATCGCCAGCGCCAAGGATGCCGGCGTGCGCGTCATGCCGGTCGACGCCGCCCGCCTCGACAAGATCGTCGGCACCCGCCGCCACCAGGGCGTGATCGCCTTCGCCAGCCAGCTGGCGCTGGCGCGCAACCTGGACGAACTGCTCGATGCCATCGAGGGGCCGCCGCTGCTGCTGATCCTGGACGGCATCACCGATCCGCACAACCTCGGCGCCTGCCTGCGCGTGGCCGACGGCGTCGGCGCGCACGCGGTGATCGTGCCGAAGGACCGCGCGGTCGGCCTGAACGCCACCGCCGCCAAGGTCGCCAGCGGCGCCGCCGAGACCGTCCCCTACATCACGGTGACGAACCTGGCGCGCACCATGCGCGAGCTGAAGGAACGCGGCATCTGGCTGATCGGCACCTCGGACGACGCCGACAAGGGCCTGTACGAAGCCGACTTCACCGGCCCGGTCGCGCTGGTGATGGGCTCGGAAGGCGAGGGCATGCGCCGCCTGACCCGCGAGACCTGCGACCTGCTGGTGTCCATCCCCATGTTCGGCTCGGTCGAGAGCCTGAACGTCTCGGTCGCCTCGGGCGTCTGCCTGTATGAGGCCCGCCGCCAGCGCGTGGCGCGCGAAGGCTGATTCGGCTGTTCATCGCCGCTTTCCGAAGCCGGCCCGTCGTTTCCAGCGTGATGTGAACGCGTGGACGGCAGAGCCGTCCACCCTACGGGTCTCCAGCGGTGTCCACGCACAGCTGGCAGCAGGACGTAGGGTGGACGGGTTTTCCGTCCACGCGTTCAACGCACACATGCAGACCAGCGTCGTCCGCTCGCCTGCGTTCCCTCTCAAGAATTGCCCCCTCCCCAAGCAAGCAACAGCCGGATAAGCTACCATTGCCGCTGTTTTGCTTCTGTACTTATTATGTTTTCCTCGTTGCGCGAAGATATCAAGAGCATCATCGAACGCGACCCGGCCGCCCGTAACGGCTGGGAAGTGCTCACGTGCTATCCCGGCCTGCATGCCATCGTCCTCCACCGCTGGGCGCATGGCTGCTGGCGCATGAACCTGAAGTGGCTCGGCCGCTTCATTTCCCACATCGCGCGCATCTTCACCGGCATCGAGATCCACCCGGGCGCCACCATCGGCCGCCGGGTCTTCATCGACCACGGCTTCGGCGTCGTGATCGGCGAAACCGCCGTGGTGGGCGACGACTGCACCATCTACCAGGGCGTCACCCTGGGCGGCACGACCCTCGTGGCCGGCACCAAGCGCCACCCGACGCTCGAGCGCGGCGTGATCGTCGGCGCCGGCGCCCAGGTGCTGGGCGCGTTCACGGTCGGCGAGTTCGCCAAGATCGGCTCGAACGCGGTTGTGGTCAAGCCGGTCCCGGCCGGCGCCACCGCGGTCGGCAATCCGGCCCACATCATGCGCAAGGAAGAGCAGTCGAGGAGTGCCCGCATGTTCGCCGCCTACGGCGTCACGCCAAACGGCGACGACCCGCTCTCGAAGGCCTTGCGCGGCCTGATCGACCACGTCGCGCGCCAGGACGAGCAGATCGAATGCCTGACCGCGACCATCAAGGCGGCCGGCATTGCCTGTCCGAACGTGCGCGAGGGTGATAAACTCGACTCGGCCGAACTGAACCGGCTGGTCGACTGAGGAAACCCATGACTGATGAAGTGAAGGACGGAGCGGACTCCGTATTGGATCCCTTCGAGATCCGCGTGCTCGCGGTGCTCGCCGAGAAAGAAGCGCTCACCCCCGACAACTACCCGATGTCGCTGAATGCGATCGTCACCGGCTGCAACCAATTGTCCAGCCGCGATCCGGTGATGCAGCTGTCGGACGACACCGTCCACGACACCCTGCAGCGCCTGATCGAGCGCCGCCTGGTGAACGGCATCACCCAGGCCGGCGCGCGCGTCACCAAGTACGAGCACCGCATGCGCATCAAGTGGACGCTCGAGCAGGACAAGGTGGCCGTGCTCACCGTGCTGATGCTGCGCGGCCTGCAGACCGCCGGCGAGATCCGCACCCGCACCGGGCGCCTGCACGAATTCAAGAGCGTGGCCGAGGTCGAGGCCGTGCTGCAGTTCCTGATCGATAAATACCCGCCGATCGTCGCCCGCCTCGAGCGCGCGCCTGGCACCAAGGAGCCGCGCTACGGCCAGCTGCTCGGCGGCGAGATAGCCGTTGCGCGCGAGGACTCCGCCTTCGGCGCCGCTGCCGCGCCGGCGCCATCGAGCCGCATCGGCCAGCTGGAAGCCGAAGTGGTCGCGCTGCGCGCCGAGGTCGCCGAGCTGAAGGCGCAGTTCGAGGCCTTCCGCCAGCAGTTCCAGTAAGCGGCTACCGCCGATCCAGGCAGCGCCCGAGGCGGCACCCTTGTCTGGTGCGGCCTCGGGCGTTCTTTCATGTTGCCGCCGCCGGCGCCTCAGCGGCCGGCCTGCGCCGTCTTCCCGTCCGCCGCCGCGATCACCTTGCGCACGGCCTCGATCACCAGTTCTGGCTCCTCGAGCTGGATGTTGTGGCCGCTCCGCGTAGTCACCACCTGCGTGCCCGCGCTGAACTGGCGCACGAAGTCCGCATGCAGGTCGCGTTTGATCGCCAGTGCCTCCGGCGTCTCCAGGAAGAACTCCGGCTTGTCGGCCTGGCGCATCGCGGTCAGCACGACCGTCGGCACGTCGGGCAGCCTGCCGGCCAGCGGCAGCTTGCCGCTGTCGAGCACGGGCTGCAGCAGTTTCAGCTCGGGCTGGAACTTCGCCGGCACGATGGCGGCAAAGGCGCGCTCGTCGGCCGCCGCGCGTTCGGCGTCGAGCCTGCGCAAGGCCGGGTTGAAGCGTTCGTCGCTGGGGTCGACCAGCACCAGGCCGGCTATCTGGCCCGGATGGCGCGCCGCGAACGAACGCGCCAGCAGGCCGCCGTACGAGTGGCCGACCAGGACGAAGGGCGGCGCGAGCCTGGCCGCCGCGATCAGCTGTTCGAGTTCGTTCGTGCTTTGTTCGATGCTGCGCGGCTCGGGCCGCGCGTCGGACTTGCCGTGACCGGCGCGCGAATAGGCGACGACGCGCGCGGCATCGGCCAGCGCCGGCGCCACCTTGCGCCAGGCGCCCATGCCGGTGCCGAAGCCCGACTCGAAGATCACGGTGTAGCGGCCGCTGCCGGCGCTGGACATCTCGACCAGGTAGGGACGGGCGCCGACGGCGACCAGTTCGGCCGCGGCCGCGGCCGGCGGGGCCACCGGCGCCGGCGGCTGCGCCTGGGCGGCGGCGCAGGCCATGACGAGCAGGGGAAGAAGCGTGCTGACCAGGTGTTTCATGCGTGCTCCGATAGGGTGGTAAACGTGGTTCGTGGCCGGCCCCGCGAGGCCGGGCGATACATCGCCACGGTCCGGCTCAGGGCACCCCGGCAGGGGCCGCCGGCGCGCCGAATTCCAGCTCCACCAGTGCTTCGTCGCTCCAGCTGGCGTCGCTGAGCGCCACGTCGAAGCTGGTCTTCCTGGCTTCCAGCGGCTGGCTGCGTTCGCCTTCGCGCAGCGTCGCCGCGACGATCGGCGCCCCGGCGTCGAAGCCCACTTTCGGCGGGTCCTCGAGGGTGAAGCCGCACCAGTCGCGGGTACGCAGCACACCGTTGATCGCCAGCACCCAGAGCAGTGACATCTCTTCCTTGGCGATGGCTACCGTTACCCGGCATTCGAGGCGCAAGTCTCCGAGGCGGCGCACGTTGTCGGGCAGGCCCGGGGTGCGCACGTCCGGCTCGACACGGTAGAACCTGTGTTTCTGGTTCAGCGCCAGTTCGCCGTCGGCGTCGACTGCCGCCTCGCTGCGCGGCACCGTGAAGCGGTTGGCGGCGTCGAGCGCGAGCGGCAGGACGAAGCCGTCCTCGCCCTCGATGCGCACGCGCGGCTGTTCCGGCATCCCGGCGCCGCGCAGCGCCCTGATCCGGAAACGCAGCGCGGGCACGTCCGGCGCCAGCGCATGGTGCTTGTCGAAGCTGTCCAGGCCGGCGAGGATGGCCTTGTACTTGTGGACTTCCGGCTTGCGGATACCGTTCACCTGGATGGCGTCGGGCTCGTCGAGGCCCGGCACCGCGGCGGCGCCGCCGCACACGAGCAGGGCGCCGAGCGCGCCGGCGGCGAGGGCGCGGCGCATGCTCAGCCCTCGTCGCGCCAGCGGCGCAGGCGGATGGCGGCGACGATCATCGCGATGCCGGCCACGGCGCCGACCCACAGTTCCGGCCGCGCCAGGCTGCCCCAGGAGGCGCCGAGCACCGACAGCATGTCCACGCCGTGCTGGTCGCGCAGCGGCAGGGCGGTGCCGCCGTCCATGAACCAGGCGCCGGGCACCAGGCCGAGCAGCAGGGTTTCGAGCACGTTGTTGATGATCCAGTCGGCGTTGATGGTGGCGCCGTACAGGGCCAGCAGGTAGTCCATCCATTTCAGCAGGACGGCGGCGATCAGCGGCACGCCGACGGCCCACAGGAAGACCTTCGACTTCGCCCAGCTCGACACCAGCAGCAGCCAGCCGGCGCAAGGCAGCGCCCACAGGATGTAGACCGGGATCATGGCCAGCAGGTAGACCGGCGACAGGTACAGGTTGATGTTGCTGAGCACCGGGCCGAACAGGTTCAGGCCCTGGTGGCTGGCGGCCACGCCGCCCAGCATCAGGATCAGGAAGGCGGCGGCGCTGGCGATGACGATCGTGATCGCCGGCGCCAGCACCAGCGCGGTCACCAGCTTCGACAGCACGGTCGTGGCGTCGGAGATCGGCAGCGACTTCCAGAACAGGATGCTGCGGTCGCGCCGGTCGTCGTAGAGCGCGCCCAGGCAGTAGAAGAAGGCGACCACGGGCAGCACGATGAAGATCGGCGCGCCGGTGGCGATGTAGTTATTGGCGGCGACGTCGGCGATCTGGGTGCGGGTATGGCGGTCGGCCAGGCTGGCGATCTTCGAGCCGCTGGCGCGGTGCACTTCCTCGCCGTTGATCGAGACGGTCACGCTGTCGCCGTCGAGCTTGCCGGTCGAGATGCCGTAGCCGATCATGCCGCC
Organism: Massilia sp.; assembly: GCF_032106685.1. Lineage (GTDB taxonomy): Bacteria > Pseudomonadota > Gammaproteobacteria > Burkholderiales > Burkholderiaceae_D > Telluria. Next base: position 60,660 of record NZ_DAMCPG010000028.1, read on the forward strand.
GACCAGCACCACCATGAGCACGGCCGCGATCAGCGGCGCCCAGACGAAGCCGCCCTTGTGTTCCCAGAACTCGCGGCGCAGCAGCCATTTCATCGTATTCATGCGTAGGTTCCTTTCATGGTTGCCACGAACAGGTCGGCGACGCTCGGGTTGCGCGTTTCGCCGAGGGCGGACAGCTGAGCGCGCGAGACGCCGTCGAACAGCATCACCGACTTGCCGAACACGGTGCGCTGGTCGATCGGCTGCAGCGCGTTGGCGGCATTGACCTTGTCGGCCGGGACCATCACTTCGATGTAGCGCTCGCCGACTTCGTCCATCGAGGCGGCCAGCACGATCTTGCCGTCGCGGATGAACATCAGGTCGGTCAGGATGTGCTCGACTTCCTCGACCTGGTGGGTGGTGATGACGATGGTCTTGTTCTCGTCGAAATAGTCTTCCAGCAGGTTCTGGTAGAACTGCTTGCGGTAGATGATGTCTAGCCCGAGGGTCGGCTCGTCGAGCACGAGCAGCTTGGCGTCGATCGCCATGACCAGCGCCAGGTGCAGCTGGACGATCATGCCCTTCGACATTTCCTTCACTTTCATCGCCGGCTTGAGCTTGGTGTTGGCGATGTAGCGCTCGGCGCGGGCACGGTCGAAGCGCGGATGGATGCCCGCCACGAAGTCGACCGCGTCGCGCACCCGCAGCCAGCGCGGCAGGATGGCGACGTCGGCGATGAAGCACACGTCCTGCATCAGGGCGTCGCGCTGGGTGCGCGGATCGAAACCCATCACGCTCAAGCTGCCCTCGAAGGGAATCAGGCCCAGCGCGGCTTTCAGGGTGGTGGTCTTGCCCGAACCGTTGGGACCGATCAGGCCGACGATGCGTCCGGCCGGGATATCGAAGTCGATGCCGTCGATCGCCGTCTGCTTGCCGTAGCGCTTGGTCAGGCCGCGGGCCGAGATCACGGCGCTCATGCCGCACCTCCCGGTTCCGCAGTGCGCAGCAATTGCTCGACGTTCAGGCCCAGCAGGCGGATGCGCTCCACCATCGCCGGCCATTCCTCGCTCAGGAAGCGTTCGCGTTCGCTTGCGAGCAGTTTTTCGCTTGCTCCTTCAGTGACGTACATGCCAATTCCCCTTCTTTTTTCTACTAGGTTTTCGTCGACCAGCTCCTGGTAAGCCTTGGAGACGGTGATCGGGTTCAGCTGATATTCGGAAGCTACTTGTCGCACCGAAGGAAGGGGATCCCCCGCCTTCAGTACGCCGTCGAGCATCATGCCGATCACCCGGTCCTTGAGCTGGCGGTAAATCGGTGCATTGTCGTTCCAGCCGATGTTCATGCTCGGCCTCCCTGTCGTTCCGGCGCTGGCACATGATCCTGCATGTCTGGCTCCCTGTTGAGTAAATGCGTTGGTGTTGTAGTGAAGTATGACACCAGCATGCACGGCAAGCGCGGGAATGCGACAAGCTGCAAAAAAGCGGGGCCGGACGGTCGAAAACACGCACTAAAGCGGGCCCGGCGGTTGATGGCGCCGCCGCGTTGGCGCACGGCCCGGCGGCCACGATCCCAGGCGCATAATAGAGGATTTTGCTGGTCGGAAAACTAACGAAATATTGCGCAGCGCAATATCGATTCCACGCGCGGAAGGCCTGGGCCGGGAAAGGCGCGCTGTCTCCGCGTCACGGGGCGATGTTACAAAGACGGAACGATTCCTCGCAAAAAGCGCCCATACGGATGAGTTTTCTTCGTCTTCAGGCTTGCCGGGAGCAGGATTCTACTGTCGAGGTCAGAATTTCTTACACTGATCGCTTCGGAATTAACACTTTCGGGTGTAAGTCCTTGATTCGCAAGCTTGTCAGTACGCGGGTATGGCGCTTGCTTCCTGTGCGATGCGGTGTGGATGGCCGCTTAATCACTGACGAGGATCTTCATCATGAAATTTCTGAAGAAAATGGCTTGTGCTGCAGCTGTTGCGATGTCGATGGGCGCTGCCCAGGCGGCGCCGGTCCTGAACGACTGGGTATTCAACCCGACCGGCGACGGCTACGAAAGCGGGCAGGTGATCAACGAATACCTGGACGTGAACGGCAATGCCTTCATCAACCTGACCCCCACCGGCGACACCAGCTTTACGTTCACCGAGCATGCCGTGTTCAACATTTCGCAGGCGGACTCGAACGGTGTCCTGTTCCCGCTTGCCTACCCGGGCGGAAATATCAGCGCGGTATTCGAAGCGACCGGCACCGGCAACTTCAGTGGCGCCTTTACCTTCAGCGGGGGGACGATCCGCATGTACCAGAACCCGGTCAACGGCCAGTATGGCAGCGCGAACGGGATCTACGGGGCCAACCTGGGCAACCTGATCGCGAGCTTCGACGTGCTGGCCGGCGGCGGCGGCCTGGTCGACGCCAGCGGCAGCCCGACCACCAACGGCCAGGTGAGCGTGTTCGCCCGGGCCGAAGCTGGGGCGCTGGCGCCGGGCTACTTCTTCCTCGACGGTGGCGAAGACCTGTCGGGATCGGCGGTGCTGGCATTCGCCTTTACGAACGCGAACACCGTCGGTGACCCGACCGACCGCCTGGTCGATGAAGTCGCCTGCGAATATGCCGGCTTTGGCGGCCCGGGCTGCGACGGCACCGCTTACGAGAACGCACCGGGCGACTATTTCTTCCTGTCGACCAATGGCCAGTTCAAGCTGAACGAGGTCGAAGGTGGGGAAGTGCCGGAGCCGGGCTCGCTGGCGCTGTTCGGCATCGCCATGCTGGGCGCCGGCATCGCGGTGCGGCGCCGCGCCGGCAAGGCTTGACGGCCCGGATGCAGGAGAGGGGAAGCCTGGATGCGACAAGAGCGGGCTTGCCCGCTCTTTTCTTTGTTACCGCTGTTTTCCCGCCCGTTCTTACGCGATAACGCCATCGAGCCCGTGGCGCCGGATCGCGCCGTCTTCGGCGATGGCGATCCAGCCGCCGCGCGGCGGCGCGGCATCGAGTTCCCAGTCGGGCAGCACGTAGCGCAGGCGCTCGCCGTGGCGGTGCAGGGCGGGGCGGTGGGTGTGGCCGTGGATCAGGACATCGGCGCCGGTGGCGTCGAAGACCGCCTCGATCGCGTCAGGCGTGACGTCCATGATCTCGCAGGACTTCGTGGTGTGGGCTTCGCGGCTGCCTTCGCGCAGGCCGGCGATGATCGCCTTGCGCTGGGTCAGCGGCATGGCCAGGAATTGCTGTTGCCAGGCCGGATTGCGCACCATGGCGCGAAATTCCATGTATTTGGTGTCGAGCGTGCACTCGGCGTCGCCATGCACGAGGGCGATGCGTTGCCCGCCGATATCCGTCACGTAGGGCTCGGCCAGCAAAGTCAGGCCGGCCTCGTCGGCAAAGCCTCGCCCGACCAGGAAGTCGCGGTTACCGGCCATCCAGAACAGCGCGACGCCGCTGTCCGCGAGCGAGCGCAGGGCGTGCGTGATGCGGGCGTGGAAGGGCGTGTCGAGATCGTCGTCGCCGGCCCAGTATTCGAAGATGTCGCCGAGCAGGTAGAGCTGGCGCGTGTGCGTGGCGTGTGCCTCCAGGAAGCGGAAGAAGGCCTCGGCGGTGCGTGGGTGGGATTCCTGCAGGTGCAGGTCGGAAATGAAAAGCGCGAGCGTGCGCGCGGGAGTGGCCATCGTGGTGCTGTGGTGTGTGATCCCGCGCGCCTTTCTAACGAATTACCGGATTACTGGACGACTTCGACTTTTTCGATGACGACCGGCTCGACCGGCACGTCCGAGTGCATGCCCGAGCGCGAGGTGGCGACGCCGTTGATCGCGTCGACGATGTCCATGCCCGAGGTGACCTTGCCGAACACGGCGTAGCCCCAGCCGTCCTGGCCCGGGTAGTTCAGGAAGTCGTTGTTCTTGGTGTTGATGAAGAACTGGGCCGATGCCGAGTGCGGCGCCGAGGTGCGGGCCATGGCGATCGTGTACTTGTCGTTCTTCAGGCCGTTCTTGGCTTCGTTCTCGACGGTGGCGTCGGTGGCTTTCTGCTTCATGCCCGGCTCGAAACCGCCGCCCTGGATCATGAAGTCCTTAATGACGCGGTGGAAGATCGTGTTGGTGAAGTGACCCTTGTTCACGTAGTCCAGGAAGTTGGCAACGGTCTTCGGCGCCTTCTCGGCGTCCAGTTCGACGGTGATGTTGCCCTTGTTGGTGGTCATGATTACGGAGGTCATGTGATGTCCTTTTTGTTTGAATGCGAAATGTGCAACCGTTATTTTACAAGCTTATCGCCCGACAGGAGGGTCGCGTTCTGGATCACGACCGGCACCACCGGCACGTTCTGCATGCCGCGCACGTCGTCGACGACCACGTTCTTGATCTTGTCGACCGTCTCGAAGCCCTTCACCACGCGTCCGAACACGGTGTAGCCGTGGCCGTCCTCGCCCGGATAGTCGAGCCCGGCATTGTCGTTGGTGTTGATGAAGAACTGCGAGGTCGCCGAGTTCGGGTTGGCGGTGCGCGCCATCGCCACCGTGTAGGGCTTGTTCGACAGGCCGTTCTGCGATTCGCTCGGGATCGGCTTCCTGACGCCCGGCTTGTCGACCAGCTTCTCGGTGTAGCCCCCGGCCTGGATCATGAAGTCGCTGATGACGCGGTGGAAGACCGTGCCCTTGTAGAAGCCGGATTTTACGTACTGCAGGAAGTTCGCGGTGCTCTTCGGCGCCTTTTCCTGGTCGAGTTCGAGGACGATCTCGCCCATCGTGGTCTTCAGCGCGACCTGGGGATTTTCGAAGGCCAGTGCCGCGGCCGGCATCGACAGGGCGCCGGCGGCAAGCACCGCGGCGGCAGTGATGCGCGCCATCAGCGGGGTGGCAAATCGTGCGAATGGGGTCTTCAAGGCTTCTCCTCGGTGGACGTGGCGCAATGCCGTGTCAAGTCTTTTACAGAAAAATAAACCTGAGCCGTAGGCGGCCAGTCGGGATTTTATCAATGCTATACTTTGCGCAGAACGTCCCATTCTATCAAGAAGAACAACAACGAGGGTCCTGACGGTCTCGACGCAAAGCACCATCTCCCGGCGCGCGCCTCCTTGGCAGCCGTGCCCGGCATTCGCATTGCTCGGGTGTCCCGTCCCCTCTCGAATCATCACCACCAATGAGCCAATTAAAGATCTATAACACGCTGGCGCGCGAAAAACAGGTATTCGTTCCGATGGAGGCCGGCAAGGTCGGCATGTACGTCTGCGGCATGACCGTCTACGACTACTGCCACGTCGGGCACGCGCGCATGATGATGGCGTTCGACGTCATCTATCGCTGGCTCATGGCTTCCGGTTACGACGTCAAGTACGTACGCAACATCACGGACATCGACGACAAGATCATCAAGCGCGCGGTCGAGAACGGCGAAACGCTGTCCTCGCTGGTCACGCGCTTCACCAACTACATGGACGAGGACACGCAGGCGCTTGGCATCCTGCCGCCGAACGTGGTCCCGCGCGCCACCGAATACGTGCCGCAGATGCTTTCGATCATCGAAAAGCTCGAAGAAAAGGGCCTGGCGTACAAGAGCGAGGATGGCGACGTCAACTACGCGGTGCGCGGCTTCGAGGGCTACGGCAAGCTCTCGGGCAAGTCGCTCGACGACCTGCGCGCCGGCGAGCGCGTCGACGTCAATACCGGCAAGCGCGATCCGCTCGACTTCGTGCTGTGGAAGGCCGCCAAGGAATCCGAACCGCTTGAGGCCAAATGGGATTCGAAGTGGGGCCGCGGCCGTCCGGGCTGGCACATCGAGTGCTCGGCCATGTCCTGCGCCACGCTCGGCGAGCGCTTCGACATCCACGGCGGCGGCCAGGACCTGCAGTTCCCGCACCACGAAAACGAGATCGCCCAGAGCGAAGGCGCCTTCGGCGGCACCATGGTGAACTACTGGATCCACAACGGCTTCGTGCGCGTCGACAACGAGAAGATGTCCAAGTCGCTGGGCAACTTCTTCACGATCCGCGACGTGCTCAAGAAATACGACGCCGAAGTGGTGCGCTTCTTCATCCTGCGCGCCCACTACCGCAGCCCGCTGAATTACTCGGACGTGCACATCGACGATGCCAAGGGCGCGCTGACGCGCCTGTACACCGCGTTGGCGGATTTCGATCTCGGCAGCGAAGCGCTTGATGTCGACTGGAACGAGGAGCACGCCGTGCGCTTCCGCGAGGCGATGGACGATGACTTCAACACGCCGCTGGCCGTGGCCGAGCTGTTCGATCTGGCAAGCGAGGCGAACCGCACCAAGTCGCTCGCGACCGCGCGCCAGCTGAAGGCACTGGCCGGCGTGCTCGGCCTGCTGCAGCGCGCACCCCAGGACTACCTGCGCGGTGGCGGCGGCACCGAGGCGGGCGAGGGCGGCCTGGACGAGGTCCGCATCGCCGGCCTGATCGCCGAGCGCGCCGCCGCCAAGAAGGCGCGCAATTTCGCGGACGCCGACCGCATCCGCACCGAACTGACTGCTGCCGGGATCATCCTCGAAGACAAGCCGGACGGGACGACGAACTGGCGTCGCGCATAATGGCAGCGGAACAGGACAAGGGCGGCCTCGACACGCCGGAGCTCGAGGTTCCGGCGTACTGGGCGGAGGCGAAAGCGGAACTGATGCGGCGCGACCGCATCATGAAGCGCCTCATCCCGCAGTTCGGGGACATGCACCTGAAGGGCCATCCCGATCCCTTCACCACGCTGGCGCGCTCGATCGTCGGCCAGCAGGTCACGCCGAAAGCGGCCGACGCCGCCTGGACCAAGCTCGGCCAGGCCTGCCCGAAGATGACGCCAAGCCAGGTCATCAAGCTCGGCGCCGAGCAGCTCGGCGCCTGCGGCCTGTCCAAGCGCAAGACCGAATACATCCTCGACCTGGCCGACCATTTCAAGGCCAAGCGCGTGCACGCCAACCTGTGGTCGCAGATGGACGACGAGGCGGTGATCGCCGAGCTGGTCCGCATCCGCGGCATCAGCCGCTGGACAGCGGAGATGTTTTTGATATTTAATCTGCTCCGGCCGAACGTCCTGCCCCTGGACGACGCCGGCCTGATCCAGGGCATCAGCCAGAACTATTTCTCCGGCGAGCCGGTATCGCGCAGCGATGCGCGCGAAGTGGCGGCGAACTGGGAGCCGTGGCGCACGGTGGCCACCTGGTACCTGTGGCGCAGCCTGGACCCCGTCAGCGGGGCCGATGCCGCGTCCGATACGGTCTAGGGTACGGTAAAATAGCGCCGAACGAACAGCACAGCATGATGCGCCAAGCCCGCAGGCAGCCCCGGCGCCGCGGCACAAGAACAACCCGGAGGTACAATGACTAAAACAACTTTCCTCAGTTTTGAGCAGCCGATCGCCGAGCTCGATACGAAAATCGAAGAGCTCCGCTTCGTCCAGGACGATTCGGCCGTCGACATCTCGGAAGAGATCGACCGCCTGGCCAAGAAGAGCCAGCAACTGACGAAGGATATCTACGCCAAGCTCACGCCCTGGCAGGTTTCCCAGATCGCGCGTCATCCGCAGCGTCCCTACACCATGGACTACGTGAACGCGATCTTCACCGACTTCCACGAGCTGCACGGCGACCGTACCTTCGCGGACGACCAGTCGATCATCGGCGGCCTGGCGCGCTTCAACGGCCAGGCCTGCATGGTCATCGGCCACCAGAAGGGCCGCGACACGAAGGAGCGCGCGATGCGCAACTTCGGCATGCCGAAACCCGAAGGCTACCGCAAGGCCATGCGCCTGATGAAGCTGGCGGAAAAATTCAACCTGCCGATCTTCACCTTCGTCGACACCCCGGGCGCCTTCCCGGGCATCGACGCCGAAGAGCGCGGCCAGTCGGAAGCGATCGGCCATAACCTCTACGTCATGGCCGAGCTGAAAGTGCCGCTGATCGCCACCATCATCGGCGAAGGCGGTTCGGGCGGCGCGCTGGCGATCGCCGTCGGCGACGCGGTGCTGATGCTGCAATACGCAACCTATTCGGTGATTTCGCCGGAAGGCTGCGCCTCGATCCTGTGGAAGACCTCGGAGCGCGCCTCCGACGCGGCCGACGCCCTGGGCCTGACCGCGCACCGCCTGAAGGCGATGGGCCTGATCGACAAGATCATTAACGAACCGCTGGGCGGCGCCCACCGCGACCCGAAAGGCATGGCGCAAATGCTCAAGCGCGCACTGGCCGACACCCTGCGCCAGTTCCAGGGCATGAAGACCAAGGACCTGCTCGAAGCCCGTCACCAGAAGCTGATGGCCTACGGCAAGTTCAAGGAAACCACGCCAAGCGAAGAGTAAGCGGTCATTCGTAGTGAGTCGTCCTGAAGCCGGGCGCGTCCCGGCCACTTTCGCGCGCGCGCTCGACGCGTTGCGCGCGCAGTCTTCCCCTTCCTCCCTCGCACTTGCCTGCAGCGGCGGCCTCGACTCGATGGTCCTGCTGCACCTAGCCTCGACCTGGTGCCGCGCGCACGGCGTCAAGCTGTTCGCCTTCCACGTCCACCACGGGCTCAGTCCGAACGCCGATGCCTGGCTCGCGCACGTCGAGGCGGGCGCGGCGGCGCTGGGCGTTGCCAGCGACCATCGCCGCGTGCAGGTCGACAAGCGTGGTTCCGGCACCGAGGCCGCCGCGCGCAAACTGCGCTACCGCGCGCTGGGCGAGATGTGCCGCGCGCATGGCGCCACGCTGCTGCTGACCGCCCACCATCTCGACGACCAGGCCGAAACCGTGCTGCTGCAACTGCTGCGCGGATCCGGCCCCGCCGGCCTGTCGGGCATGGATGCGGCCAACAGCGCGCCCGAACTGCTGGGCAACCCCGAGTTGGTAATGGCGCGGCCCCTGCTGCCGCTGGCGCGCGCCGAGCTCGAAGCCTATGCCGCCGAGCATGCGCTGGCCTGGGTCGAGGACGAATCGAACCTGGACCCGCGTTACGCCCGCAACGCGTTGCGCCACCAGGTGATGCCGGCCCTGGCGCAAGCCTTCCCCGGCTTCCAGCAGCGCTTCGCGCGCAGCGCCGCGCACGCGCAGTCGGCCCAGCGCCTGCTGGACGAGCTGGCCGAACAGGACCTGGCGGCGAGCCTGGTGGACGATGCCGTCGACGTCGCCCGCCTGCGCGCGATGAGCCTGGACCGCGCCTACAACATGCTGCGCCACTGGTTCCGCGTGCGCGGCCTGGCCATGCCTTCGACCGCCTGGCTGGTCGAGATGGTGGCGCAGTTGCTGGAAGCGCGCCACGACGCCCAGTTGCTGGTCACGCATCCGGCCTGCCACATCCGGCGCCACCGCGACCGCCTGTACATCACGCCGAAGCTGGCCGACTTGGCCGGCATGCGCGACCCCGACGACGAGGGCGTGATCGAGAAGTTCGGCGAAAGTTTCACCTGGCGCGGGGAAGGGCAGCTGGCCTTCCCGGCCTATGGCGGCGTGCTGCACTTCGAGCCGGCCGAGACGGGTTTCGACGCCGCCTGGCTGCGCGCCCAGCCGCTGGTCATCGACTTCCGCAAGGGCGGCGAACGCCTGAAGCTGGCGCCGAACCGCCCGACGCGTAGCCTGAAGGTGCATTACCAGGCGGTCGACGTGCCGGCCTGGGAGCGCACGCGCCTGCCGATCGTCAGCGCCAACGGCGAACTGCTGTACGCCGCCGGGCTGGGCATGGATTGCCGCCGCTTCGGCGACGCCCCGGCCGCGCTGGTTGCCCTGCGCTGGCAATCCGGGGACGCCTGAGCGGCCTTCCACGGCTGGCCTGCATGCCGGCCTTGACGCCGTATCGGCTGCAGCGGCGGCCGGCGGCGCACCTCCTCCTTCACGACGTGCCCCCGAACTGCGGGGCAGGATAGTTTCTATTCGAAAACCGTATTACTTTATTTGTATTCCGTATAGCTTTTCGGACTTAGTCCCTTGTGATTTTGCGCTGCAACATGCTAGAGTAAGTATCCCCTTTGATCCTTCACAAGCTGGAAAGCTTACAGTTATGGCTTTAATTGTCCACAAATACGGTGGTACGTCGATGGGCTCGACGGACCGTATCAAGAACGTTGCGGCCCGCGTCGCCAAGTGGCATGACGCCGGGCACAAAATCGTCGTGGTGCCGTCGGCGATGTCGGGCGAAACGAACCGCCTGATTGGTCTTGCCAAGGAAATCATGGCCCAGCCCGACCCGCGCGAACTGGACATGATCGCCTCGACCGGCGAACAGGTTTCGGTCGGCCTGCTGGCGATGGCGCTGCTGGCGATCGGCAAGGACGCCGTTTCCTACACCGGCTGGCAGGCCGGCATCCGCACCGACTCGGCCTTCACCAAGGCCCGCATCCAGTCGATCGACGACTCGCGCGTGCGTGCCGACCTCGACGCGGGTAAGATCGTGATCATCACCGGCTTCCAGGGCGTGGACGAAGAGGGCAATATCTCGACCCTGGGCCGCGGCGGCTCGGACACCTCGGCCGTGGCGATCGCCGCCGCGCTGAAGGCCGACGAATGCCTGATCTACACCGACGTCGACGGCGTCTACACCACCGACCCGCGCGTGGTGCACGAGGCGCGCCGCCTGGAAAAGATCACGTTCGAGGAAATGCTGGAACTGGCCTCGCTCGGCTCGAAGGTGCTGCAGACGCGCTCGGTCGAGTTCGCCGGTAACTACCAGGTCCCGACGCGCGTGCTGTCGTCGCTGACCGATCCCCTGATGCCGCTGGCCGAGGAAGCCAATTCGGGCACCCTGATTTCGTTTGAGGAAGAAAGCAACATGGAACAAGCCGTCATCTCCGGTATCGCCTTCAATCGCGATGAAGCCAAGATCACCGTCCTGGGCGTGCCGGACAAGCCGGGCGTGGCCTTCCACATCCTGGGC